>CACVAU010000070.1 GCA_902727915.1 uncultured Sulfurovum sp.
CATTGTCTACATATTTATGTTTTATAGGATTTGTTTCCATATACTCCAAACATCGTAAATAATCCTTATTATCTCTTATCGTATGTTCATAATATCTTTTTTGCCAGATAGGTTTTAGCTTTCGTTTATGTCGGCTATTTGATTGTGCTACCTCTTCATTGGCTTTATATCGTTTTGAAAAATTATATTTAATAGCTTGAATAATTTTAGGATACTCACTAACATTTTTAGGTGTTATAATCATGTGGAGATGGTCAGGTAAAATCACAATAGCATCTATTTTGTAAGAAAAATATTCTTTACTTTCACGAAAACTCTCTCGTAGTAATTCAATATTCTCTACCAAAATATGATTACGTCCATGTGTCACAATCGTAAAATAATAGCTATGTCCATCTAAAAAAAGTCGTTTATAATTTGCCATTTCAAACTTTAACATAAAACAATGATTTCAATCAATAACATGTCATATTGTCATATTTCCGTAGGGTGCGTTTCCCAACGCACCGTTAATTCAATTCAAAATCATATTATTTTCTTTATGCCGATATTTGGTGCGTTGGGAAACGCACCCTACGTGTATGTAAACCCCAAAAACCACCCCACCCAAAAAACAACCCACATACTTAAAATGTTACTTCGTAAAAAGAGGATACTTAAAAACTCTCTTAAGAAAAGGGGAGGTTTTGTTATAATCTTTTAAAAAAGGAGTGCTTGTTTTGGAAGAGAAAGAGGAGAATTTGATTAAAAAAGTCTGTAAAGATTTGAATTTAACATATAAGAAGTTGGCTGATGAAATTGGATATACAGAAGGAAATTTAAAGAATTCTGTTTTTAAAAACCAAATAAGTAAACCCTTAGAAAGAGCAATTGAACTTTATCTTGAAACTCAAAAATTGAAAAAAGAAATAGCAAAGAATAAAGAATTAAAACAAGTACTAAAAACTTTAATTAACGAATAAAGTAATCTAAAAAACCATAATAGTAATTTTTAGTTACTAAATTATTGACAAATTGTAAATTATATACTACAATGCCAAATATCAAAAAAATATAAGGCAAAAAAATGGAACTCGAACCAATAGAAAATCCCATCGTTATTCATCCTCATTTGTTGCAACGGTTTCTAAAACATGGAAAAGACTATGCCAACCTTTTAGCCTTGTATAGTTTTTACCTCTATCATGCTCAACTCCAAAAAACAAATCAGCCCCTTGCTACCGATGAATTCACAAGAAAAGGGATGAATTGGGCGATTGATAGGGTTAAAAAAACCAAAAAACTTTTAAAAGAGATGAAATTAATCGAAGTAGTGCAAAAGAAAAAATACTATTATGTACATCTGTTTTTTATCTACACCAAGAAGAAGATTGGCGAGATTCTTGGGACGAATACCAACTCACAAAATTCAGCTGTGAAAACTAAGCCAAAAGAAGAAAAACCTAAAACAAAAGAAACATCCATTCTGTTAAATCAATGGCTTGAATATTGTAAGAAAAAGAAGATTAATTACGCGAAAAACAATCTAATTCATTGGGAAAAAAAGCTTGAAGATAGATTGAGCATTGAGCAACAAGAAGCCATTTACACAGCCATGAGTCGAGGCTGGAAAGATTTTTATGTAGTCCCTATAAAAGAGTCAAAATATCATAAGTTCTTGGGTAAAAGTTTGATGATAGAAAAAGATTGTGATACGTTAATGGATATTAGATTTAGTAAAAAGCAGTTTATCTATCAGTTTAAAAATATTAAAATAACCACCACTGAACCACCCTCAAAGCTTTTTAAAAAGTATGGATATGAGAAAGAAGAGCTTAAAAAAGCTCCTATAATCTCACACGTTCAAAGTAAGATCTTGGGGTTGATTCAGAAGTTTTGAGGTGAATGTATCATTTTAGTCTCTCCACTTAATCGAACAGCCCATACTAGGAGTTTGCTCTTTTGGTCCTTGACCTGTAACAGCAATCTCTCGCATGGCATTAACCAATTCAAGTATTCGGTTAGAAGTATCCTCCATCCGTGCATCGTCAAGTCGCCCACGGTATTGAAGTTCACCTTTGGCATTAAACCCAAAAAAGTCAGGCGTACAAACAGCACCATAAGTTTTACCGACAGCTTGGTCTTCATCGACAAGGTAAGGGAATGCAAGGTTATTTTCTTTGGCAAACTTTATCATGTTCTCTGGAGAATCACTTTCATAAGACTTATAATCATTAGACATCACAGCCAAGACATTAATGCCTTCATCCATTAAGAGCTGAGTATCTTCTGCCAAGCGTTCTGCAATACGAATAACATAAGGACAGTGATTACAAATAAACATAATCAACAGCCCTTTTTCACCCAAATGCTCAGACATGGTAAAGCTTTTACCATGAGCATCTTGTAAAATAAATTCTGGTGCTTTCCAACCAAAGTCACAAATGGGCGTGTCTAACAACATATTAGTTGTACCAAGTGACCACGTCACCCATGTTTTGTCGTACTTTTTCTCTTGGTTCATTTTCTCGATAACCAAATGCCACCATGACAGAAATACCAAATTCATTTGTGTCAATGTTAAGTTCATCTCGCATAAAGGCTTCTGTTTCCTCAATACTAAACCCTTCAATAGGACAAGAATCAATGCCCATACTTGCAGCCCCTGTCATCATATTGGCTAAAGCAATATAAGTCTGTTTTGTTGCCCAGTCAAAGATATATTTTTCATCGTCAAGGAGTTTAAAATCCTCTTTTTGAAATCGCTCATAAAACTCATGATAAAATGCCACCACCTCTTCAGGTAAGCCTTTTGACTCTAGCATCTTATTGATGTACTCACTGCTGTAGTGCATACTTGGTTGTTTACGACAAAGTATAAGCATAAAATGACTTGCCGTTGGTAATTGCCCTTGCCCACCATCCGTAAAAGCTTTTAACTTCTCTCTCAACTCAGGATTTTGTACCAGCACAAATTGCCAAGGCTCAAAGCCAAAAGAACTGGGACTCATTCTTCCCATTTCTAAGATATCAAAAAAATCCTCTTCACTTATCTTTTTATTTGCATCAAATGATTTACACGCATGTCTAAAGTTCATTGCTTCTAAAAATTTATTTTCCATTTTGGTTCCTTAGTTTTTTATAGGTGAAAATTTTAGCCATTATTAACTTAAATATCCTTTACAGTAATTTAGGTAAGCAATAGAAATTAATCACTTTTATGTTAAAATATCCTAACGAAGAAGGATTTCAAATGTACACAATCAATGAGAAAAAGTATGACTGTTCTGTCGCTGTGACTTTAGACATATTTAATGACAAGTGGAAGCTCTATATTATTTGGAATCTCTTGGACGGGGGAAAACGTTTTAAAGACTTGCATGAAAGCATTTCTGAGACCACCCAAAAGACCTTAACGGTAAAACTCAAAGAGTTAGAAGCCAAAAACATTGTCCACCGAGAAGTATTTGCCGAAGTCCCACCCAAAGTCGTCTACAGTTTAACCCCTGCTGGAAAGCGTCTACAACCTGTTCTTAAAGAGATGTTTCATTGGGGTATTTCGTATGTTGAAGAGCATGGAAAAATAAGTGACGACCATATTTGCTGTGAAACTGAGATAGCTGGGAAGTTGGGGTTGAGGTGAGAAAATATAATACTACTTATTAAGTCTATCTCTATTTTCTTTCATATCTTTCAGCATAGTCTCTAATCCATAAATACTTTGTTCATTAGCCATTTTATCCATGTCTTCTTGGGGAATATACGC
>CACVAU010000071.1 GCA_902727915.1 uncultured Sulfurovum sp.
AAAATATGATTTGAAATTCTTACAGATAGTTTTTAGATAAAAATCCTTGAATGTTCGGTTTCCGTAATTGTGATAATAGACCAATATACTCATCACTTCACTAAGTGTTAATCTTGAATTATATTTTGTCTTACTACTTTTCTCAGCTATCAATCTTTTTTTGTACTCATCTTCAAACTCTTGCATAAAGTCATCTATTTCACAGAATATTTTTGTTAACATTTTTTTAGTCATCCTATAATTTTAGTGGTTTAAAATTATAAGATGACTACTCTTTTAAGCTTCTTTTTTGTCGAACTCAGGTTAATACCAAAAAAAAAGATAATTTAAAAACCTGTATGAATGGTAGTTATGCCAGTTTATGTAAACACTCATGGCTAACTCCTGAACAAGCAGTTAAAGTTAAAGAAGCTGAACGAAAAGATAATTTAAAAACCTGTATGGATGGTAGTTATGCTAGTTTATGTAAACACTCTTGGTTAACTCCTGAACAAGCAGTTGAAGTAAAACGAGCTGAAAAAAAAGAAAACTTAAAAACTTGTATGGATGGTAGCTATGCAAGTCTATGTAAACACTCTTGGTTAACCCCTAAACAAGCAATTGAAGTAAAACGAGCTGAAAATAGAGAAGGTAATTAAATGTATTTTAGTGATAAAGAACCCAAACTGCTAGTTAAAAAGAGAATAAAGAAGAAAGAGAGTAAAGTTCCATAAAAAAGCTTGGATGGCAAATTATGGAACAAGGAATAATAACAATATACTGCTTAACCCAAACTGCTAGTTAAAAAGAGAATAAAGAAGAAAGAGAGTAAAGTTCCATAAAAAAGCTTGGATGGTAAATTATGGAACAAAGAATAATAACAATATACTGCTTAATAGAAGAGTTTCTAAAAGGGACATTAGGAAAAGAAGAACATGCATTATCAGAGATAAGTGATAGTGAAGTATTGTTTTTAGGCTATTTAGCTGTATCTGATTTTAATGGTAATTATGCAAAAGCACATTATTATGGGATGGGAATGAAATGGGTGAATAAAATAGAGTATTCAAGATTTACAAGAAGGATTAATCAGCTAGAAAGGGAGATAGAACACTTTTTTCTCTTTTTAAGTGAGTTATTTAAAAAGCTAAATGGCTCACAAATCTATTCAGTAGATTCATTTCCAGTAGAAATATGTCAAATTCAAAGAGAAAAAAGGTCAAAACTTTGGCGAGATGTTAGCCTTAAAGGATATAACGCCTCAAAGAAGAAATACTTTTATGGATTTAAAGTACATATGGTAGTAACAACCAATCAAGAACCCATTTCCTGTTATATATCAGAAGGTTCAATGCATGATACAATAGCCTCTTATAAATTTCTTCCAACTCTTCCTACCAATTCTATTGTTATTGGTGATAAGGGCTATATTTCGGGAAAGTTAGAAAAATTTTTAGCTAAATTTGGTATTGAACTTTACTCTCTTTCTTCTTTATTCTCTTTTTAACTAGCAGTTTGGGTTTTAGAGATAAAGTTAATCAAGTTTTTGAAAGAAATGGCATAATTTTTTTATAAATGATGAAGGTCAAATTAATAGAGTTATATCTGAAACAATGACACCTTTGATAAATAAGATATATAATACAGAGGATAAAAAATTAAATGAGTTAGTGCAATTAGCTCATAATAAATTTATTTTACCTAAAATAGAAGATAGAATTCATGCTTTAGAAAAAATTTGGGATGCTTTTGAAAGAATGAAAACATATTATGTTGAAAAAAATAAAAAGCAATCAATTAAGGAACTTATTCAATTAGTTTCAAATGGGAATAGTGCTATTGAGAAATTACTAGATCATGAATGTCGAACAACTTTAAGTAAAATAGGAAATAAGTTGCAAATCAGACACTTTGAGACGGATACAATTGAAGTTACAGATAATAAGCATATTGATTATTTATTTTATCGAATGGTTAGTTTAATACATCTATTTTTGATGGAGTTGGAATAAATTATACAAGCTATAAATAACTATTTATAACATATAATCATGATATGAAAGAGAGGATATAATGAAAAACCTACCAATAGGAATCCAAACATTCCATCAAATAAGAGACAAAGAAGAAAACTACATTTATATAGATAAAACAGATTTAGCTCTAAATCTTATAAATAGTGGAAAATACTACTTCCTCTCACGCCCACGCCGTTTTGGAAAGTCTCTTTTTTTAGATACCCTCAAAGATATATTTGAAGGTAAAAAAGAGCTATTTGAGGGGTTATATATTTATGATAAGTGGAATTGGAAGACTACTTATCCTGTGATTAAAATCAGTTTTGGTGCAGGAGTTATTGAAGATAGAGCCGATTTGGATAAACGAATTTTAAATATTATTAAAGCTAATCAAGAAGAGTTACACGTAGAATGTGAAGATATAGATGATAGTAGAGAGTGTTTTCTTCAATTAATTAAGTTGGCTTACGAAAAATACAATCAAAAAGTAGTCATTTTAGTAGATGAATACGATAAGCCTATTTTAGATAATGTAACTGATAAAAAATTGTCAAAAGAGATAAGAAATAGATTAAAAAATATCTACTCTGTTATAAAAGATAGTGACCAATATGTTAAGTTTGCATTTTTAACGGGGGTTAGTAAATTTTCAAGAGTTAGTCTTTTTAGTGGATTGAATAACTTAGAAGATATATCTTTAGATAAACGATATGCAACCATCTGTGGTTATACCCATGAAGATGTAAAGTTGCACTTTGACGAACGCTTAGATGGTGTTGATTTGGATGAATTAAAAAAGTGGTATAACGGTTACAGTTTTTTAGGAGAGGGTGTTTATAATCCTTTTGACATTTTACTTTTCTTTTCTAAAGATAAAACCTATAGTAACTATTGGTTCGAGACAGGTAATCCTGCTTTTCTTATTGAGGTATTGAAACAGAAAAATTATTTTTTACCAAATTTAGAAGATATAGCCATAAGTGAGAGTGATTTGAGTAGTTTTGATGTGGATGATATCAAAATAGAAACACTACTTTTTCAAACAGGATATTTAACAATAAAAAAAGTAGAAACACTTTTTAATCGTAGAATATTTAAATTAACCTATCCAAATTTGGAGGTTAGGACGGCTTTGAATGAGACTATTTTTAAATATCTTTTATCTGACGATTCTATGCAGGTTATGCCTATACTAAACTCTATACAAAATAAAAATATGGAAGAGTTTGAAAAAGCCATCTATCAACATTTTGCATCTTTACCTTATAACTCCTATGTTAACAATAACATTCAAAACTATGAGGGTTATTATGCCAATGTCATCTACTCTTACCTTGCAGGTCTAGGAATCGGGTTTATAGCCGAAGATGTAACCAACTTAGGAAGGATTGACTTAACCATAGCTACTCCAAATATGAGTCAAGTCTATGTGATTGAGTTTAAAGTAGTAGATAATAAAAATCAAAATGGCAAAGCTTTAGGACAGATAAAAGAGAATAGATATTATGAAAAGTATCAAGACAAAGCAGATGAATTAATTATTATTGGAATAGAGTTTTCTAAAGAGGATAAAAATATCTGTAAGTTTGAGTGGGAGAAGATTTAATATTTTTAAGACTGTCCCACCAAAAGGTGGAACAAAAATTACCAACGCTTAAATAGCATCAATAATAGCATTAAGGGTAGCCGAAGGTCTCATTGCCTTAGAAGCTAATTCGTCATTTGGATGGAAGTAACCACCAACA
>CACVAU010000072.1 GCA_902727915.1 uncultured Sulfurovum sp.
CAGGTTATCATCTGTCATTAACCGAGGAGTGAATCGTTCTACTATTTTTACAGATGATGAATATTACTATACACTCATACGATACATTGAATAAAATCCTGTGGAAGTAGGTTTGGTGAAAGAGGTGGCAGAGTATTTTTAAGGTGTTTAACACAAAAGAAGAGAGAAATGCTTTAATCTTGGAAGCATTAGAAGATGGATATACACTGATAGAGATACTTTTTCACTCCTCAGCCATTCATGTGAGGAGTTTATTATTGATAGATTAAGCTTGGATATTTTACTTATTTTTCTTTTTCCATCATTTCTCTACAGGGTACACAATATTCAGTAAACATTTTAATTTTAAGACGCTCAATATTAATAGGTTCTTCACAAGTACTACAGATACCATAGGTACCGATGATAATTTTATTGAGACTTCTATTAATTTTATTTAAAGTAATGGTTTGCTCTTTTAAGATTAAGGAATTAATATTGTTGATAACTTCTAGGGATGCATAATCTCCTTCATCTTGGCATCTATTTTGCGTTTGAGTGGAAGATTCTTGATTTGCATTTTTTAAATTTTCTTCTATTTTTGTTTTTTTTATTTTTAGTGCTTCCTGAAAAAATGCCAGTTCTTCTTCACTCAATTCTTCTTGTCCTAGAGTATTATAGTAATTATTTTTTATAGCTCTTGTCATTTTATTAATCCTTATATTTATATTTTATTTTTAATATTATATTAAAATATTGGGATGTAAGTGTGATTAATTGAATAAAACTAAGTAAAATTTTGATATTTATTTTAATAAATTTTGATATTATTCTTTTCTAATAAATATAGTGAAAAAGTGGGAGAAAAGATGATTGAAATAGAGGATGAACAACTTGTAAAAATAGTAGAAGCAATTTTTAAAGTGCATGGCTTTGATTCACAAAATGAGGATGGTTGGGTAATGCCTACAGGTACATACCCTGCTGTTAAAGCTTTTTGGTATCCTAAAGCAACGGAGACCGTGGGACAATTAAGCATTGAAATTTATGTGAATGAGCAGACACGTGTTATTGAGAGTTTTGCTGGTTATGGTGAAAAAAAATTTGAATCAGCTTTAGAGAACTTCATTAAAAATGCTTTGCCTCTGTATTTATCTGCTTTTTGGGCGTATGATGATAAAAGTATAAGCATAGATGTTTGGGAAGTCAATGGCATACAGTATAGAGCATTTATTGGTGATTATGGAGTAATAAATTCCAAAGAAGATTTTAGTGTTCCTGAAGATTATTTAGAGTTTATGCATGATGCTATTGTGAGTGAACCTTTAGTTAATGAATATCATTGGTTTAATTTTATTTATGCTAATTTTGATGGACAAAATAGAAAGGGAGAAGCACTTAAAGAGAATGAGGTGTGGGAAGCTGGAACGAAAGCACTCTCTTCATTAAATTGGCAAAAAGTATATGATTATTATTCTGTACGTCAATCAATTATTTTGAAAAAAATCTAAAATAGAGTTCAAAAGTAGCAAAAAGAATGGGTTGATGTATTAGGTATATTAATAAAGAGTATTGACCCATCTTTTTTAATAAAGTATTGATTTTGGAGTTTTGTGTAAATATGTTAGCATTAAAAATTTTGTGATGTATTTGATAATGTACACTAACTGTACCTAGCAAGACAACCGACCACCAAGGAAAAAGAGGTACAAGGTCTTCACAATAGATTGTTGGAAGATTTAAAGGGGCTTGTAAAAGATTAAAAAGTGGATGTAGGTTTAAGAAACCACTGGCCGAACCAAGTAGAATGAATAGGCTCAGTATTAAAGAGGTTTTAGGAAACTTTATTAAAGGAAGCGTCATGAGTGAGGCGACTAAAATAAAATGTAAAATACCAAAATAAACCCATGAAATAGGAAAAACAACATACGTAGCAATGCTCACCATTATGGAAGCAGTTCCAAGCTGTAACATACGCTTACGAACGCTTTTCCATTGAATTTCTTTCTGATGATTTAAACCAAGACTAACACCTACGGTAAAGAGGAACATACTAATAATTGTGTAACGCATAATGAGAAAAGTAGTTGTCTCATCCATATTTATTGCAATAATTTTAAAATAGTTTAGGTCGAAGGTGAAATGGTACATAATCATTAAGAGGATTGCCATGCCTCTAAAGATATCTAAACCATTAAGGCGTTGCTCTTTCATTCTATTTCCTCTGTTTGTTTAAGTATAACATAATAAGACTTTATGATTATAATTAAACAATAATAATTATTATTTAATTAATATTTAGATATAGTTTTTAAGAATAGGGATTTAATGTTACTGACTCAAAGGGAAACGATGTTGAATTTAAATAAAATAATTTATATACTTTTAATGCTTCTGATACTTGAAGTAAGTTTATTTGCGCTTTATCGCGCATTTGAGCAGTTTTCTACTAAGAAAACTGTTACAAGTCCAGTGCCTAAGGCTAATATTTTAGCTGAACCTGTTTATCCACATGAAGATTTTTTTATAAGTTTAGAGGAAGAGGAGAGGGTTAAATCTTTAGAAGAAGTACTTATACATATTACTCCTAAATCTGAATTAGACATTGTTTCTATAGAAAATCAGCTTGTTAAGCCCATTTTGTATACAAAAAGTATTAATTTATCAGATTTAAGTATTCAGCACAAAAAGAAAATGTTTATTAATATGATAGTTCCTTCTATCTTGGTAGCCAAACATCGAATATCTGAAGAAAGAAAGAAGGTAGCTAAACTTTTAAAGAGTAAAAAACTTTCACCAAAAGAGCATTTATGGTTAACGAAAAAGCGACATATTTTTAAGGCTTCAACCATTGATGAGTTGTATGATAAAATGGAATTACATCCTACAAGTATTGTGGTGGCACAAGCCATTATTGAGAGTGGTTGGGGGACTTCACGGTTTTTTGAAAAAGCGAATAATGTATTTGGTATATGGTCATTTAATAAGCATGAAAAACGCATAGAAGCTTCAGAGACAAGAGGTAGTAAACGCATTTTTTTAAAAAAATATACCAGTGTTGAACAATCAGTTTCTGATTACTTTTTAATGCTTTCAACCAAAGATGCTTATAGAGACTTTAGAGAAAAGCGCTTGGAAAGTCAAGATCCTTTTGTTTTGGTTGAGCAGTTAGGAAAATATTCTGAATTAGGAGATGTTTACATTCAAAACTTAAAAAATACCATAACAAAAAATAAACTCGTAGAGTATGATTCCTACGCTTTAGATATTTAATACGTTATAATCATTAAAAAATAAAGAGTTTATATGTCATTTTCCACACTTGGATTGTCTTCTGAAATTATGAAAGCATTAATTGAGAAAGAGTATGAAAGCGCGACAGCCATACAAAAAGCATTAATACCAGTTATTTTACTGGGACAGGATGTGATGGCTGGAGCGCAAACAGGTACTGGAAAAACGGCAGGTTTTTCCTTACCCATTATTCATGATTTAGCACAAACAAGTAGTGGAAACAGACATCATTTACGTGCAATTATTTTGGTACCTACACGGGAATTGGCGAGACAAGTACATGAGAGTATTGTTTGGTATGGAAAGTATACTTCTTTAAAGTCAGTGGTACTTCATGGTGGTGCAAATATGACTGCTCAAACAAAAAGGTTGCAATCTGGTGTGGATATTATTGTCTCAACGTCAGGTCGCCTTTTAGAACATGTTCGAGCAAAAAATATTGATTTAAATGCTGTACGTTATTTAGTTTTGGATGAAGCAGATACGATTTTAGATATGGGGTTCATCCATGAAGTTGTACAGGTAATTGATAAGTTGCCCAAAAAACGTCAAAATATCTTAATTTCAGCAACATTGTCAGGGTCAGTTAAACGTCTGGCAACCAATATTTTACATAAACCTAAACTGGTTGAAGTAGATAGTATGGGAACTTCTGCTTCTAAGGTAGCCTTATGTGTTCATCCTGTGATTCAAGAGAAAAAAATGGAGCTACTTTCATTTTTGATTGGTTCAAAAAATTATCAAAAAGTTTTGGTTTTTGTTCGTAAAAAAGAAGAAACTGAAGCTGTAACTGAAGCATTGAATTTAAGTGGATTAAAAAGTTTTGCCATTCATGGATCTAAAAGTTCTGGACAAAGAAAAAGGGCTTTGGAAGCTTTTAAGGAAGGCAAAGTAAGGGTACTCGTTGCCACTGATATTGCTGCACGAGGTCTGGATATACCTGAGTTAAAAGTAGTTATAAACTATGATATACCTCATGTTACAGGTGACTTTGTACATAGGGTGGGGCGTACAGGAAGAGCTGGTCAGTCTGGTATGGCAATTACTTTGGTTTCTCCTAAGGAGGAGATAGCATTAAAAGAAGTTGAGCGTTTAATGGGTAAGAAAATTAAACGAGAAGAGATTGAGGGTTATGTTCCTAAAGTTGAAAAAGAACAACGAGGGGCTAGAAAAAGCAGTGATAAAAAGAAAAAGGTTGATGGTGCTTTTGGACAAAAGAAGCAGAATACAAATAAAACTAAAAAACGCAAAACGACCAAAAGAGATGGGTTTACAATGAAACCCAAAAAAGAGAAGTCTCGTGCTAAAAAGCGAGGAGCTTAAGCTATTTGTGAGTCGCGTATGGCATCAAAAAGTTTCTCTTCGGTAACAGGCTTCATTAAAAAAGCATCGGCACCTAAGTTCAGTATTTCTTTGATACGTAAATCATTAGATGAAATTGCCAAAATAGGAATCTTGGGTAAAGTTTTGTCTTTGGCGTATGCCTCTAAGAATTCAGAACCATCCATGATGGGCATTTCTATGTCAAGTAAAATAAGTTGTATGTCTACGTTTTGTTGACACATCTCTAAGGCATTTTTCCCATCGATTGCTTCTAGTATGTCAACTTGGTAGAGTTCTTTTTTTAAGAGCGAAATGAGTAAGCGACGATTGATATAGTCATCGTCAGCTATTAGAACTTTAAAAATCATTGTTTACCTTCTGTATTTTTTAATAAGTTGTTCAATTTTGTCACGTTTTATGGTACCTACATGAACTTCTTTAATGAGTTTCGTATTGTAGTATTCATTTCCAGGTTTAAGAAGTGAAAGCATAATGACATTCATATTTTTATGTTGTTTTTGTAAGATGTTTTCATTAAACTGTTCGATTTCTTTATCAATTAGTAAAATATCATATGCTTCTTCTTGAATTAAGTCTTCAAGGTTATTAACTTGGCTGATAATTTCAATTTCATAGTTTAAGTTAGAGATTACTTTGGAAAGTATTTGTGCTTCAAGAGGATTTTTTTTAAGAATAAGAATTTTTCTATCTTCTTTATCTAAGGGTTTTTCTTCAATTTCATTGACTGTAGTATCTTTAATGTCTTCATCCTCTTCTATAAGGCTAATGAGACCATTTTCTAGGTGTTGTACAGCAGGTTTGGGTGTTTTTTCTATGGACTCTATGGGTGTAATGGTATTATTATTTGATTGTGTGACTATTTGACTTTTTAGTATTTCAGCTTGTTTTTCGTCTTCTTCTGTTTTAACTTTTAGAAATTTCTTTAAAATATATAAGAGTTCATTGGTTTCAATAGGCTTAGGAATATAGTCATCTAAGCCTTCTGCAATAAATCGTTCGCGATCACCATTAAGGGCATTGGCTGTTAAAGCAACAATTGGTATATGCTCAACATGTTCTTCAACTTCATAGTTTATAATCTCATGTGTAGCTTCTACCCCATCCATAACAGGCATCTGTATGTCCATAAAAATAAGGTCATAAGATTCTTTTTTACGCTTTTCAAACGCTTCTAGTCCATTGTTCGCAAGTTCAACATGAACACCATAACGTAAAAGTACTTGCTTAATTAGTTTTTGATTAATAAAATTATCTTCTGCAACCAAAATATTACCATGAAATTGTATGTTTTGAAATGGAGAGCTATTGGCTAAAGGTAACTGTTCTACTTCAATTGGATCTAAGCTGGTTGCATTAATACCTTGAATAATTTTTGTAGGAGTTAAGGGCTTATAAAGTACTTTGGCAACATTGATACCCAATTTTTCTACCCTATCTCTGTTTGAAAAACTTGAAAGCAATATAACTTTATTTGGGCTAAGTTTATGAATGTTTTTGAGAAACTCATCATCATTTTTATCAACATCAATCCAAATACCATCAATCTCATCATTATTATTTGATTTTTTTAAGTCAGACATTGTTTTAAATGTGGTTGCTTGAACATCATAATATTGTAAATATTGATTAATATAAATATCTTGTTGTACAGGTAATTCATAATCAAATTTACAAATGGTATGATTTTCGAGGTTAGGTACCATTGAAAGTTCTGTACTCTCTAGCACCTCTTCAAACACAACATTAAAGTAGAATCGTGTTCCTTTTTCTTTTTGACTTTCCAACTTTAATTCAGATTCCATTAGTTCTAAGAATTTGGTAGAGATGGTTAAGCCTAGACCTGTTCCCCCATATTTACGTGTAATAGAGACATCAGCTTGTGTAAAGGCAGCAAAAACATTAAGTTGTTGTTCTTTGGTCATACCCACACCATTGTCTTCTATTGAAAAGGCGAGTTCTGTTTGATTTTCGATGTTAGAAATTTTTCTAATTTCGACTTTTATTTTACCCCCAAGATCAGTAAACTTAATGGCATTGGAGAGTAAATTAATTAGTACTTCTTTTAATTTAACAGCGTCCCCTAATAGTTTTTTATTGATACTTGGGTCAAGGAAAAAGTCCAGTTCTATATTTTTTTCTGAGGCTCTAATACCATACGTTTCAACAGCATTTTCAAATTCTATGATAGGGTCAAAAATAATAATATCAAGTTCTGTTTTGTTACTTTCTATTTTGGATAAATCCAAAATATTGTTAATGATATTTAAAAGATTTTCGGAACTCTTCTCTACGATATTAATAAATTCTTTTTGCTCTTCATCTAAATTGGTGCTTTTTAAGAGGTCAGTGAAGCCAACAATACCATTTAGTGGGGTGCGAATCTCATGAGACATATTGGCTAAAAACAATGATTTAGAAGCATTTGCCTCAAGTGCCTCTAAACGATCTACTTTGGCATTTTGGATAAGTGTTTGAATTAGTTTATAGGCATTCTGAACGCCTTTTTTGGTTTTAAGGTCAATGTTTTGATTGAGACTTAGACCATCTTCATCGTAAATATCTTCATTGTCCAACATTGAATTTTCAAGAACCTCTTTAAAATTTAATGAGTTTGTATTAAATTCTCTTCCAGCAATGTAGGAGATAATACTTAATATAAATACAATAAATAAGAGTAATATCGCAGCATAAAATAGTATGGGTTGTTCTAAAAAAGTATTGTTTGAGAGATAAGAGATATAGCCGATATAGACACTTATTGTAAAGAGTAATATCAGTGGAATTACAGTAATGAATTTCATTTTATTATTAAGTTGCACGTAATATCCTTATGCTCTTTTTAGCTTTCTCATATAATTTTCAAGTGAAAGAAAATGACCCCAATACTTAATAAATAAGCCTTCTAATTGCGAATGATCTGAACAGAATTGAATTTCCTCTAAAATGTCTGATAATTCATTAATACGTAAATTACTTGCAGCTCCTTTGAGCTTGTGTCCTAATTCATGAATATTATCCATGTCTTGTTGGTAGTATGATGTGAGTAAATGATCTTTATCTTGTCGAGCTTGTTCAATAAAGTCATCCACAAATTCTTCAATTAGCACAACAGGAAGATTAAGCTCATCAGCAGCTGTTTGAGGGCTATAGGATATGGCTAATTCAGGAACATTATCAAGGGAAATTTGCTTCACTTTTGAATTGGTGCTTATTTGTTGTTCAATTGCTTCATGATTTGGCATTAGAGGAGGAGTCTCATTACTTTTATCTGGTGCATTTATTTTCTCTTTTTCATCAACATTTTTGAGTAAATCAGAGAATCGTGCATTGAGAACCTCTTCTTTATCTTCTGTATTTTTGTCTTCTTCAAAAATATCTTCTATTTCATCACTAGCATAATCTTCTGGTTTTTCAAGTGTTAAAAGAGCCAATTTAGTGTAATATTCATCAATGAGTGGCATACGTTCACGATGTGAAAGTTTTTGAATCTTTAAAAGTAAGATATTAATATGAGGAATCTTTAATGTTAATGCCAAGTTTGAAAGGTTTTTTACAACTTTATCATTGCCATCGAGTAGTCGTTGTTCATCAATAATTGATTGATCAATAAAACTATCAAGGTAAAGTTTATAGTCATTGACAGACAGACCAATTTCTTCAGAAATCTTATAGACATCAAGATAAATAGCTTGATAGTTTGTGTTCAAGCCTTTGTGTATGCTTGTATGTATGTCTGTTTTTAGGACTTCAACATTTTTCAGTTCTACTAGGTAAAACTCTTCTCCTATACCATACATTTCAGCATGTAAAAAATCTGAGTTGATGGTTTGATAATCTTGTTTAATAACTATTCTTTTGTTTTCAAACTTTAGATTATCCATAACATTTGATGTTCTTAATTCTTTAAATGAGTTAAAGCCTAGAAGAGCTATAAAAGCTTCATCAGCCATTATAAGTTCTTTATCATCATTGTATCCATAATACATGTTTGCCTCGCTATTCTATATTATATTGAGCATATCGCTCTGTTTCTTCTTCGATATTTAATTTTGACGTTGGTTTGTGAACAATTAAAAAACCACTCTTTTTATCATTATCATATTTCACAGTACAGTGCATATCTGACCAAAAATACATTCCGTCACGACGCATGTTTTTTAAGACAGAAAACCATTGTTTTAAACGTTTTTTTGTCGACCAAAGGTTGTTATACCAGTCATCTGGTACATCTGGATGCTTAAAAATGGAATGGTTTTTACCAATAAGCTCTTCTCTTCTAAATCCTGAAACTTCACAAAAGTTTTGGTTAGCATAGGTGATAACACCCATTAAATCAGTTTCATATATTAAATTATTGGTAAATGAATATTCAACATCTAAGGCTATTGGACGATGCACTCGACTTCCTTTGGATAGATTATAGTTTTTAACTAATAAACAACTTTAAGATAAAAAAACTAAGATTAAAATTAAAGTATTATTATTTTATAAAATTACATTGTTTAAATAAGTTATAAATTACATGATAGAATAAGAGATGTTTTATTATATACTTATCTATTAATAACTAACAGTATCTGTTTTTAAAATTTTAGCAATTTTTTGAGAAGATGCGACTGAAATTTCCTTAAATGTAGCTTCTTCAATGGCTTTAAATGTACCAAAATAATTTAATAATTTTTTAACAGTAGCCGGACCAATTCCTTTTTTTTGAAGTAGTGAATTTTGTGTGTCATCTTTTCGTTTTTTATTTTGGTGATAAGTAATGGCAAAACGATGTGCTTCATCTCTTTGTCGTTGGACCCATTGTAAACGTTTATCGCTTGGTTGTAGTTCAAAGACAGATGTTTCTGTATAGATGATGTCTTTAGCAGCTCCTTTCGCTCGGTGTGCCTTATTATCTAACTTTTCTTTGGCAATGGCAATGACTTCTAAATTAACCTGAGCATTGTTTAACAGTACAACAGCCAATTTTCTGAGTGTTTCTCCTCCATCAAGTATCCATAAGTCAGGGGGAGATTGTTGTGAAAAGTTCTCAATTCTACGGCTTAACAGTTCTTTCATTTGTCCATATTCATCTTTTACATTTAATGCATAACGTCGATAATCTTTTTTTAACCATTGACCATTAGACCAAACAACCATGGCACCTACAGTTGCAGATCCCATCATATGTGAGTTATCAAAACATTCTATTTTTGCAGGGATGGTTGAGAGTTCAAAAAGCTCAGCTATTTTAGGTTCAATATTTTCTTCTTGCTTCTCTTTTTTAAGAATTTCTTCTGCATTTTTAATGGCTAAACCTGTAAGTTTTAATTTTGTACCACGTTGAGGGTGTAAAATTTCTATTTTTCTCTTTAATCTTTTAGAGAGTAGGTGTGCAACTTCTTCTTGGTCATCAAAAGCATGTGCAACTAAAATGGTTTTTGATATTTGAGGAGCATCAACATGGTAAAAGGCTAAAAGGGCTTGTTTATAGGCTTCATTTTCATCATAAATATCAGAAGCTCGGAAAGTTGAAAAAGAAGAAGAGATAATCCGTCCATTACGCATAAAGAGTTTAACAATTGTCCCACGGTTTTGGGTGTTGATAATGGCGAAAATATCCAAATTTTCATTATTGGCTAAGTCGATGTTTGAACTAATGGTGAGTGTTTCAATGATTTTTATGTTATCACGAAGGGTTGCTGCTTCTTCATAACGTTCATTGATTGCCAGTTCTGTCATTTTTTCTTGAAGTTTTTCTATTAAAATAGAACGTTTTGAGATGGATTTTTTTACTTTATTAACAATTTTTTTGTACGTATCAGAGGTAATTTTTTCTTCACAAGGAGCTAGGCATTTCTCTATTTGATGAAATAAACAGGCTTTTCCTTCAGCCAAGCATGATTTACTTTGGACTAAAGGAAAAAGTTCATAAATTGTATCAAGTAAAACCTTTGCCCCATTAGGGAAAGGCCCATAATAGGAGATGCTTTTTCCTTTAATAACCTTACGTGTTAATTCAAAACGAGGATAAGGCTGGGTTTCATCAATATAAATATAAGGATAAGTTTTATCATCTCGTAATAAAATATTGTACTTGGGGTTTAGTTGTTTAATAAGCGAATTTTCTAAAATAAGCGCATCATCTTCGCTATCGACAATGACATATTTAATGTGACTGGCCTGTTCTAACATACGTAAAATACGCAATCCTTGTTTAGGATTAGGATGAAGTGTCGGTTTAAAACGCCAATAAGATTTAACACGGTTTTTTAAATTTTTGGCTTTTCCGACATAAAGCAGTTTATGGTGTTTATCAAAATATTGATAAACACCAGGGTTGGTAGGGAGGTTCTGAATGGTTTCTATCATAAAGGTATTGTAGCCTAATATTATTAGTTAATAAAGTTGGCTAAAACTTCTTTTAGTTCATCCAAATTCATTGGTTTTGGAAGATAGGCATCCATCCCTTTTGCTAGATATTTTTCTCGGTCACCTTGCAGTGCATTGGCTGTAAGTGCAACAATGGGTACATGTTTTTGTTGTGAATTTATTTCAAATGAAAGTATCTGTTCTGTTGCTTCAACCCCACCCATAATAGGCATTTGAATGTCCATAAAAATAATATCATATTTTTTCTCTTTTCTTGATGCTAAGGCTTCGACACCATTAGAGACAACAGTGACATTTAAACCAAGTCTTTGGAGTACACTTTTAATAAGTTTTTGATTAATAAAGTTATCTTCGGCAACAAGTGCTTCTACAGCAGTAAATTTTTGAGTTACTTTTTCTTTTTTTTGTGTTGATTTTTTTTCTGTTTCAGTTAATATTTCTAGGGACTTTATACTTCGTGTAAAATTGACAGGTTTATGTAAAATTTTGTCTAATTTTCCTCGTATATTTAGCAGTTCTTGTTCTCTGTTATCTGCAACAATAAGTACAATTTTTAGAGGAAGATCAAGGAAATATTCTATTTCTCCTTCATGGTCAAAGCACTTGTAGTCAATAAAGAGTAAATCAGGTAAGTTAGATACTTCTAAGTTGAGTAGTTCTCTTGGGGTATAAGTTAAAAACTTTGCTTGTAAATACTCACTGTAAAATTGTAAATTTTTATCTATATGTTGCTGATTAAGAGGAGGAATGTAGCCTATTGTATAGGCACTCAAATTATTGATAGAACGTGGGGATAGATTGTTCGGTTTTTCAAGTTTAAGGGTAAAAAAGAATTTAGCTCCTTTGCCTAATTGACTCTCTATGTCTAGTTTTCCTCCCATATATTTAATAAACTGACTGGCAATACTAAGTCCTAATCCTGTTCCCCCATATTTTCTACTCGTACTGGCATCTGCTTGTGAAAAAGCATTAAAAATTTCTTTTTTCTCTTTATGACTAATACCGATGCCTGAGTCTTCTACTGAGAAGAATAGTTCAACATTTTTATCTTCTGTTTGGGTTTGGGTAATGACTCGACGAATATTAATGTTAATCATTCCCTTTTGAGGTGTAAATTTAACAGCATTAGAAATTAGATTGGTAAGAATTTGTGTTATTTTAGTAGGATCTCCAAAGAGTTTAACAGGTATTTCAGGATCAATATAGATCTTTAATTCTATCTCTTTTTCACGTGCCTTAGCCACGTAAGTGTCAATTGAAGCTTCAAATTTTTCGATGGGATTAAACAAGATATGTTCTAAAATTATCTTACCTGCTTTAATTTTAGAAAAGTCTAAAATATCATTCACAATATGCATTAAATTATCAGAACTTTCTTCTATTATGTCAACAATTTCTGTTTGTTCTTCCGAAAGTTTGGTGACTTTTAGCTCTTTGGTAAAACCAATAATTCCATTAAGTGGGGTACGAATTTCATGTGACATATTAGCAAGAAATAAATCTTTTGCACGACTGGGTTCTTTAATTTCATTGGCAAGAAATTCATATACTTCAACACTTGAATTATGGGTTAAGATTTCTTTAATTTCTCGTTTTTTATTTTCATCTAAATCTACTTCTATCTCTTTAACCGTATTTTTTAACATTCTTTGGTCTTTATCTATTTTATTTAGGATTCTTAAGATGGCTGACAGTAATGCTAAGAGAATTAAAATAAGTAAGGCAATGATAATATAACGGTACATTTCACCTTTATATTCTAAAAAACGATTTTTTAAGTAGTTACCATGGATATTACTTAGTAATTTTTGAATGTGGTTAATCTTACTTTTTTGTTGTTGAGCATTGTGATACCATTGCTCAAAACTAAAAGGGTACTTTTCACTTTTCGTAGCTATGAAAATTTCAACACGCTCCTTTTCACCTACTTTTGAAAAATGACGTGTATTGTAGATGTTTTCAATACTAGTAAGTAATGTTTCATCTTCAATACTTGTAAACGTAGGCATTTGTCGAAGACTTAGAATTTTTTCCCAAAATAGAATGTCCTCATCTGCCATTGAAATTTTATGTTTTAACACAAAGGCTAAAAAACTATTTTCCATATTAATATTGGTTCTCAATTTAATAAGCTGAATTTCACTATTATTATCGTGAAAAAGTTTTAGTGCTTCCATTTTTGAATAGATGGGCTTAATAATTTCAGAATGAAAAGCGTTAAAAAGTAATCTTGTATAATTTGGAGAGAGTAGGTCAACTTCTTTACGAATTGTGAGTAAAGCGTTTATCTCTTGTTTTAAGTTAAACGCTTCATTTTTTTTAAGTTGTAGATTAACTTCTTTACGTTGTTGGTTAAGTAGGGTTAAGTTATTTTGGTTGGGTTCTATGAGATAGAGTGTGGACTTTAATCGCTCTTCTTCTAAGGATTTTAAGAGTTGGTTTCCGTGGTTAAATATTTCTCTTTTATGAAGGGTTGCTTCTATGGGTTGATACCTCAAATACTTTAAAAAAGCAAAATAGGTTGAGATAGATAATAAAAGAGTGGTGATAAAGATGAGTGTTAATGAAATACTTTTTTTTGAGAATAGCTTCATGTCATTTCCTATTTATAAGTTTTGCTTGTGATGATTGGCTAACTCAATAAGTAAGGTCTTGATATAAGTATTTGAAGTAAGTAGGAGATTAGGAAAACTACTCTCTTCAAGATTGGTAAAAAAAGTTTGATTGTATTCCCAAATATTTTGTATTTTAGTTAATTTTTTTCTCAGTCTATGGGGGTAGTTGTATTTTGAAATTAGTTGAAGATTATTGTTGATTTCTTGGATTATTTTATACATTTCAATGTGGTGTACACGGTTTTTGAGACCAATTTGAAATGCCATATAATATTTACTGGTACTTTCGATTAGGTATTTTAATTCTTTACAATGGATGAGCATACTTTCTTCTTTAGAAAATTGGTAGCGATGTTGTTCCGAAATGGATCTGGCACCTTCTAAAAAATATTTACTGGCATCAAGTAGGAGTCGCGCGTGTTTTTTTTGAGGGTTTTCTAGGGGAAGTTGTTGAATATATTCAAGCCGATAACGGTAAAAATTCAGTATGTTCATGGTGATGGTATTTTGTGTGGTGTTTGCGATTTTATTAATATTTTTTTCAAGTTGTTTAATATTGTCTTTAAATTTACTTTGTAATATTAAATCATTTGGTCGTTTATAAAGTAAAAAGTAATCGGTTGTAATTTTTTGGGCTAAATATTGTATGTTTTCTCGTGCTTCAATAATTTTCACATCACCTCTAGTAAGAGCAAAAGTACTTTGTGTAAGAAGTAATAAAATAACAATGACATACAGAGCTTTTTTCATCTTCTCTCCTGTGGTTAATTAGATGTTTGCTTATATAGGTCATGTAATTCTTTCATTTTAGTACTAATGTCATTCATGGCTGTTATAATCATTACTGAATGCTTTTTAGTTTGAGAAAGCTTGTGTGCTATTTTCCATATTTTATCTACTTTACTCAGTTTTTCATTAATGAGTTTGGTATTATTTTTATATTGAATTAACTTAAGATGGTTGTCATTAAAATGTTGAATACTATTTTGCATATTTTCTTTTTTTTGAGAATTTTTTTGATCAGCTTGAAAAGCGACGTAATTTTTTGAAATTTTTTTAGCTAAATATTGTTGTTGTTTAACAATGGTAATCAGTTCAGAACGTATGGTATTAGAGGTACTTGCACTCATAGAAAAGGTAGACGTGAAAAATAATATAACAATTTTTGTATATAATTTATGCATCTTGTTGCTCCTAAGCTCTTTATGATAATGAGCTTTAAATATTAAGTATTTAGAGGAAGTTTTAAATAATAGTTGACTTTCTCCAGCTCAATTATATCACTTTATTTAATTTTTAACAACATATTGTGTTTTTTGGTATAATTTTTAGTTATTATTAATATTTTTAAAAATTTAAAATTTAGATAATATTTTGAAGAGAAATACGTATGACAAAGCCTTTAGTATATTAAAAAGCTTTGTAGGTTTTAATGAACTGTGGTCAAAAAATTACTCTATTGACAAGGAATTTTTTTAATCTCGTCAGAGACACTTAGTATTTTATCTTTGACTTCTCCTTGCACAATGGCTTTTTCATCATCAAGTCTAATACGAACATTTATGCTATTGGTTTCTCCTTCTTGTTCGTAGGTGTATTCTGCACTAATAGCTCCTTTCCATAAACTTCCATTAATTTCACCAAAACGTTGGTCTTTTTCTGCAGGTAGGTAGTTGTATTTCCCTTTGACACTACCGTCACCATAGTTTATATTTAAGGTTAATTCGGTTATATCCTTAAAATTTGTATTTTTATTATCATTATAAGGTATAACATTTGCATAACAAACTTGTTCAATTTCACTTTCGTTCTTTGTCTGTGGTATATCATCAGTGATTTGTAGTGCTTGTGAACCTCTACAGCTTTGTCCTTCTTCAGCACCTATGAGCCATTGTTTTAAAAATTCAATTCTTTTTAGGGTTAATTCAGCCTTGTAATCGTCGGCACAAAGAGGAAATATACTACCATAATAACCTGCTTCCTTACTATGAGGAAATTGCATTGAAAAATCAGCATCTCGTAGTTTAATCCATAAACGCTGTGCCTCTTTAAGGTTTTTTAAAAAGGCTTTATTTTTAATATATTTTTGTTGAATGGCGTAGTAAACACGGTTAAGTTCAGCATCTACTTCTTTAAAATTAATGTTAGCACAGTTATTCATCTCTTTTTGAGTGAGGGCTTTTTCTAAACAGTCTAAAGGCTCTTTAGCAAGTGTGGTACTTGTCGAAAGCATTAGTAATATACCGATAATTGTTAATTTGCTATGTCGCATAGTAATCCTTTTTATGATATTGAAAAATTATTATAAAGCTAGAATGTATCAGAAATGTATCAAGGGACAACTTTTGAGTATTTTTTTAATTTTGAAACTCTATTTGAAAACAAACACCTCCCATAATATTATGACAACTTAGTGAGGTATCCATTAACTCTTTTAGAATTTTTTGTGACATAAAAAGTCCTATTCCTTCGGACTCTTGTTTAGTACTAAAGTGTGCATCAAAAATTTTATTGATGATTTTTTCATCTATTTCCCCACCATTGTTAAAAATTTGCAAGAGGACATTGTTACCTCTTTTTTCAGCAAAGATTGAAAGTTGAGGATTTTCTGTTTGATGAGCGATTAGTGCATCTTGGGCATTATTAAAGATAACTTGTAATACTTGTTGAAATTCATTTAAATAACCATTAATGTAAATATTTTTAGGAACTTCTAGGCTAACCTTTATGGTGTTTTTTTGATACTCTTCTTGAATGAGTTCAAGGGAGACTTCGATGGCTTCTTTTAAATTGAATTGACTACTGTTTCTATCTTTAGAATACAAAGATTTAAAGTCATCAATGGTTTTAGAAAGATAGACGGAAAGGTTTTCAATATCATTGAGTTTAGAATCAATTTGATTGTTATGGATTCTATTTTTTTTCAACTCAATAGAGATACGCATGATAGATGAATTAATCCGTGTTAAAGGTTGTCTCCATTGATGTGAGATATTTTCTAATAACTCTGAAAGTGCTTGGATACGCCTAGTTTGTTCTTTATTTTTTTTATTTTCTTCTTGGAGTAGTTTGATACGATGAGAGAGTAGGTAGGAGAAGGCAAAAGTATCTAATAATATTCCGAGTATATAAGCATAACGTGTTAAAAAGTTATAATCAATTAGCCCCTCATAAAAAAATAAAGTAATAAAGTTAAAAATTATAAACCATATTTGTGCAAAAATAATGTAAGTAATATAGGGATCTTTTTTACAATAAAGGGAAATTATAATATAAAGATATAGGGTAACTGAAAAGGTTGCGACAATTGAAAAAAGATAAAGGGTAGTATAAATATCAATAAAAATATATGAAAAGTTGAAAACATGTAAGAGAAGAATAATATTGGCTAATTTATTTTCTTTGGGATATAGTTTAGGCATTTGTAAAACATTTTTTATAAAAAGTGTTAAAAATACAATGGAAAAAATAATCATTAAATCAAAAATAAAATATTTTGCACCATACCAACCTAGATATTTACCCATAAGACCATATTCATAGCTTCCCCACAAAATATTAAAAAATAAATACAGTGAATAATAAAGGTAGTCTTTAAAAAAAGTTATTAAATATAAGATAAAATGGTAGAACATTAGACCTGCTAGTATGCTTAAGAAAATAATAATTGCTAGATGCCCTGAAGCTAAATATTGGGTTGAGTATTGCTCATTAAAAACCATGATACTGTAATATTGATAGATAAAAGAGTTTGCTTGAATGTAAATTATTTTTGTTTCATTAGGTTGAAGCATAAATTTATAAAGTGCATCGGTTCCATACATTTTTTTGCTTTGATTTGTATCAGAAAGATTTATCTCAAAACTGTTGAGTAGTTTATGATTTTGGGTTTCATAAAATTTAAGGTATTTTAATCGATAAGCATTATTATGGTGTAAAAAAAGTCTTTGTTTTTGGCTACTTTTATTATTTATTTGAATTTTAACCCATAAATGAGTATCCCCATTACTAAAAGATTTTTGATTTTTTCCTTTGAGAAATTTTTGATTTTTGATTTCTTGAAATTTCATATTTTTACTTTCATCTATATAGTAATTTACTTCAAAATCTTTGAATTTAATCTCATTGTTTTCTATGGAGATATTAGCAAAAATTAAACTCGTAAATAATAAATAAGTTATTATGAATGAACGCAAATTAATTTCCTTTTTTATTTTATTCTAAGTTTGAAATTCTAAATTGAAACAAACTCCTCCAGCAACATTATGACAGTTTAGTGAAGCATTCATTAATTCTTTTAAAATTTTTTGTGACATAAAAAGTCCAATGCCTTTTCCTTGTTTTTTTGTGCTAAAGTGGGCATCAAAAATTTTATGAATAATCGCTTTCTCAATCTCTCCACCATTATTAGAAATTTGTAATAAAATATTTTTTCCTCTTTTCTCCGAAAAGATTAAAATTTGAGGGTTTTTTGTTTTATTAGAAATGAAAGCATCTTGGGCATTGTTTAAAATGACTTGTAAAACTTGTTGAAACTCATTAATGTAGCTGTCCAGATAAATATCTATAGGAACTTCTAAGCTAACCTGTATGTTGTTTTTTTGATACTCTTCTTCAATAATCTTAAGAGAACTTTCTATGCTTTTTTTGAGGTTGAAGAGATAGCTTTCCCTATCTTTACGGTAAAGCGATTTAAAATCATCAATGGTTTTAGAGAGGTAAACTGAAAGGTTTTCAATATCATTAAGCTTGGAATCAATTTTACTACTAATCATTTTATTTTTTTTCATCTCAATGGAAATACGCATAATGGACGAATTAATTCGTGTTAAAGGTTGTCGCCATTGATGAGAAATGTTTTCTAGGAGCTCAGAGAGAGCCTCTATACGTTTGGCATGATGTTTACTTTTCTTATTCTCTTCTTGAAGTAGGTTAATACGGTGAGAAAGAAGATAGGCGAAAGTAAAAGTATCGAAGAGTATGCCCATCATATAAGAGTATCTAGTCCAAAAGTTATAACCAATAAATCCTTGATAAAAAGCGAATGCTATATAACCAAAAATAAGTAAGAAGATTTGAGCAGAAAGTATATAAGAGATGAATTGGTTTTTTTTTCGATAAAGTGAAATAAGCATACCAAAATAAAGGATAGCTACAATATTCATTAGAATATTAAATATAAAAAATACTTCATAGGGATCAATGAAAAGATAGCCTAAGTTCATCGTAAGTAGTATCAAAATAAAGTTTGCTACTTTATTTTCTATGGGGTATAGTTTGGGCATTTGTAAAACACTTTTGATAAAAAAACCCAAAGATAGTATGGAAAGAATAATTATAAAATGTAAAGTCGCATAGAGTTCTCCATACCAACCTAGATATTTTCCCATAATACCATATTCATAACTCCCCCATAAAATGTTAAAAAGTAAATAGAGTGAATAGTAAAGATATTCTCTAAATAGGGTCATGAAATATAGAATTAAGTGATAAAGCATTAAGCCAGTAAGTATACTGAGTATGAGAACAATAGGGAGATGGTTAGAAGTCAAATATTGTGCTGAGTGTTTTTCATTAAAAAGCATTAAACTATAGTATTGATAAATAAAAGAAGTTGCTTGAATGTAAATGGTCTTTGTGTTATTTACATCCAATTTAAATTTATAAATAGCATCAGCTCCATACATCTCTTGTATATCGTTGGGGTTTGATAAGTTAATGTCAAAGGTATTTAGAAGTTGATTGTTTTGTGTTTCATAAAAGGTAATTTTTTTTAATCGGTAACTGTCATTGTGATGCAAAAAAAGTCTTTGTGCTTTTTCACTTTTATTAGTAATTTTGATCTTTAACCATAAATGGGTATCGTAATGGGAAAAAGAGTTTTTGTTGGGAGATGACAAAAAATTTTTTTCTTTAATTTCATTAAATTGTAATTTTTCACTTTCATCTATATAGTAACTTATATTAAAGTCTTGGAAGTTTATTTCATTATTTTCTATGGTAATATTGGCAAAAATTAAGCCTGTAAGTAAAAAATAAGTTCTAATAAGTACAGACAAGTAAATTCCTTATTAAATTAATGTTATATTTTACACTATTTATCTTATCTTTAATTTTATTAAACTAAAATTCACATATGAATTTAATGACGAAAACAATCCTTTTAGCTGAAGATGAAGATGAAATCCGTGAAGATTTAGCATTTTTTTTAGAGTACCAAGATTATAATGTGTTACAAGCTAGAGATGGGCAAGAGGCTTATCAATGTTATTTAGATAATGTGGTTGATTTAATTATTACTGACATTGAAATGCCAAGATTAAATGGTTTGGAGTTCGTAGCAAATATTCGTAAAGAAGACCAAGAAACACCTATCCTTATTATTTCAGGTTATTCAGATAAAGATAAGCTACTTCGGGCTATTAAATTGAATTTGGTGGATTATATCATTAAGCCTTTTACTCAAAAAGGAATTATGAAGACCGTTGCAGATATTTTTCTTAAACAAGAAGCTGATAAAAAGAAAGAAGATAAAGAAGTTTTTTCCATTAAGAGTTACTCTTTTAATTTTACTTCCCATTTGGTTTCTGTTGAACAAAAGGAGTATACCTTAACCCACAAACAATCTGAAGTTTTAAAATTGTTTGTCAATAATGTAAATGTGGTACTTTCTCCCATTGATATTTATTATTATCTTTATCCTAATTATGATAAAGAGTATTCTAATGCTAGTATCCGTAATATTATTAAACGCTTACGTGTGATTTTTCCTGAAGGTGTTATTGAAAGTATTTATTCAGAGGGTTATCGGTTTAACATTGATAAGTTATAATATTTTTTTTAACAGCTTGAAAAGCTTGAATTAATATCTCATCCTTACTTTGAATTTTAAATTCGCCAAGTGCTGTTTCTTGATAATAAGGAATACTATTGTAAGTAGAGGATTTTTTAGCAAATTGATGGTTTTTACTGTTAAAAAGAATTACTTTTGAAGCCTGCATATTTTGACATTTGACATCTTGCTGGTTTAAAAGAGTTAATAGGTTTTTTAATAAATCTTTATTATAATTTAACTCCATTTTAAAGCCTGGATGAGATAGTGCAACAAAAAGTGTATCATTTTTAACATAGACAAAAGCAATGGCTTTTTGGAATTTTGGGCTTAAAAGTGTAATAAACTTTTGATAACAATAGTGTTGCTTAAGTAATTTAAATTGAGGAAGGTTTTGAAGATGAGAAATAATAAAGTTAGCTTGTTTCATAAGATGATTATAACATCTCTTTGCTGTGTCTTATTGATGGGGTGTGGTTATAAAGCTCCTCCCTATTGGGAAGAACAAGCTAAAGTAGAGCAGAAGTAACGGTTAGTTTTCTTCTATTGTAGCTTCAATGACTTCAGGTTTTTTTTGTGCTACGGTATTAGTAGGTTCTGTATACATTGCCATAGAACCAATAACCCTTCCACCTTCATCTGTTTTGATGTTTTTGACAGAAATTTCACCATTAACCAAACCATTTGAACCAACTTCTAAAAGTTCTGAAGCAATGACTTTACCTTCAACCGTACCATTTACTGTCACACGTTTAGAGTTTAATTTATTGGTTTGAATTTTTCCAGTTGGTGTAATGTTTATTGAGGTTTCAGCTAAAATTTCTCCTAAAATTTCACCACTAAGTATAATGATATTTGAATGAATTTTATTACTAACATAGCCTGTTTGTGAAATATTGAGATCATTACAAGTGATGCTTCCTTCAACACGACCAGCATTAGAGACTTTTTGCGCTCTAATAGAACCTTTAACTGAACCATTTTTACCAATGGTGACATTGTTGACTTCAATATTTCCAATAAGTGTACCTTCTATTTTAATACTATCTGTTCCTGAAATATTTCCTTCAATAGTAATGTTTTTTGAAATTTCGGTTGCTGTAGATGATTTAGAAGATGTTTTTTTAGGTTCTTGTTTAATTGCTACCTCAGGGGTACTTTCTATCTCTTTCCCTTTTGAAAAAAATGCCATTTTCATTCTCCATGTTATTGTTTTATCATACATGGTAACTAAATGATGCTTATAGATTTAATGGGTGATAGTACTCCTTTTAAAGATTTATAAAATTAGTATAATAGTAAAGCAATCACATTTAATATTTAGTTATATTTTGTTATAAATATTAAACTTTTTATATAAGCCACTAACTCTTCTCTTGATTTTAAATAAAACTAAATATAATTTACTCATGAAAAAATATGACGTATTAATAATTGGTGCAGGTATCGCTGGACTTTACGCTGCGATGAACATTCCAAAAGAAAAAAAGGTTTTGGTAGTTTGTAAAGATATTCCTTGGGAGTGTAATACTTTTTATGCCCAAGGGGGTATGGTAACAGCATTGAATGAAGCAGATATTCCATCTCATGTAGAAGATACCATGGCAGCAGGTTCTTATCATAATAATGAAGATGCCGTTGAGATTTTGTCTAAAATGTCGCTTGAAACCACAGCAGATATTTTGGAACGTGGTATGGAGTTTGATGTGGATGAAGAAGGTAAACTTCTCTATACTAAAGAAGCAGCTCATTCTACAGAACGTATTATTCATGCTGGAGGAGATGCTACAGGACGTTACATGCATTATTTTATGATGGTTGAAAATAAACATCAATTACAACGAAATACTCTAGTTTATGATCTCTTAATTCAAAATGGAAAATGTTTTGGGGTGAATGCCTTGGTTAATTATCGAGCAGAAACCATTTATGCTGATGATGTGATTATTGCATCTGGAGGCGTTGGTTCATTGTATGAGTTTAATACCAACTCAAGAACCGTCTCAGCTGATATTCATGGTATTTGTGTTGAAAAAGGCATAGAACTTCGTGATATGGAAATGATGCAATTTCATCCTACGGTTTTTGTTAAAACACCTTATGCAAGAAAATTACTGTTAACTGAAGCACTCCGAGGGGAAGGTGCATATATTGTTTCAGAAGATGGAAAGCGTTTTTTATTTGATTATGATGAAAGAGGGGAGTTGGCTTCTAGGGACATTGTAAGTCGTGCTATCTTTGATTATAAACGTAAAACAGGAGAAGAAGTTTATTTAGATTTTTCAATGTTTGAAGAAGAGTGGTTTGTTAAACGTTTTCCTAATATTACACGAACATTTGAAGCCATTGGTTATAATTTTCCAAAAGACAGAGTGCCTATTTCTCCAGCATTTCATTATGCTGTTGGAGGAATTAAATGTGATACAGATGGATGTGTAGAAGGCATTGATGGTCTTTATGTTATTGGTGAAGCTTCTTCTACAGGTGTTCATGGTGCCAATCGTTTGGCTTCAAACTCTTTATTGGAAGGCGTGGTTTTTGCTAAACGTGTGGCAGAGTATATTTTAGCCAAAGAACATAAAGAGTTAGAAATTCCAAATTTTGATAAAGAGTATAAAAATATTGTTCATCATGAAAATGACAAAGTATATAAAAGACGCTTACGAAAAATCATGTGGGATGATATGGGGGTTATGCGTACGAAAAAAGGTTTACTTGAAGCAAAAAATGAAATTTTTGACATGAAAAACCGAGATATAGGAAGGCTTTTGGAGTTAAGGCTTAATACAGCTTCAGCCATTGTTGAAGCTGCTTTGAAGCGAACTGAAAGTTTAGGAACGCACTATATAGAGTAGTGTGAGAGAAGAAGTTAAAAAAGGTAATTCATCTCTAAACGTACAGCATTATAACTGGGATCCTTTTTAAAGCTACCATCTAAATTAGCAACTTTATGATTTTCTGTGATAAAGCCTGTACGCATTTTCATCATAAAGTTGGGGGTATCTTTAAAACGCTTAACAATATCAAAAGTAAAGATGCTTAAGTCAGCTGTGGTACCTGGTTTATTATCATCAAAGTCTTGTATGGCATAGCGACTCATGATACGAAGCCCCTCAACTAAACCAGCTTTTGATAAGTCATAATCAGCTCTAAGCATGGCTGTTTCTGTGTTAGCATACCAATTCATTCTTGACATAGCTCTTGTGTATCCTGCTGTGGGTTGGGCATGCCAAGCAGCAATAATATCACCACCATCTTTGACATCTGAATAGCCAATACGCAGTGAACCTGCACCATAAATAAAGTCTAAGCGTGAAGAAATAATAGCATTATCTAAATTATTAGGGTTGCTATAGCCTATGGTATTTGTTTTAAGATTTGCACCCCCTATGGCTCCTGCCCCATTGTCAAACTGATGCATATAACGTATGGCTGGTTTTATTTTTAACCCATTGTCCAATTTATATTTATAGCTTCCTTCAAGTACAAGAGAAGAAACAAGGTCGGGAACAGCTGTATAGCCTATTTTTATGTTACTGTTATCAATACTAGTGTTTTGTGTCTCAAATACTAAAATACGATCATTTATTCCTTTTGCATCGAGTTTAGAGTAGGTTAAACCTTTGTGCATTGCCCCATCATCATTGCCAGTCCATTTGGCATAAGGATTGCTTGTGTCATCATTATAGGCTAACACTCGGTGAAAGTTTTCATGGTCACGTAATTTCATTTTTGTAATATAAGCCAGTTGTATTTTTGTATTGGGTAATGTTCTAATCCGTAAATTAGCACCTTCAAAAGCAACTGGAATCATTTTTGTATCATGTGATTTTAGTAAATTTGTTTCAAGTAAAAAACGTCCAACTTTTAGCTCAGCCCTATTTTTTTTAAAGGATAAGTAGTTTTCTGTAAGCGCTGTCATGCCATCTCTATTACTTGTTGCTACAGCATGACGTGAAAAAGTATCTTTTCCATAACGATAATCTCCAATTTCATCTTTATTAACATGATTAGGGTTTTGAGAGGTATACACACCTGTAGTAAAAGAAACACCTTTATATCTTGCACTTTTGTATGTTAGGTTACCACCAAGTCCAACAGCATAATGGCTAACATCATCGGGACCACCATCAAAAATAAAAGTGTTTGATCTCAATCGTCCATAAAGGATACCTTCAGAGAGAACTTTTGTAAAATCATCCACTTCTTTAGGACGTTTTTTGTATTTGACAGTCATGTTACATTGTATACGCTGTTTAGGGCTAGGCTTTTTTTGTTTTTGAATTTCTTTTGCATAAGAAAAATTTGTACCGTATAGTAATATAAAAGTGAGTAGAGTTTTCATTATTTTCCTTGTTTTCTTAAAAAAATATATTAATGTTAAATTATATTATATTGTATCTTGTAGGTCGTTTTTAATTGTGTATTATTTGTATAGATGGATAAATTTTTAGGAATTGTTGACTCTTGTAACAGGGAGTAAAGCCCATAATAACAATAAAGAGTAGACTTATATAGAAAAAGATAACACTTGTTAAAACTTAATCTCACTTTGAAGTTCTCTTTTGTTATAATCAAAAAATTCGCTATCAAGGTAGATAATGCAATCAAATTTTACAACATTAGATTGGATAATATTTTTTTCTTATTTTTTAATTTTAATTTTAACAACGGTCATTCTTAGTCAAACAAAAGTCAAAACTTCCAGAGATTATTTTACAGGTGGAAATGCTATGCCTATGTTTGCTGTGGCAATCTCTGTTTTGGCAACTTCTCAATCAGCAGCTACTTTTTTAGGAGGTCCTGAATACTCGTATAAGCATAATTTAACTTTCTTGGGCTTTTATGCTTCTGCTTTTTTAGCTGTTATTTTTGTTTCTAAAGTATTGGTTCCTAGATTTTATGCCATTAATGCCATTACCGTTTATGAATATTTAGAGCATCGTTATGGGGAAACTTCTAAACGTTATGCTGGGGTTATGTTTTTGATAGGTCGTCTTTTTGCATCAGGTGCTAGGCTTTATATCGGTGCATTGGCTATTTCAATGATACTTTTTTCAGACATATTGGTTTTACACGTAGCCGTTTCAATTATCATTTTAATGATAGGTGCTTTAGGTTATACCTATTTTGGAGGGGTAAAGTCAGTTATTTTTTCAGATATTATTCAAGCTTTAACCTATGTTGGCGCAGGTGTGGCAGTATTGATTTATTTATATTATTCACTCAACAGTGACTTTTCAACCATTGTACATACCCTTTCAGAAAATGACAAATTAAAACTTGTAGACTTTTCTTTTTCAGGAGGCTTTAGCATATGGACATTGCTTACAGGTTGGTTTTTACTCAACATTGCAGCCTATGGACTTGACCAAGACATGACACAAAGAGTACTGACCTGTAAAAACAAAGAAGAGGGTGCTAGGTCGCTTATTTATTCGATTGTTTTTACCATTCCTGTGGCTTTTCTTTTTTTAGCCATTGGTTTACTTCTTTATTTATTTTATCAACACCCTGAACTTACTTCCATAAAATCAGCCTGTATAGACCAAAATGTAGATGGACAATCTGTAACGATATTTATGCTCTATATTTTAAACGAAATGCCAGAAGGACTTAGAGGCTTAGTGACAGTAGGTGCGATTGCAGCTGCACTTTCTTCTACGAACTCTGTACTTTCTGCTATGTCATCTGTAGCCATTGAAGACATTTATAGACCTTGGATTTCTAAAAATGCTAAAGACGAAAAGCATTATTTAAATGCCAGTCGCTTTATGGTGATTATTTTTGCTGTGCTTCTTTCATTTATGGCAATGATATCCTTTTATTGGCAGCAGTATACAGAGCTTCCTTTGTTAAATTTTGCTTTACAAGTTATGGCATTTGCTTATGCTTCTCTTCTAGGTGTTTATGGGGCTGCTATTTTTACAGACAGGGGAAATGAAACGACTGTACTTTACGCTTTGATAGGTGGTTTTTTAACGGTACTCTTTTTACAGCCATATATTCTTGGGGCTGTGATGGATATAAAAGTAGACTTTGCTGTTATGATGATCTTAGGAACCTTAGTTGCCTTTGGAATTATGATGCTAGGTACAAATAAAAAATAAAGGAGATAAATAATGAACAATAAAAAAGTATACATCGTAAGTGGTGCAGGGCTTTCAGCAGAATCAGGCATTAGAACTTTTAGAGACAGTAATGGTTTATGGGAAGATTATAAGGTTGAAGATGTTTGTTCAACAGATGGCTTTCGTCGAGACCGTCAATTGGTGTTAGATTTTTATGATGCACGTAGAGCTGATTTAGAGACTAAAGAACCAAACCATGCCCATAAAAAATTAGCAGAACTTAAACATGCTTATCCTGAAAATATTGTGATGCTAACACAAAATGTGGATGACATGTTAGAAAGAGCAGGATGTGAAGAGATAGTACATTTACATGGTACTTTAACCGACTTACGTTGTGAAGATTGTGAAACGGTTTTTCCTATTGGGTATAAAACACAAGAAGGAGCTGTTTGTCCAGCCTGTGGCTCTTCTAAGGTTCGTCATAATGTTGTGATGTTTGGTGAGGCTGCACCAGAATATAAACACTTAAATAAGCTTTATTCAGAAGCTGATATGGTAGTGGTTATTGGGACCTCAGGTCAAGTGATTGACACAGCATATATGGCTCAACGCATTCATAATTCTATTTTAAATAATTTAGATGTAGATGAGTTTCATGATAGAGCTTTTAAACATAAGCTATATTTACCAGCTACTCAGGCAGCTGATGAGGTTTGTAATTTAATTGAAGCATTTTTAGAAGTTTAGGCTTAAGTAACGCGTCTGCCCCACTTAAAGTAACGTTTGTACTCTTTAAGTTTAGAAATAACAATACGCTTATGGTAAGAACTAGCATGAATAAAACGACCATTTCCAAGATAGATACCTACATGGTTTATACGCTTTTGTTTGCGAGAGTTGAAGAAGATAAGGTCACCTTTTTTTAGGTTTCTTTTACTAACTTTTTTACCAACTTTGGCTTGTTTCCAAGAATTTCTTGGAATCTCAATACCATTTTGTTCAAAGACTTCTTTAGTAAAACCAGAACAGTCAAAGCCACGTCTACCATTACCACCCCAAACATACTTTTTACCAAGTTGCGCTTTAGCTACTTTTTCAATATAGATGTTTTTATAGTAGTCAAAGTCTTGTGCTTTTATTGAGATAGAAAATAAAATAACAGTTAGTATAATTAAAAAATTCTTTCGTAATAACATTAATAATCCTTTAAATAAAAAAATTCAGGAATTATACATTTAAAAACTTTATTTAAGATTATTTTATAATTAAAATAAAACAATTAAACATAACTGTAGCATAATTACTATTATTAATTCAAATTATAGATTTGAATAAATTTTTTAGATAAATTTGTGCAAATAGCCACGCTTAACGCTAATTGTGTATAATGACAAAAAATATTATGGACAATAGAATATGACATTAATTGAAAAAGTAAAAAAGCGAATTAGACTAACACAAGAGGAAGGTGAAGCTTTATATGAACTTGATTTATTTACGCTTGGTGAATTGGCTGATGAGATTCGGCAGGAAAAGTTTGGTAAAAAGTCTTACTTTAATATAAACCGTCATATTAACCCCACCAATGTTTGTGCTGATGTTTGTAAGTTTTGTGCTTATTCAGCAACCAGAAAAAATCCAAATCAATATACAATGAGTCATGATCAAATTTTAGAAATAGTAGATAATTCTGTCTCTCTTGATGCAAAAGAAGTTCACATAGTATCTGCACATAATCCCAATGATGGGGTAGAGTGGTATATGGGAGCATTCAGAAAGATAAAAGCTAAATACCCTAACTTACATGTAAAAGCCATGACGGCAGCAGAGGTGGATTTTTTAACACGTGAATATGGACATAGTTATGATGAAGTACTGGATATGATGATAGAAAATGGTGTTGATTCTATGCCTGGTGGTGGCGCAGAGATATTTGATGAAAAAGTTCGAGAGTATTTGTGTAAAGGAAAAGTAACCTCAGCACAATGGTTAGACATTCATGAAAAATGGCACAACAAAGGGCGTGAAAGTAACGCAACCATGCTTTTTGGACATGTTGAAAATAGAAGTCATCGCATAGATCATATGTTAAGACTACGTGATGTTCAAGATAGAACCAATGGTTTTAACGCTTTTATTCCCTTAGTCTATCAACGTGAAAACAACTACATGAAAAACTGTGACTTCCCTTCAGGGCAAGAGATCTTAAAAACGTATGCCATTGCTAGAATTATGTTAGATAATATCCCTCATATTAAAGCCTATTGGGTAACAGCATCGGTTAACTTGGCATTGATTGCCCAAGAATTTGGCTGTGATGATTTGGATGGAACCATTGAAAAAGAGTCCATTCAAGCAGCAGCTGGTGCAAAAAGTTCTAAAGGTATGCAGTTAGATGAATTTATAGAACTGATTAAAAGTTCTGGGTTTACACCTGTTGAGCGAGACTCTTTGTATAATGAGCTTGTGGTACACGACTAAGAAAAAAGGAAAAAAATGAAATTAACATTCATAGGTAACGGTAACATGGCAAAAGCCCTCATTGAGGGTTTAGTAAGTTCTTATGAGATAGAAGTATTTGGTCGAAATGAAGCATCGTTAAAAGCATTAAAAGAGCGTGTTCCTCAAATTACTACGAAAGTTTTGGGTGAGCTAGAGGATATGACAGACAAGAACATAATTTTGTGTGTGAAGCCTTATTCTTTACCTGAATTAGCACCAAAACTAAGTGGTGAAGCCAATGCACTTTACTCTGTTTTGGCTGGAACTTCCATCGAGAGTTTAGCAACACAGATCAAAGCTAAAAAGTACATCCGAACCATGCCAAACTTGGGGGCAAGTCATTTAAAGTCTATGACAACCATTACGGGTGATGAGTGTTTAAAAGAACAAGCCATTGATATTTTTAATCAGATTGGTAGAAGTTTATGGTTGAGTTCGGAAAATGAATTGGACATTGCCACAGGTGTTGCAGGGTCTGGACCAGCTTATTTGGCACTCATCGCTGAAGCGATGGCAGATGGTGCTGTGCAACAAGGACTTAAGCGAATGGATGCACAGACTTTGGTAACGGGTCTTTTTGAAGGTTTTGCACCATTACTGGCTAATGATAACCCAGCCGATATTAAAGATGGGGTGATGAGTCCAGGGGGAACAACAGCAGCTGGTTATGCAGCCATGGAGCGTGGGGCTGTGCGAAATGCGATGATGGAAGCCGTTGCTGATGCTTATGCTAAAGCCAAAGAACTAAAAGCTAAGAACTAACACTTTATGGAAAAGATTTATTATCCTTACTCAGCGTTTCGTGAAGACTTAAAAATACTTACACAGAAAGTAGACCAACCTTTTGAGGTACTTTTACCCATTTCCAGAGGTGGCTTAAGTATGGGACAGATGTTGGGGGAGTTTTATGACATTCGTGAAGTTTATGCCATTAATACCATTGGTTATGATGATAGCAAGAAGCTTGATGAGGTTAAAGTTTTTAATATTCCTATTTTACAAGCAGGACAACGCGTATTAATTCTGGATGACATTGTGGACTCTGGTGATACTTTAGTGGAAGTTTTAAAGGTTTTAAAAACCAAATATCCAGAAACTACTTTTGAATCAGCTTCCATTTTTTATAAACCAACAGCTATAATAGAACCTACATGGTGGGTCAAAGAAGCAAAAGGCTGGATAGAGTTCTTTTGGTCTGAGGATCTGAAAAAAGATTAAAGGCTATGAAATGCAAGTTTTAAAATTTTTATTGGGCATTGTTTTAGTGCAATTGGTTACGGCTGTTTTAATTTATATTTCACCCATAAACTTAGAGGATTTAGGGTCTTTGGTTCGTTTGGTGTTACCTCTCTTTTTTGTAGCCCTTATGGTTGCTTTTTGGTTTTCTTCGCTCTCTGCACATTTAAAAAAAGATTTTGAACATAAGATGAAAGATAGTTTTGCTAAAGAGCGAGAAGCACTTAAAGTAAAAGCAGAAAGGGCGAAGACAAGAGTGGTAAAAGAGGCTCAAAAAGACATTGCTAGAGAAGCCAAAGTAACCCATGCAAAAGCCAATTTTAAAGTGGGGGCTTCTTTTGCTGGGGTTTTGGGAGTAGGGGCATTATTTATTTTTGCACAGTTGGTGACAGCTGGACTTTTAACCATGACAGCAGCTGGTGGGCTTATTGGTGGTTATTATTGGCGAGGTAAACGCATAGAAAAAGAGAATCTTACTCAATTAGAAATTATTGATACTAAGGTGATAGAAAAATAGTTTCTTAGGCTATATAAGGAATAAGAGAGTTATTCACCTCTCTTATCTACTTTAGTTATATTGTTTTTTATGTAATTTAGGTTCTTTTGACTTTTATTGATTTTTTTATATTAAACTTTTATCGAAATGCTATGACATTAAAAAAATTTCAAAAGGGTTTATTATGACTTCAAAACAAATAATAAAATATATTTTCAAGGAGCTATGTACTGATGAAAGCGCTAATCAAATTCAAAAATCTCTTAGTAATAGTATAAAAAAAGAGGATACTAAATACTTAGCTTATCTTAAAGAAGCATTAAATATTTCAGCTGAAGAGTATGCACAATTATGTCATCGTATTGAAAGTACCCAAGCAATGCCACATACACAGTTACTTAATTTTCTTATACATCAACTTGAAGAAGAAGGGTTTAAATGGAATGGGCAGAAAGAATTGTTTCATATTTTAATTCCAAATGAAGATTGGAGTGACTATAAAAAATCATGGTATCAATGGAAAAATGAACATACACAACAAATAAAAAAAGATACCATTAGACAAGCCATTCAAGAAAGTTTGAACTTTGATTCATATTTATGGAATGCTTCTGAGGTCGAACAAAGAAAAGTGATTCCTAAAAAGATAACAGCTTTTATTTTAAAGCATGAAAAGAAAAATGAAGCTAAGAGTAAAAATGATGCAAAAAATCCATCCATTGACTTATCTTATATTCAACCTAGAGAGGTTAAATTAAATACAGAGGAATCTGGTTTTTTAAAAGAACTTGAAACAGAAACAACTTTTCAGATAGAAGAAAAATTGCTAGAACACAAAAATCTTTTTTCAGCAGAGAAAGGCAGTCAGACTTTTTTGCTTAAAGTTATTCCTATTTTGTATAACAAAGGTTTTTATCTTTTTTTAAAAGAAGAAGTTTTTCCCCTTCTTTCTAGGTATAACAGAGATAGGATTAATATCAAAATGCAAGAAGCTTATGCTTTAATCAACTGTTCATGTTCAACCTATGAAGAAGTGTTTTATCTTTTACAAAGTATTCCCCAAACAAACACAAAAAGAAAATTAGAAATAGATACCATGACTGTTTACGCTTTTACAAAAGAACAAATTTATAATCATGTTAATAATAAAGAAGAACTCTTTCAAATACTTAAAATAAGTATTCAATATTATCAACGATTACATGTCGAAAATAAAAATCATTCTCCCTCCATACATTTAGCTTATGCCATTAAAATGATAAGCATCTTCTTCCCCAATTCAAAAGAAGCTCAGGAGTTTAATATTGATGATATCTATAACAAAACAAAACCTTTAATTGTTTTAGATAAAAAATTAGGAGGAGATATTTCTTATGAAGCAAGTATGAAGCAATTTGAATTTCTTTTACTTTTAAATCAATTTCATACGCTTGAAGAAGTTGAACTTTTTTTAGAAGACTCCCAACCAAAAGTTTCGCTTATAAAACAAAAGATTAACGAAATTAATTGTTTTATTCATGTCATTAAAAAGTTTGATGATCAAAATGAAGAGCTTAAACATTTTGTTAAAATTTTGGAACTATTTAACAGTTATCTTTATTGGCAATAAAGATATTTAGAACTTACCAATCTCCTAGATATATTAAACTTACTCCAAAAGAAAAAGAAGAATAAGCGTTCTCTTTATCAAACGAAAAACTAAGGTTAGGACTCACCTGAATGTCTTGACCATATAACCATGACAATGAACTTTCAATTGAATAGATAGGTTCAATATGTGATAAGGCACCCAGTCCAAATTGAGAAGACGCAAAAAGTGAAGCACTGTAGTCATCACCAATGGGTTCAATCAGTCCCATGTAAACGTTAGCACCATAACCTTTTAATTGGGCATTTATTTCTTTTTTTAAACTAAAACTATTACCAAGACCTAGACCTGAAACCACTGAATGCCCTAATAAGTCCATGTAGACAGAAAGATTGATTGAATTACTAAAAATTTTGTCTTCATTGGCGTAAGTTGTTCCAATACCATAGGTCATTCCCATTTGATAATTATTTTCAAACTGAAATCCTGATGAGAGTCCCAATGAATAGGATTTTAATAAATCACTTTGAAAGTTTTTAGTTTCTTGATTCCTTTCAAAATACTTAGATGTCCCTTTAGCTAGATTAAAAGAAGAGGAAAGTTCTAAGGATTCTCCAAGTCCGTAAGCCAAACCAAAACCATAGCCATCTGAGATACTTTCTGCCTTTGAGTTCCCATAGTCCATACTCGAAATAGATTTACCGTAAGTTATGGATAATGATAATTGATCTTCATGATTAAGTGAAATCATACTTTTTATGTCTGCTTGACTCTCCGTAACATGTCTTTTTTCTCTTAAATTTTTATCCCCAGATAGAACAAGACGAGAATCTTTTTTCCAGCTATTAGTAGAAGGGGTTTGGGTTGCCATAACATACCAAGAAGGGTACTTTTTATTAATTCCTCGTTCTATTAGTTTTTGATAATTAATCCGTATGTTTCCTCGAATAGGGTCTGCTAAATACGCTTCATCATCTACAATGCCTTTGAACACAACAAAGTGGGGAAACTTACTATTTAATCCTATTAAAAGTAATGTAGGTTGTCTAAGTTTTTTAAGGTTTTCAACACTTAACTTTTTCCATACACTTTGATAGCCTAATTTTTGAGACCCTTCTTCAAGATGTTTTAGCGTATAACCATATTTTTCTATTTCTTTTTGAATTTTTTTCTCTTTATCTTTTTTAATTAACACTTTTAAGGTGTCTTCAGAAATATTTTTTTGATACAGCCCATTTAAGAGTGTTGCTAATGCACCTGTACCACAAGAGTAACTATTTTTTTGTTGTGTAATTCCCTCAAATTGAAAAGAAGAAACATCAGCATGTAAAGAAAAAGAGAGTGAAAATATGAGAAATATATGTTTGTAAAACATAAGAAACCTTTATGAAAATATGGGAAGTTCATTAAAAAAGTCACTTATGTGACTTTTTTGTTTTTAATTATTTCTAAAACCTATACCTAGAAATCCTCGTTCACACATTGAACCACCTGTGTATCCACTAGGAACATCCTTACAATGCTCTCTTCTTGCTTTTCTTTGTTCTCTTGTTAGTTTACCAGCTAATAAGTTTGATTCTTCTACAGAAACAGCTTGGGTACTTATATTTTTAAAAGCATCAACCTTTTCTACAGTTTCTGTAGCTGATAATGAGCCAATGGTTAATGTTACGCCAACAACAGTTGCTAATACTAATTTTAAAGTGTTTGTCACAATAAATCCTTTTATTATTTTGATTATCACCTTGTTTTGTGATGAAGAAAGTATATTGAGGAAGATTAGATTTTTTAGACTTTTTAGATTTTTTAGACAGTACTATCGTTTTCTTTTTTTCTTTTGTTTATAAAGAACTTTAACCTTCAATTTGGCAACTCCTTTGTTAACATAACCAAGTTTTTTCGCAGCTAAGTAAGACAGGTCAATGATTCTTCCTTTAACGTAAGGACCACGGTCGTTAATACGAACAACAAGAGAACGTTTGTTTCGTAAGTTTGTTACTTTGACCATGGTGCCAAAAGGTAAGGTCTTATGGGCAGCTGTGTAGGCATACATGTTGTATTTTTCACCATTGGCTGTGCGTTTTCCATGAAATTTTTTTCCATACCAACTTCCTTTTCCAATTTGTACCGTTTTATTTTTAGCATAAGCTGGACTTGAAAAAGCAACGAAAAGTATGGGTACAATGTAGTGTAGTAATAATTTATTCATGATAAATTATAGCAAAATCTTAAATTTTATATCTTATTAACTTATTTAATGTAAATGTTATAATAAATAATGAAGCCTATTTTTGAGCTATGGGCTATTGAATTTCAAGTTTTAATTTGACCACACCGTCATGAACATAGTCCAGTTTTTTGGCAGCCATATAAGATAAATCAATAATGCGACCTTGTACAAAAGGACCTCGATCATTAATACGTACAACAACAGAACGATTATTTTTAAGATTGGTTACTTTGACCATCGTGCCAAAAGCTAAGGTCTTGTGAGCAGCTGTGTAGGCATACATGTTATAAGGTTCTCCACTGGCTGTTTGTCTGCCGTGGTATTTTTCTCCGTACCAGCTTCCATTGCCTATGAGTAGGTTAGCCTTTTGGCTACAAGCTGTGATGAAAAGTGTAAGAGAGAGGAAGAGAATACGATAAGGATTAAGGTAATTTTTCATACCTTAATTATAGCTAAACTTTATAAGCACCTGAAAACTTTTTAGACTTTAAAAGTTTATTTGCTTCCCATGGGGTACATTTTACAATGATTTTATAGGCTGTTTTTTTATGGTCTTTGATATATTTTTTGACGATGATAGCATTTTTTAATTGGTGTTTTTGTTTAAAAAGTGTGGCATTTTCTTTATCAAAAAATGAGGCAACTTGTACTTTTTGAGTTCTAATAACATTTTGTGTTTTATTAGCATTGTGTTTTACATATTTTGTATTAGATGATTTGCCTGAAGATAAAACTTCAATTTTAACCTTTTCAATACCTTTGTTAACAAAACCTAATTTTTTAGCAGCACCATAAGAGAGATCAACATCTCTGGAGTTATAAAATGGTCCTCGATCATTGACTCGAACAATAACTGATTTCCAGTTGTGTAAACTGGTAACTTTTAAAACTGTTCCTAGCGCATAAGTACGATGAGCAGCTGTCATAGCATGCATGTTGTATTTTTCACCATTGGCTGTTAAGCGTCCATGAAATGGTTTACCATACCAAGAGGCTTTACCACGTTTAATGGTTCCTTTTTTAGCATAAAATGGATAATATTTAATCCCTCGATCTTCGTAATTACGGATATTACTATCTTTTGCACAAATGGTAGTGCTAAATGTTAGTGTCGTAAATAATGCCAGTAGTATTATTTTTTTGATCATATTCATTTAAATTTTTCCTTATTAAAGATGCCTAGAATTATAGTTTATTGATATTAATAAGTTATTAATTAGGCTAAGTTTTTAACTATTTTTTAGGGTGTATAAATATCTTGAATATTTACAAAAAATAGTATATAATTCGCAAAATATTAATTTATACATAAATTTGATTAAACAAGGACTATAACCATGGCAAAACATCAGTTTCAAACAGAGATAGGTCAACTCTTAAAATTAATGACACATTCACTTTATTCAAATAAAGAAATCTTTATTCGTGAGTTAGTTTCAAACTCATCAGATGCGATTGATAAATTTAATCACATACAATTAACAGACGAGCAGTTTAAAAATGATGCTTGGGCAGGTCAGATTAATATCAATTTAGATGAGGAAGATAACTCTTTAACCATTGCTGATAATGGTATTGGTATGAATGAAGAAGACCTCATGAATAACCTTGGAACCATTGCTAAATCTGGTACAAAGGCTTTTGTTGAGAACCTTACTGGAGATGCTAAAAAAGATTCAAACCTTATTGGTCAGTTTGGGGTTGGTTTTTACTCTGTATTTATGGTTTCAGATAATGTAGAAGTTATTACTAAAAAAGCAGGTGAAGAACAAGCTTATAAGTTTGCTACAGATGGTACAGGTGAATTTGAAATTACCCCTGTAACAAAAGAAGCACATGGTACGGTTATTTATATTAAGCTTAAAGAGGAAGAGAAAGAGTTTTTACAAAAAGCACGTGTTGAGACCATTGTTAAGAAGTACTCAAATCATATTCCTTATCCAATTATGATGCATTTTAAAGAAGATGAAACAACAGGTGAGGGTGAAGAGGCTGTTACAAAAAAAGTAAAACAATCAGAACAAGCCAATGCTGCAACAGCGCTTTGGTCTGTGTCAAAATCTGAACTTAAAAAAGAAGATTATTTAGAGTTTTATAAGTCATTTTCACACAGTGATGATGAGCCATTAAAGTACTTACATAACAAAGTAGAGGGTGGTCAAGAGTTTACAACATTGTTCTACATTCCAAAAGTAGCTCCAATGGACATGAACAGAGCAGATTATAGTTCGCATGTTAAATTGTATGTTAAGCGTGTATTTATTACAGATGATGACAAAGAGTTATTACCAACATACCTTCGTTTTGTAATGGGAATTATCGATTCTGAAGATTTACCATTAAATGTGAGTCGTGAATTACTTCAGGATAACAAAATTTTAGCCAACATCAAACAAAATGCTACTAAAAAAATACTTCAAGCGATTAAAAAGCTTCAAGGTGAAGATGCTGATACATTTACCTCTCAATACAATAACCTTATTAAAGAAGGAATTTATACAGACTATATGAATAAAGACTTATTACTCGATATTGTTAAGTATAAGTCATCGACTGAAGAAGGTATGGTAACATTTGCTGATTATGTTTCTCGTGCAGACTCTGAGAAAAAAGAGATTTACTATATTGTTGGTGAAAATGAACAAGTATTGAGAAACTCACCTCTTTTAGAAGCGTATAACAAAGCCAATATTGAAGTACTTTTAATGGATAACAAAAATGAAGATACCATTGTTACACCAATGATTGGAGAGTATAAAGAGTGGACGTTAAAAGACATTACAGCCATTGATGCCCCTGATTCACGTACTGAAGAAGAAAAAGAAGAGGTTTCTAAAGAGTTTAAATCATTGACAGATAAGATTCAAGAAGTTCTTGGTGAAACAGTAAAAGAAGTAAGAATTACTAGTAGATTAACAACAAGTCCATCTTGTGTGGTAAAAGATAGTTCTAGTCCAATAGCTGGAATGGAAGAGATGTTTGCACAAATGGGCAAAGCCATGCCAGAGATGCCATTGTATTTAGAATTGAATCCTGAGCATGAGATGATTAAAAAGCTTGATAAGTTAGACAATGATGATATTTTTGCCGATATGGCATGGATTCTATTTGATTCAGCTAAATTGTCTGAAGGCTTAGAGCCTGAAGATAAAGCTGCTTTTGCATCAAGAATTGCGAGAGTAGCCACAGAAGCGCTATAATCCATAATATTATTTAAGGGTAAAAGGTAAGTACTATTTAAGTTTTGTTCACATATGATTCACCTTGTGAACAAAAGAACATAGTCTTTAAATATTTTTAACACATCAGGAGATAAAATGAATAAGCAAATTAAGAAAGTATCAAATTATGCCATTGCTGGTGGTATGAGTGCCTTTGTCATAGCGACATTAGCAGGTTGTGGAGATGCACCTAAAGAAGAAGAAAAACCAAAAGACCCAACTTTAGCAGAGAGTGTTGAGAAAGAGGGTGCTTCAATTACCATTGAAGAAGGTGCTGATAAAAGTTATAAAATTGTTGATGAATTCCCAAGTTCAAAAACACGTGTTATTTTAAGAGATGAGAATGGAACTGAACGTATTCTTTCTGATGAAGAGCTTGAAAAGCTTATTAAAGATGAAGAAGCAAAAATTGAAGCAGGTACTTCAGATTTAACAAAATCGCCCGAAGAAGTAGCTTCTGGTGGAGGAATGGGACTTGCTGGAACACTTTTGGCTGGTGCAGCAGCAGGTATGTTAGGGGCAGCATTAATGAATAAGCTTCAAAACAATCAAAACTATAACCAAAATAGACGAAGTAGTTATAAATCTCCACAAGCTTATTCTCGTTCAAATAGCAGTTTTGGAAATCGTAAACCTGGTGGAATGAGTAGACCAAGTGGTGCAACAGCAAGTAAAAGTACAAGTTCAAGTACGAAACAAAGTGGTTTTGGTAAGAGTTCAACCCCAGCATCAAGTTCAAGTTCATCATCTCGAAGTAGTGGGTTTGGTGGTTAATTAAATGAATTTAAAACCTATTGAAATTCCTGATAATGCTTTTTTAGAAGAGATTGGATTTTATTGGCATACCGATCCCAATAATACGCCTTATGTTGCCAATGAAGTGGTGGAAATTACTTCAGATGAAGCTGATGCATATTATGAGGCTTCTAATGAACTTTATGAAATGTTTGCAGAAGCTGGTGACTATGTGATTGAAAATGAGCTATTTCATGAATTGGGTATTCCTTTTAATCTTATTGATGCTGTTAAAATGTCTTGGGACAATGATATTCATTGGCACCTGTATGGTCGTTTTGATTTGGCTGGTGGATTGGATGGTAAACCAATTAAGCTTATAGAGTTTAATGCTGATACTCCGACAGCATTGTTTGAAACATCTATCTTACAATGGGCTATGCTGAAAGCCAATGGCATGGAAGAGAGTCACCAATTTAATAGCTTATATGAGGCTTTAGGTGATAACTTTAAACGTTTGATTATGATGGAAGAGAATGTGGAAGCATTCCATGAACATTATGAAGGTTGGAAAATTTTATTTTCTTCAGTTAAAGGAAATGAGGAAGAAGAGAGTACGGTTAAACTTCTTCAAACCATTGCCAGTGAAGCTGGGTTCAAGACAGAGTTTGCTTATATGGAAGATGTTGAATTTTCTGCTGAAGAGGGTATTTTTTATAATGATGTTAATTATGAGTATTGGTTTAAACTCTATCCATGGGAAGATATTGCCATTGAAGAGAGTGACTTGGCAATGTTACTCACTCAGATTATGGAAAATCAAAAAGCCATTATTTTAAATCCAGCATACACATTAATGTTTCAATCAAAAGCATTTATGGCAATTTTATGGGAGTTATACCCCAATCATCCTTTACTACTTGAAACAAGTTTTGAGCCATTAGAAGGCATTGCACAAGTTGAAAAAAGAATTTTTGGACGTGAAGGTGCAAATACCACTATTGTGAATGAAAATGAAGAAGTAATGGCACAAACTGATGGTGAATATGGTCAATTTCCATCTATTTTTCAAGAATATGTTGAATTTCTAACCAACACTAAAGGTGAAAGTTATCAAGCAGGTGTATTTTATGCCTTTGAAGGTTGTGGCTTAGGCTTTAGAAAAGGTGGTCTTATTTTAGATAATGCTTCTAAGTTTGTTGGGCATAGAGTGATTGTCGAACAAGATTAAAGCCCTCTAAATCATCTTTTGATCTCAATCAATGCTATAACGTATTTTTTTGGAATAGGTTATGGTATTTCAAGATGAAATCCTTTTTAACACAATACTTTATTAAAAACTATTTATGTTATAATATAATAAAAAGGAATCTAAAATGTTAAAATTTTTCTATGTTTTTATGATGTTCATGAGTGTTGGTTGTGTTTCAAATGAGGTTAATATTCCAGAGAGAGATAGGGTAGGTAAGTTTTATTTGGAACTTTCTGAAACAGAAGTGAAAAAAAATATGAACTGTACAGTTAAGTATGGTAAAAATCAATTGTGGGGTGCCGATGGGCTTTATCATCAAAGTTGGGAATACACAGACTGTGGTATTATATTTGACATGACTTCAAGTGAAAAAAATGCTACAAAAGTAGTAGAGTCCATTACTTTAGTAAGCCCTAGTACTTTAAAAACAGACAAGGGTATAGGCATAGGTAGCACGGAAAATGAAGTTATAAATGCCTATAAGTCTCGTTGGAACAAAGGTGAAAGTAGAGATGACCTTTTTGTCGTAGATTCTATTTTTGGTGGCATACTCTTTAGACTTAAAGATGGTAAAGTTGAAGATATTTTTGTTGGGGCAGGAGCTGAATAGCTCTGAAAGCTAAACAATAGTTGCTATACTTCAGTAATTAAAAGACTAGGAAACAACAATGATAGTAGGTATAGAAGGTACTGTTGAAAAGAAAGACCCAACATTTGTGCATTTAAATGTAAATGGACTCATACATGAAGTGAATATTTCAGTGAATACTTCAAATAGTATCAAAGAGAGTAGGGTTAAGCTTTTGGTCACTCAGATTATTCGTGAAGATATCAATTTATTGTTTGGTTTTATGGAAGCCAATGAAAAGAAAATGTTTGACACACTCATTAAAATTAATGGGGTAGGTCCAAAAGTAGCCATGGCTACTTGTTCTACTTTTATACCAGAAACTTTTTCCAGAGTAGTTGCTGATAAAGATGTAGGTTTACTAAAACGTGTTCCTGGAATTGGTCCTAAGGCTGCGAGTCGTATTTTAGTGGAGTTAGCAGACTTTATCGTGGATGGCAATGCCGATGCATCAGCTCTGGACAATGGCATGGCAGATGCTATTTTGGCATTAGAGAGTTTAGGCTTTAAAAAAGATCAGATTAAAAAGGCATTGGCTGGAGCAAGTGGTGATACGGCTTCATTGGTGAAACAAGGACTTAAGAAACTACAAAGGTTATAAGAGAAATAAAGATAAAATACTTCATCATTTATAAGGAAATAATTAATATGAATATATCAATACTCTTTGGTGGTTCGAGTTATGAACATGAAATCTCTATCGTCTCAGCAATTACACTCAAAAAAGTTTTAAAAAACACAACACTCTCTTTTATTTTTGTGGATGCAAATAGAGAATTTTACTTGATAGACTCAGAAAATATGAAGTCAAATTATTTTGCTAATGCTAACTATAAAAAAGCTAAAAAACTTATTTTAAAAAAAGGTGCTTTTTGTACTGTTAGGATGATGGGTCTTAAAGAACAAAATTTAGGAACGGTTTTAAACCTTATTCATGGACGTGATGGTGAAGATGGAAAAATTTCTTCGTTGTTAGAGTTCAATGATATTAAGTACATTTCGCCTAGAGTGGATGCTTCGGTACTCTCTTACAATAAACTTTATACCAAACTTTATGCTGAAAGTTTAGGAGTAAAAGTTGTTCCTTATTCAGTGTTAAGTAATGATGATAGTCGTGATGTTGAACTTGAATATCCAGTGATTATTAAACCTGTAAGATTGGGTTCTAGTATTGGGGTAAGCATTGTAAAGTCAGCTGATGCGTTGGACTATGCATTGGATGTTGCTTTTGAGTTTGACAACCAAGTGTTGATTGAGCCGTTTATTGAGGGTGTGTTGGAGTACAACCAAGCAGGATGTAAAACATCTGACTTTGAACTCTCCATTGTTGAAGAGCCAAATAAAGAAGAGTTTTTAGACTTTGAAAAGAAATACCTTGACTTTTCACGTGATGGTAAAGTAGGAGATGCTGATATTTCTTCTGAGCTTAAGACAGACATTCAAGAAGCGTTTAAAAAAGTTTATGCAAGTATTTTTGAAGGTTCTATTATAAGATGTGACTTCTTCGTAGTCGATGGCGAAGTATTGTTAAATGAGATTAATCCTATTCCTGGATCAATGGGAAATTATCTGTTTGAGGACTTTGAAGGTATGGTAGGAAGATTAGTTGATAACTTACCGAAAGAACATAGTATTAAAATCGATTATTCTTATATTAACTCGATTCAGTCTGCTAAAGGTGGGAAAACTCAATAGTTTTCCCCATGAGTATAGCGCTTTTATTTAGAAAAAGGAATAAACGCGTAACCATCATTTTGAAGTGAAATAACTCTGGTAATTGAGTTAGGAACAAGCTTTATAAATGGATGTAAATCATCATGCTTAATCTTAAATCTATCAACAGCAATTTGACAGGCTTCAATGGATAAATTTTCATGCTTTGAAATTTTATTAAGCATTTTTCCTATTTTTTCCATGGTTTTGTTTTCTTTAGGTACTTTTGTTGAAACAATGTCAGTACATCCTGAGTGAATGGTAAGTACAGCCTCGTAAGGAATCTTCTTATCTACATACTCTTGAAGGGTAATGTCAATTAACCACAATCTAGAAGTAACAAACTTTTTGTCTCCACTTGAACAGTCAAATACAACGGTTTGTTTTTTAATTTTTTGGGTTGCTGTTTTAGAAGTATTGTTTTCTTGCGCAATACTGAGTGTGTTGAGTAGTAAAACAAGTATTACGATATTTTTTAGTTTCATGAAACTCCTTTAAATTGAAGGAGTATTATAGCTTTTTACATTGAGATTATTTTATAATTCTTGTTGCTTTTACAAACAATAGGCTATATTTACTGTCATTAAGAGAAGTAATAATAATACCTTTTCTTTTAGAAGCAGCATGAATGAACTTTCCATCGCCAATGTAAATACCAACATGCGTTACAGGGATATTTCTTGACTTATCAGTTAAAAAGAAAAGTAAGTCTCCTTTTTTAAGTCTAAAACGGCTTACTTCTTTACCAACCTTTGATTGTTGATAGGCTGTTCGTGGAATCTTAACCCCTTCTTTTTTATAGATGTATTGGGTATAACCTGAACAGTCAAAACCTTTAGGGTGTGTTCCTCCCCATACATATTTTCCACCTAAATGTGTTTTAGCATTTTTTAAAATATTTTCTTTGTTGTAGTCCACGGCTGATTGGGCTAGGTGATTTCGTTTATTGGATAAATCGCTTAGTTGACCTAAGATTTTGTTTTGTTCAGCTAAAAGTTTGTTACGTTCAAGTTCTTTTAAGATAGCTTCTTGTTCGGCAAGTAGCTTGTCATAGTTTTCATTGTGGGTAATCTTTTTACCTTTGAGTATTTTGCCATCTTTGTTTTTAATAATGAAGATGTTATTAGCATTTGCGAGAGTAAAAGAAGTGAGGAGCATAAAATATAATATTAGATTTTTCATGCTAATATTATATCAAAAAGTTAAGAATTTGTAAAGAGTATTATTTAACCTTTTCTGTGTTAGGATAGATAAATGAAACTTCTTTTAAAAGTTTTACTTTTTCAGGTTCACTTGTAGAGTAAGCGCTTAATTGTATGCTGTGTACAGAGTCTTTAGATGCTTGGTTACTTAAGTTTTTATTGGTTGAAAGTATTAAGACTTCTTTGGTGCCTTTTCCTGCTTTTACGGTTGTTTCTTTAAATCTTTTAATGGTTATTTTATCAGCATATTCACCCACAACTTTTAGTTTATAAGTATGTTGATTTGCCTCAGTATTTTTAAAGAACATGAGGTAATCATTACTGACTGTTTGACCTTCTATTTTATAAAGTCTATGTCCTTTGTTAATGTCTAAAATCATGTATTCTTTTTCGCCACTCATTACAATAAGTATGGCAACAATAAGTGCTAAAGCAACAGCATACATGTAACTTACTGGTCTTAACATTTTTGTCTCTTTACCTTCATAGGCTGTGGCATTACTTGACCATTGTACCAATGATTCCTTACCAAGGTTCCCCATAACAGTTGTACAAGCATCAACACACTCTAAACAGTTAATACACTCGAGTTGTAGACCTTTTCTAATGTCAATGTGTGTTGGACAAACAGTTACACACTTTTCACAGGTAGTACATTCATTCTCTTCTTCAGGCAAATCTTTTTGTTTAAAGACTAACTTTTCTTTTTTATCATCATAAATTTGTCCACCACGTACAGGGTTATAAATGGCTTGAAGGGTGTTTTCATCATAAAGGACAGACTGTATACGAGAATACGGACATATATAGGCACACCAGTCTTCTTTTAGAAAAATAACATCATAAACAAGAAAGGCAACAATTCCAAGTATCATTCCCATAAGTATAGGGTGTTCAGCTGGTGACATGATATAGTTAAAAAAGTCTTCAGGTGGTACAAAGAACCATGTAAAGTTGGCAGCAGCAATAAAAGCTAATAGTGTCCAAATGCTAATGGCAATAACACGTTTAACAGCATTTTCTTTGGTACTATAGTTTGGCTCTTTTTGTTTGTTAGAGATTCTTTTTCGCATACCCAATAGTTTTGTTTCTATAAGGTCACGGTAGATAACCCTAAAGATGGTTTGAGGACAAGCCCAACCACAAAAAACACGACCCCCAACAGAAGTAGCTGCAAAAATACCAATAAAGAGTAACATAAGGACAAATGGCATCATATAAAGTTCTTGCATGTCAAAAAGTGTTCCCATTAAATGGAGTTGTTGTTTGTCAAAAGAGAGTAAAAATATGTGATATCCATCAATGCTGATAAAGGGTAAACTCAATGAGAAGATGGTGATTAAGATATAAACATAGTAGCGTTTGATTCTAAAGGGCATTTTGAGTTCAAGTTTTTTAGCTTTTTCTTTTTTTTTAGCTTTTTCAGTTTGGGTAGTTGTTTGTGCTATTTCGTCATTCTTTAAATTTTGAACTTCCATTTATTGTCCTTTAATTTGTTATAATAATTAGAAGTATAGTTAATTAATGCTATAAATGTACTTATAATTTAAAATTATATATTTAATAATTTAAAATTATAACTAGGAGTAAATTTGTCTGATATAAAATGTAGTCATTGTCAATTAACCTTTAGTGAGTCTATTTTAATTAAAGAAGAACCTTCCTTATATTTTTGTTGTAAGGGTTGTCAGGGTGTTTACCATTTATTAAAAGAAGATGGGCTTGATGCTTTTTATGACAAAATGCGTAATGATACCATTGCACCACCCATAGAGAGCCAGAATGATGCAGGTAGTTTTGACTTGGAGAGTTTTAAACAACGTTATATTAAAACAGATACTGATGGTTTCTCACGAGTTGATTTAGTCATTGAGGGCATTCATTGTGCTGCCTGTGTTTGGTTAAATGAAAAAGTAATTAACCAAACAGAAGGTGTTTTGGAAGTAACCATTAATTTTTCAAACAACAAAGCAAAAATTGTTTGGGATGAAGAGACGGTTAAACTCTCTACTATTATAGACAAGATTCGTTCAGTAGGATATAACGCATATCCATATGATTTTAATGAAGCATCAGAACAATCCATAAAAGCAAAACGAGATTATATTACACGTGTGGGGGTTGCCATATTTGGAACCATGAACATTATGATGATTGCTGTTGCTAAGTATGCTGGTTACTTTTCAGGAATGGATACTGAAGTTTTACATATGATTCATGTTGTTGAGTTTATTTTCTCCTCAATGGTACTTTTTTATTCTGGATGGGTTTTTTTTAAAGGGGCTTACTATGGTTTAAAAAATAAAATAGTCAATATGGACTTATTGGTCGCAGGTGGAGCGACCATTACTTATATTTATTCATTGAGCATTTTGTTTGGAGCCCAAGGAGAAAGTTATTTTGATTCTGTTGCCATGATTATCATGTTTGTACTGGTTGGTAAGTATTTAGAGGTTTTAGGTAAAAAGTCAGCTATGGACAGTATGGATAAGATGAAAAATGAAATACCCTTGGAAGCAACCGTGCTTAAAGAGGGTGTTAAATCAGTAGTCTTACTCGATCAAATAGAAGTAGGGGATATTATAGAGGTTAAAAATGGTGAGAAAGCATCGGTCGATGGTAAGTCCATTGTGGAACTTGCTACTTTTGATGAGCGTTCTTTGAGTGGAGAATCCTTACCTGTAGAGAAACATAAAGCAGACAGTATCTTTTCAGGGACTATTAACATCGGTAGGGTGATGAGGTATGAGGCCAGTAAAAACTATGCAAACTCCACACTTAATACCATGATGAGCCTTTTAGAAGATTCTTTAGCTTCAAAACCAAAAATAGAAGAGATGACAAATAGACTCTCTAAGCATTTTTCATTGTTTATTATTGTCTTGGCTATTTTGTCTTTTTGTACTTGGTATCTCTATTCAGGTGACTTTGAAAAGTCGTTGATAATTACCATTTCGGTTATTGTTATTGCTTGTCCTTGTGCTTTAGCTTTGGCTACACCTATTGCTTCTTTGGTTGGAATATCATGGGCAACACAAAAAGGTTTATTGTTTAAAGAAGCAAAGTTTATTGAGACTTTTTCACAAGCCACAACGGTTGTGGTTGACAAAACAGGAACCATTACGGAGGGAAATTTAAAGGTAAAGCATCAAACAGAAGTATTGACTAGTGAAAATTTAGCGTTATTGTTCGCTTTGGCTGATGCGTCTTTACATCCTGTTAGTAAGGCAATTAAAAAATATCTTCTAGCTGAATATAAAACAATTGAAGGGAAAGATTTAAAAAATATTGAACAGATATCAGCTCAAGGGTTGGAAGCTGAATTTGAGACTAAAAAGCTTTTAGGAGGTAATAGTAAACTGATGAAAGCTTATGGTATAGAAGTGGAAACAAGTACTTCTACAGTTTATCATTTTGCTATTAATGGGGTGTTAGTGACAAGCTTTGAATTGGAAGATAGTATTAAAGAAGATGTTCAAGCATTGGTGCGTTACTTTAAGTTGAATAATATTGACTTGCTTATGGCAACAGGAGACAATGCTGTTGTTGCACATAAGGTAGCTCAAGAAGTAGGTATAGAGAAGGTTAAAGCTGAGATGTCACCCATTGATAAAGCTGAATTGATTAGCGAACTTCAAAAAGACGGTAAGAAAGTTGTGATGATTGGTGATGGAATTAATGATACTTTAGCCCTTTCACGTGCTGATATAGCCATTGCTATGGGTTCAGGAGCCGATGTTGCCCTTGCTATGTCAGATGTGGTGGTGCTAAATAATTCACTGAATGGTGTTAAAGACTCTTTTGTGATTTCACGACGAACCTATAAGTTTATTAAAGAAAATTTGATGTTATCATTATTGTATAATGTCTTAACAATTCCCCTGGCTATTGCTGGATATGTTATGCCCTTAGTTGCTGCACTTTCTATGAGTTTAAGTTCACTCATGGTAGTAGGGAATTCTCTTAGAATTAAAAATGAAAAATAAAAGATAAAGGAACAAAGATGAATGAAGTATTACAATTAGAGTTAATTGTTGGGGTAGTGGTAACATTTGTGCTTATTATGATATTTGTGGCATCAGCCAAAAAAGGAAACTTCGATGACCAAAAAAAGATGATGGACGGTATGCTTTTTGATTCACCAGATGACTTACGAGCAGCAGCTGAACAAGAAGCAAAACAAGAAGAGATGAGGGCTAAAAAACGAAAAACAAAACCAGAAGAGTAATTCTACTCTTTTTCTTATTCCTCTCTTTCAAATAATATTTAAAAGTAAAAAATAACTACTCAATTAATTGTCATATTTAATTTTATTTTTTTTAGATAACAGGTATTTTTAATTTGATATTTTATTTTAAATATATATTAATAAATCAATTTTTCCACGTAAATTACACGTTTAAGACTTAAAATATGTTAAGTTTTATGTGATATTTAAAATATATTACAAAAAAATTTAATTTTTAAGTTATAAAAAAGGTTTTTTATGTTTAATTTTTCTTTGGTTTTAATTCTTGTTCTTATGTGTAATGGATGTGCATCTAGTACCCCAAATAGTTCAGTGGTCGAAAATAAAAGTGTTAAAGTGGATAGGTTGAAAAAGTATGCAAGTAATGTGGGTTGTAAAATGTTAGAAAATGGTTATATGGTTTGTCCTAAAGAGATGAAGTAATAAATTGGTTTTCAATATTAACCCAAAACTTGTTTGGGTTAAGGTTCTTTGTGATTACTTGAAATCACATTTTATTTAAATAGGCTGGAACTTCTGAATAGCCAATTAAATCATCTATTTCTACTTTTAAAACTAAGGTATAACGACCTTTTTTTGTAAGTTCTATTGGACTGGTACGATAGTGATTATTGTGATACTTAACATTCTTTTCTAGGTAATCATCATATCGACTATGAGGACGTGTTAATTGAAAGGTAACTTTTGCATTGTCTATGACTGAAAGATTATGTGTTGTAATGGCATAGGTAAAACTATTGAATCCAGATGTTAATTTAATGGGCGTTGTTTGCGCTCTTTTAGCATTGGTATTTTTTTCTTCATCACTGAGTTCTATAAGTTCTATATTTTTAAGGCTTATTTTGTATTTAGCTTTAAATTTTGCTTCAAGTTCCATAATCTCATTGATATTCATATCAGCCATTTGATATTTTAACATGTAGTTATTGGATTCATGTACTGGTATGGAAACAGCTTGTTTAACTGTCCAAATAACCATGGCAATACCAAAAGAGAGTATTCCCATGACAAAGAGAAACCAAAACCGATTTTGATTTTTTTTAGTCATTTCTTTTCCTCATGAAAATTGGACGTAATAAATAGATCCAAGTTACTAAAATAAGACCTATGATAAGAATAACACGTAAAAAAGATATCATGGTTCTTGTGTCATTCTCAATGGTTGTTGTCATCTCTATACCTTTAGAATGTGCAATGTTGTCTGCTAGTTCTGAATAAGCTTGAACAACACCAATATTTTCTTTGTCTTCTTTAGAATTTTTATCTTTAACAGTTATGACATTTAGTCCTGAATCACGTACATCAGAATAATCATAAAGCTTTGCCACTTCTTGAGATGAAGGGATAATGCCCACGCGTCCTGTAGATTCACTTTTTTCTGTAATACGTGCATTTGGTGCAAATATATAAAGCACATAAGGTATACTCATCTTACTGGCATACTTTTTTGAATATTGAACTAGGTTAAATCCAATAGGAAATGCTTCATTTGTTGTTAAAGCATAAGCGTTAATGGATGTCTTTGTGGTTAATTCATTTCCCATTTTATCTATGAGTTCAATGGCTTCAGGTTTTAAGGTATCATCTTTAAGTACAAAAGGCGAGGAATTAAGCAGTAGGGGGAGAAGAAAAGCGAGAAGTATCGCCTTTCTGATTGTAAATATGCTAGGCATATTAACCAACGTAAAGTAGGTTATTTGTAAATGAAAGGTAAATTGCCATAATGGCAGAACCTACCATACAAGCTATTAAGATTTTGTCCATATATTTAATCATAGGTTATCCTTTATTCGTTATCTGTTTTTGGTGATTGAAAAGAGTATTGTCTTTGGGTCTCTAAGTCATCAATCATTTTAACATTTTTTATGTCTCTAATTGGTCCCTCATCATAAGGTGCAACAGCACCATAACGATAAGTTACAATAACTGCGAGTTGAAGAAAAATCAATACACCAATAAGTAAGAGAACTGCAATAAGCATTCCTGGAATACCATGAATACTCCAAATGCTTCTTTTTTTATTGTCTGCCATACCAAACTCCTTATTGCGCTATTGACTGAATATAGGCAGTCAATGCTTTTTCTTGAATAGGGGTAATCATGGTTTTAAATGCTGGCATTGTACCAATGATACCTTTTTTTCCATGTTGTAACGTTTTTGTCATTAATATATTGTCATAGCCAGTAAGGTCTGGAGCCAAACCATTGTTACCTTTTGAATCAGCACCATGACATGAAGTACATGCTACATAAGATGCAGGTGCTTCACCCTTTAATCCACCAGCAACATAGGCAGCAATTTCTTTAGCAGCTTCACCTGATGCTGTACCTGGAGGCATCATTGGCATTTGGTAATGTAATTGGCTTGAACCATTTTTAATAACATCTAAAATTTGTGCTTCAGACATTCTTTTGGTTAAATCTTGTGCTTTACCTGAAAGTCCATCACCTGTATTTCCATGACAAGGCGCACATTGTACGAAGTAAAGCGATTTACCCATATTTTTAAGTTCTTCTGGACTGGCATTTTCAAATTTCTTTTCATAGGTGGCTTTATGCGCTAAAACTTCTTCATTGTATTGACCAATCTGAGAAAATTGGTCTACAGGATAAGCAATGAGTCCATACCACATAGACCAGAAGAATACAGCTAGAAAAGAGTAAGCCCATCCTGATGGTAATTCATTGGTTCTTTCACCTATTCCATCCCAGTTTTCATCAACCAGTTCACCTGTTGCTGTTTCTGTTTTCATCTGACCAATATATTTAGTCGTAACATAGGCAGTAATACCTGCGATAGCTAATGCTCCAGCCATGGTAATGGCATTAATAGCACGTCCAGATATAATGGAATCAATTGCACCACTTACTGAACCATCTTTAAAGACTTCTCCTAAGATGTCTATATTTAAATTCATTACAACTGCAATTGTTGCAATCATAAGGAGTGCAGCAAACCCTAATGTTTTTATCATTATTGCATTCATTTATTTTGCTCCTTTTTATTATCTCTTTCGGAAGCAACTTTGTCTTCTACTGGAGGACTATCGATGTTGTCATCGAGTGCAATTCTTCCATATTTTTCAAAGTCTCGTTCACCTTTTTTTTCTGATCTGTAGAGGTATATAATGTACCAGTACAACATCACTGTTAAAAAAATGGTCAAAAAGAACATGCCATAGCCTTGTATATCTTGTATGTCCATTTTCGTCTCCTTATTTTAAGCTGTTAAGATAAGCAATCATGGCTACGATTTCTGGAACATTACCCTCTTCAATCGCTTTTTTAACATCTTCATCTTTCATATCAGCAGCAATTTTTCTAGCATCTTCTAAAACTTTTGGACGATGTGCTTCCCATGCTGCTCTGGTTCTTTTAAATTCAGGACCATAAGGCGTAAAGAATGCATTTTTAACCGTTACAGCTTCTGCATAAGCAGATTCAATATCAGCGACATTTGTAAACATATGTTTATAGGCTGGCATAATTGAACCAGGCACCATTCCTGCTGGATCTAACATATGGTTTTCATGCCAATCTGTTGTTCGGTAGTTACCGACACGGTGTAAGTCTGGACCAGTTCTTTTTGAACCCCAAAGGAATGGTCTGTCATAGGCATACTCACCTGATAGTGAGTATTTACCATAACGGTCTGTTTCAGACTTAAAGGGACGAATCATTTGTGAGTGACAGGCAATACAATTGTCTTTCACATAGATGTTTTTACCTGCAAGTTCTAAAACAGTTTTAGGCTTTTCTGTTACCAATGGACGGGCAGCTTGTGCAAAGTTTGGAACGATTTCAAGTAATCCTGCAAATGAGATAACGACTGAAATCATCAAAGCAAAATAAAATGGATTTTTTTCTAACCAATGAAAAAACATAATCTACCTCCTTATGCCATAGGTGTTCTAAACTGTGGCTCTTCAGTAAGTTTTCTACCAGCAGTTATTGTTTTGTAAATGTTATATGCAAAGAGTACAAACCCTGCTGTATATAAAATACCTGAAACACCTCTAATTAAATAATATGGATGCAGTACAGCTACGGTGTCAATAAAACTGTATACGAGGTTACCATATTCATCAACGGCTCTCCACATCATACCTTGTGTAATACCTGCAATCCACATAGAGGTGAAGTAAAGTACTACAGCTGTTGTTTGCATCCAAAATTGAATACCCATTAGTTTTTTAGAGTAAATTTCTCTTTTCCACATACGTGGTGCCATGTGGAAAAGTGCAGCCATGGTCATGAAGACAACCCACCCAAGTACCCCATCATGAACATGTCCTGGAATCCAGTCTGTAAAGTGTGCAATAGCATTAACCGATTTAATGGCTTGAATAGGACCTTCAATGGTCGATAACATATAGAATGTTGAAGCAATAACCATAAATTTAATTAATGGGTTTTCAGCCAATTGGTTCCACTCACCTTTCATGGTAAGAAGCATGTTAATGGCTGAACCCCATGATGGTAAAATAAGAACGATAGAGAAAGCAGAACCCATTGTCTGCATCCAATCTGGTACGGTTGACCATAATAGGTGGTGAGAACCAGCCCAAAGGTAAACAAACATTAGTCCCCAAAAAGAAAGTAAAGAAAGCTTATATGAATAGATAGCTTGACCAGATTCTTTTGGAAGAAAGTAATAAATCATACCAACGATTGGTACTGTAAATCCAAATGCAACAGCATTATGACCATACCACCATTGCACAAGTGCATCATTGGTTCCTGAATACATTGATACTGAGTGGTGAATAGAACCTAGACCTTCAGTTGCAAAGTAAGTTGGAATTGACATGTTGTTAAATAGGTAAAGCATTGCAATTCCAAGGAAACATGCTAAGTAGTACCAGATAGAAACATACAATGCTTTTTCTCTTCTAATCCCAATTAGACCAAAAATATTGATACCCCACATAATCCAAACAACTACGATGACAATGTCAACCCACCATTCATATTGTGCATATTCTTTACCAGCAGAGATACCAAATACCAGTGTGAGTGTTGCGATTAATGCACCAATAAAGTAAAGCCAAAAGTGAACTTTACCCATAATCATTAAAAACTTTGATTCTGCCATAGAGACTTTTAAAACTCTTTGTGCAAAGTAATACCACGTTGCAAAAATTCCAGAAACGGTAAATCCAAATACAACGGTATTGGTATGAATAGGTCTAAGTCTTGAGAATGTTCCGTATTCACCAATTAGGTAATTTAATTCAGGAAATGCCAATTGTAGTGCGAGTATGGTCCCTACTAACATACCTAAAAAGCCAAACAAAATAGTTACATAGGTAAACATTTTTGCGACAGTATAGTCATATTCTAATGCTGCATGTGATTGCATACATTGCCTCCTTAAGATAAATCAGCTGTAATATTATAATTAAGAATAACTTATAATCATAATAATATAGCCTACAGTTATAAGTATAATAGATTTTTTTTATAAAAAACTTAATACACCATCAAAAGTTTTGATTTTTCTATACAATTAAATTTATCTAGGTAAAAGTAATATATTTCTATTTAAATAAGATAATATTAGTCCTAGTTAACTATATTATGGGATTTAAGAGAATTTTAATAAATAGAATATTTTTCTCTTTTACTGAAAGATAGCAGAATAGTCTAAAGTTATTTAAGTTATAAATATATAAAATTATTATTTTATTTTATGGATGTTTTATGTCTTAAAAATACCTTTTTGGAGACAATTATAGAGTCATGTAATGTAAATAAAGTTGATTTAAGTCAACCTATGAAAGCTGAACTTATATAAAGAGATAATTTTGTTATAATAGTCTAATGATTATAGAGAAACTTAAAAAACTACATTTGTTTAAATTACTGTCTGAGCGTGAAATAGAATTATTGGCTAGTATGAGTGTACTTAAAAAACTTTCATATGATAATGTGTTATTTTATGAGGGGGAAGAACCTCAATATTTTTACCTCTTATTGACAGGTCACTTAAAGCTTTATAAAACAGATTTAAAGGGCAACGAGATTGTAATTCATTATTTTAGGGAACCAGCTTTTATTGCTGAGATGGCATCATTAGAAAGCTTTAGATTTCCTGCTACAGCCATTGTTACTTGTGGGGAAGTGGAAGTTTTATTGATAGATAAAGTAAGGTTTTTTAATCTTATACAGACTGATGCACGATTTTCTTTTCATCTTATGAAGTCCATGACCTTAAAAATCAAACAATTAGAACAGGTTATTAACCGTAACATGGTCTATGATGCGATGACGAAGGTATGTTCTTTTATTGAAGAGAATCCTACATATTTTCAAAGCGTTAAAAATAAGGAGATTGCTAATTTTTTAAATATGGCTCCAGAAACACTTTCTCGAATTTTAAGTAGATTAAGAAAATTAGAAATTATTGATAAAAAAAATTTACTTTTAAATGAAGAAAAATTAAAAACCTTATTGGATTTTTAGAAAGATATGAATGGATTTATTTAAGTTATGGAGAAATAATAACAATTTGCAGAGAGTGACTTAAATAGTGAATGAAATAATTAACTACTTCATATCTTTCATGCTGATAGTATAAAATAAAAGAAAGATTATTTCATTGATTTAAATCATGAATCCTAATCTTAGTTTTGATATTATAATAATAATTATAATTAAGGAAAATAATGTTTACCCTAAATCACAGATCTTTAATTCAAAAGTATAATATACCTGGCCCAAGATACACTTCCTATCCCACTGTACCCTTTTGGGATGAAGAGGGTATTTCAAAAGAGAATTGGATAAATAGTCTCAAAAAGTCTTTTAATGAAAGTAATACCAAGGAGGGAATGAGCCTTTATATACATCTTCCTTATTGTGAGAACCTCTGTACCTTTTGTGCTTGTCATAAACATATTACTAAACGGCATTCAGTAGAAGAGGAGTATATTGATACGCTTTTAAAAGAGTGGAAACTCTATATAGATATATTAGAAGAAACCCCTCTTATACGAGAAATTCATTTGGGTGGAGGAACACCTACTTTTTTCTCTGCTAATCATTTAAGAAGGATGATTGATGGTATTTTTAAAGAAGCAACACGTCATGAAGTATTTGATTTTTCTTTTGAAGCACACCCCAATGATACAACAAAAGAGCAGTTAAAAGTCTTATTTGAGCTTGGATTTACCCGTACATCATTTGGTATACAAGATTATGATCCAACAGTACAAAAAGCCATTAATCGTATTCAAACATATGAAACAGTAGCACATATTCATGGACTCTGTAAAGAGATAGGTTATACGTCTATTTCTCATGATATTATTTTTGGTTTGCCCCATCAAAATAAAGAGAATATAAAAACAACCATTGCCAATACCATTAAATTAAGACCTGATAGAATTGCTTATTACTCTTATGCACATGTACCTTGGATAAAAGGAGTAGGGCAGAGAGGATTTGATGAGAATGACCTCCCTAAAGATGAATATAAGCGTGAACTTTATGAATTGGGTAAACAGCTCTTTTTTGAAGCAGGTTATGTAGAAATAGGAATGGATCATTTTGCTTTACCTACGGATAAAATGCATAAAGCTATGATAGACAAACAGTTGCATCGGAACTTCATGGGATATACAGCTGGAAAAACTCAACTAATGATAGGTTTAGGTATGTCTTCTATTTCTGATTCTTGGTATGCTTTTTCTCAAAATGAGAAACGGGTTGAAGATTATGTGGCAAGGGTTAATGCAGGTGAGTTACCTATTTTTAGAGGGCATTTGTTAACAGATGAAGATTTAATTGTACGAAAACACATTTTAAACCTCATGTGTAACTTAGAGACTTCATGGCGTGAGAAGTCCATGAAACTAAGGAAGATGGATGAAATTTTAGAACGTTTAATTGAAATGAAAAAAGATAATTTAATCAATTTATATGAGGATAAATTAGTTGTTAAAGAGTCTAGTCGAATGTTTGTACGTAATGTATGTATGGCATTTGATTTACGCTTAGTTCAAAGTGTTTCAGAGAGTAAAATTTTTTCAATGACCATTTAGTTGTTTTTTTAAATTATCGATAGAAGCTTATTTCGCTTCTATTGCTTTTTCTATTGTTTTTTCTTTTTCTTCTTTTATATTAGGAACTATTTTTTTAGGAATAATATCTTTATTATACCCTTGTTTTTTACGTGAGGCTACATCATTTTGATCGGCTCTCATAATACCTAACATCATGAAAACATAACCACCTACAAAGAAGACCATAAAAGCGAAAGCTAGTGAGAGTAATATGGGTAAAGACATTTTATTTGAACCATCCTTTAATTTTTGATAATATACCTGTTTCAATGCCCTTGTCTTCATTATCAAGTTCAGTGAAACGATCGCAACCAGCCTTTAATCCAGCGTCACAACCTTTTTTATAGAATGCTTTTTCGGTAATTCTATTTTTTTCTACACCAAAACCACCTCGATACATTATGGCAACATTATAACATGCATCTCCACTATTTAGCTCACAAGCTTTAGTAAAAAATTCTCTTGCTTTTACATCATCTTGTCGTGTATCATGTCCATCTCGATAAATGACTCCAACAGATTCACAAGCACTCTTTATACCACGATTACAAGATTTGGTTAAAAATTTCTTTGCAATGGTGTAGTTTTTGTTTTTGTAGTATTGCGCTCCCATAACATCACAAGCTCTTTCTTCTCCACTATGACAAGCTTTACGCATGTATGACATACCTTCATCAAGAATGTCTTGAACTTTTGCATTTTCACCTTGTGTTAATGGTAGTCCTACTTCATAACATGCCTCTGCATCACTGTTTGCACATTTTTGTTTTAACAGTTCCTTATTGGAAGCCCAAAGGTTGAATGTTAATAAAGGAATAAGTATTAATATAATTTTTTTCATTTTTTATCTTTTATTTTCATTGGCTCTTATGGCATTCATAAGCGCTTGGTTCTCAACTTCCATTGTAGCAAAGTTTTCTGCTAATTCTTCTTGTAGGGTTTGACCTGAAAGGTTTTTTGAAAGAGCCGTATTGTAGTGCTTAAAAAAATCTTTATAAGGTGTTGCCGAAGATGAAAGGGCGAGTTTCAAATCAACATTTGGGAAATATGTATTCCATGAAGAGCTAACTTCTCTTAAGACTTTGTTGTTATTTATAAAAACGCTTACCACTATAATAATCATAACCATTGATAAAAATACAACAAAGAAAATGATTGCTTGTGCAATACCTAGTATTTCAAACATTACAGGGTTAAAAATTCCTGCATAGAGCATAATGGGTAAGGAAAGTATAAAAAGGATAACCCATTTAGAGGCAATACCTGAAAGGGGACCCTGGTCAAAAATAAGTCTTTTTTTTGCTGTATTGTTTTTTTGAGTAGTAATGGTTGAGAGAATGATTTCTAAAGAATATGGTTCTTTTAATGCTTGATGTTCTTCCTGCATGGCGAGTGTCCTTGGCTAATTTAAATATATTTATATAATGGCTAAAAATTTAGTAATTATAAAAGTGTATTAAAACTATTTTCATCTGACTAGATGAAAATAGTTGAAATGTATTTGTTTAAAGAACTTGATGCTTAATATACTCATCAATACTTAGAATAATAATAATGGCTAAGAAAGCAGCATTAATTTTCCAAAATACTGAACGTGCATTGCTTAATTCAAATTTTTCTCTAAGTAATTCTAATGATGAAATAAATGCTAATATTCCAACAATAACACTTAGTACTACCGAAGTTGTTAATGGTTCAAAGATAGAAACTAAAAAGATTCCAGCTTGGATGGTAAAGATAAGCCATACAAAAGTAAGTCTTTGTAAACTAGCCTGACCAAAAAGACGCATAGCAGTTGGGTAACCCCCATCTTTATAATCACCATGGAAAAGCATTACAAGTAACCAAAAATGAGGTACTTGCCAGATGAAGAAATAAAGCCCTAGTGCAATAAATTCTAGCTCCATAAGTGAGTTTCCAGCAACCAACCAACCAATTGCTGGAGGGATGACACCTAAAATAGCCCCTGGTACTACTGCTAACGCTGATTTCTTTTTAAGAGGTGTGTACATTGCATTGTACCAAATGAAGGCAAAAGCAAAAATATTAACACCAGTTAATCCTAAGAGATTATAAATAAAAATCATAGAAAGAATAATTAAAACAGCAGAGATGATATAGCCTGTTAGAGGGGTCATACGTCCAGCAGCGATAGGACGATTTTTTGTACGTTCCATTTTTGAATCTTCTTTGTACTCTTGTACTTGATTAAGTGTTGACACACCCATCGCAACAAGTAGTACTGAGAAGGTTGCCAATATCATGTCTACTCCGACATCTCCCTTTGCCATAATGTAGGCAAAGAGTGCAGATAAACTTACTGCAAAGGAGAGTATAAACTTAGTGACAATAAAAAAGTCTTTTATCATAATAAAAGACTTTTATTTAGCATCTTGCATATATTTAACAAGTTCATCTAGGTCTGCATCTGGTAGTGCATATGGTGGCATAACACCTGGGAAGAATCCAGCTGGTATATCTTTATTTGGGTCTTTAAGTGCATCTTTTAAGTAGGCTGCATCATATTTTGCACCAATACCTTTAAGTGAAGGTCCAACAAGTGTCGCATCTGTTTCAATTGAGTGACATCCAGCACAACCATTGTCTTCGTAAAGTGATTGACCTTTTGAAACAGGTGCTGCATTAGCATCTTCAAATGGTGATTTTGCATTACTTTCAAACCACTTATCATAATCAGCTTGTTCCATAACCACAACTTTAGAGTACATGTAAGAGTGAGCAGTACCACAGTACTCAGCACATTCTACAACATATTCACCTGGAACATCTGACTTGAACCATTGTTTCGTTACACGTCCTGGAACAACATCTTCTTTCATACGGAATGCTGGTACATACCATGCATGAAGTACATCGTTAAGAGGTGCTGTCATTTCTAAAATAATGTTGGTTCCAACAGGTACATAAAGACCTCTTTTTACATCATTGATTTCTTTGTCATATACAGAAGTTACTTTATGAACATGACCAGATTTATTTGCTGGGTATTCATATTTCCATTTCCATTTAGAACCTTCAACTTGAACAACGATACTCTCTGATGCTGCTGGCATAGTTCTCAATGTTTTCATTGAAGTATAACCATAGTAAAAAAGAACCATCATCAATAATGTTGGAATTAATGTCCAAGCAATTTCAAGTGCTGTGTTGTGTGTAATGTTTTCGATTTCTTCATCTTTAACATTACTTTCTCTATATTTCCAAGCAAAGTAAAACATTGGAACAAGTACCGATAAACCTAGTACTATTGAGATCCAAAAGTTAATCCAAAATGCTTGGTCGACATCACTGGCAAATGTTGCTGCCATTGAGTTGAAACCATTTAGGTTTAAACCCTCTACTGTGTTGTTAACATCCATATCTGCCTCCCTTAGTGCGCTGAATTTGTTGACGAAGCAGCATTTGCTGCATCAGCCAGTGGTGTTACTGTAGCTGTAATATGACTCTCGTCTAGGTACTGGAATTGTTGTACATCAACACCAATTACGATTGCAAAAAATGTTAATACAATAAAAAGTGAAAAGCCAGTCATCCAAATGATAAGGGTTTCACCTTTTAAGTGCATGTAAAACATTACAATCATCCAACCTTTAATTACTGCAATAAGCATTTGTGCTAAAAAGGTAGACTCTGTCATAAACATGTGAGGCTGAACAAATGTTACAGCTGTTAAAATTAATAGCCCTACAAGAATTTTGTAGTAACCAGCACGCTCTTTTGCGTAATCTATTGTATTAGTGTCCACCTGTAGCTCCTCCTGCTCCGATCATGTAGTAGTACGGGAATACAAATACCCAAATAAGGTGTACGATGTCCCAGTATAATGCAATGTTCCAATGTAAAATATGGTGATCTGGTCTTACTTTTTCAGCGTTAATTCTTTTAAGTAACCAAATCATTAGACCAATACCAATAATAATGTGGAAACCATGAAGTCCTGTCATTGTAAAGTAAAGTCCAAAAAATAACTTTTGTCCAAATGGTAATGATGAACCTGGAAGTAATTGGTCATGCATTAAGAAAATACCATGATTGTACTCAGCTCTCCACTCAAAACCTTTAATAACTAAAAAGGCAATAGCAAGAATGATGGTTGCCCAAATCATTAATTTTGCTTCTTTAATTTTACCAACTCTCATGTTAAGTAAACCAAGACCCATTGTCAATGCTGAGACCAATAGTACTACGGTGTTAATTCCACCAAGTAATCTATTTAAAGATGCCGAAGCATCTAAAAAGTCTTGTGGGTGTAAAGTGTTGTAGTATGCCAGTGCCATAAACATAGCACCAAACATTAATACCTCTGTAAACATAAACAGCCAGAAACCTAGTTTCCCACCATAAAAGTCATCTTGCCAACCTTGAACTAAATGTTCATTTCCTTCGCGATCCGTTGCGATTTCTGGTACATATGGGCCTGACATTAGTCTATCCTTTGCATAGTTTCATAATTAAATTTAACCTTTGCTTGACCGTGATGATACTCATATGGGTTAAAGTCAACATAAGGAACTTTAGAATGGTTTTCTAATGGTGGTGGTGATGATGGTAAATGCCACTCAAGAGTTGTTGCATTCCATGGATTTGTTCCAGATGCTTCACCTTTTGTCCAACCTTTATAGAATACTACAAACATGTAAATTAATCCAGAAATAAAGATTACTGCACCTACAAATGAGAATTGGTGATAAATTTCAAATTCAGGAAGATAATCAAAGTAACGTCTTGGCATACCATAGTAACCAGCGATGAACATTGGGAACCATAATAAATTAAATCCTACAAATTGAAGATAGAAAGAAATCTTTCCATGTTTCTCACTGTACATTCTACCTGTTACTAATGGGAACCAATAGTGCATACCAGCAAATAGTAAGAATACAACTCCACCTAGCATTGCATAATGGAAGTGAGCAACTGTGTAGTAAGTATCTTGAAGGTGAATATCAACACCAACCATTGCAATGGTTACCCCTGTAAGTCCACCAATTGTAAAGGTAATAATTGTTCCTAAAGCCCATAACATTGGTGTAGAAAGAATAACTTTACCTTTATACATTGTCGCAATCCAGTCATAGAACTTAATACCTGTTGGAATGGCAACAAAGAAGGTTAAGAATGAGAAGATAACTTTAGCTGTATCTGCCATACCTGATGTATAAAGGTGGTGACCCCATACTAAGTAACCAATACCAGCAATTGAGGCTGATGAAATTGCAATCGCTCTATATCCAAAGATTTCTCTTCTTGAAAATACAGGAATAATTTCAGACATAATACCAAATGCTGGAAGAATCATTAAATATACTGCTGGGTGAGAATAAATCCAGAATAAGTGTTCAAATAAGATTGGATCTCCACCTTTAGCTGGATCAAAGATACCGATACCGAAGTATTTTTCCATGATTGCTAGAATAAGTGTAATACCAACTACTGGTGTTGCAAGAAGCTGAATCCATGCTGTTGCGTAGATACCCCATACAAATAGTGGCATTTTCCAGAAACCCATGCCTGGTGCTCTAAGTCTATGAATTGTTACAAGGAAGTTAAGTCCTGTAAGAATTGAAGCCATACCCAGAACAAAAGCAGCAACGAGTGTAAAGATGACATTTGTACTGGTGTTAATGGAGTATGGGGCATAGAATGTCCAACCTGTATCAGCGAAACCTGCCTCTGTAAATAGTGATGCCATTGCTATTATGGTACCAGCTACATATAACCAGAATGTAAACCAGTTAAGTCTTGGGAAAGATACATCTTTTGCACCAATCATCAATGGCATTACGATGTTACCAAATATTGCAGGGATTCCTGGAACAATAAATAGGAAAATCATAATTACACCATGCAGTGTAAATGCTTGGTTGAATGTATCTCCATCTAGGTACTGACCACCTGGAGCTAAAAGCTCTAAACGCATCATAAAAGCTGTAGCTACAGCAATGAAAAAGTAGAAAAACATTACAGCTGCATACATAATACCAATTCTTTTATGGTCTACGGTAAGCATCCACTGCATGAATTTACTTTTCGGGTGCCCAAAGGCACAGTGTGTTTCGTCGAAATAAGTTTTACTCATCTAATTGTCTCCTTTATTTTGATGATGTTCTCTGTCATCGTTTCTGTTACTTGTCTTTACTAAGTAGATAAAGAAAAGGAACATGATTGCAAACATGATTGTTGCTGCGACTTTTTCCCATTTGAAGATATAGGTTTTAGCTTTTGGATCGTATGCAAAACAAAAAAGTAAATTTTTTGCTATGGTTGGTCCAGTTTTACCTTCACCAGCCTCCATAAGTGCCATTTTTACATCAAAAGGAAGTTGTTCGATACCATTGAGGTAACGAGTCACTTTTCCTTCAGGTGACAACATGATTAGTACAGCTGGATGTATCCAGTCTACTACGCCAGATGCTGGATTTACAGTTTTCTGATAAGTAAAACCTACTAAATCAGCTAAAATGGCTGAAGAGTTGTTTTCAGAAAGTATAAAGTGCCATGCGTCAGGTACATATTGTCTACCCATTGAGGTGAGGTGAGTTTTACGTTTTGCTGCAGCAAGTGGAGGTGTTTCTGTCTCATCAAATGAGATAGTAAGTGCTTTATAATCAATATTTTCTGCTAAGTCAAGCTTACTTAACATTTGTGCCATATCTTCTAATTGTGGAGTACAAATACCTGCACAACGGAAGTAATTAAGAGAAATGATGGTTGGCTTTCCATCCATGTAGTTTTTTAAGGTTCTACTTTTCCCTGTTTCGTCAATAAATGTTAAATCAAGTGGCACCATCGTCCCCAGTTTTTCATTTAATCCAAGATTGTTAGCTTGTAGTAGTGATAATGATAGTAATACAAGCATTACGAATTTTTTCAATTTACCCTCCAGTACAGATTGTTCTTTAGCCATATACCCAATGCTGAAATTAACAAATTAGGTAAAAACGCATTAAATTCTAATCTACAGTAACTTAAATGGTAATGAAATTGTTTTACATTGAGAGATAAAGAGAAGTAATATGTTACATAAGTTGAAGTTTGTATTGAGATATAATTTTATCTTCTAGTTTTTAACAATAAATACTTATTAGGTCTAAGAAACATTTAATATAATATAAAACATATTAACACAGGAAAAGCGAAAATGAAAGAGAATAATCTGGTTAGTGATACCGTATATGGGCATATTCCTTATAGTAAATTTGAAGAGAGGTTTTTAAAAAGTAAAGTGGTAAATCGTTTACTATTTGTTTCTCAAAATGCCTTGGCTTACTTTGCATTTCCTTCTATATCAACCAAACGATATATTCACTCTTTAGGAACAATGCATGTGGCTTCATATTTGTTTAAGAATTCTTTGATTAATAGTAGTTCAAAAACACGTGATACTTTTTTAAGGGCTGGTAAAAATGAGATAAAAATGCTTATTAAAAGACATAAGTTGAAGATAGATTTAAGGACATTAGATATTTATGATAAAACACTTTTAGGGTTTTCTTTTACTTTAAATAAAAAATTTGAAGTAACTTATTTAATACTTTTGCAGTCTTTACGCTTAGCTGGTCTTTTGCATGATGTAGGACATTTACCATTTTCTCATCAAACAGAATATGCGTTAAAACGTCTTTATTTGTCACTTCAGAAGAAAAAAGTATTGAATACAGAAGAGAAGAATTTTTTAAAGTTTTATAATACCATTACCTTAAATGGTGCATTAGTACTCCATGAAAGTATAGGAGAGCTTTATGTTGATTTACTTTTTAAGTATGAGTTAGCAGAAGATAAACGTGTTAATCAAGAGGTGGTTAAACTTTATTATTTCTTTGTAAAAAATATATTAAATAATATTGAAACAAAAGATTTTTCTTATAAGACATTACATGATTATGTAGCATCATCCATAGATGCTGATAGGGTGGATTATATTAATAGAGACTTATTGGCTTCTGGTTATATTTCAACATCTGCTGATTTTTTAAGAGTCACAAGAGAAGCCATATTAATTAAAGAAAATAAAAGACTTAAGCTTTCATTTATGTCATCAAGTTTAGCTGATATTGAGCATTTAATTGAGAGTCGCTTTAATTTATATAAAAAAGTATTTTTTACGCATAGTATTTCTCGTTTAGATACTTTATTGGAAACAGTCATCAATTATTTAGCTACAGAATATCTTAGTGTTTCAGGAAAAGATAAAAAAATATATCAAACGATTGCCATGATGTGGAAATTTTCTAAAGAAAAAAATAGTGTCAAAGCATTAGATATTATTTCTCAACTTGATGAAAATTGGTTGATTACACTTTTTAAAAAAGAGTATTTTAAAATAAAATATCAACTTGATTTAAATTATCAAGAGCGATATTATTTGGCTGCATTTGAAGACATACTTTTTGGTAAACATCTTTTTAAAGCCAAGTGGAAAAATCTTTCTGAATTTTATAAAATTTTGAATTTAAGTGAAAAAGAACGTTATGCATTTAGAGAAAAGTTTGGTAAGGTTTCAAAAAATAAAGAACGACGTTTAGAAAAATTGTTAAATAATTTTGTGTATAAACACAATAAAGATAATAACTTTTTTGCCTATTCAATTGTTTCTCTTTCTATAGGAATTGATAAAAATTTTTTACTTTATGATGGAGAAAAAACTATTAAAATTGATGAAGTTTCAACACTAAGGAAAAGGTTAATCACTTCAAGATCTAACACCGTTCCTTTTTATATATTTACAAATAAAAAGCATTTGACAGAGGAGATGAAAGAAGAATTAAAAACGCTGTTATTTAAAGTGTTTTTATAGCACCTATCTAAAATTTTAGATAGGCGAAAGAAGCGAAATGTCTAGGCGTTATTTTTTTGCTTCTTTTTTTCTATTTTTAAAAGAGTTTTTCATTTTTTCGAGTAAAGCAGTAAAGAGTTTAGAAAAAATTCCTTTACTCGATGCTTTAGGAGGTCGAACATAATCACTAGGCATCATGGCATCGGCATTGTCCATTAGTACTGGTACAAAAAGTAATGATACAAATACAGCAGCTACTGTACCTGAGATAAGAGCAACACCAAGTCCACCAAAAATTGGGTCTCCAGCAAGTAAGGCTGAACCTAAAATAATAGCAACAGCTGTTAAGAAAATAGGTATGGCTCTGGTTGCTGAAGCTAAAGCTATGGCACGCTTTCGCTCTACACCTTGATCATTAATTAGACCTTTTGCATAATCAATTAATAATAAAGAGTTTCTTGATGAGATTCCCATCAGGGCTATAAATCCAATTAAAGAAGTTGCTGTTAAGAAGAAGGTATGGGTTGTAACAAGGTCTGCTACCCAGTGACCTAAAATAACACCAATTAAGGAAAGGAAAGACCCCCCTAAAATAATACCACTTAAGGCAAAACTTTTGTAATAAATAACAAGTAAAAAGAATATGAGAACAAGTGCAGCAATAAAGGCAGCACCTAAGTCTCTAAAAGTATCCAATGTTACTTTCATCTCTCCATCCCAACGTAAAAGATACTTTTCACCAGTTTGCTTATGTACTAATTCTAGGTCAAACATGTAAGTAGAAATTGGAGCATTTGAAACGGTATATTCCTTTGAGAAATATTCTTCCATTTTTCCTCGCGCATCTAATAATGGATAAACCTGAGACACATTATCAGTTTCAGCAATAACATTAATCATACGTTTCAGGTCTTTATGCATAATGGTTGGGTTAGAGTTAACTTTAACAATTTTCACAACTTCGGTTAACGGAATCATAAGACCTTGACGATTCATGAGTGTCAAAGAAGTGAGTTTTGAACGAATGGCATTGTGTGTATCATCTTTTAAACGTTTAGTCTCATCACTTAAGCCTAAAAATATAGGAATTTGAAGAGAGCGATTCTCAGAGTTTTTAGTAGCAATTACCATTCCTTCAAAAGAAAGGTATAAAATGTTGTTAACTTGTTCAATACCAAGTTTTGATAGGGCAATTTTTTCTATGTCTGGAATGAGTTCATATTTTTCATAAATATCATCTGACATAATGTCTACATCTACTAAATCTTTTGTGTCATTTAGTATATTGGCTACTTCAACAGAAAGTTTTCGTGTTTGAGGAATATCATGACCATGTACTTCAACCACAATTTGAGCTAAAGTAGGGGGACCTGATGGTTGTTCAATAAATTTAATGACCGAACCTGGGACTACACCTTGACAGGTCTCTTGTACAATAGGTCGTAAACGACTAATCATTAAGAAAGATGCTTCTTCTCTGGCTTCATTTGGGGTTAGGTTTATGGAAAGTTCGGCTACATTTTCACTTCTTTTCATGAGTGAGCCTTTAACCAGTCCAGCATAATCAAGAGGAATACCTTGTCCATAATAGATTGAAATATCTAATATCTCACTTTCACCTCTTAAAATATTAGAAACACAACCTGTTACTTTTTTAGTTTGTTGTATTGAACTTCCTGTGGGTGTATCGACATAAATAGAGTAAGTTGTGGCACTTTTTCCTGGTAGCATTCTTGCTAATACGCCTCCTGAGGGAAACATTAATAATGATGCAAAAAATGCTGCAATGGTTAAAATAATAACCATTCTTTTTCTAAATTCACTTGTTAAAATCCAATAGATAAAGTTTTCAAGTTTTTCCATCTATTTTTCCTCTTTCTTTTTATCTTGACATGTTGGACAGGTTCCATCATTACATACTTCACAGATACCATAAGGGTTATGTTCCATATCATGCTTTTCATCGTGTTCGGGTTTCTTTAAAAGTTTTAAACTTAAATAAGGTGTAAATATATAAGCAACAATAAGGGATGCAAACAGTGCTATAGGTACATTATAGGGAATAGGTTTCATAAATGACCCCATCATTCCCCCAACAAATGCCATTGGCACCATGGTCATAATAATAGCTAAGGTAGCAATGTTTGTTGGTCCACCAACTTCATCTGTAGCTTCTACAAGGAGTTCGCCCATCTCTCGGTCTTCAACCCCTGGACTATGTAGGTGACGGTGAATATTTTCAATAACAATAATGGCAGCATCAACCAATAAACCTAAGGAGAGTAAGAAGGCAAAGAGCGTAATTCTATTCATGGTTTGACCTGTGATGTAGGCAATGAAAAGGGTAATGGCTAAAATGGCTGGAACAGAAAAAGTTACAATAAGTGATTCTCTCCACCCCAGAGCAAATACTAACATAATAGCAATAATAATAATTGTAATAACCAAGTGATGCATTAATTCATCAACAGCAGCGTTCGCTCTTTCTCCATAATCTCTTGTTTTACGATATTCTATACCAAGCTTTTCAAATAGAGGCTTTTGCTCTTCAATAAGCTTCATAACATCTTCTGCTACGAAAACGGCATTGGTTCCAGCTAATTTTGACACGGATAGTGTAACTTGTGATATGTTTTTACTTAATGCTCTGCTGGTATCATTATTAGGTCTAAAGATTAATTCTACATCTTGAAAATTTTGCTTGTCGATACCTTGTTCAACTTTAGCAACATCACGGAGATAAATCGGAGAGTCTCGGTAAGAGGTTACACGAACACCTTCAATGTCTTTGATGCTATTAATGGCATTAGAAACCCCAAAGAATACCAACTTATTACCTTTTGTTTTTCCTTTTACATCAGGTACATTCACAGCCAGTTGTTGTAATGCTGTCATAATTTGTCCCATTGACAAGTGATAGGCAGAAAGCTTATTAACATCTACTTCAATGTTAAACTGCTCTTTATGTGAACCATGTAATGTAGTTTTAGCAACATTATCAATACTGTTAATTTTATGTTTTAGTTTTCTCAGTTCTTCATTGAACTCAACAAGTGAAAGTGTTGAACTTTCATTTTGATACAGTGCCAAAGTAATAATCGGTACATCGATATCAATATCAAAAGGTTTGACAAGAGGTTGTTGCACTCCTTTTGGCATCATGTCCATGTTTTGCATGATTTTATCATAAAGTTTTAAGTTGGAGTCTTCTCTGTTTTCTCCAATATAGTACATAACATTTACAATACCAACACTGTCCATTGAAGTACTGTATACATGTTGTATTCCCTGAACCTCACGAAGTTTTTTTTCCAGTGGTTTAGAAACAATATTTTCAATTTCAAGAGGTGAAGCACCAGGCATGACAACCATAATCCCACCACCTGAAATTGCAATTTGAGGGTCTTCTTCTCTTGGCATGGTTGAGAGTGCTATCCAACCAAGTGCTAAAATGACAATACCCAATACGGCTGTTAAAGGGTTTCGTAAGAAACCTTGACCTAATTTACCTGCGACATCTTTTATGACATAAGGCTCTGTTGCTTTTTTTCCCATTTTTAACCTTTAATATTTACTTTAGCGTACATTCCTGGATAAATTGATTTGCTTTTTGAGTCAAATTCAATTTTCATCTTAAACTTATGTGTCATTGGATTTGAACTTGGGATGATAGAATAGATTTTTCCTTTACTTTTAAAATCAGCTGAAGGTATGCCTATATCAATGATTTTTCCCAATTTCATAAATTTAATATCATTTTCAGATATTTCAACAATAATACTCAGTCTTGAAAGGTCCGTAAGTATGACCCCTGGCATACCTGGTATTGCCATTTCTCCCACAGAAAGTTTTTTTGCAATAATTACACCAGTATTTGGAGCTGTTAGTTTGAGGTAATTATACTGATTTAGTACTTCTTTTTTCATTGCTTTTGCTTGGGCTACCTGTTTTGAAGCAATTTTTACCATACTTTTCATATTTTCTGCACCCAACTCTAGGTTTTCCAGTTCATATTTGGAGACCATGCCTTTATCAAAAAGTCGTTTATATCTTCCAAGATTAAGTAAAATATTTGAGTATTGATTCTTATTCATATGTAAGGCAAGTTGTGCTTGTGAAATGGCAAGGTTAACTTGTTCTTTTTTAGAATCAATTTCTTTAGAATCAATTTCGTAAAGTAGTTGACCTTTTTCAACAATATCTCCTTCTGAGACATGCATTTTGGTTACAATACCCATGTATCTACTGGTAATCATTTTTTGATTGTTCGATATGACCGAACCAGATAATTCAAGTTCTAGTGCGTGTAGGCTACTTAAGCCTAATAGCATGAGTATAAATAGTTTCATTTGTTTTCTCCTTGATTAAGTATACTTTTGAGTTCAAAAATTTTTGCATTTTTATCATTTTTAGCTGTTAGGAGTTTTAAAAGAACTTCTAACTCTTTTGATTGTTTGATGAGTACATCAGAAATGGATGTAATACCTTCTTTGTACTGTTCTTGATAGTTTTCATACACTTTAGAAGCAAAGATAAATTGTGTTTCCAGACTTTTAATTTCAGCAAACTTACTTTTGATTTCAGTTTGCAGTTTGGCAATTTTTAAGCCAATACCTTTTTGTGCAAGTTCAACTTCTTCTCGCATTTTCATATTTTCAATTTTGGCTTTATTTAAGTTAACTTTATCAATATTTCCATTAAATAGATTCCACTCTAGTTGTAAACCAAGGGTGTAAAAGTCTTTGTCTATAAATTCGTTGAATGCTTTGTCATCACTAGAACCATATTCACCAAAGGCACCGACTGTAGGTAAAAAGTTTCCCTCTTCTGCTTTTACTGCCATTTCAGTAATTTTAAGTCCTAATTTTGCTTTTTGGATATCTATATTATTTTGAATAAACTGTTCGATATAAATTTCAGGCATAGGGACTAAATGATTAACTTCCTGAATAGATATGACATGTTTATTCAGTAAAAATGATAAGTATTGATAAGCCAGTCTTTTATTGTAATTGGCTTGGGTTAAAATACTGACTGTTTCAGCTTTTCGTGTTGCTACTTCTAGTTCATCAATTTTTTTTGCAAAACCTTCTTCTTTCATATTTTTAACAATGTTTTGCAGTTTATCAATATTTGACAAAATATTAGATAGATTATTGATGTATTGGTTAATAAGAGAAATGTCATAAAAAGTTTTAGTGGTTTGATAGACTTTTTCATTGAGTAATTTTGCAGTATCTAAAGTACTCATATGTTCAAGGGCTTTTGTAATTTTTTCATATTGTTCTAGTTTTCCACCTGTATAGAGAGGTAGCATATAGGTAAGGGTTGTTTGATAATGACTTCTTGCCTTAGGATGGTTTAAGTCATTAGGTTGCACATTTAATATGTTGGGGTTTGTACTGTCAAACTCTGAAAAACCAAAATCACCAAAAGTAGCTTCTCTACTTTTAAGTTTAAATCCAAAAATATTTCCTGCATCATTAGAGCGTAAGGCTTGAATTTTAGCATCTAATTTACCATAATTGTGACCTTTAGCTACGGAAGTTGCATGTTGTTTTATTTGTTCGTTGAATTTTGAAATTTTCAATTCAAGATTGTTTTCCTGCATTATCTTTAATGCTTGATCTAAAGAAAGATTTTTTAATTCTTGAGCAATAGCGATAAAACTTAGGAACAAAGTTAAAATTATATATCTTAAATGTAATGGAAACATCTTAATCCTTTATAATTAATTGTTATCGGAAGTATAAGTAAAAAATATTAATCTAAATTGAATTTAAGAAAACACTTTGATTAATAAATAAGTATAGCTATACTTCTCTAAAATGATAATTTTAATTTATTCAAAAAATTTGGAGTGGGAAAAGTGTTACTACTGGTTTCCCTCGTAGGAGAGGGAAGCTTGTTTTATATGATATTTTATTAAATACTAACGTAATTTACGCTAATACATGCTTCTAACTTTGAAAGTTCTGAAAGAACTTCTTTGGTAATGCTTTCATCTACATTGACAACAGCTAAAGCATGTGATGCATTGTCTCTGCCCAGTCTAAAGTCAGCAATATTTAGTCCATGTGAAGAAACAATTCGTCCAACATCACCAATGACACCTGGAACATCTGTATTTCTAAATAAAATTAGATTTCCTTTTGGTTCAAGGTCTAGTTTATAGCCATCGATGTCCATAATACGTAGATTTTTTTCTCCAAAGACAGTACCAGCAATGAAAAAATCTCCGTTGTCAGTTGAAACTTTAACACTGACTTTATTTGTCAGTCCAGAGTTATTAATCGCTGTTTCTTTAATAATTTTAATATTTCTATCTTCAGCTACAAATTCTGCATTAACATAGTTTACTTGGTCTTGTAGTGATTCACTTAAAAGACCTACTGTGGCAAAGGTACTCAGTGAATCTAAATATTCAGAGACAGCACCTTTTGTTGTGATTCTAATACTTTTAACGGTAGAACGCGTAGCTTGTGCTGCAATATTTCCCATTTTTTGTATAAGTTCAAGGTATGGACGTAAAAAATCAGGGAGTTCATTTTCTTTAATAGGCAAATTAAGCGCATTAGGATAAGCAATAGATTTAGCAGCTTCAATGGCATTTTGAGCAGCCTGAATGGCAATATTTTGTTGTGATTCTTTTGTATTGGCACCTAAGTGAGGGGTAACCGTTACATTATCTAAATCAAGGAGAGGGTGATCCGTTGCTGGTTCTTTGTTAAATACATCAATCCCAGCCATATGGATTTTACCAGAGCTTAAACCTTCTAGTAGGGCATCTTCATTATAAAGACCACCTCTTGCACAGTTAATAAGAACAACACCATCTTTCATTTTTGCGATTTCTGCTTTATCAATCATTCCAAGTGTTTCTTTATTTTTAGGCGTATGAATGGTAATAATATCACAAGCAAGAATCTCTTCAAAGTTTTTGGTATAAGAGATATCTACATCAGTTGCTTTTCTTGGATCGATGTAGGGGTCATAAGCAATGACATCCATTTCAAAGGCTTTGGCTCTTTTTCCAACACGTGAACCAATATTCCCAAAACCAATAACACCTAACTTCTTATTTTTAAGTTCAGTACCATACCAGTCTTGTCTTCTCCATACTCTATCTACTTTGAGATTATTATGGGCATAAGGGAATTGGCGTACACAAGAAAGCATATGTGCCATAGTGAGTTCTACAGCTGCAATAGTATTAGCTGTTGGTACGTTCATTACAACGATACCTTTTTTACTACAACCCTCAATATCTACATTGTCAACACCAACACCAGCACGAACAACAGATTTTACATTGTGAGCATTGTCTAAAAAGTATTGATCAATATCGGTAGAAGAACGGGTAATGGCTACATCTGCAAGGGGAATGATTTCTGAGATGAGCTTGTCTTTAGGCTCATCTGCAGCATTAATTAGGTTTATATCAGTATCATTTGTGAGGATATCCAACCCTTTTTGGTGGATATGATCACAAACTACAATAGTGATTTTAGACATTAGTGTCAATTCCTACTTTCTTTTAAAGTCGCCAAAAGCATCGCCAAGAGTCATACTGTCATCTTGTTCTGCATTTAGTTTGTCTAGTGCTTCTCTTTCTTCTTGACGTTCAAGTCTTCTTACTGAAACCCTAATTCTATCAGATTTTGCATCGATGAAAGAAATTACAGCCCTAATCACTTGACCTTTTTCAATTTCTTCTTCTTTAAGTGGTGCCAAGTCATCAAGTCTAATAAGTGCATCAACACCAGCTTCAATAGAAACAAAAATACCAAAGTCTTTTTTGTCTTTAACTGTACCCTCTACAATGTCACCATTTTTGTGACTTTTAGCAAAAGCAGCTACTGGAGATTCTTGCATCGCTTTGATACTTAAAGAAACTTTACCTTGGTCTCTGTCAATTTTAATAATTTTTACTTCAACTTCATCACCAGCTTTGTATGTTTCTTTAGCTGACTCTGATTTTTCCCAAGAAAGTTCTTGATTATGTAAAAGACCTTCGACTGCACCAATTTTAATGAATGCTCCAAAGTCAGTTACTGATGAAACGATTCCTGTGATGATGTCACCAACTCTATTTGCAGAGGCAAATTGGTCAATTGGTTTAGGTAAGAGTGTTTTTCTTGATACTCTAAGTCTTCTTTGTTGCTTATCAATTTCAATAATTTCAACATCAATAACTTGATCAATTTCAATATAATCTTTTGGATGTTTAACATTCTTTTCCCAAGAAAGTTCAGACACATGTAAGAAAGCTTCTAAATCTTCACCTAAATCTACAAAGGCACCATAAGGTTCAATATTAGAAACAGTGACTGATACTGTATCACCAGCTCTTAAAGTATTGTCAATGTCTTTCCATGGGTCAAGGTTAGCTTCTTTAATTGAAAGAGAAAGGTGTCTTTTCTTTTTATCATAGTCAATAGCAATAACATTAACTTCATCATCTTCTTTGTAGTACTTAGAAGGGTTAACTGGACCTTTATGAGAGATTTGTGAGTAATGAACAAGACCATCCATACCACCAACATCAACAAACATACCATAAGAAGTAATCTTTTTCACTGTACCAACAACAACAGCTTTGTTTTCTAGTAATTTGTCTACAATCTCTTGAGTCTCAGCTTTTTCACGCTCAATAAGGGCTTTTCTTGAAACAACAACAGAGTTTTTTTCTTTATCAACTTTAACAATAAGTGCTTTAACTTGTTTACCAATTGGATCAACTTTGTAAGAAATATAAGAAAGGGTTCTTGGCATGAAGAATTCTAAACCAGAAACATCTACAACAAATCCACCTTTATTTTTTTTAGTAATCGTACCTTCTACAACATACTCTTGTTCTTCATCATACTCTTCAATAAATTCAGCCAGGGCAGCACGTTGTTCTGCGAGTTCGTATGAAACACTAGGTCTTTCACCTCTTTGTCCAGTGATAACAACTTGAATGGTCTCACCTTCTTTAAACATAATAGTGTTATCGTCTTCTTCATCTCTAATTTGATCTAATGACATAATAGCTTCATTTTTACGACCAATATCAATAATTACTTGATTCTCACCCTCATCAATTTTAACGATTATACCATCTACTAAATCACTTTTTGTGTCTGTCTTTTTGAACGACTCCTCGAGCATCGCCCCAAAATCTACGTCTTCTATTTCGATATCTTCGAATTTCATGCTTACTAATCCTTGTCTTGTGCCTAATTTTGCGCTATTATACTCTTTTTTATTTAATACAATATGAAAATAAATGAATATAAGCTTTAAGCTTTATGAAGTTTGTAAGGATAACACTATTTATGGAATGACTTAAATAGTGTTAGAAGCGTAAGGCTTTAAGTTTTATGAAATTTTTTCTATTTTAGCAATAACATTTTGAACAATCCAATCAGGTGTTGAGGCACCTGCTGAGATACCACAAAACTTTTTATTATCAAACCAAGTGGGGTCTAATTCACTTTCATTTTCAATTAAATAACTATCTGGACAATCTTTTTGAGAGATGCTATGTAGCATTTTTGTATTAGAAGAATGTTTTCCTCCTATGACAATCATAACATCTGCTTTTTGAGCCAATTCAGAAGCTGCATCTTGGTTTTCAAAGGTAGCATTACAAATCGTATTAAAGACTCGTACTTCTTTATTTGTTTGGATTAGTGAGCAAACAATTTTAGCAAAATCTTCAGGTTTCTTAGTGGTCTGAGAAACAACTGCAACTTTACTTTTTAAGGGTAAGTCCTTAAGTTCATCAGGTGTTAAAACGATGAAAGCATCATTGGCTTTGGTTGCATAAGAGACAACCCCTTTAATTTCTGGATGCTTTTTATCTCCAAATATAACAATTGAATAACCTTCTCGACTCATTTTTTCAACAATGTTTTGAGGGGTAGTAACATAAGGACAAGTGGCATCTATAATTTTATTTTTTTGTTTTTTTAATTGTATTAATTCATTTTTTGGTATTCCGTGTGTACGGATAACAACAGTATTATCATTTTCAATTTGTTCAATCTTTTCTATTAAACCAATATTATAACCATCTTTTAGACGGTTAATTTCATCTTTATTGTGAATAAGTGGACCATAGGTAAAAGAGTTTTTATGTTCTTCAGCAATTTCAATGGCACGTTTTACACCATAACAAAAGCCATAACTTGAAGCAAGTTCAATTTTCATAACATTAATCCTTAATATTTGTAATTTTAGTTAGTATATCAAAAAAATTAGGAAATGAAGTATCTATACATTCGGTATCTTCTATTTTCATTTCACTAAGTAGTCCAGCAATGGCAAAACTCATGGCTATTCGGTGATCACCATGGCTATTAATTTTAGCAGGTTTTAATGATGAACCAATAATTTCATATCCATCTTCATACTCAATTGTTTCAATACCACAGGCGTTCAGACCTTGAAGTACGACAGAAATTCTATCACTTTCTTTAACCCTAAGTTCTTTTGCATTTTTCACAATGCTTGTCCCTTTAGCTACTGACATAGCAATGGATAAAGCAGGAAGTTCATCAATGAGCCATGCTATATTATTATGAATGCTTACTTGCTTAAGCTGTCCATTGTATGTAATTTTGATGTCACCAATTGGCTCATAAATATTTTCTTTTTCAGTATATGTAATCTTTGCACCCATTTTTTCTAGTATCTTATAGGCTTCAATTCTAGTAGGGTTGAGGGTTACATTTTTGATTGTGGTAGAGGAGTTTGGTACAATTGCAGCAGCCACAGCAAAAAAGAAGCCACTTGATGGATCAGCTGGAACGGTTATGTTGAGTGGTTTTAATGGCTGATTGAGAGGTTCAATTTTAATCCAACCATCATTTTGTAATACTACATTGGCACCCATGCCTTTGAGCATTCTTTCTGTATGATCACGTGAAAGAAGTTCTTCTTTGTAGTAGGATACATCATCAGCTTGTAGAGCAGCTAGTATGAGCGCAGATTTGATTTGTGCAGAGTCAATAGGTGAAGCATATTTAAATGATTTTAAATTTCCACCTCTAATAGCCAAAGGAGCTAAGTTACCATTTTCTCTACCATCAATTTTAGCACCGATATTTTGTAAAGGAATGGCAACACGATTCATAGGTCGTGAGTGTAAATATTTATCTCCTGTTAAAATAAATGATCCCTCAATACCTGATAGTAATCCAGCATAAAGTCTCATTCCTGTTCCAGCATTTCCACAGTCTAAAATATTAGAAGGTTCTGTAAGTTTTAAAGGAGGAGTAATTTCAACATTTCCATGCTCTCTTTTTATTGTAGCACCAAGTTGTTGAGCAATAGAAAGTGAAGCTAAAGTATCTTCTCCTAAAAGAAAATTTTGAATTTTAGAAGGTTTGTCTGAAAGTAATGAAAACATCGCACAACGATGTGATATGGATTTATCAGGAGCAATATCTGAGCATTCTAAAGCAAATGCTTCTTGAATTGCTGAAATGGTTACAGTTCTCATCTAAGTTTAGCTCCATATTCAGCTTGAAGTTTTTGAATAATACTATTAACAGTTTCATCAATTTTTTCATCTTTTAATGTGTTATTGAGTGATTGTATAAATAGACGTAAAGATAAACTTTTTTCATTTCCAAGGGTTTCATCTTCATAAACATCAACAGCATAAAATTTTTTGAGTAAAGGAAGAGTTAATGCCTTGATGGTTAAACAGACTTGACTGTAAGGGATGTTCTTTTCAAGAACAAAGCTTAAGTCTTTATAGACACCTTGAAATTTAGAGATTGGATTGGCATTAATATGTTGTGGAAGTAGCGTTAAAAAGTCTATTTCAGCAACAAAAGTTTCTTTAAGGTCAAAGTTTTCACAAACGCTTGGATGTACTTTTGTTAAATAGCCACAAATTTGATTGTTAATGATAATATCAGCTGACTGATAAGGGTGAATGATGGTGTTTTTTTGGAAAGCTGTTCTTAGTTCAAAGTTACCAATAATAGAAGAAAGTTTTTTCACAAAACTTTCAAAGTTTATGTTGTTAGGTTTTCCTGAGTTTGAAACATTTTCTGACTCTTTTTGACCTGTATAAATTAGACTTAATACTTCTCTCTCTTCACGAGATTCATTAAAAATAGTTCCAATCTCAAACAGTGCTGTTGATTTTTTAGAATAATTTACATTGCGCTTGGCAGCTTGTAATAAGTTTATTAAAATGGTTGTTCTAAGGGTGTTAAAGTCGGTTGTAATAGGATTAATAATATCAAGAGCTTCATTGACAGTAGGAAAGTTATACTTTTCAAGAAGAGCTTTATCTGTAAAGGCATAAGAAATACTTTCGTCGAATCCTACTGAAACGGCACGTGAACGTAATTCTTTTTTTGCATAATATTGTTTCATACTATTATTATTACGATTTTTTTCTACAAACTTTAATGATTTGGCTTCAATATTATCAATGCCAATAATACGTACAATCTCTTCTGTAATGTCTTGAATATTTTGAATGTCATGTCTATAAGCAGGAATGGTGACACCAAATTTATCTTCAGCTGTTGTTTGAACACCAAAACCTAAAGACTTTAGAATATTAATAATTTTCATCTTTGGAATTTCATTACCAATAATTTGACAAATTTCTTCAGTTGATGCTGTAATAATTTTCTTTTCTAGGTCTTGTGAGATAGAGATGGTTCCATCAAAAAGTTTGGAGATATTATAATTCTCAAAGAGGTAAGTTAAATAGGAAATACCAAAACATAAATTAGGCTCAGATCCACGTGAAGTATTATAGTAAAGTGCATCAGTTTTAAGCTTTTGTTCTGAAACAACATCTACCAAGTCGACAGGGTTCATGTAAGATGCTTGAAAGAGTACTTGTTTTGAGTCTTCAGTTGCTTTTAATGTTTCCTCTTGATTAATACCTAAATACGTACAAAAAGTATCATCAAGTGCAATGTGAATGACATCATTAACATTTTTTACATTGATAACAAGTTTTTCATTGTTCTCTAAATCAACATGTCCTACATCATAAGCTCTTACAATTATACCTGTAGAATGTATGATGTATTGTAATATGTTATTTAAAGAATCCTCTTGAAGTTCGCCAACAAAGCCTAAACGTAAGGAGAAGAGCAAGGAGGTATGAAGACTTTCTATACTTGCCATTGCATATTCTAAAGAGGCATTAATCTCACCTTCAGTAGTTAGTTTAGCTACTCTTGCTAAACCAATTTTTTCTTGGTTTTGACTTTCATAGTCAAATTTTTTCATGGGAAGGTTAAGGGCAGCTGATAAATCTCGTGCTACACCATGTACAGAAAGACAATCTCCCCGATTGGCTGTTAATTCAATCTCTATAACCGTATCAGAAAGTTTTTTGTATTCATTTAATTCTTTACCTATAATGAGTTCACCAATACTATTATCTAATATCATAATGCCATTACCCATGTTTGGTAAACCAAGTTCTGAAGCTGAACAAACCATTCCTTCAGACTCAACACCACGAAGATTTGCATGTTTAATTTCAAAATCAGGACTAAGTTTTGCACCTATGGTTGCGACAGCTACATATTGGGCATCGACAACATTGGCTGCGCCACAAACTATTTGTCGTACCGTTCCAGCATTGATTTCAATTTGACATACGTTGAGCTTATCAGCATCAGGATGCTTTTTACAAGAGAGTACTTTTCCTACTACAATTTTTTCAGGAACAGTATGTTCTACAATACTATCTACTTCTAGTCCAATGGCATTGAGTGTTTTGTACAGGGTATCATTTGATATTGTTGAAATATCTAAAAAGTTATTTAACCAAGTTCGTGTAATTATCATCTAAATTGCTCCAATAAACGTGTATCACCTTCAAATAGCATTCTAAGATCAGGAACTTTGTGTAGTAACATAGCAAATCGTTCAACCCCTAAACCAAAGGCATAGCCACTTACGTTTTTATATTCTACAGCATCAAAAACATTGGAATCAACAATACCACAACCCAGTACTTCTAGCCAACCTGTATGTGAACAGACACGACAGCCTTCTCCTTGACAAAAAATACATGAGATATCGACCTCAGAAGATGGTTCAGTAAAAGGAAAGAAACTAGGTCTAAAACGTACTTCGACTTCACCAAACATATGCTGTAAGAAATCGGACATAATGGCTTTTAAATTCGCAAAGTTTATTTCACCTTTAGCATCAACTACTAGACCTTCTACTTGATGAAACATTGGTGTATGGGTAATGTCATAATCTTTTCTAAAAACAGCCCCTGGTGCAATCATACGAATAGGTGGCTTTTGTTGTAACATGGTTCTGATTTGTACAGGTGAAGTATGTGTTCTTAGTACAGCACCATCTTTAAAAAAGAACGTGTCTTGCATATCACGAGCAGGGTGGTTCTTTGGTAAGTTCAATGCTTCAAAGTTGTGAAAGTCATCTTCAACTTTTGGTCCATCTTCGATTGAAAAATTCAGAGATACAAAGTAATCTATAATCTTATCCATGGTTGCCATAACAGGATGATATGCACCTTTTTCATTGAGGTTTCCATACAGAGAAACATCAATGCTTTCTGATTTTAATAGTTTTTCAATTTCTTCTTTTTTAAGCGTTTCATAACGCTCATCAAAACTTACTTGTAAGGCTGTTTTATTTTTGTTTAGACCTTCAGCAAATGCTTTTTTTTCAGGTCCAGGTACATCTTTAAGCTTAGCAAATTCCTTTGCTAAGGCCCCCTTTTTACCAAAAAGTTCAATACGAACTTTCTCTAAATCAATAAGCGAGTTTGCATCACTAATTTGGTTCTTTAATGTTTCCAAAATAACCTCTATCCAATTATTTTATTTTGTGGGATTTTATCTAAACTATGCTAATAGTGGGATTGAATGTGTTATAATTTTTAAAATAAATAACATAAGTAATATGAAGGATTTAAGATGTGTATTTTTTGTAAAATAGTAAATAATGAGATACCTAGTAATAAGGTTTTAGAGAATGATGACTTTATGGCTTTCCATGATTTGCATCCAAAAGCACCCATTCATATTTTGGTGATTCCCAAAAAGCATGTTGAGTGCTTTCAAGATGTTAGTGCTGAAATGATGGCTGGTATGACAAGCTTTATTCAAGAAGTAACAACACTGACAGGAATTGACAAAACAGGTTACAGGCTTATTACTAATAATGGAGATGATGGTGGGCAAGAAGTACATCATTTACATTTTCATATCATGGGTGGGGCAAAACTACCTTTTGGACACTTGACAGACGAACCACATAAAAATATGTAAACAAATTAGGACATCGTAAATAATGACTTTAGAAGAATTAGACAAGCAGTATGGCTTACAAACATACAATCGAAACTATATTAACTTTGTAAAAGGTGAGGGGTCAACACTTTTCACCGATACTGGTGAAGAGTACATTGACTTTGCATCTGGAATCGCTGTAAATTCGGTAGGACATAACAATCCTACCTTAGTAGAAGCCATTCAAGATCAGGTAGCTAAGATTATTCATATCTCAAATTTACAGGTTATAGCGCCACAAGCAAAATTAGCTGAACAGATTTGTACACTTGCGAATTATGATGGTGCAATTTTCTTTGCCAATTCAGGAGCAGAAGCCAATGAGGGTGCCATAAAAATAGCACGTAAATATGGTGAGACTAAATTTGATAAGAAGCGTTATAAGGTAATAACTTTAGAGCATTCATTTCATGGTAGAACCATTACGACAGTAAAAGCAACAGGTCAAGAACATTTTCACACTCCTAACTTTTCTCCTTACCCAGCAGGATTTTCTTATGTAAAGGGTTTAGAAGCAGTTTATGAAAATATTGATGATGAAACTGTAGCAGTGATGATAGAGCTTGTTCAAGGTGAAGGTGGTGTTCAACCTTTTGCTAAAGAAGAGATTCAGAAGTTAGAGAAATATCTTAAAGAAAAAGATATCTTACTAATTGTGGATGAAGTACAAACAGGTATTTACCGTACAGGTAAAATGTTGGCTTCAAATATGTATGAAATAGATCCAGACATTATTACCATGGCAAAAGGTCTTGGTGGTGGTGTGCCTATTGGGGCTGTTATGACAAAGCACAAAGATGTTCTAACAGCAGGTGACCATGGTTCTACTTTTGGTGGTAACTATTTAAGTACAAGAGCTGGTTTGGCTGTACTTGAGGTGTTGTCGAAAATGGATGAAGAGGGTGCGTTAACTGAAACATTAGCTTACTTTACCGTACAACTAAAAGAGATGGCAACTAAGTATCCAAATCTATTTACTGAAGAAGTAGGATTAGGGCTTATGCGAGGTTTACGTGCAAAAGATTCTGAGACTATGAAAGCTGTACTAACAAACTGCATGGAAAACAAGTTAATAGTACTTCCTGCTGGAAAAAATACAGTACGTTTTTTACCTGCATTAACCATTACAGCATCTGAAATAGATGAAGGATTTGAACGTTTTGAAAAAGCTATTTCTTCTATCTAGTTTTCTGTTTGTTTCTTTACAAGCAGAAAATGAGTTAAGTGATGTTCTTTCTTCAGACAAAAGTGAATTACTTAAGTATCAAAATGAGCAAAATTCTGTTCAAAGTAATCAGTTAGAAAACTCATGGATAAACCCTGTTGTTTTACAATATTCTAAAAACTATTCAACACAGTTTGGAGAGACCATTGATACACAACAGTTTATTATTTCTGTAGATCAACCTATATTTAAGATGGGTGGGATTTGGTCTGCCATTAAGTATGCCAAAGCACTGGGTCAAGCAAATAGTTTAGACATAGAATTACAAAAACGACAGCTTATTTCTCAAGCATTGACCATTTTGTTTAATCTTAAAAAGTCTAAGTATCAATTAGAAAAACTTGAACTAAGTATCAAAAATGACAACTTAGATATTCAGATCCAAAAAGAGAGTTATGAGGAAGGTTTGAGTAACAGAACCTTATATGACCAAGCAATGCTTAAACGTAACCAAGATATTACTTCTAAGCTAGAACTAGCGTTAAGTATTACAAAATTAGAGAATGATTTTTCTTTGTTAAGTGACAGTAGCCCTTATGCTCTGAAATTACCAAATTTTGGGATGATAGATCAAGAGCGTTATATTGCTGAGCAGTTAGAACTTCAACGAGATACACTAAGAGTAGAAGAGAAAAAACATAATAAATTTATGACACTTTCCCAGTATTTACCTGAAGTTTCTGTTACTGGTCGTTATACAAATGAAGATTTAAACCCACTGTTTGCAGGACCTGGATCTAGTTTAAAGAGAGAATATTTTAACTATGGGTTTAAAGTTACCTTGCCTTTGAGTGTTAACAGTTTTGATGATGTTCAAAATTCTAAAATAGCATATTTAAATGCACAAACAACTTTAAATGAGAAGAAAAAAATAGTGGCTAATAATTTTAAGTTGTCTCAAAAGCGTTTAGAAATAATTGATAAAAAAATAGCTCTTTCTATGGATGATGAAAGGCATTATCAAAGTATGTTAGTCACAGCAGAGGATTTAGAAAAACTAGGTGACCAAACAGGGTTAGATACAGAGATAGTGGCTAACTCAGTGGGTATTAGAGCCTTAGATCAAGAGATTTATAAAATAGATGCACAGTTAGAACTTTTAGGACTTTATGTTAATGTTGCAGATGCTTTATAGCTTATTTAAAATTTAAACCCACAACGGTAATGTCATCACTTTGTTGAGTATGACCTTTAAAATCTTTGAACAGCTTTTGAAGTTCTTGATATTGTTCTGACAATGAGATATTTTGATTTTCTACAATAAATTTTTTAAATCTTTCTATGCCAAATCGGCTATTATCATTTCCTTCTTGGTCGGGCATACCATCCGTTGTGATGTAGAGTTTTGTCTCTTTTTTTATTATTATTTCATGTTCTGTATATTTTTGGCTTATATCTGTTCGTCTATATCCTACGCTTTTACGATCAGATTTTATAATTTTTAACTTACCATTATTGACAATATATAAAGGTGTTTTGGCTCCTGCATATTTACAAATATTATGCTTTTTATTATAGTAAAGTATGCCACCATCAAAACCACTATTAGATTTTGATTCTTTATTTTGTTGCAACATAATTTTGATGCTAAGATTGAAATATTCTAAAATCAATGCTGGGCTTGGTCTTAATGATTTATCTTTAATTTTAGCAACAATTTGTTCTTCAATGGCTTTAACCAGCATGGTTAAAAAAGCACCAGAAACACCATGTCCTGCCCCATCAATAACCATAATTAAAACACTGTCTGTATCTAAGGTGTTAATTAAATAGATGTCTCCACCTACAATATCTTTTGGCATCCAGCAAATAAAATAATCGGCAGAGAATTGTTTTAGATTATTGGAGGAAGGTAAGATGGCTTGTTGCATTAGTGAGGCATATTCTATGGAATTTTTAATGTTATCATTGGTTTTTTCTACTTCTTTAACTTTATTTTTTAAATCTTTCGTAAGCTCTTGAAATTCAGAAGATGCTAATTTAGCATTCTTTTCATGTAAGTTTTTATCTTCTTCATAGTGATGATAACTTTGTTCTACAAGGTTTAATAGTTGTTTGAAGTTTTCTTCATTAATATCTTTAAAAGTTCTAATGTTGGCTTTTTTTAGTTGTCCAGCTAAGAGGCTATGGCTTATCATCTTAAAGATTTTTCATACTTCCTAGATGAGTAGAATTTACATAAGTGTTTAATTCATTTTTATATAAGTTCACATTTATCTTCATTTAAGTTCTCACTTTATTTGGTTTAAATATTGTTGTACAGCAGGTTTTTTAGATTATAACTTAATAATTATTTAAAATATATTTTTAATTATTATTTTATAGATATTTGAATGTTTAACTCTGCTAATCAGGGTAGATAATGTACGGTTTTTCTTTATGCTATAATCCTAAATAAATAAGATAAAAAGTGAACACCTAATGATAGAAAAAATTCATATTCAAAATTTTAAATCCATTTATGACTTAGAGTTAGAAGTTGGAAGAGTGAACCTTTTTATTGGGGAAAATGGTTCGGGAAAAAGTAATTTACTTGAAGCTTTGGTTTTTGTTTCAGCTAGTGAATCTAATATGTTGGCGAATGAGTTTTTGGTTTCTCGTGGGCTTAGAGTTCCTGAACCTGAATTGATGCGTAGTGCTTTTAATGAAAATATTAATAATATAAAAATGAAAATACAAGACGATAATGACACAATTAATTATGAATTTAAAAATGATAATAAGCCTTACTCTAAATGGTCATTAGATTTTTCAATAGAGATGCAAGAACAGCTTGATAAAATCATAACGGAAAGATATAAATGTCAAAATTTTGAAGATTTTGCAGAAAATGTAGAAATGGAAAATATTTTAAAATCAAATAATTCTCTTTTTTTGAAAAACTTTATTATTTATTCTCCTGAAAATATGGCATTAAGAGTATTTGAAAAAGAAGGACAAGTTCAACCTTTGGGAATAAATGGACAAGGGCTTTTAAAACTTTTAAAAGTCATCAATAATTATAAAGATCAAAGCTACATAAAAACTATTATCGAATCCTTACAACTCTTTAATTGGTTTGAAAACATAGAAATACCCACGAATATATCATCAGGTGAAGACAAAGTAATTATAAAAGACAAATACCTCTACAGAGAGATGACACAAGGAAGTGCCAATGAAGGCTTTCTATTTATTCTTTTTTATATTACACTTATAGTAGCAAAAGAAACACCAAAAGCTTTTGCTATTGATAACATCGATGCTTCACTTAATCCAAAACTCTGCACCAAACTTATGACCATACTCACTGAGTTAGCTCAAAAATATGACAAACAGATATTTTTAACTACCCATAATCCTGCTATTTTAGATGGGATAGATTTAAATGACAAAGAGCAGAAGATTTTTGTGGTGTCACGAAATAAAAAAGGTCATACTCGAAGGAAAGAGATAACAATTGAGGATAAACCAAAATCTTCAGATGATGAAGCATTACATCTTTCTGAAGCATTCATGCGTGGCTATTTGGGTGGCTTACCAAAAGGTTTTTAATGGCAAAGTTTGCTTTAGCCTGTGAAGGAATTACTGACCAAATTGTTATTGAAAATATCTTATGTGGATTTTATAAAGATTATGATGACCTTGATGAAGAGATTCAACCTCTACAACCACCTTATGATGTAACAACTCAAAAACAAAAAAAAGGTGAATTTGGTGGTTGGGAGGTGTTACTAGAATATTTAAGTGAAAAACGTTTTCGAGATGATGTACTCAATAGTGAATATGTGATTATTCAAATAGACACGGATATTTCTGAACATATTAATTTTGGTGTGCTACAACAAAACCTTTCTACTAAAGAACTTATTGACCAAGTTAGAGAAAGATTAATTACTCAGATTGATAGTAAAAAAGAGTTTTATGTACAATGTCAAGAAAAAATCATTTTTGCTATTTCAGTTCACTCTTTAGAGTGTTGGATTTTGTCCATTTATAAATCTAATAAAAGTGAAAAAATAGCAGGATGTTTTGAAGCATTACAACGAGAATCAAAAAAGATAAAAGTAGATAAAAATTACACCACTTATGACAAATTAAGCCGACCATTTTTAAAACATAAAGAGCTTATGAAAATTGTGTCTAAAAACAGTAGTTTTCAAATATTTATAAATCATTTACCAGAAAAACTTTAGCAGATTAAAAAGGAAAAAATTGACATTTAGTAACTACATGAACGAATGGCTTTACGGAGAAGAGGGGTACTACAAAACTTTTAAAGACATTGGTAAAGAGGGTGATTTTTATACGGCTGTGAGTACAAGTTCTTTTTTTGGAGCAAGTATTGCAAATCATTTTTACAAACTCATGGAAGAAGAGTCTTTTAAAAGAGATGGTTGGCTCATAGAGGTTGGGGCGCATAAGGGGTATCTGCTTTGTGACATGATTCAGTGGCTTTACACACTTGACCCAACTTTGGTTCAGACTTTGAAGTTTGGAATTGTTGAGCGACAGGAACATGTTCAGCAAGAGCAGTTAGCCTACATTGAAGAGCGTTTTGGTTCGGACATTAGCATTACGCATTTCTCTGACATTGATGAAGTAGAAGTAGACTATACTTTTGTGGTTGCCAATGAGATTTTTGATGCTTTTCCTTGTGAATTAATTAAAGATGGGGAAGAAGCATTTGTACAAGACAACGTTATAGCGTGGAAAGAGGCAGACGCTGAGCTATTGGCTTTTGCTCAAAAACATCGACAAGTAAAAGGTGAAGTGGCTGTAGGTTATGAAGCTTTTGCGTTGCACATGGCAAAAGGCATTAAAAAGTGTGACTTTGTTTCGTTTGACTATGGTGAAAAGCTAGTGCGAAATGACTTTTCAGTACGGGTATATGAAAAGCATAAAGTCTTACCTCTTTTTGATGAAGAGTTGGTGTTGGCTGATGCCTTTAAAAAGGCAGACATCACTTACGATGTAAACTTTGGGCATGTCATCGAAGCTTTTGAAGAAGCTGGATTTGAACTTGATAAGTATGAAACACAGGCTAGGGCATTGGTACGTTTTGGACTTATAGAGATACTTGAACAGTTTGCCAAACAAGCTACCCAATCGAACTATGTACGTGAAGCAGACAAGATTAAAACGCTTATTGCCCCAACCATCATGGGTGATAAGTTTAAAATGGTACACTTTAAAAAATAGTATAGGAGTAGGGATGTCA
>CACVAU010000073.1 GCA_902727915.1 uncultured Sulfurovum sp.
TCTTTTCGCTTTGCATTTTCATTCATCCATTCTGATATCTCTATTGGGTTCTTTGCTCCCATTAATATCGCTATTACTGACAAATACATCACTATAGGTAAACTATATTGTCGTCCCTCTGCTCTTGAGACTGCGAAAGAACATTCTAAAAGCAATCTTAAAAAGGTAGGTAAAAAGCCTACCAAAACTCCAATAAATCATCAAATAAAAACCATAAAAATGTTATAATATCACTAGATAAACACCTATATTTAGTGATTTGAAAAGGTTTTTGGATGAGTAATATATATAAACAAGGAGAGCATAGAAAACAGCAGATGCTGTTCCCTCCAAGTATAGATGAGTATGTAAGTGAAGATAATACAGTTAGAGCCATAGATGATTATGTAGAATTATTAGATATGGTAGAACTGAGATTTACAAAATCAGCCCTAAACTCAGCTGATGGACAACCAGCCTATCACCCAAAACTATTATTAAAAATCTATATTTATGGGTACCTCAATAAAATTAGAAGTTCAAGAAAACTAGAACAAGAGATAAAAAGAAATATAGAGATGATGTGGTTATGTACAGGATTAATACCAAGTAATAAAACCATCTCAAACTTTAGAAAAGAGAATGCAAAGCCCCTAAAAAAAGTATTTAGAGAGTTTGTGTTGTTGTGTAAAGAGCTAGAGTTAATAACAGGAGAACTGGTAGCCGTAGATGGAGCATTTATGAGAGCAAATGCTTCAAAGAACCAACTGATAAGTAAAAAGACTGTTGTTAAAGATTTAGAAAAAATTGATGAAAAGATAGAAGCCTATCTTGAAACAATGGCATTTGAAGATAATCAAAATAAAAAAGAGAAGAAGCTAAGACCTCCAATAAACAATTTAGCTAAAATGAAAAAAAGAAAAGTCAAACTGGACAAAGATTTAGCTCTACTTGAAGAGATGGGAGTAACTCAATATAATAGAACCGACCCTGACGCAAAAATAATGAGAAAATATGGTTATAGTCAACTCTCTTATAACTCCCAAATAGCTGTAGACAATACCTATAAATTTATAGTCGCTACAGAGATAACGCCACAAGGCAATGATATGAGAGAGTTACATAAGATGGCAATGGAGACTAAAAAAGTTGTTGGAGATAAAGTCAATACAACCATTGTAGCAGATGCAGGTTATTACAGTGCTAATGAATTAAGAAAATGTCAAGAGGATAAGATAGAAGTTATTGTTCCCGTTCCCAATACAGGAAAAGTTCAAAAAGATAAAGGGTTCTACTCTAAAGATGATTTTACTTATGATAAAAAGCATAATCATTATATCTGTCCTAATCAACAGATACTTACTCAAACAAAATCATCAACAGTACGTAATAATAATATTACCAACTATTTTTATAGGGCAGGAAGTAAAACATGTAATGCTTGTCCCCTAAGAGATAAGTGCATTCCTCAAATAACAGCTTATAAAAGAGTTAGTCGTACTGAGTTAGCTGAAATGGTTGAGTTACATGCTACAAAGATGAAAACCTATGGGGCTAAAAAGATTATTAAAAAAAGAGGTTCAATTGTAGAACATCCATTTGGAACTATTAAACAATCACTTGGTTGGAGTCATTTTCTAGTAAGAGGTTATGCAAAAGTTGAAGGTGAAAATGCTTTGATAATGTTGACTTACAATTTTAGAAGATTGCTTAATCTCATAGGGATAGCTCTGTTTAGAAAAGTACTACTTGCCTTAAAAGATGGGAATATAGACGATATAAAGGCTGAAATAGTGGCTTATATTGCTTATTTTAGGATTTGTATCCTTTATATTTTTCAAATTATGAATTTTACAACTTTTAGAAGAAAAAAATGTTATTATTTAGGATATTGAGACTGGAAAAGTTTAGTTCTTTCGCAGTCTCTCTTGCTTGTTCGTTTATTTCTTCTTTGAATATCTCTAGTACACCTCCCACCAACTAACCCCAAAACTATACAAGCAAAGGCTTAGCCCGATAAGTCCAAGTAAAAGGCTTGGCAAGGGTTTGGTTAAAGTAGTCAATAAAGCGAAGAATCTTCTCTCTCAAATCTTCTTTAGAACTAAAGTTACCTCGTTTAATGACTTTCTTCATGAGTATCCCAAACCAAATTTCAATCTGATTTAACCAAGAACAGTGTTTAGGTGTATAGTGAAAGAGTATAGGATGTTCAGGATTCATAAGATAGGCTTCTCGTGTTTTCATTGATTCAAGAATCCCTTCTTTCCCTTTAATTCCTAAATTCTGTTTATCTCCTATATGTTTCGCTACCAACCTTACTAAGCTTTCAGATTTATGGGTATTGAGTTGGTCTAAAACAAAATGATATTTCTTATAGTTTGGATTACTTTCAACTGTTTTTTCAATAAATGAAGTAAAATCTTCTTCTTTTCTTGTATCTCCACAAATACCATGAACTTGACCTGTTCTAACGTTAAATCCTGCGATTAATGTTTGTGTTCCATGTCGTTTATATTCAAACTCAATAGCAACGGGCTTTCCTTGTGACATTGGTAGTTCTTCTGCAATCTGTTCCAATGCTTGAATCCCTGTCATCTCATCACTACTGATAACCAACTCATCTTCTTTTTTACTGGTTTCATGATAAACTTCACAAATATCTTCTATCCTTTCTTCTTTTTTCTCATCAGGTTTTGCATTTAACCAATAGATACTTTTGTGAGGTTGTAGTTTCGCTTTTTTAGAAAGTCGCCGACATGACTCATGGAGATTGTCTCCACTATTCCCTGTTTTATTATCTCTGCTGTTAATGTTGAGTGACTCCAATGCGTTATTGGTACTCCATAACTCTCTGGCTTCTCACATGCCAATGCCATTATCTTACACCATTGCTCTGCTGTAATCCTTGGCTTCCTTCCTGAGCGTGCTCTATCTTTTAATCGCTCATCTACAGCTTCTACATTACTCTCTTCTAACCATCTTTTTGTCCATTTGGTTATGTCTTCATATCTTACTCCTAATCTTCTGCCTATCTCTAAATTTGTAATCTCTCTTCCATCTGCCATCAATATTATTTTTGCTCTTTTGGCTATATTTTGACTGATGCTCTGTTTTCTTACGACTTTTTCTAAATCTGATTTTTCTTTTTCTGTTAAGTTTATTTTATATTTCATTTTTTACTTGTATTATACTATGTTTTGGGATTAGTTGGTGGGAGGTGTACTAGTGTGCCAGTTCTTATGAAACAGTGGTTGGAGTATTGTGATAAAAATGCTATAAAATATGCAAAACATAATGTGAACTATTGGGAAAAAAAGCTACAAACAAGACTAACCATCGACCAACAAGAAGCCATTTATGAAGCCATTGGTAAAAAGTGGAAAGATTTTTATATGAAAGAAAAAAAAGAGTCAAAATATCACAAGCTTTTAGGTCAAAGCCTCATGATGGATAAAGATTGTGATACCTTGCTTGATATTGCCTATAAAAATAAACACTATATCTACCAGTTTAAAAACATACGTGTCACCACCACAGAGCCACCCTTAAAGCTTTTTAAACGCTATGGGTATCATAGAGAAGAGGTAAAAATAGCTCCTATTGCTTCGGTGGTTAAAGATAAGATTTTTGGGTTGATAAATAGGTTTTAAGGTTGGTCGATGTTAACCGACCAAGACGCATAAAAGCATGCCTATTATCTCAAAAGTTTAAGCGAAACTTTT
>CACVAU010000074.1 GCA_902727915.1 uncultured Sulfurovum sp.
CCTCATGATGGGCGTTGGTTTTTTCATTAGTAACTATATGAACTATGCTAACATTAATTAGTGTTAAACTTATTGAGTTTTATCAGAAGTATATCTCTCCATATAAGGGGTTTTGTTGTGCGTATAGAGTTTATACTGGAGAGGTTTCATGCTCGCAATATAGTAAGATTGTTATTCAAGAGAATGGTACGGTAAGAGCTTTTCCTCTAATAAGAGAACGATTTCGTGCTTGTCAGTCATCAGCTAAAAAATTAGAAGAAGAGCGAAAGAAAAAAGATAAGCAAGGTTTTACGGATAATTGTTTGACTTCTTGCTCTTGTCCTACGCCAAGTTGTTCTTCTGGAAGTGGTGGTTTATCTTGTGACGCTTGTGCTTGTGATGTAGGTGGATGTTCACTTTAAAAGTGTATAATTTTTAAAAAATATAAGGTAAAAAAATATGACAATATACGGTATAAAAACATGTTCAACGGTAGGAAAAGCAAGAAAGTTTATGAAAGACAATGGCATAGAGTTTGACTTTGTAGACTATAAAGTCGAGTCTGTAGGTGAAGAAAAAATTCGTGAATGGTTGAAGCAGATAGATATGAAAGTACTTTTTAATACTCGTGGTACAAAATACCGTGACTTAAAACTCAAAGAGCTAAACCTTGATGATGAAGGTAAAATCGAATGGATGGCTAAAGAGAACTATTTACTTAAACGTCCAGTTATTGAGTATGGTGATGGTAAAGTTCATGTGGCTTATGATGAAGAGGTTTATAGGGAGACTTTTTTATAGTTATTTTTTTGGCATAAGTTACTTTTTTAGTCTATCTAAGCTATAATATTCCTACAAATCGTAGTAAAAGGAATAAATATGCAAACGGTAGCCATAAGAGATTTAAAAAATAATCCCTCTTCTATGACAAAATATCTTGATGAGGGAGATTCTGTTTTTGTAACAAGACATGGTAAGCCAATAGGTATTACACTACCGTTGAATGATGATATTTTTTCTATGGGTGTAAAAAAAACAGTTGCTATTGAGCTTTATAAGATGGAAATAATCTCTCTTGGAAAAATGGCAGAGATGTTAGAAATACCCAAACAAGAAGCGATGAGTTTGCTAAATAGCTTGAACATTACATGGATAGAAGATGATGTAGAGAGCATTAAAGCAGAGACTAATAAATGGCTTTAAACTCCATTGTCATTTCTGATAGTACAACACTTATCTCTCTTATAAACATTGAGAGATTTGAACTTCTTTTTAAATTCTCAGAAACCATTATTATTACACCTTCTGTTTACAATGAAGTAACAGTTCAAAAGAGAGCTAAACAGATTGTAGATGAATATATTTCTATTTCAAGAATAACGGTGAAGGAAGTCGAAAATCAAAAAAAAGTAAAAGAGCTTTTGATTCGTTTGGATTTAGGAGAGTCAGAGTCCATTGTATTGGCTGAAGAGCAAAAGTTACCACTGATTATAGATGAAAAAAGAGGTAAAAATATTGCTACTTCTATGGGTTTAGATGTTATTGGTTTGATTGGCATATTGTTAGTCTATAAAAAGAAGACTTATCTTAGTAATAATGAGATAAAAGAGATAGTGGAAGAGTTAAAAACTGTTAATTTTAGGGTTTCTGATGGCTTGTTGAGCTTGCTTTTGGAGGGTTAAAGATATCTGATGTTTGACATAAGTTTAAAAATAGTATATACTGTAAAATATATACTAAAAGGAGCATATCATGATGGCAACTGCAAAACTGTTTCAAAATGGGCAAAGCCAAGCTGTTAGATTACCCAAAGAGTTTCGGTTTGAGAATTTAAAAGAAGTTTTTATTAAAAAAGTAAATGGGATGGTTGTGTTAATGCCTAAGTCCGATAAAACGGTATGGGATAAAATGTTTAATAACCTTGATAACTTCTCAGATGATTTTATGGAGACTAGAACAGAACCTCAACAGAAACGTGAGGAACTCTTTTGAAAAGAATGATGCTAGATACTAATATTTGTATTTACATTATTAAAAATAAGCCTGAAAGCGTTAAAGAACGATTTAGAGAGTTTGAAATAGGTGGACTATGTATTTCAAGTATAACTGTTTCAGAGTTGATGTATGGTGCGTATAAAAGTGAACAGACAGAGAAAAACTTACAAGCTTTAGAGAGTTTTTTAATGCCATTTGAGATTGTTGACTACGATTATATAGCTTCTATTGAGTATGGAAAAATTAGAGCCAGTTTAGAAAAAAAAGCTCAAGTCATTGGTAATATGGATATGCAAATAGCAGGACATGCATTGGCTTTAGATATGACACTTGTTACCAATAATACAAAAGAGTTTATACGTGTTGATGGATTAAGTTTAGATAGTTGGGTTTGAATCAACAAAGAGACTTTTTTATAGTACAAATATTGCTATAATAAAATATGAAAACATTAGCAAAAACATTACTTTTCTTAGTACTCGTATCACAAACACTTTTGGCGAGTACTGATTATATTTTAGAAACTTATATTCCCATTGCAAATCCTCAGGCTGAACTGGAAGATGACGATGGGATACAACTTCGTAAAGTTCCCTTTTATACTTTTTATTCTTATGAAGAATCAGCTGTTGGCTCTGTGGTTTGGGAATACATAGTAAACACACCTCATAAAAGATTTAAACAAACGAATATCAACTTAGCCAATATAGAAGGCTTGAAAGTTGAGCTTGACTATGCAAATGAAAAGAGCTGTAGGGTTTTGATAGACAGTAGTAGTGTTGTTCATAATTATACTTCAAATCAATTTGAAAAGATTTTACGTTATGTTAAAAAGGCAAGTGAACTTAATTTAAAAAATGCAAAACTAAATTGTACTATAGAAGAAAAACATTTATCGACTGAGAAAGAGTTACCTAAATCTTTGGCTTTGGAATCAGTAGTAGATACGCTCTTTTCTGACCATAAACTAGGACATCCTCAACTTCATTTTTTGTATGACAAAGTTTACCTTTTAGGAAAAAGTAAAACCAAGATAGCCTATGCCATTGAGTATGATACTGATCCAGCTGATTTAGTAAAGGTTGAAACTTTTATTCAAGATCTTGTTAATGATGAAATCGTTTGGAAAGATGTGTATGAGAAAGAGACTTATAATAATGATGTCAGTTTTTCTATTTATTGGACAAGTAAAAAAGCACTTATTGCTAAGAAATTAGAGCATTATGGATTGACATCTTTTAATGCTCCAAGATTAGAAAGAGGAGTGATTCACTATCAAAATGATGTGTTAAGGCTTAACTCTTCGGTTAAAAAGAGTTGGTCAAAGGATTGGGCTTCGAGTTTTTTAGAGCAGTCAACTATCTTCTTGCATTCAAAGTTACAAGGAGAAAAACGTGTGAATTTTCAAAAGTATGTAGTACCCTCACATATACTAGATAGAAAACCAATAGGGTACATAAAGTTAGATGAGAACAATAAACGCATTGCGATTGTGGTTGCTAAAGTTCAACGAGGATGGGAAGGACCACCTCATAACATAAGTTATGAGTTTGTTGGTGCGAATTTAAAAGTTGGGTTTTAATTATTAGTATTGCTTGCCTTTGATGGAGTACATATACCATTGTTATAAGACCCAACAGTACGAATTAGCTCATCTTCTGTAGCTTCAACACGTTTACCAGAGAGTTCACTTTCAAGTACCCTACGGATAAGTTGGTCAAGTCT
>CACVAU010000075.1 GCA_902727915.1 uncultured Sulfurovum sp.
GCTTGTTTTAAACCTTGTGTTTTCATAATGTCGGTATGTACTTTACTTCCATGTTCAAAAGGAGAAATATTCATATCAATTCCTTCTGGATTAGAATGCACAAGTAAGTCAAAGCCTAAATCTTTAACTCGTTGATCTCTAAATTCTATCATCTCTTTAAATTTCCATGTTGTGTCGACATGTAAAAGAGGAAAAGGTAGCTTACTTGGGGCAAATGCTTTCATGGCTAAATGTAACATAACTGATGAATCTTTTCCGACTGAATACATCATGATGGGGTTAGAAAACTCTGCTGCTACTTCTCTTAATATGTGTATTGATTCTGCTTCTAGTTGTTTTAGGTGGGTTAGTCTTTCTTTGCTTATCATTTATTATCTCTCCATGTGATATAATTATTTTTAATTAAATAGTTAATAATTTCTTTACAAGCATCCTCTATAGAAAGTTCATTGTTTTTAATATGAAGAGTAGGCTTAATTGGTATCTCATAAGGAGAGTCTATCCCTGTAAAGTTTTTTATTTTTCCTTGTCTTACTTTTTTATATAGTCCTTTTGGATCTCTTTCTTCACAGACTTCTAATGGCGTATCAATAAAAATTTCTATAAATTCTTTATCTTCAACTAAAGATTTGACAATTTTTCTATCAGAAATAAAGGGTGAGATAAAAGCACTAAGCACTATCTGTCCACTATCAACAAACAGTTTAGAAACTTCTCCAACTCTTCTTATATTTTCTATTCTGGAATTATTATCAAAACCTAAATCATTATTAAGACCGTGTCTTAGATTATCACCATCCAGAAGATAAGTGAAATTGTTGTTATGGTAAAGCATTTCTTCAAGAGCATTGGCAATGGTAGATTTACCACTACCACTTAGACCTGTAAACCACAAAATACAAGGTTTTTGTTGTGTCTGCTTCGATCTATGGTCTTTATTAATTTCTTGTTTGTGCCACACTATATTTGTATTCATGTCTATACTACCACGAAGTAAGGATTTAATAGGTTTTCTTTATTGTAAACCATTGGCTTAATTTGAGAATTATTTTTCAGGTACTCTAGTGCTGAAATCTTTTCATCATATTGATAGACATTTCTACCAGCTTCTAAGACAATAGCATGTGCTGCTGCTGTATCCCATTCCATAGTAGGAGCAATTCTCGGATAAATGTTTGCTTCTCCTTCAGCCACCATACACAATTTTAAAGAAGAGCCTTTGGATTGAGCTATTAAATTTGGGTATTGAATTTTTAAAGCATCAATAAAGGTTTGTGTTTCTTCGGAAAGGTGTGATTTACTAGCAACTACTGTAAACTCTTTTTCTTTTTGTGATGATAAGGGTAGTTTTTGTCCATTTAAAAATGCACCTTCACCTTTTTTAGAAGTGTACATTTTATCTATTGCTGGAGCGTAAACAACACCAAGTACAGGAGTTTCTTTATGAATTAGTGCAATGTTGACAGTAAATTCATCATTTTTTTTGATAAACTCTTTAGTACCATCAATAGGGTCAATACACCAATAATATTCCCAAGAACTTCTTGTCTCAAAGTCTATTATCTTATTTTCTTCAGAAAGAATTGGAATGTCTGGATACAGTTCCATTAAAGCACTACAAATGATCTCATTAGATTTTGTATCTGCTTCAGTTAAAGGAGATTTATCATCTTTGTACTCTATTTGAAAATTTTTTTGATAGATTTTCATAATTTCATTGCCTGCTAGTGTTGCTATGTTTTGTATTACATTTATATTTATTTTATTTAACATTATATTTCTCCAAGTTTTTTATATGTTTTTATCGTGTTTAAGGTGATTTTACTTATTTTATTAAGAGGGCTTTATTGACTTTTTTCCTATTTTTTTCAGACAGATATCTAAACTATCTTTCCAATAAGGAATTTGAATATTAAATGTTTTTTTTTTTTATTTTTGTTTAACACGGAATAGTAAGGACGTTGAGCAACTGTAAAATATTCGCTTGTTTCAATTGGACTAATATGACAATTAATATTTTCTATTTCCATTATTTTTTTTGCAAAGTCATACCAAGAGACTACTCCTTCATTTGAGTAATGATAAACTTCAACATTATTGTTTTTTAGTTGAGGAATAATATTTAAGATGGTTATGGCTAAATCTTTAGCATAAGTTGGTGTGCCAACTTGATCGAAAATAATTTTTAAATCTTTTTGTTTTTTACCTAAAGAAAGCATTGTTTTAACAAAATTATTTCCAAAACTAGAATAAACCCAAGAAGTTCGGATAATAATAGTATGTTTAGGATTAATTGCTTTTATAGCATTTTCTCCATTAAGTTTTGTCTCCCCATAAGTATTCTTAGGCATAGCTGGATCTATTTCGCTATAAGGTTTAAAGTTTTCTCCATTAAAAATATAATCTGTTGAAATATGAATAAGTTTAATCTGTTTTTCTTTAGTGATTTTAGCTAAATTTTTTACAGCCAAATGATTGACTAAGTTAGCAACTTTTTTATTTTCTTCAGCCAGATCTACTGATGTATAAGCAGCACAGTTAAGTATTACATCAATTTGATTATTTTCGATAAATTGATTTACTTGTTTACTATTAGTAATATCTAAAGTTTTTCGATTAGTAAAGAAAAAATTATAAGAATATTGATTTATTAGCTCTTGTAGTTCAGAACCTAATTGTCCTTTGCTTCCTGTGACTAAGATATTATTCATAAAAGTTCACATTATATTGAAATAAGTCTCTTGTCTCTGATAATTTTGGTTGTTGTCTATCTTTAGCTGAGATTTTTAATTCATGTTTATTCAAAAGCCAATTAATATTTAAATTTTCATCATCAAATGCAATACCTCTATCATATTCAGGGTTATAATAGTTATCAACTTTGTATGAAAAAATTGTATCATCTTCAAGGACTAAGAATCCATGAGCAAATCCTATGGGAATAAGAAGTTGACGTTTATTTTTATCATTTAATTCTACGGCTACATGTTGCCCAAAAGTAGGGCTACCCTCTCTAATATCTACTGTAACATCTAATACCGATCCTTGAATCACTCGAACCAGTTTAGTTTGTGGAAAGGGATTGAGTTGATAGTGTAGACCTCGTAAAACACCTTTTGATGATTTAGATTCATTATCTTGACAAAAACTTACCTTGTAACCTAAGAGTTGTTCTAGTTTATCAGCTCGAAAAGTTTCTATAAAATATCCTCGATCATCTTCATGTATAATAGGTTCACAGATGATAAGATCGGGAATTTTTGTTTTAATAAATTTCATGTAATAGTTTCTTATTTTTCTAACGCTCGACGAATTAAGTATTGTCCATATTGATTCTTCTTTAAAGGTTCAGCTAAAAGTAATAATTTTTCTTGAGATATATATCCCATTTCATAAGCAATTTCTTCAAGACAAGCTACTTTTAAACTTTGTCTATTTTCAATGGTTTGAATAAATTGAGACGCTTCTAATAAACTTTCATGTGTTCCTGTGTCAAGCCATGCATAACCTCGTCCCATTAATTCTACTTTTAAACGTTTTTCATTTAAATAATCTTGATTCAATGTTGTAATTTCAAGTTCACCACGTGTACTTGGTTTAACTTGTTTTGCTTTTTGAATTACATCATTGGGATAAAAGTAAAGACCAACAACAGCAAAATTACTTTTAGGTTCCTGAGGTTTCTCTTCAATAGAAGTGACTCTTCCATATGAATCAAATTCAGCAACTCCATAACGTGCTGGATCTTTTACATAGTAACCAAAAATAGTAGCTGTATTTTCTTCTTGAGCACTTTTAACAGAAGAAGCAAGAAGTTTTGTTAATCCATGTCCATAAAATATATTATCGCCAAGTACTAAGCAAACATTGTCTGAACCAATAAAGTTTTCACCTAGTATAAAAGCTTGTGCTAAACCATCTGGGTTTGGTTGAATAATATATTCAAATTTCATTCCTATATCAGATCCATCTCCTAAAAGTTCTTTGAATCTAGGTAAGTCTTTAGCTGTTGATATGATTAAAATTTCTGTAATTCCAGCTAACATAAGTACTGATAGAGGATAATAAATCATTGGTTTATCATAAATTGGAACCAATTGTTTACTTACACCTTTAGTAATTGGATATAGTCGTGTTCCACTTCCTCCAGCAAGTATTATTCCCTTCATATGCATGATCTATATCTAATTTTATTTATTTTTAACATTGCTAAAACTTCTTTTTTAAATTAATTTTTGATTGGAATAAGTTTATTTAAAAAAAACTAATTTAGACTTAAAAAATAATATTTTAGAGTAAAAAAACGCATTTTTCTTAATAATATATTTTAAAGTGTTTAAATATATTATTATTTATTTTTCCTAAATAAAGTAAACTAAACAGAAGATAATGATACTATTCCTAATGTTAAAGTGAACAAAAATTTTAAAGATTTTGTAATTTTTTTATCTGATTCAGTTTTGTTAAAGTAAATATTATTTAACATAAAATAATTTTTTTAATAATTTTTTTAAGGAGATTGAGCTTAATTTTATAAAATATAACTTACTCTGAAGAGATTTAAGTCTTTCCTGAAGAATAGTATTTTATACTAAGCGCACTAATGTTATATTTTATTTAAAATGGTATGATATTAGTTATTTTATTTTATATAAGGTTAAAAATGTTTAAAGCCCCTATCATAATAGCTGTATTATTTTTATCAGGTTGTAGTGTGAAAGAGTATAAACTCTTTCAACATGAAAATCCTCAACATCTATCAGAGACAAAAGATATTAATATAAGTTTAAGTTCAAAAATTGTTCCCAATGATATTTTGAAAATAGATATTTATAATATGAATCAAAAATCAAATATTATGATGCAAGACACAAGGTATCAAACACCTTATGGTGTAAAAGAAGATAATACTTATGTTGTTTATAGTGATGGAACAATTTTATTACCTTTATTAAATTCTGTGTATGTTCAAGGGCAAACAATAAAGGAGTTAAGTTTAAACTTAAATAATAGTTATCGAAAATTTTTAAAAAGACCTTATGTTCAAGCAAGTGTTACCAACCATAAAGTATTTGTATTAGGAGAAGTTAGTAAAAAAGGTGTTGTTCCCATTGAAGGAGAAACAATATCCGTAATAGAAGCCATTGCGCGAGCTGGAGGCTTAACAGATCATGCAATACGTGGAAAAGTACGTGTTATTAGTGAGGAAGAGGGGAAGTATAGATTGAGTACTTTAAATTTAAATAAATTTGATACATTAAATAGTACAAATTTAATGTTAAAACATAATTCGATTGTGTATGTTGAGCCAAAAAGTACAAAAGCTATTCGTGTGGCTATTAATGATTATTTACCAATTATTCAAGCAGCATCGAGTATATTAAGTACATTTTTAACCATAGAAATTTTAAAAGATAAATAAGGAGTAGGGTAGAATGAATATGAATGAGATAGAAGAAGATGAGATTGATATTGGAAAAATCATACAGCATTTAAAACGAAATTTAAAAAGTATTTTATTTATTACATTTTTGATTACCAGTGTTGCTGTATTATATGCTTATTTTTTAGCACCTATTTATTCTAGTAGTGTAAGTCTTTCTTTTTCAGATCAAAAAATGTCAAAGCTTTCTGCTATTGTACCTGATGAGCTGTCTGCTTTAGGGGATAATGAGTCTGAACTTGAAACCATAAAGCTAACGATTGAAACAAGAAAGTTTATTAATTCAGTAATAGAAGAGATGCCTTTAGCACAGCGTTTTTTTGTGGAAAAAAACTTTAAAAAGAATGAGTTGTATAATTTAGAAGATTTAAAAATAAAATTAGAGATTCATGATGAATTATATGTTGAAACAATGTCTGAGACACTGTATCAAGAATTTTTTAAAATTGAACCTTTAGGGGATAAAACTTATAAACTAACAGTTGAGGCTTTAGATTATGAAAAAATTTGTAAGTATGGTGAATCTATTAAAGAAGCATTTTTTTCTATGTATGTTGAGCAGTTAGCAACACCTCAAAGTAATATTTATTATGTAACTTTACAAGATCGTACCTTACTAGCAGATGATATTTTAGAAAATTTAACAATTACAATATTGTCTGATAATGTTTTAAAAGTTACCTATTTAGATAGTGTACCTAAACGTGCTAAAGAATTAGTAGAAGCAATTGGGTCTAAATTTATTGCTTATACATTGAGGAAAAAACGACATGAACTTGGTCAAACGCTCGATTTTTTAAATACACAAATAGCTGAAATAAAAATTGATCTTGAAAAAGAAGGAGATATTTTAAAAAGATATCAAGAAAAAAGTGAAGCTTTTATGCCTTTAGAGTCGAGTAAGTTGTTAATGGAAACTATTTCTAAAAAAGAAGAAGAACTTCATATTTTAAAATTTCAATATCTTGAAGTCAAAGGCTTTAAAGAAGCATTGTTAAATAATCGATTAAATACAGTTTCTTTATTAAATAGTGGCGTTGATGCAACTTCGATTCAAACATTGATTGAGTCCTTTAGAAATGATAGTTTAGAGTTAAGTGAAATGGGTATTCAATTAAATAATATTGAAAAAGCAATTACTGATAACCCACAATTAAGATTATTAATTGATCAGTTAAATGAAAAGAAAAAATTATTAGTGAGTTTAAAGTTTAATTTTACAGCTGATCATCCACAGGTTTCACAAATTCAAAATGATATATTTTCATTAGAAGATGAAATACGTACTTATATTACAACTTATATTCGTAAATTAGAAAATAATCAAAAGTTAACAAAACGTAAAATTTTAAATAATATTGAGGTAACTAAAAATAGTTTAAATAGAAAAATCAATACTTTAATTCAAGATATTTCAAAACAAAAGAGCAGCTTACTTTTGCTACCAGAAAAAGATTTAACAACCCAAGAGTTAAAACGAAAGTTTACTTTGAGCGAAAATATTTATACATTTTTATTACAAAAAAAGATGGAATTTGAGATTTCTAAGGCTTCTACAATAGCTAATACACAAATTATTGAAAATGCCAGAGAAGGTTTAAAACCTATTAAACCAAATAAAAAACTGATTGTGGTTGTTGGATTTATTGTGGGACTAATAATTGGAGTTTTATTTACGGCTTTACGTGCTATGTTTGATAATAAAATACGTGATGCTGCTATGGTAGAATCACTAACAGATACACCAGTTTATGGTATTTTACCTGATAAAGTGAATGTTAGATTCTTTAAAGAGGCTTTACGAAGTATTAGAACTAATTTACACTTTGTTTTACCTAATGAAAAGAGTTGTGTCACGATGTTGGTTTCATCTACTATTGCAGGAGAAGGTAAAACAACAGTTATTGCTGGTTTGGCAGAGGTGATGTCTCAAATCAATAAGAAGGTATTGGTTATCGATTTAGATTTACGTAAACCAAGACTTTATCAAGAGCTGGAAAAATCGAATAAATTAGGGGTAACGAATTATTTAGTTGAAAATAAGAGCATACATGAATTGGTACAACCTATTAATGATCATTTAGATTTTATTGCAGCAGGTTCGGTTCCTCCTAATCCTTCAGAACTTTTAATGAGTGATAAATTTGATGAGCTAGTTAATGAACTTATGGAAAAATATGATTATATTTTATTTGATACAGCACCAATTGGTACAGTTATTGATGCATCGCTTATTTTAAAGTATGCAGATGTTAGTTTATTAATTGTAAGAGCCGATGTGGCAGAGAAGAGTTATTTAGAAAGTTTTAATAGACTTAGAATAGACAAAGATGTTAAGTCAGCAGGTATTATTTTGAATAAAGTAAAACTAACTAAGAACAAAGACTATGGCTATGGCTACGGCTACGGCTACGGCTACGGCTATGGTGATACCCAACATAAGGATGCTTAATATGTCATTATTTAATTTTTTAAATAGAGGAAGTGAAACATTGGTAGATGTTGATATACATTCTCATCTTATTCCAAGTATTGATGATGGAGCTAAAGATTTAGAACGTTCAATTGAACTTATATTAAAACTTCAAGAAATGGGCTATAAAAAGCTAATTACAACTCCTCATGTGAGTGATATGTTTCCAAACAGTACAGAGGTTATTTTAAATGGCTATAAGACTTTGAAAGAGGAATTAAACAAAAGAAAAATAGAAATAGAGATAGAAGTTGCAGCTGAATATTATGCTGATGAAACTTTTGAAAGATTATTAAAAAACAGAGATATCTTAACTTTTGGGAAAGAGAAGTATCTTTTGTTTGAATTATCATATTTTACAAGACCAAGAGAGTTGGAGAGTTTAATTCATGATATTAAAATGGCAGGTTATGTACCTGTTTTAGCCCATCCAGAACGTTATGTTTATTTTCATGATTCCATTGAAGAGTATACTAAAATTAAAGCACTTGGCGTATTATTTCAAATAAATTTAAATTCAATCGTGAACTATTATTCTGAAGAAATTGGAAAAGTTGTGAAAGAGTTAATTAACCGAGGTATGGTAAATTTTGTAGGGTCAGATACCCATCATCGGCGACATGTTAAGTTTTTGGAAAAGAGTTTACAGAACTCTTTTTATAAAAAAGTTTTTAAAAAAAATAAAATTTTGAATAACACACTTTAGCCATATTTACATCAATCCCATACAAATTTTCAGCTATAATTCTACTAACAATAAGGCTCTTATTTCTCAGAGATAAGAGCAAAGGAAACGTATGTTCGTAGATAGTGTAGATATTTTATTGAGTTCTGGTAAAGGTGGGCCTGGTTGTGTTTCATTTTGGACTGAAAAGTTTGTTGCCAATGGTGGTCCTGATGGTGGTGATGGTGGAAAAGGTGGCAATGTGTATTTTGTTGTGGATAACAATACGGATACGCTTTCAGCACTTAGAGGGCGAAATCATATTAAAGCTGAAAATGGTCGTCCTGGTGAGGGGCGTAAATGTTATGGGCGAAAAGGTGAATCTGTAGATATAGTTGTACCACCAGGAACACAGGTTGTGGATGCTTTGACAGATGAAGTATTGTATGACTTGGTAGAAGAAGGACAACGCGTTTTATTTTTAGAAGGTGGAAAAGGTGGACTTGGAAACATGCACTTTAAAAGTTCTTCTAACCAGAGACCAACTTATGCACAACCAGGACTTCCTGGCGTCACTAAAGAACTTCGACTTGAAATGAAGATGATTGCTGATGTAGGATTAGTTGGTTATCCAAGTGTTGGAAAATCAACACTTATTTCAGCAATCTCAAATGCTAAACCGAAGGTAGCAGCTTATGAATTTACAACATTAACACCAAATCTTGGTGTGGTAAATGTTGGAGATTATGATTCATTTATGATGGCAGATATTCCTGGTATTATTGAAGGTGCGAGTGATGGTCGTGGTTTAGGACATGAGTTTTTAAAACATATTGAACGTACAAAAACATTATTACTTTTGGTAGATGCAGCGAATTACCGTGAGATGAAATATCAGTATGAAACCTTACTTGTTGAGTTAGAGCGTTATTCGGAAACATTAGCAGGTAGAAACTTTGCTGTAGCCATTACAAAATGTGATTCTTTTCCTGTTGAAAAAGTAAATGAGTTAACTGAAGAATTCTTAGCTGACATTAATCTTAAATCAAACAAAGTTTTACAAAAATTTAAAGCTAAAAAAGAATACGTTTCTTATGGTTTTGAAGAAGATTTTGGGCTAGAATTACCTAAAAATGAGCCATTATTTGTGTTACCTATCTCTTCTGTATCTCATTTAAACACAGAAGCTTTACGTTACTCATTAAAAAACTTTGTAGTAGCTGTTAATACTGAAGAGAAAGAAGACTAATGTCTTACAATCGTATTGTCATTAAAGTTGGTTCTCACGTTCTAACTGAAGATGGTGCTGTTTGTAGACCTCGTATGTATGATCTTGTAGGGCTTATAACTGCTATTAAGGAAGAAGGGACAGAAGTTATTTTAGTGAGTTCAGGGGCTGTTTCAGCTGGATATACCGTTTTACCAATGGACAGAAGAGACATAGGAAACAAACAAGCTTTAGCAGCCATAGGTCAACCACTTTTACTAAAAATGTACCAAGAGAAGTTTGCAAGATATGACCTACTTTGTTCGCAAGTGCTTTTAAGTGCTGCTGATTTAGATTCAAAAAAACGAACCACTTTAGCACGTCATGCCATTGATAATCTGTTGGCTCACGGGGTTGTACCAATTATTAATGAAAATGATGTAATCGCAACAGAAGAGTTAGTTTTTGGAGACAATGACCAACTCTCTGCTTATGTAGCTGAGAATTTTGATGCTGAACTTTTGGTTTTACTCTCAGATATTGATGCATTGTATGATAAAGATCCAAGAAAACACAATGATGCGATGGTTCGTAAAGAAGTTTCTGAAATTCTTCCAGAAGAGTTAGATACTCCAGCGATTGCTACTAATGAATTTGCTACAGGTGGAATCGTCACAAAATTAAAGGCAGCAAATTTTTTACTAAATAATGGTAAAAAAATGTTTTTAGCGACAGGATTTGGTTTAGAAGATGCTAGAAGTTTTTTATTGGATGGTGTTCAGAAAGGTGGAACTTTCTTTTGTAAGAATTAAGTTTTATTTCTTTTGAAAACCTTTAATTACTTTGAAACTACCTCTGTTCAGCAAAAGATATTATGATAGGGCGATAATAGCGTTTAATGAGATTATTTTTAATATTTATACTGTTAACAAGTTTGAGTGTGTCAAAAGAAGAAAAACGAATACTCAATGCGAACTCAACTGTAAATGTTTTACAAATGCCTAAAGAGGTTGATACTTTGACAGAAGTATTAACAGAAGGTATGTTTTATGGACGTTTTCGTCTAAACGCTTTTTCTTTTGATTGGGATGAAGAGGTAGAAGGTAAAACTGGTGACCATCAAACTTTAGGTGTGGGTGGAAGCATACATTATAAAAGTGCTTATCTAAATGGTGTAGGGTTTACAGCTGGTCTCTATACCTCTCAAAACCCTTGGCATATGGATAAGGAAACTCTAAAGTACTACAAGGTAGGAAAAGGTGTTTTAAATCGTCATGATGTTATGACTAAAAATAAGTATGGTATGACCAATCTAGCAGTTGCTTACTTAGAATTAAAAGACGAAAAGAATTCTGTAAAAATTGGACGACAAATCGTTGAGAGTTATTTAACCAAAAGTAATGACATTAAAATGATACCTAATACCTTTGAAGGCATTACATGGGTTTCTAAAAATATCGGAGAGCATAAGCTTTGGACAGGTTATTTACTAAAACAGAAGCTTCGTGACCATAATGACTTTCACCATCTCTTTGCTTATGATGATGGAGTAGGGGCATATGACAAATGGAGACAAAATGATGATACAGCCATGCATAGAGGAATTACACTTTCCAAGCTAAATGAAAAAGGCATTAAAGACAGATTGATATTTATGGAGTTTTCTAACGCTAAAAAAAATGATTTTAACTACATAACTTCTTACACACTTGTCCCTGAACTTTTTTCTACTTTTGGAACGGACTTAACTTATAAATACCGAACTAAGAATGGTTATTTACTTTCTCCATCTGTTCGTTATATGCATCAGTTTGACCATGGAGCAGGGGTAATGGGTGGGGCGAATTTAAAAACGAATAATGTGGCTTATTTTAATGTAGATTCTGTAGAAACTGACTTGTATGGTATTCGCTTCGATGTTGGAAAAGAGAGATGGCGAGTTCGTTCAGGTATCTCTAAAATAGCTGACAAAGCAGACATTATTTCACCATGGCGTTCTTTCCCTACGAATAGTTATGGCTATACGCTTTTACAATACAACTGGTACGCCAATACCACTTCTTATGTTGTTCAAGGTGACTATGACTTTAAAGAACAAAATCTACATGCTCAAATGCGTTTTGGCATCCAAGATTTTGATGACGACAAATCAGGTGTACAAGCCGACTCAAATGTATTACAGTTAGATTTCATAAAGCAGTTTGAGGATTATAAAAACCTGTATACTAAGTTACGTATGGTTCGAGTTTTGGGAGATGAAAATACGATTGCTTTAGATGGAAAGAAGAAGTTGAATCCCTCTTATACTGATATTCGGTTTGAGGTGAATTATTTGTTTTGATTTTATATCTTCCATTTCAAAAAGAAATGGAAGGGAGTAGGAGATATTATCTTAAATGCAATAATCTAAGTGTTTTTTTAGAAACTACACCATTTGGATAAAGTCTATGGTTTCTTTGAAATCTTTTTACAGCTCTTTTTACACCTTTACCAAAAATTCCATCTATACGACCTCTATAGAATCCTTGTTGCTTTAAGGATCTCTGTAATCTTTTAACTTTGTGTCCTCTGTCTCCTCTTTTTAAAATTTTTATGGTGTGTTTTTTAGAGTGAAATCTTTTTTTAGTATGAAACTTTTTCTTTGGGCTAACTTGATGGTAGCGTGAATGACTATTTTCTCTTGATATGCTCTTATCTTTTACATCTAAATTTTTTTTGACTCTTGACTCTTGTTTAGTTTCTTGATATTGTCGCTCATGTTTTACTTTATTATCTGATTTATCATCATACTTTTGTGCATTTAGTGTGTTAATTGAGACTATACCCATTAGGGCTGTTATGGTTAATAATTTTAAAGCTCTCATTGTCTTTATCCTTTAATAATTTAGATGAAAGAAGTATAGTTCATGAATATGAACGAACTTTAAGCTTAATATTAATGAAGTTTAATCAAAAGAGAAGATTGAGGCAGTGAACATTATTTTTGAATTTGTATTAGGCGTACTATTTAATATAGTAGACCTAAAATTAACGGTTAGTATAAACTACGAATAGCCTCTTCAAACTCTTGTTGGTTTACTTCTCCTGAGAAAGAGTATTCGGTAACGCCATTTTTAATGAGTAATGTATAAGGTAAAACGCCATTCCATCCGTAGGTTTTATTTATGAAAAGAAGTAAATTACTGGCTTCATCTCTATCAATTATTGGATGATCTATATTAAATTCTTGGATAATATTTTGTGCCACAACGGGGGTCATTTTCTTTTGGGCTTGTAAGGCAACAATATCAAGTTTTTGAGCATATTTAGTACGCATTCTTTGAATAAAGGGCATCTCTTCAAAGCAATATTCACACTCTTTACCAAAAATTTGTAAAAGTATTATATTGTCACCGTATTGAGGGAAGACAAAACCATTACTTTTTTCTTCAACAAGTATCATAGGACCTTGAACAGTTTTAAGTTGGTGTGTTTGCCCTGAAGTTGGGGAGATAGTAGCTTGAGGAGAGCTTGGGAGAATCACTGGTTGTTCGTAAACAATCTCTGGAAGCATTTCTGGAAGTGTTGGTGTATTAACATCATTTTTTACACAAGCATTGGTACTTAATCCTATAATAAGTAAAGAAGTGAGGAAGAGCGTCTTTTTCATATAAGTTTCCTTTTTTAGTTATTAAGACACATTATATCTTCTGATAATGGATAGTAAGGTAAATGTAGAAGTCCCAATTTTAACTTTTTATAGGTATAATCTCCGAATTAATTTTTCAATCTGAGTTTATTTTAGATAAATGAAAGTTAAATTTAGATGTATAAGGATACGAGAATGAACTGGACACCAAGTTCTTGGAGAGAATTTCCAATTAAGCAACAACCAACCTATGTAGACCAAGAAGCACTTAAACGTGTTGAAGAAGAGCTTAGTTCGTATCCACCACTTATTTTTGCTGGTGAAGCCAGAACTTTAAAAGAAAAGTTAGCGAAAGTTGGAAGAGGTGAGGCATTTTTACTTCAAGGTGGAGATTGTGCTGAAAGTTTTTCAGACTTCAACACATTAAATATTAAAAGTTTTTTTAAACTGATGTTGCAAATGAACATGGTAATGATGTATTCTACAGGAAAACCTGTCGTGAAAGTTGGAAGAATTGCTGGACAATTTGCTAAACCAAGGTCTTCAGACTTTGAAGAAATAAATGGGGTTAAATTACCTTCTTACCGTGGAGATATTATTAATGGTATAGAATTTACAGAAGAAGCCAGAGTACCTAATCCTCATAATATGATTCGTGCCTATAATCAAGCTGGAGTAACACAAAACCTTTTAAGAGCATTTTCCAGAGGAGGTTTAGCCGATCTTAATAAAGTTCATCAATGGAATTTAGATTTTATTAAAGACAATGAACTGGGAATAAAGTATGAAGCATTATCAAATAAAATTGATAATGCTGTAAAGTTCATGGAGGCATGTGGTCTCTCTTCAGATGCTGTACCTCAGTTACATCAAACAACAATTTATACCTCACATGAGGCATTGTTACTGAATTATGAAGAGGCTTTAACCAAAGAAGATTCAGAAGGTGATAACAAGTTTTATGATTGTTCAGCACATATGTTATGGATTGGTGATAGAACAAGAGATTTATCTGATGCACACATTGAATATTTTAGAGGTATTGAAAATCCTATTGGTTGTAAAGTTGGACCTAGTATGGGTGAAGATGAACTCATTGAATTGATTGAAGCATTAAATCCTGAGAATGAAGAGGGAAGATTAAACTTGATTGTTCGTATGGGTGCAAGTAAGATTCAAGAGTTCTTTCCTAAATTGCTTAAACGTGTTAGAGATGAAGGTAAACATGTGGTATGGTCATGTGATCCAATGCATGGTAATGTGGAGAAAAGTTCAAGTGGATATAAGACCAGAGATTTTGCTAATATTTTGTCTGAAGTAGAGCAATTTTTTACAATTCATAAAGAGATGGGAACCATTGCTGGAGGAATTCACTTAGAGATGACTGGAAATGATGTTACCGAGTGTACAGGTTCAGCATCTTGTGCAATTACAGCTGAAGACTTAAGTTCAAGATATCATACACAATGTGACCCACGATTAAATGCTAGTCAAGCACTAGAGCTTTCATTTATGATTGGTGAGATGATTAACGAGTAGTGAGTTAACTTAAAGTTTAGCTCCTGTAGGGTCGGCTTTCGCCGACATTATCGATGTGTTAGACTTTAAATGTTTCTGAAGTTCTACAATGCTTTTCCATAAAACATCCTGCACATTCTGGTTTTACAGCCTTACATCTATAGCGTCCAAAAAGTACCATGGCTTGATGTAGTAGGTGTAAGTCGGTTTTAAATTTTTTGCTTAAGGTCGCCTCTGTTTTTAATGCTGTCTTATCATCACTTAAGCCCAAACGGTGTGCTACTCTAAAGACATGAGTATCAACAGCCATTAGGTTAGCTCCAAAATATTCTATCATCACGACATTAGCCGTTTTTTGACCGACACCAGCCAGTTTCACTAACTCATCTCTTTTAGTTGGAATTTCACCATGATAGTTCTCAATAATAGATTGTGCCATTTTGATTAAGTTCTTGGCCTTGTTATTAAAGAAAGAACAGCTATTGATATAAGATTTTACTTCATCTAAGTCAGCATTGGCAAGGGTTATGGGGTCAGGATAAGCTTCAAATAGAGCAGGGGAGATAATATTGACACGTTTATCAGTACATTGGGCTGAGAGCATTACAGCAATAAGTAGTTCATAAATATTTCTGTAATTTAGCTCTGTTAAAGACTCTGGATAGTGTTCAAGGAAAAGAGTTTTAATCTCTTTAATCTCTTTTTTTGTTGCAGGTTTTATTTTTTTTGTAGCCATAATTAATCATCTTTTATATAACATTTTTGTTATTATACTTAATAAACTATTAGTAGTGATTTACCAATCATTTACCAATTAATGTTATAATATATCATTAATATATTTATAAGGTAGAGACTTGAAAAAAATATTTAACCTATTTTTATTATTTTCCACGTTTATTTTAGTCCCTCTATACGCTGATGAGGTTTTAGCTACAGTAAATGATGAAATGATTACAAAAAAAGATGTCAATGAATTTGTTGTAAAAAGCATTCCTGGGGCAACATTTAATTCTTTAAATGATGTTCAAAAAGCTTCGGTTGTCAACCAAATGGTTGAACGGAGGTTATTTTTAGAAGATGCCAAAAGTACAAACCTTGAAAATGATGTAGCATATCAAGAGGCTTTAAAGAAGCTACAAGAAAATCTTATATTAGACTATTGGATGAAAATAAAAGTTGAAGAGATTCTTATTTCGGAAGCTGAAGCAAAAAAATATTATTTTAATAATAAGGAAAAGTTTTCTAAACCATCTTCAGTTAAAGTACGCCATATTTTATTGGAGACAGAAGAGGAAGCTGTGGCCTTAATTGCAGCTTTGGAGTTAAGTGCGAATTTAAAAGAAAAGTTTATTCGTTTGGCACATGCTGAATCAACAGGTCCTAGTGCCATTAATGGTGGTGAGTTAGATTGGTTTGTTTATGAACAGATGGTTCCTGAATTTTCAGAAGCTGCGTTTGGATTAAATGTTGGAAACATTACTAAGCAAGCTGTGAAAACACAATTTGGGTATCATATTATTTATCTTGAAAATAAAAAGGAAAAAGGTTCTATTGCTTATAAAACAGTTAAAGAAGATATTGTTAAATCTTTACGTCTTTCTAGGTTTAAAGCAAAATTGGACAAGTTAAGTAAAAAGTTGAAAAAAACAGCAAATATTATTGTAAAATAATAAAAAATAATTGAAGGTAAAATAGAATGAATAAAAAAGTGTTAAGTACTCTACCATCTGGTGTTCTAAGTGGAGAAGAAGTTCAAGAGCTTTTTGCTATTGCAAAAGAAGAGGGTTTTGCGATCCCTGCTGTGAATGTTGTGGGGACATCATCTATTAATGCTGTTTTGGAGGCTGCTGCTAAAGTAAATTCACCTGTTATAATTCAGTTTTCAAATGGTGGTGGAGCATTCTATGCTGGAAAGGGTATGCCTTCTGATCAAAAAGCAGTTCTTGGAACCATAGCTGGAGCACAGCATGTTCATACTGTAGCTACAGCTTATGGTATACCAGTTATTTTACATACTGACCATGCAGCACGTAAACTTTTACCTTGGATTGATGGACTTTTAGATGCCAGTGAAGCACACTTTGAAACATTTGGTAAACCTCTTTTTTCATCACATATGATTGATCTTTCAGAAGAACCTATTGAAGAAAACATTGCTACTTGTAAAACTTATTTAGAACGTATGTCAAAAATTGGTATTACATTGGAAATTGAACTGGGTGTAACAGGTGGGGAAGAAGATGGTGTAGACAATACTGAGATAGATAATGCATTACTGTATACTCAGCCAGAAGAAGTAGCTTATGCCTATGAAGAGTTATTAAAAATTTCTCCAATGTTTACCATTGCAGCTTCATTTGGAAATGTTCATGGTGTTTATAAACCTGGAAACGTTGTGCTTACACCAAGTATTTTAGATAATTCTCAAAAATACATTCAAGAAAAATTTAATACAGCAGAAAAACCTGTAGATTTTGTCTTCCATGGTGGTTCAGGTTCATCTCTTGAAGAGATTAGAGAAGGTATTGAGTATGGTGTTGTTAAAATGAATATTGATACTGATACACAATGGGCATATTGGGATGGTGTACGTGCTTATGTTGATCAGTATCATGCTTATTTACAAGGTCAAATTGGTAATCCAGAAGGTGACGACAAACCAAATAAAAAGTTTTATGATCCTAGAAAGTGGTTACGTGAAGGTGAAACAGCTGTCATTACACGTTTAGAACAGGCTTTTTCTGACTTGAACTGTTTGGATAGAAATTAGCGTAGGGTGTTTTCCCTGAAAACACCATCACATAAAAATATGCTAATAACACGGTGTTTTCATGGGAAAACACCCTTGTATAATCAAAATAGAGGTAAAAGAGATAAAATACTTCTAAAGGATTTAAGGGTAAATCGAAACACCCTAAAGCATTAAAATAGTAAAGAATATTGAGCAAATATGCTTGAATATTTTAATAGCTTGTACTGTAGATAGATTACCCTTAGTAAAAAGCTTGAACGGAATAAAAGGCAGATTAGAAGAAATTGTTTTAAGAGGTAATTTCAATAAATCTAGCTTGTAGTACAAGGAAAAGCGTACTAAGAATAACCCTATGTAATCCTTAAAATTTAAGTACAAGGTATCACATGAAAAAGTATATCGGAATTGATGTTAGTAAATCAAGTATAGATGTTTATGATGGAAAGCAAAGTTATAAATTCGAGAACAATCTGTTGGGATTTAAAAAAGTTACTACTTTAGTTAAAGATATCAAAGAAACTATTTTTATCTTTGAACCTACAGGAGTTTACTCTTATGCTTTAACAGAATTTTGTTCAAAG
>CACVAU010000076.1 GCA_902727915.1 uncultured Sulfurovum sp.
TAAATCTCAAGCTTATAAGTCTTGGTCTGGTTTTTCATTTGAGAGTATCGCTCATCACCATATCGCTGAGATTAAAAATGCTTTAGGTATTAGAGGGGTACTTAGTCGAAATTACTATTGGCATAGTGCAGGAGAAGATTTAGAAGGCTCTGGTGCTCAAATTGATATTTTATTAGAAAGAGCAGATGATGTTGTGAATATTATAGAGTGTAAATATCATACTCAACCTTTTATAATAGATAAAAAATATGCATATGAACTTGAAAATAAACAAATTTCTTTTCAAGAGAGTAGTAATTATATGGGTTCTATTCAAATTGTCATGTTAACACTCTCTGGGGTTAAGCGAAACAACTATTCTGATGAAGTTGTTTCTATAAATTTAGATATAGATGCTCTTTTTGAGTAGATAAATTTGACAAACATCAAAAAATGATGTATTATATTGCATACTTAAAATTAGGATTACTATTATGATAGCAACACAAAACAGTTATGACCGTATTACTTTTTCATTGCCTAATACGCTTAATCTGGCTCTTGATGAACTAAAGTCTGAGATTAATCGTTCAAAATCTGAAATTATTAAGATGGCAATAGAAAGTTATATTGCCCAACAACACAAAAGAAAACTTCAAAAGGCTGTAGCTCTTATGGCTGAAGAGTATGATGATAATGAGGAATTAACTATGCTTACTTCTTTAGATTCTGAGAGTTTTCAATGAGACAAGGTGAAATTTGGCAAGTAAATTTAGACCCAACTCTAGGTTCAGAAATGAAAAAAAGTAGACCCTGTGTTATTTTAAATAACGATATGGTTGGAAAATTGGCTTTAAAGATTATTGCTCCTTTAACAGATTTTAAAGAGCATTATGAGCTTGTCCCTTGGATGGTAACAATTGAACCCAATGTACAAAATGGTCTTTCTAAAAAGTCATCCATTGACCTTTTTCAAGTTCGTTCACTTTCTCAGAAGAGATTGGCTCATAAAGTGGGTTGTGTGGAAGATAAGATTTTGGAAGCTTGTAAAGTGGCTTTAAATGTGGTTTTTGATTAGTATCTCTTTTGAATGAGGGACGTTAAAGTAAGTCTCACATATTATTATTTGTATGTCAGTTACTATATCCACACTCTTTATCTCTTGTAATATTGGGTCTAATTTTGTTTGATTGTATTCAAAGTTAGGATAGGTTTCTCTTTGCCATATCCATTTTTTTTCAAATGACATTTTTTATCTTTGATAGGATTATTCTTCCTAATCATATCAAAGGTTAGGAATCGTAGATAATTTAGAGTTTACCTACTAATACTAACAGCCCGAACAACCTCTTTTTTACGAACTTTCTGATTCGTCTGATTTTGCTCTTTTTGAAGTTCTCTACCTCTTTGCTGTAATACTTTAGATTTCTCCAAAGAATTTTCAATAATACGTTTTACCTCTTTTAACCCTTTTGTTTTAGCAAGATCATTAAAGTCACTATGATTGGCTTTTATCTCTTCATTCGAAAAAGAAGGATAGGTTAAATTTCGTCCTGTATTTCTCGCTGCTTCAAATGCTTTGAGATAACCCACATTTATTTTTCCTTTTAACTCTAGTCGTTTATCATTATCAGCAGCAAGTAAAATAGTGCTGTTAGGATATTTTGTATCAAGAGCTTGGGTAACTGCTAGTAAATTTCCAGAATCCACAGCAACAATAACAGTTTTTCCTGTAGCTTCATGTATGGTAGCCCCTGTAGAATATCCTTCAACAATAATCATTTCTTGGGTTTTGTCTAAATTTTGTTCGCCAATAATAAAAAAGTTACCCTCTTTTTTAGCGTGTTTCTCAAAGCCTTTAAAATTGACATTGATCTTTTGGTTAGACCAATGTTTGCCCTCACTATCTTGAAGGGGCATGAGTAAGTTATTTTTTTCATCTATTTTAAGACCATAATTTTTGACATCTTTTGTTACTAAATAAGGGTGTGTATCATCGCTACTCTTTGCTTCTTTAAATTTACTTTGAGAGAGTAAAGCTGTTTCCTCATGTACTTTATTAAGTTCGTTCTCTCGTTCAAGTTGTTTGGCTTGATTAAGGGCTTTTTGTCTATCATAGTCTTCTTGGGTCAATCCATTGGAAAATTCATAACCTATGGCTTTCCAATTGTCTTTTGAACCCATTTTATAATTTTGTATAAATCCTGCTGGTGTACCATCCATGTACCCTATATAAGCTCCAGACTTTTTACCTCGTTTATCACCTACTACAGGAACCCTATGAATCTTACCATCCATGATAGGTTCATCATCAAGCAGTAGACCTTTAGACTCAATAGCTTCCTTGAAAGAAGAGATGGCTTGTGTGATGGCATCACCTGTAAGGGTCATTGATTTAAGCTCTTGTTGCTCTATACTCCACGTTTTGAACGTATTAATTTCTGAACCTTTTGGAGCATACCAAGACTTTTCATTTTTATCCCATTTAGCCCCTGCTCTTTTAGCTTCTTCTTTTTCTTGGTAAGGTACGGCAAGGTAGGTATTGTGGGTGTAAAGTGTTTCTTCTTTAGGTACTAAGGAACTCTCTTGTTGTTGTGTCTCTGCTTTCTCTATATCTTGATAAAGATTTGAGAGTATGGAGCTTAACTCTTGAAGCTCTTGCTTTATGGATTCATTGATATTTTGTTTAAGTAAGGTCTCTTTAGTTTTTGAAATGGCTAAGCGTAGCTCTTCTAATTCAATATTTTTAGAGAGTGCAGGTAAAGACTTTTGAAGTTGTTCCAGTTTTAATTCATTATTTTCCATTTGTTCTACAGCTCCTACCATGATGTTTGAAAAGGATTCTTTGTTGTTTTCATCTAATTCTTTTTCTAGGGTCTCTTCTTGTTTTTCTAATTTCTCTTTTTGTTCTTCTTGTAGAGCTGTTATAAACGATACAATCTTTGAAGCATCAGCAGAAGCTTTAAAAATCTCACTTGCTTTGTCTTCTAAAATAGAAACCCAATTATCAATGTAGGCATGATGTTGAGAGGGATCAAAGTCAATTCCTATTTTTGCTGAGAGCATGTAAGAACCTATCTCAGCTCTTAGTTCTTCTTTGGCATAAGCGATTGAACCAAAAGGATTACGCATGTCTCTGTTTAACCTGCTTTCATGTCCTGTCCAATGACTTAGTTCATGCAAGGCTGTTGAGTAATAATCCATCTCAGAGTTAAACTGCTCTTTGAGTGGTAGTTGAATTTTATCTTCGGAGGCTCTATAAAAAGCCCTATTCCCTGCAACATGATTAATATTGGCATTAGAGTTTTCTAAAATCTTTTGAGCAGCTTCAATGGGTTTGAACTCTGTTATGACTTCTTTAATCCCCAAATCCTCTTTTAAAGAACGTAAGCCATCAATTTGAGTAGCATTAAATACGGTGGCATAGAAGACTTGTGGATTTTTTAGTCTAAGGGTTACTTTAACCCAAATTGCTAGTTAAACGCCAATGTTTGACTAGTGAAAGAAAGCTTGAGAAACTTATCAATTCCATAAGCTAAAATAAACAATTTTAGCTTAACTAAAAAGCCACCAATAGAAGAGGCTT
>CACVAU010000077.1 GCA_902727915.1 uncultured Sulfurovum sp.
TTCCAGCCAAGATTTGAATGGCTAAAAATGCTAAACTTCCTGAATATTGTGTTAGGGTCGAGAAAAGAATAAACTTGTATTCATTGTGTTCTGAAAGTTCAACTTTATAAAGAGAAAAAACCTCATGTTTGTAAAAGATATCAAATGCCTCTTTTAAAAGTTTTGGATTTGTGTCAAGTTCATGTAAAGGGAAAGTTTTCAGTTTCTCTATGGCGATTTTTAGATTTTCTTCATATTCTTCTATGTCCATTCTTTTACCCATGTTTTTTGAAAAGATTATACCCTTAATACATCGAAACATATACTTAAGTTAAATTCAGTAAAATTCAGCCATAAAATATAAGGATATACAATGGCAGAAGAACAAACACAACCATTAGACGAAAAGTTTTACGAAAGAGCTGATAGTTTCATTAACTTGGCTAATGAAGCAATCACTAGAGAAGAAGCAAGCGCTGGACAAATAGCAAACTCTTTAATGTTTGCAGGTTCACGTTTTAACGCATGGGTTACAGCAGCAGGTTACCAAAAAGGTGATGATTTAGCAAAAGAAAAAGAAGCAATTTTAGAATTCTTTACAGAACAATACAAGCTTATGCTTTCTGAGAACATTGACTCTTATGTTAATAACTTTAACGAGTACTTAGGTTACTCTAAAGAAAGTTTTAAAAAGTAGGAATAAAGCCTTTATTCCCACTCAACACTTGCCAAAGTTAAAGCAAAAAGAACATTAACATCATTTTGTTTTAAGACCCTAGCAGCCTCTTGCAGGGTTGTGCCAGTGGTGACAATGTCATCCACTAAAATTACCTCTACTCCTTTTTTACCACTGTACGCAAAATCTCTAGGATTTTCTAAACGAAACTGTAAAGTTTTACCCGAATAACTGTCTACATTTTGAGCCATGAGTTTAGCATGTTGAACGTTGACATTTTTGGCTTTCATCTCATGGGTAAGCAGTGCAACATGTGCATAACCTGACTTTACATTTTCATCAATGCCGACCACATACACTGTTCGCTCATCTTCACTCATAAATTTTTGCATAAATGGTTTAAAAGAGAGTTTTGCCAAGGCTTTATAGAGTTTAAAACCTTGTGGTGTGTGTTTGGTGAGTAGTAAATCTTCAATGTTGTTATATTTAAAAAAACTATACACTTCTAAAGAGCCAAAAACTCTTTTAGAAACCGTTGGCTGTAGTAGATTTGTCTGACATTGCTTACAAAATGTGAAGAGACTTAATTTATGACAAGAGAGACAACGCACACTATAAAATATCTCTCAAAACAATGGCATAATGCAGAACAATAAAGTTCAAAACAAAAATTCCCAATGAAGAACCTCTTGAAAAGAGTGTCTGTAACCGTGTTCTCTCTTTACCATTAGTTTTAAATGCTATTTTTAAATGTATGATGGTAATTATCGTCATAATGACCACCAAAACCAACTTTTCACGCAGTGCATCTATGACTTCACTGTGTGCATCAAAGTTAAAAAGAACATAGATCATATTGTTCTCCACAATCATCCAAATACCTGTAGAAATAAGCAAGATTAAAACCACGATTTCAAAATAACCAAAAATAGGACCAATCCGTGGATAAACCATGTCCTGATCCTCTTTATTTCGCAATGAAACCCCCAAAACAAACATGAAGACAGAGCCACCAATCCATGAAATAGCAGCAATAAGATGTAAATGTATTCCCCAACCCAATTTGTATACCCTTTGAAATAAACTTTTACTAAAAAGTCTAATAAACTAATGTTATGATTATACACAATTTACAACATATAAAAAAGGAAAAATCTTGAAAAAAAGTAAAAGTTATATCCCTTCATACTTACTCACAATAGTTGGGCTATTATTACTAACAGCTTGCAGTACACATTCACCTCAAACTCCTAAGGTTCAAAGTGACAAATACCGTTTAATGTGGAACGACAACCCAATGAGTACCATGACCATTGCATGGAACCAATATGAAGGAAAACCAACACTTCACTATGGATTAACCAAACAAACAGAAAAACAAGCTTTACCCAACCGTCAAACCAAATACCGAGGTATGCATAATAATTTTGTACGTCTTCAAAACTTAAAAGCCGATTCAGCTTATTACTTTAAAGTCTGTACTGAAAATGATTGTTCTAAAACCATGTATTTTAAAACAGCTCCTTCAAGTAATGAAGCGTTTACTTTTGTCGCTGGTGGTGACTCTAGAACCATTCCCAGAGGACGCATACGAGGAAACATACTCATCTCTAAAATACGTCCTCTCTTCATTGCCCATGGTGGAGACTATACAGCCGAAGGAACAAGTAAGGAATGGAAAAGTTGGTTAGATGAATGGCAACAAACCATCAGTAATGATGGACGTATTTATCCATTGTTACTAACCCATGGAAACCATGAAAACCGTGATGCACACATGTTAAACAAACTCTTTGATGTACCCAACAAGGATGTCTATTCAAAAGTTGACTTTAACTTTTTATCTCTCTATACCCTCAACACAGAATTAGAACATGGTGTGGGTTATTATGATATGGTTTCTAAAGAGAAATGGAGACATCATAAACGATGGGATAAACAAACAAAATGGCTCAAAGAGACATTGGAAAAAGATGTAAAGCCTTGGAAAGTTCTCTCTTATCACCGACCTCTACGTCCTCATAAAAAGAGTAAATCAGAAGGACGCTTACGCTACTTAGACTGGTCGCCACTCTTTTACAAAAATGGCGTACAACTTGCCATAGAGTGTGATTCACACTTAGTAAAATATACGCATCCACTAAAGCCAGACTTATTTGGTGATGAAGGTTTTGTCATTGACAAAGAAAAAGGAACAACATTCATAGGAGAAGGAAGCTGGGGAGCCCCAACACGAAGTAATGACGATGACAAATCATGGACGCTCGACTCTGCTAAGTTTTGGCAATTTAAACTCATAACTGCGTCAAAAGATAATTTAAAAATTCGTACGGTAAAGTTTGGAGATGAAAAGACAGAATATAACCCGAATGAAGTAGAAGCACTTACTCAAAAAGAGCAAGATACTAACCCTAGAGCTATTCCTAAAAATCTTGACTTATGGGATTCTAAAGTAGGAAAAGTATTAGAGTTAAAATAATTCAATTAAGGCTTTTGTAGGACTAGTCCTACGAGCCTACTGCTGAAGTTACTTTTATAAAAAAGTAAGCATCTCTTTCTGAATATCTTCTTTTTCTACAATAACCGTATGTTTAATCTCTTTTGCAAAAAGACCATCAATCATCTCTGGTGAAGTTACATTCGTATTGTTTTTAATCCACTCAATCGCAGCTGTGTCTTCGCTAATGTCAGCTTGACCTAATGCTCTAGCAACCGTTGGCGAGAACTTTGTCCACTCTGCTGTAGAGTACACAATGGTCTTTAAATCTTTAGTCGCATCTTTTTCATAGGACTTCATACAGGTAGCTGTATGAGGATCCATAATATACC
>CACVAU010000078.1 GCA_902727915.1 uncultured Sulfurovum sp.
TAAAATATTCAAGTATATTTGCTCAATATTTTTGATTATTTTAATGCTTTAGGGTGTTTCGATTTACCCTTAAATCCTTTAGAGATTAGATTAGCATCTTTTTCTCTTATTTTGATTATACAAGGGTGTTTTCCCCGAAAACACCGTTAAATGGGAATCGGCATAAATTCAATACCAAGAATTAAAAAAACGAGTATTGGTTTGGTTGAAATATTATGATTATTTGGATTTGGTTTTTACTAAATATGGATATTTAAAATGCTTTTCTTTAAACAATACTTCCCCAACCTTTAAGGTTTATTTAATTGAAAAACTCTCTAAATATATACTTTTCAACTCTTCAATAGTAATATAAATTCCTGCACTTTTTAAACGATTTACCCTATCCTCTAATAAGATTACTAAGTTTGGTACAACTTCTTTTTCCAATCCATAATGCATTAACCTATGACAGTTAGGACATAGTGAAATAATATTCGAAACTACATCTAAATTAATATCTTTGAATTCTGGATAACTATAAGCCTTTAAAGGTAGTAAGTGATGTGACTCCATATATTCTTTACCATTCTTATTTGAAACAAAACTTTTATGAGTTGTATTTAATTCACATTTAAAATTTGCAAGTTCTAATGCATAATCCCTAATTTTAATGTTTCTATCATAAATTTTAACCTTTTGATATTTTTGCTTCTTCCTTTTAGATGGTCTATCTTTACGAAGGTTTTGAAAAAATATATTTCTTATTTTTTGATATTCATCAAAAGAAATAATATCAGCTGACTTTCTTATTAAATTAAATTTTTCTTCACCTAATATATTTATCGCCTGACTATCTGTAACAATCTCATTGTGTAAAAAGAAATTATCTATTACTTTCAAATGAATTCTTTTATCTTCTTTATAAATCTCAATGACTTCAAAAGTAGCATAAATTCCTCTTTTTAATTCTTGAAAATCTTTACAGTATTCTCCTCTCTTATTATCATGCCCTACTTTAATAATACCTTTCATACCCTTAAAAATATTTTCTGACGAAAAATTTCCTATCCAAAAATGATGTTCAGTTAATTTTTTTAACTTTTTATTAACTTTACAATTTTTATCTGAATTTTCATCAAACCATTTATTTGGATTTATTCCTAAAATTAAACAAGCTTCATCTTTTTTATTCATTCTATTATCCTATATTTTCTTCTCACTCTTTAAAATTAATAACTCAACCACAGGAGAGAAAAGTATTCCTGAAGAGATTAAAACAACAACAAAAACCTAAAGCCTTTTCAATCTCTCAATAGCCTCATCCAACTCTTCTGCCTTTTTAGAAAAACAAAATCGAGCCAAATTAATGCCTTCGCTATCTTGATAAAAAGCTCTAGCAGGTACGGTAGCAATGCCTGTTTTTTCTAACAAGTTCACTACTTTTTCTTTGTCATCAGCACCTTCAAGTTTGGAAATGTCTGCGAGTACATAATAAGCACCTTTAACGTACTCAGCTTTTAGCTCAGCGTCATTAAGAGCTTTTATGAACTTGTCTCTTTTTTCTTGATGCTCTTTTGCCACATCGGTGTAGTAAGACTTTGGCAGTTCATTCAGTCCTTTTAAAATTCCGTTTTGCAGTGGAGCAGGAGGACAGACATAGACAAGGTCATTAAAGGCTGATGCAGCGTCAATCACTTCTTTACTCGTAATGGCATACCCAAGTCGCCAACCGGTAATGGAGTAAATCTTTGAAAACCCAGAGATGACCACCGTTCGCTCTTTTAAACTCTCAATGCTCAAGGCTGAAACAAATTCTAAACCATCGTAAATAAAGTGTTCGTACATCTCATCGGAAAACAAAAAGAGGTCATTGTCATTAATAATGCTTGAAAGTGTTTCTAACTCTTCTTTGGTATAAACTTTTCCACTAGGATTTGAAGGGTTACAAATGAGTACGGCTTTTGTCTCTTCAGAAATAGCCTCTTTCAGTTCATTAAAATCTATCGCATAACTTGGTGGCGTGGTTCGGATGTATTTTATCTTACAACCGATGGACTGAAGCGTTGCCACATGATAACCATAGTAAGGCTCAAACAATATTACCTCATCACCTTCATTAAGCAAAGACATCGCCGTTGCATAAAACGCTCCTGTGGCTCCAAGACTTACCAAAACATTGTCTACTTCGACTCCTTGGTCGTAAAAGTCATTTTGTTTTTTAGCAATGGCAGCTCTTAGTTTGTAGTTACCATAAGCAGAGGTGTAGGTATTTTGCCCAGTATCAATGCCCTCTTTTGCCCCTTGTACAACAGGTAAAGGCACTTCAAGGTCGCAAAGCCCTTGGGCCATGTTCAGTCCTTTTTTTTCATTACATAAAATGGACATTGCGCGTATTTCAGATTGTGCGATGTTGTTTGCACGGTTACTTAGTTTCATGGGTACTCGTTTGTTTGATTTTTTAGATTGGAAAGTATATTAGTGGTACGTTAAAAACGTACCCTACAAAGATATTATAAAGCTTTAATCGCTTCAATAGTTGCTTCAAGTGAAGCCATATCTGAAACATTAAAGTGTGGTTTCTTAGTTGCTTTTCTATTCAGTCCTTTAAGAACAGCACCATGACCAAATTCAATGTAACAATCTACCTCATCATCAAAGTTTGCCATAGAGTGTTTGTACTTAACGGGCAATACAAGTTGTTGAGGAAGTAAGTCAAGTGCTTCAGCTTTTGAACCATAAGCATTTGCTGTTACGTTTGAAATAACAGGAGCAACAAACTCATCTTTAATCATCTCATTTAACTTTACCGAAAGTGGTTCAACAGCCTCTTGAAGTAATGGACAATGTGAAGCCACTGACATATCAAGCAACATTGCTCTTTTAGCTTTTGCCTCTTTTAAAATGGGTGCTAAAACTTCTAAGTCTTTTTTAATTCCGGCAATAACAATCTGACCATCAGCATTGTAGTTAACAGCCCACACTTGAAGTCCAGCTGCTCTTTGTTCTTCACAAATACCTTCTACTACTTCGTCTGAAAGACCTAGAGAAACCATCATCCCCACTTCTTGTTTTGAACAAGCTTCAGCCATAAGTTTTCCACGTAAGTTAACCAGCTCAACAGCATCAATGGCATCTAAAGCACCAGCAGCTACTAAAGCAGAGAACTCACCGAGTGAGTGTCCCATGGTAATTGTTGGTTTAATCTCTGTTGCATCGATAAAAAGTTTATGTGCAATAGCAGCTACCAATAAAATAGCTGGTTGCGTATACTCTGTTTGCCCTAAATTATCATTCTCTTCAAAAAGAAGATTCTCAAAGTCTATTCCTGTACGCTCACTTGCATCAGCTATCATCTGTTTTGCAACATCTG
>CACVAU010000079.1 GCA_902727915.1 uncultured Sulfurovum sp.
TAACTGATGCTACTAAAACGGCTACAACAGAAGCTGGAACAGCTGTTAAAACTGCTGCTGATAATGCATCTGATGTGTCTAAAACAACAGTAGACAGTGCATCTGATACTGCTAAAGATAGCAAATAATTTTTTCCTCTTTTCAAACAAAGCTACCAAGTCACTTTTGGTAGCTCTTCTCAATTATCTCTTCTATAAAAATCATTGACATCTGCCAAAAACATCAAAAGGTGTTATTATTGTTTTATCTAAGTGAAAAAAGGGCATTTTATGAGACTGAATATTTTTCCAAAGTTATTAGGAATAATTATACTAACGATGACGTTAGCTTCTACTTCAACACTGACAGAGTTACAAGGAACTAAAAACTTATCTGAAACAGATTTGAAAAGGATGGTTAAACAACTCGAAAGTATTAAATTTAAGACTATATTTAAAAATGAACGGGTTGATACTAAATATTATAAAAAGTATAAAGAAAAAAACCTTGAACTTTTAAATTTTTATACGGTTACAGATTTGGAGACAATGCATGAACTCTTAATTGAAAATCCTGATTTTGCTCTCTACGCACCATTTACTTTTTTAGCATATCAGCATCTTGAAAAGGAAAAAGATAATAATATAACGTGGTATGGACATTTGATGACAGATACCATGTTAGATATTATTGGTGAAAAAGATAAAATTTTACAAGAAAAATTTAAAGTTATGGTAGCAAAACTTGATAGCTTAGTGGCTCAAGAATTAAAACCAACAGAAGTTAAAAAAATGACTTTTGATAAGCCTTTGCCTAAAGAGCCTATTTTTAAAATGGTTAAAGATATTTCTAATGTTGATGATATTGAAGGTTTTGTAGAAGAATTTATTATGGAATATGATAGTCTGTTTGTAGAAAATCATTTTCTTCTAGCAGGTGTTGCTGACTTTAAAATGGAATATGAAGACTTAGATTTAGAATTTGAAAAGTATGACGCTTTTTGGGTTTCTCCTATTTGTCATTTAGAATTTACAAATACGATTTTTAATCGTGCTATACCACAAGCAGGAGTACTTGCTCCTTGTACAGTTTATTTCTATGTTCCAAAAGGTTCTGGAAAACTTTATGTTGGCTATGTTCCTTTAGAACATTGGATCTCTATGGCTGATATTAATAATGAAGCTCAAATAACTGCAATTAAAAAAACATCTGCTGATATGATACAAGTCTTTAAAGAGTTGGGCTTCAAGATGAACATAGAAGTAGCAAAAGCAGAAGTAAAAAAAGTAGAAGCAGTAGCTGTAAAAGCGACAGAGGTAAAAGAAGAGATAGAAAAAGCTAAAGCAGGGGAATCAGTACTGGTAGAGTTTTATGGAACGAAAGGACAACCAGATGCTGAGCTGGGTGCGATGATAGATAACTTAGGGAAAATAGGGTTTAATACTTCAGCAAAAAATGAGCATATAGAGAACCATTACTACAATAAGTTCAAAGAGAAGAATTTAGACTTATTGAGTTTTTATACTTTATTTGATATAGAGTCATTAAGACCATTACTACTTAAAAACCCAGACTTTGGAGCGTATGCACCGTTTAACCTTTTAGCCTATAAGAAACTTAAAGATGCAGAAGGTGGAGATACCACATGGTATGGACATTTAAATGTAGAAACGATGTTAAAGATAATAGGTGAAAGTGACGAAGAAACGAAAGAGAAGTTTCGCGTGATGATGTCTAAAGTAGATAAACATGTAGAAGCAGAAATGAAACCAACTGAGCGTAAAACTTTAAGTTATTCAGCAGCATTACCAGAGAAGCCATTACTTAAAATGGTAAAAAAGATAGGTGAAGTAGAAGACATAGAAGAGTATGTAGAAGAGTTTATACCCAAACACAATTTATTATTTAAAAATAATAAGTTTATTATTGCAGGTTTTTTAGATGTGAAATTTGAATATGAAGATTTGGAGTTAGAATTTGATAAGTATGATGCTTATTGGGTTTCATCACTTTGTCACTTTGAGTTTTCAAATGCTGTCTTTAATCAAGGTGACCCTCATGCAGGAGCATTTGCACCATGTTCAGTTTATTTTTACATTCCAAAAGGTTCTGGAGAGATTCATGTAGGATATGCATCCGTAGATAATTGGTTAGCAACCACAGGGATTACTGATCCAAAGAAGATAGCTTATATGAAAGAGATTTCAGCTTCTGTTATTAGAATTTTTAAAGAGTTAGGCTTTGAGATGAAAGAAGAGCTTGAAGTAAAGCAAAAAGAAAAAGCAGAAGTAAAAGCAGAAGTAAAAAAAGTAGAAGTAGTAGCTGTAAAAGCGACAGAGGTAAAAGAAGAGATAGAAAAAGCTAAAGCAGGGGAATCAGTACTGGTAGAGTTTTATGGAACGAAAGGACAACCAGATGCTGAGCTGGGTGCGATGATAGATAACTTAGGGAAAATAGGGTTTAATACTTCAGCAAAAAATGAGCATATAGAGAACCATTACTACAATAAGTTCAAAGAGAAGAATTTAGACTTATTGAGTTTTTATACTTTATTTGATATAGAGTCATTAAGACCATTACTACTTAAAAACCCAGACTTTGGAGCGTATGCACCGTTTAACCTTTTAGCCTATAAGAAACTTAAAGATGCAGAAGGTGGAGATACCACATGGTATGGACATTTAAATGTAGAAACGATGTTAAAGATAATAGGTGAAAGTGACGAAGAAACGAAAGAGAAGTTTCGCGTGATGATGTCTAAAGTAGATAAACATGTAGAAGCAGAAATGAAACCAACTGAGCGTAAAACTTTAAGTTATTCAGCAGCATTACCAGAGAAGCCATTACTTAAAATGGTAAAAAAGATAGGTGAAGTAGAAGACATAGAAGAGTATGTAGAAGAGTTTATACCCAAACACAATTTATTATTTAAAAATAATAAGTTTATTATTGCAGGTTTTTTAGATGTGAAATTTGAATATGAAGATTTGGAGTTAGAATTTGATAAGTATGATGCTTATTGGGTTTCATCACTTTGTCACTTTGAGTTTTCAAATGCTGTCTTTAATCAAGGTGACCCTCATGCAGGAGCATTTGCACCATGTTCAGTTTATTTTTACATTCCAAAAGGTTCTGGAGAGATTCATGTAGGATATGCATCCGTAGATAATTGGTTAGCAACCACAGGGATTACTGATCCAAAGAAGATAGCTTATATGAAAGAGATTTCAGCTTCTGTTATTAGAATTTTTAAAGAGTTAGGCTTTGAGATGAAAGAAGAGCTTGAAGTAAAGCAAAAAGAAAAAGCAGAAGTAGAAAAAGCAGAAGCAGTAGCTGTAAAAGCCACAGAGGTAAAAGAAACGGCTAATACAATAAAGATTGTAATTCCTACCGTACCTAAAGTGAATGTAGCCATTCCTGAACCTGTTACTGTAGCTATTGGTGTTGAAAAGGAGGATATTTCTGAAAGAGGGCTTGATGATCGAAGGATTCAGTATGAATCAAGGATTCCACCTGGTTATATGACATCAGAAGAAAGGTATAAACAAAATACTAAAAAAGCTTCTGTTATGGTGGGAGAGGTTGATAAAGGACGTATTTCTACATATTTAAGAACAGGCTTAATCTCTATTGATGAGGCAAAGGCTAAACTTGAAAAGGCTGGTTTTCAAATTATAACGGTAGTTTCTTTAGATAAAAAGAAACAACTCACTTCAATTGTATTTACAAGTGATGCCTTAAAAAAAATGTCTTCAAAAGAAAATAGAGGTCATTTAGCAACATTGAGATTGCTCATTAACGAAAAAGATAAGAGAGTGAGCATTACAAACCCTCTTTATTTGGCCAAAGCATTTTTAGAGAATGAGTTTGTAAAAGAAGATGCTGTAAAAATTTTAACATCAATAGTTAGTGAATTTAAAGGTATTCAAAATTCATCTGATAAACTGAAATTTCAGCTTTTACCAAAATATCAATTTATGAATAACTTACCTTATTTTAAAGACCATATTGTTGTGGCACGAGGTGATAATTTAAAAGCGAAGTTAGTGAATAATAAGCGTGTTGCTTTTTCATTAGATTTAGCAAATGGGGCTACCCTTATAGGTGTTAAGTTAAATAAACGTACGCAGAAATTTCCAAAACAAATAGGGTTAGATAATGCTGGGATGTTACCCTATCCTCTACTTATTGAAAATGGTGAAGCAAAAATTTTAAATCCTAAGTATTATATTTCATTGATGTACCCTAAGTTAACAATGGAAGAATTTATGACGATTGCTACAGTACCTGATGGTATCGAAAATGATTGTGCGAAAGTTTTTAGATAATAAAGAAATGTGAAAGTTAAGAGAAGTTAAGTATTTGATTAACTTCTTTAACTTTTTTGAGGAAGAGAATGCTTAGAGTTCTTGCTCAGCTTTTTGTAAAGCTTCAATAACTTGTGCAATATTGGCTTTTGGAATATGTACTTTCCATTCAGGCTCCGTTGCATCTGCTTTTAATGATATTCCAATACTTGCGACGCTTTCACTTTTTGGTCCATAAGGTTGTGCTACAGTTGTAATCGTGATTTTACCTTTGGTACCTGATAATGTCATTTCATCTATTGGTGTTATGGTTCCACTCATGATATTTTCCTTTAATTGTTTAATTTTGAGAAATGAGTATATCATGAATATTTAAGAGTTTTGTTAAAATACTTACTTTAGTTTAATCATAAAGAAGTTTTTAGAACGGCTGTAACTATCACTTTCACCAACAACGATAACTGAACCATCGGTTGTCCTTGTGATGCCATGAGCGATGTCTTTATTTTCTCCACCATAAGTACCTGACCATAACAATGTTCCTTTTTTGTCAAGTGCTAAGATGTAGTTGTCAAAGCCTCCTTTACCCATTGAGTTGGTTGTTCCAGCAACCATATAGTTACCCTTACTTGTTACGGTGACTGCATTACCTTCATCATAGTATCCAAAACCGTAAATTTTAAACCAAATAAGTTTTCCATCTTTGTTAAAATGCATAATAGGTAAATCAGTTTGGTCGGAATTATATGAACGTGTTTTTCCTGTAGCAACAATACCTCCATCAGGTGTTGGGGTTACAGCATGAAGTACATCATTGTATTTTTCACCTAAGGTTCTTGCCCACAATTTTTCTCCATTTTGATTTAGTTTCATTATAAAAAAGTCTGCATCTCCTGAGCTTTTTATCTCTCTTGCACCTACCATTATAAAGTTTCCATCACTTGTTCTAGTAAGGGCATTGGCTTCATCATTAAGCTCTCCACCAATGGTTTTTGTGCTTAGCATTTTTCCATTTTTATCTAAACGAATAATGTATATATCTCGGTATCCTTTGTTAGAAAAAGACTCTGAATCACCTACCAACAAAGCCCCACCATCGTTGGTTCCTGCAATTCCAGCAGCATATTCATCTCTATCTCCACCAAAAGAATTTTCCCAAAGAAGTTCACCTTCCAAGGATATTTTAGCTACATAAATATTTTGTCCATCAGCAACTGGAAAAGATTTACTATCACCTAAGATAAGTAAGTTGCCATCTTTAGCACGAGAAATAGCAACAGCTTTATCAGTTTTTTTGCCACCAAGGAGTTTACGCCAAACTGTGTCTCCTTGCGCATTAAGTCGTGTTACACAAATATCAGAACGTTCTGCATTGAAAGATTTACAAGTTCCAACTACAGCAGTATGTGCCTCTTCTAACATAAGAACAGCATTGGCAACATCATCATCTTTTTCTCCATAAGTTTTTTGCCATTGGGCATAAAAGTGTGATTTTTCTGCTTTGTTATCAGCGAAAAGAAGAGGGCTAAGTAGCAGGGATGCCAGTAATATTTTGGAGTAAGTTTTTAGCATTTTTTATCCTTATTGATTGTTGTGGTAAATGTAATAATTATTATACACTTTTATTATCTAAATCGGATAAATAATGTTTTTTAAACCATTTATAGTAAATTGCTGTACTGATAAAGCCACAACCCATGATGATACTAATGTATTTTAACTCCATACCCATTTTGGCAGCATAACCGACAAAGAGCGTTATGGAAATATTAAATAACATGAATATCATATCGTTATAGGCAATCACACGACCTAAATATTTTACTTCTATCTCTTTTTGTAACATATAATAGGTATAAGACCAAAGAGAAGTTGATAAAAGTCCAACAATAAATATTCCCATGATAGAGAACATATAATGGTGTTGTACAAATGACCAAGAAATAATGGCTAGACCTTGTAAGGTAAAAATATAATGTAAATTCTTATCATTGATATATTTTGAGAATAAAAGGGGACCAATGGTCATGGCTAAAGCTCGTGTTGCATTAATCCAACCAATGGCAAGTGGAATGGCAACGATGTATTTGTAGTGTAAGTCAGCTAAGAGTGTAATCAAGGTTTCAAAGGAGGTAAAACCAATGCTTGCATGTAAGAGTATTAGATGTATAAGCTTTTTATGATTTTTTAAATAGATAAAGCCACTTTTCATCATTTTTAGTGCTGATTCGGTATGTTTAATAGGTTCTAAAGAGAGCTGAAGTCCTAATAGAAGTATAAATGCTATTGAATAGAGTATAACATCAATAAGAAAAGTTGTATCATAGCCAAAATAGTAAGTAACAAGACCACCAAGTGCCATACCAGCTGCAAAACAAACTGACCAAACAATGGAGTGCAGTTCATTGGTTTTTTTAAGCATTTCTCCTTGAAGTATTTTGGGAAAAAGAGCCATTTCTGCTGCAAATAATATGGAGGAAGCAGCTGAGCGTATAAATACAAAAAGCATTAAGGCGTTGATGTCTTCTAGTGAGTTTATGGTCATAAAAAGAAGGGTCATGATAATTTCAATAATAAGTAAAATACTCATAAGCTTTTTAAAAGAAACTTTGTCAATAATCCAACCAGAAATAGGGGCTAAAACAATGGCTGGAAGCATTAGCATCATAAAGATATAGGCAATAGCAAGTTCTGATGCACCATATTCCAGCATCATAGAGGCAATGGCAACTTGTGAAAACCAAGTTCCAAAATAGGAGATAAATTGTATGAGGGTAAGTCGTGCAACTACAGGATGTTTTAAGACATCCCAATAGCTAGTTGTCATTATTGGTACTTGGTTTTACTTTTGTATAGGCTGAGTCACCACAAAATTCTGCACAATCTGCACATTTTTCTTGGTAAAACTTTAAGTATTCATAACGTGCATGTGTTAATGCTTCTGTCATTTTTGTACTTTTATCAATATCATCAAGATCACGTTCCCAGATGAGTTTTTCTTTCTTTGTAGAATTAATATAAAGTTTTAATAATTTTCCTTCTTGGGCAAGGTGCATGTTGTCAATAATACTCATTTTAGATTTATTTTTTCCTTGACGAACTTCTGACTCTGTACTATCCTCAATCACTTTTTGAACAAATTTTCCACCTTTTTTATAGAAAATACCAGTATGGGTTTCAGGTGATAACTTATCGGCTATGGTGACATAATAGTATCCATAATTATTAACATCAATCTCTTCGATTACCAGATAGCCCTCAGTAATCTTTTGACTACGAAACATTCCTTGCTTTAACAGATAGGTTCCAACAATTGAATCTTCATCAATAATTTGTAGGTCATTTACATCGGTATTTTGACTACTGATAGGTAAGATATTTGCTTGTTTTGAAGGGTTTGTTGAATTACATGCAGTAAATACAAACATAAATATTAGTAAAAATATATAGGGCATTTAGTATCCTTAGTAAAATAAATTTTATAATTCTAACATATTTATAACAGATAATAGATAATAGAAGTTTAATGAATAGTTAATAAATTAGGGAAGGTGTTTATTCAAGTAGATAGTTATTGAAATATATATATTACTACTTAATATTATTATGATTAATAAATCTTTATCTTATATATTAAAATAATTAATTAATATTAATTTAATATTTATAGGGTATTAACTATAATAATTTAAGTTTTAATAAAGATTTAAAATATTATCAAATGGAAAGGAAAGGAAAATTATGAAATTACAAGAAATTGCAAACGTTATTAAAGGAACTTATCTCGTAGAAGGGCATAGTAAAGCCTCATTAACCGAGTATAAAGAGCTTAGTATGCTCTCATTGGAACCAGTGGCTTTTTTAGATGAAAGAAAGATGATTAAGGTAAATGTGGGAGAGAAGGTTTCTCCAAAACAATTAACAAGAGCTGGTGATATCGTTGTAAGTCTTTACTCCCCAATGATTGCTTGTTATGTGGAAAAAGGTCAAGAAGGTTATGTTGTTCCTCATTATATGAGTATCATTCGTATGAAAAATAATCTTAAAATGGATAGTCGTTTCATTGTACATTTTATTAATTCGGCAAGAGGAAGAAGGGCTTTGTCTAAAATGTCAGAGAGCTACTCTTCTAGTCGACCAACTTCATTGTCATTGCTTGTATTAAATGAAGTGGAGTTGTTAGCTGATACTAACAACTTAATGGAATGGTTATAAAAGAAAAATTAGTAACATTAGATGTTACTTTGAACAAATACTTCCATTTCAGCAACAATTGGATCGAGTTTTCTTTCACCATTAATAATTTTTAATAGGTTTTTGGCTGTATAGAAAGCTTGAATTTCAGCTAAAGGGTCAGTGTAAATTTTCATTCTGTCATAGAATACTTCAACACTGTCATCTGAACGCTCTTCACCTGGTTTAGCATCGGCAGCACGTCCTAAGATTCTGTCTTTTGCTACTTCTCCTGAAACCCTTACTTCAATGGTAGAAACCAAAGTAATTTCATCTTCTTTTTCTAAAAGCTCATCAAGTGCAGTCATTTGCTCAACTGAACGTGGGTAACCATCAATTAAGATGTTATCTACAGGAGCTTGTTTAATCGCAGAAATGATGGTGTCAATAATAATATTTAAAGGAACCAAAGCACCTTTAGAAATAAACCCATCAATTGTTTGACCAAGTTCAGAACCTGAAGCTACCTCTTCACGGAGCATGTCACCTGTAGAATAGTGAACGATATTGTCATTTCTCCCTGCGATAATACTTGCATCTGTTGTTTTTCCAGAGCCTGGTGCTCCGATAATAAGAAATAGTTTTTTCATGTGTGTCCTTTGTTTTTTATGGTTTGAAGTTCGACAAAATCGAACCTACGCGTCAATTTGTTTACGAACTCTTAAGCTTAGTTCTATCAGTTGGTCTGGTTCAACTTCCGATGGTGCTTGGGTTAAGATACATTGTGCTTTTTGTGTTTTAGGAAAGGCAATCACTTCTCTAATACTTGATGAACCTGTCATCAGCATAATGAGTCTGTCAAGACCCAGTGCAAATCCACCATGAGGTGGTGCTCCAAACCTGAAGGCATCAAGTAGAAAACCAAATTTTTCTTGGGCTTCTTCTTCTGAAATTCCCATAAGCTTGAAGATTTCAGATTGAAGTTCTTCTTTATGAATACGAATAGATCCACCACCAAGCTCTGTACCATTAAGCACAATGTCATAGGCAACAGATTTTAAATCTTCGATATCATCATAAGCTATTTTTCCTTGGCTATCGAGTTCAGGCATAGTAAAGGCGTGATGCATTGCTTTTGTTTTTCCATCTTCGACTTCAAACATAGGGAAGTCCATTACCCATAGGAATTCAAATTTTGTTTTGTCAATTAAGTCAAGTTTTTCATGTTCAGCTAAGAAGATTCTAAATCGACCCATATAATCCCAAACAAGTTTTTTATTCCCTGCACCAAAGAAGACGGCATCTCCTACTTCAAGGTCACACCTTTCAATAATCGCTTGAATATCATCTTCTGTGAAAAATTTAGTAAGAGGACCTTTAAGACCATCTTCTTTCATTTGAAAATATCCAAGTCCTGATGCTCCAAACTTACGTACAAACTCTTCAAATTTTTTCATCTCTCTTTTTGAGAAGATTTCGTCACCTTTTGGTACTTTAAGGGCTTTAATTCTATTTTTCTTAGCATCTTTTGCAATGTTAGAGAAAATCTCATTGTCACAACGTTCAAAAATATCAATAACATCTACCATTTGTAGGTCATAGCGCATGTCTGGTTTATCTGAACCATACTTTTCCATTGCATCCATATAAGCCATACGTGTAAATTTAGTAGGGATGTCAAACCCACATTTATCAAAAATGTTATGAATAAGTTTTTCAGCTACAGCAATAACATCTTCTTGGTCACAAAAAGACATCTCAACATCTATTTGAGTAAACTCAGGTTGTCTGTCTGCTCTTAAGTCTTCATCTCTAAAACATTTAGCAATTTGGAAGTAACGGTCAAAACCACCTACCATCAATAATTGTTTAAAAAGTTGAGGAGACTGTGGTAGTGCATAAAATTCACCAGCATGTACACGTGAAGGCACAAGATAATCTCTTGCTCCCTCTGGTGTTGATTTGGTAATGATAGGAGTTTCAACTTCTAAAAAGTCGAGTTCATCAAGGGCATTTCTAGCAGCTATGGTTGCCTTTGAACGTAGTTTGAAAATATCATAAGATTTTTGTGTTCTAAGTTCTAAGTAACGATATTTAAGTTTAATTTCTTCATTTACTTTTTCATCACCGAGTTCAAAAGGCATTGGTTTAGAAGAGTTTTCTATTACTAGTTTATCAGCAACAATTTCAATTTTACCTGTTTTAAGTTTAGGGTTTTCAAGTCCTTCACCTCTGACACGTACTTTACCTGTTACGACCAATACATACTGGTCTCTAATGCCTTCAGCTAATTTGTGTACCTCTGTATTATCAGCAGGATCACAAACAATTTGTACTACTTGGTCTTTGTCTCGTAAATCAATGAAAATTAATCCACCATGGTCACGACGACTAGCAACCCAACCAGATACGGTTACTGTCTCTTCAATATGTGTTTCGTTTACATTAGCACAATAGTGTGTTCTCACAGGTATTTCCTCTATATAAATGTTAATTTAAAAATTTTTCGCAATTATAACTAATTATTTCATAGAAGTAGTTTTGGTTTATTAGCGATTAACTAGTAGGTTTTAGCAATTTCATTAATAGAATCTTTATATTTTTTGACAGTGTTATATGAGACACCAGCTTCAGAGGCAATAGAGCTTATGGTAATTTTTTTATTTTCAAATCGCATCATATTTACAGCGTTTGAAATTTTATTTTTAGCTTCTTTGATACGTTTTTGTGTTGCCTCTTTAGTGGCATTCTTTTTTTTAGGACTAATTGGTTTGAGGGCATTTTGGCTAATGCGTAAAGAGATGGCTTGAAGCATTGCCATTTCTTCATCATCAAAAAATTTTAAAGATTTTTGATGTTGTTTTTGTGATTCATCTATGAGTTTTTGTAGGAGGATGAACTCTGGTTTATTAAGTGTTAATCTCATAGCTTATTTGGATTTTTTAGCTTCTTTCTTTAAGTTCTTTTTACGCTCTTTTTTAATACTTTTCTCTTTTTTTAAGTGTTTTAAGTACTCTTTTGCTGTAAGTTCTTTCCCTTGAACAATAACATGGGTAGCAATACCACGTTTACATAGTTCTTTTGTCCCCATCCAATAGTCTTGACCTACGAGCATTTGTTGATATTCTTCTTCTGTTAAAAAACCTTGTTCTACAATAATATCATGAAAAAACTTTTCAAGTTTCTTTGAGGTATGATCGACACGTGCTTTTATTTCTCCACCTTTTCCAGAGGCACCACCAGCATAATTATGATACATAAAGTCAGAATAGGGATAAGCCACACGTTTATCAGCCATTGAAAAGAGCATGGCACCCATACTATAACCTTTGTTATCTAGGTAGGCAACGGTACGACCGTTAAATTTTTCTTGCATGATATTATAAAATTGCATTCCCTCATTGACAAATCCACCACCTGAATCTATCATGAATTCTAAAACATCATTTTCTTTGGCTTCACGCAGCTCATTAAAAACAGAGTGGAGACCTTTTTTTAATTCAAAAAAACGACCTATATAAACACGATAAGATTTATGTTTAGGTGTGATTTCAAAGAGACTTCTCTCTTTGTCTATCAGTTTTTTATGTTCAGGAATCATTTCTGAATAGAGTGTGTGTTGTTCGCTACTTAATTCTTTTTTTGCACCAGTCATCTTTAGATCCCTATTAGTATATAATTTAGTTTTACAAGTATACCGTAGATTTGTGTAGAGTTTATAGCGAAATTGAATCAAAGAATATTTTAGGTATCTCTATTCCCCAGTTTTTAGACTCTTTTTCAATTTCTGTCCGTATTTGTTGAATGGTATCACTGTTGATATCGTCTAAACGGGTTTTACTCATAATGGTCAGTGTAGAATTTCTAATAAGATGTTTAAGACTATTTTTATAATCATAGATCTTGTTAATGGCTTTCACCGGATCTACTACTTGGTAAGAGAGATGATATTCAAGGTTTATTTTTTGATTATCTAAGGTTAAAACTTTTAGTTTATCAAGGTCAATAATTTCTTCTTTTAAGGAGATAATAATTTCAACTTCATCAATTAAAGGTAAAAAATTTTGAAAGCCTTCATAGACGAATCTCATGTGTCCAAATCTATCAACAACCCATGCTGTTTGACTGGGAACTTCCACTTTAAAAGGGTTATATTTATCTTTGATGAAAGAAGAATTCATTAGATAATAACTGAGCATAAAAAGGACAACAAATAAAACAAGTGCTAAAAGTATTTCCATGAACCTACCTAAAATAGTTTTTTGTTATTTTTAAGTATAGCGTATAATACTTTTAATTTATTTGCTATATAGAATCATTCCAAATCTTTAAAAAATCTTCTCGTTCATAAATTTTTGCACCTAAATCAATTTTATAAGGCATAAAAGGTTGACCAAGATTTAAGAATGTAAATCCCTCTGCTTCTAAATATTGGGCTAAAAGAACAAGTTGAGCTGTGCCATAATTATTATATTTTTTTTCGTTACTTGAAAAAGCTGCTAACGATGTATAGGTTTTACCAATCATATAACCAATTTCACCTGCAATGGCTTTTTTTTCATCTGTGAGTATAATAGTAACAATTTTCATGTTTCTGTCCTGAAAATGCTCTACAGCTTTGAGTGTTTCTAAATAAGGCTTTTTTAACCATGTAAATATATGATAGTCATTTATCTTATGATACACGTCAGTTAAAGCATTTCCAATATCTAATTTAAGATTTTTTTGTTTAATGAGTTTTTTTACTTTTCGACTGATATGTAAATCTTTAAAATGTAAAACAGCATAACTCTTTTGTATTTCAGGAGCTAAAATGATTTGATTTTCATATTCCATTGTCACAGCAATAAATCCAGCTTTGGCTTGAGCGATGTAGTATTCTGCTGAAAAATCATCTGTCCAATAGTAATGTTTCTCTTTATCAGCATAAATTATTTGCATGGTTTTTTTATTAAAGAAATCTTGATAAGCTAAGTATTCAATGGGATGATTTATCGTTTGGATAAATGGTTTTTTTGTGTAAAAAACCTTTTCTTCAGAACTTAAATTTAAAGCTTTAGAAGCATCATAAACAAATTCATAATACTCATTGTTATTGTATTGAAATTCTTGAATAACTGTTAGACCCAGTTTTCGTTTGTGCGCTTGATAAGAGCGTGGATTACTTTTATTGACAAAGGTAACAAGTATGGAATAACGTCTTGACATATGTTCACGTGCTAAATTAAACAAAGACTCTAAGAGACCAGAACCTCGAACTGCTTTATCTATACAAACAGGCCCATATTGATAAGAGTTTTCGGTATTAAGTTGTTGACCTAGGTATTCTAGGTTTTCTAAGTCTGCTATCATAAACCTAAACATCTCCCACTTGGACCAAAAATGCCAAGAAGCAGCCATGACGTATCCTAAAACCACTTTTTCATTTTTCGCAATAAAGAGTCCTTGCTCTTCGCTAATAAGCTCAGTTAGCTCCTCTTTCGTAAAGGCTGTTGTAACAAAACCATCTGCTTTGTCTTCTTCTTTAATGTTATCTATCTGATACTTAGCATGAAGTTTAAGGGTGGCATCAATATCAGAGAGTTCAGCGATCTTGAATTGCATTTTTTTCCTTATAAATTTTTTATTAATAAGATTTTAGCTAAATTAGCACAAAATCTTAGAGAATAGAGTAATAATGAATAAAGAAGACTACCTAATAAATAAATTAAATTCAAAATACATTGGTGACGATGCAGCCGTAGTAGATGGTAAAATCTACAGTATGGATGCATTTTTTGAAGATGTACATTTTAAAAGAGAGTGGATGAGCATGTGGCAGATAGGGCGTAAAGCAATGCTTATAAACCTCTCCGATGCTGTCGCCATGAATGCTGACCCAAAATATGCTCTAGTAACACTTTCTTTACCTAAAGATATTACAACTGATGAGATAGATGAACTCTTAGCCTCTTTAGAAAAAACAGCCAAAGATTTTCAATGTGAGATTATTGGTGGAGATACCATTGCTGGGGATAAGTTGCATATCTCTATTACCATTATTTCTGAGTCAAAACGACCACTAATGAGAGACAATGTACAAGTCGGTGACCTTTTGGCTTACACAGGAACACTGGGTGAAAGTAAAGAGGGCTTAGAAGCACTACTGAGAGGTGAGAGTATAAAATCTAAGTCACGTTTTTATGAACCAAAATTAAAAAGAGAATTCATAAAACAAGCTAGAAAATATCTTAACGCAGGAATGGACATTTCCGATGGTCTCTTTTGTGATACAAACAAACTTTTGGCTATTAAAGGTCAAACTATGTACATGTTTGAAGAGATAAGCGATGAGGTAGGAAGCTCTGGTGAAGAGTATGAAATGCTGGTTACTTTTGGACCAGAACATTATTCTAAACTTAAAGAGGTAGCTGAAAGAACTCATACACCTTTAACAGTGTTTGCTAAAGTTGAGAAAGCGAACGATGGGGTGGTTTTTGAATGTGAGAATCATCATTTTTAAACTATAGGAAATGATTTCTAATTTATTAATATTTTGATATACTTTATTTACTTTAAAAAATAGGGAATAGAATGGCAAATCAATATATAGAAATAGATGGTATTTACGTAGAGATAGAAGCACAAGAGAGTGAACGAGCAGAAATTTCAGATTCATCTAAAAAAATAAAAGATAAAGATTTAGGACAGATGAAAGGTATTTTGTCTAAAGTAAGTTCTCATCTCAAAGAATCATGGGATGAAATAAACAAAGATATGACCATTTCAGAAGCTGAAGTTAAACTCTCTTTAGGTTTTGAAGCAGAAGGAAACCTTTTTATTGCAAAAGGTAAAACTACATCAAATATAGAAGTCACCTTAAAGCTGTCTCCTAAGAAATAAAATTTTATGGCACAATCTACACACTATATTGAATCTATTGTCCCTATTTTATCTAAAGGGAAAAAGATAGGTATTGCTTTTGTAGTAAAGAAAGATGAAAATCATACTTACTTATTGACATGTAAACATGTGGTATTTGACTTTGATAATGATGAGTATAGAGAAGTATTATCGTTAAGAGAGGATTTTTGTGAAAATTTTTCTCTTAGTTTTGATGAGTCTGATGTAACTTTGTGCAGGGGCATTGACTTGGCTCTCATTAAAGTAAATGAGTTAAAAAGTAAAAGAGCTTCTTTATTACAGAAACATCAATATGATGAGAACTTACTAGTCTCAACATTTTCTAACTCAGAACATGGTCTTATTCATGAAAATATTGAAGCGACTATTGAAAGAAAAACTACCTTAAATCATGGAAAAAATTATGCTGCTTTTCTACTTGAAGTTGAAGAGGCTTTAGAGAGTGGCTACAGTGGTTCCCCACTTTATGATCATAATACAGGTCATGTTATTGGTGTTGTTAATATTAAAGATGGTGACAGTAATGCTTATGCGATAGATATAGAAGAAGCAAAAGAGTTAATTGATAGTTTAGAGATAACTATTTTTAAAGATATTCCTAAAAAAGAGTTTGATGAACCCATTGCTCGTATTGTTTTTGAACATAAAATAAAAAATACGTATAAGTTAAGTATAAATCAAACAGAATTATTTAATGGAGAGTCTATAGACATATTTGCTAATAAGCAAAGGCTTATTGATGAAGTTTATCAGTACTGTTATTATTTACCAACTGGAGAAGAGAGAGAAAGTGAGATAGAGCTTGTGGAACTTGTTATGCCTCATAATCTTTTTTCTGAAGATATAGGTTTATGGGAAAGCTCTGAAGATGATACACTTTTTGAAGTTTGTGGTAGTGGCGTTTTAGTACGAAATGTAAAAAAAGTAGAACAAGCCGAATCTAAAAAAGTGAAAAGCATTAAATTATGGGATAAGACTGTTAATAAGTTAAAATGTTTTGAAGAAGTTTCATGTGGAATAGCCGATAAGTTTATGAAGAACAGTGATGTATTATCATATTATTTAGAAAGTGCTTCACATGAGGCAACTTCATTTAAAAAGATTGTATCAAATACAAGTATATTGGTGTGGATTAATGATTGTGATAATTCTCAAAAATATCAAGAGTTTTTGTCTGATATAAAAAATCAAAACTTAGAAGAATTCCCTAAAAAATTTCGTCGTCATGTGACTAAGTCATCATATCAATGTAGTATGAATGCAAATCTAATGTGGGATAATCCTAATACACTTCCAAAGGCATATTATGAGTAATGAAAATAATAAAGAGTTAGACATTCCAGAGTGGTGTTATTATCGTGGTGATAATACTGTAGGTAGAGATATAAACTTACCTGATGCTCCACCGTGGAGAGACAAGAGTAGTAAAAATGAACAGGGTAATGATGAGTCACAAAATGCTTATCGACCATTGTGTGAAAAAGAGATAAAAATGGTTAATGCAGCTTTAATTTTACGTCGACCACTTTTAATTACAGGTAAACCTGGTTCTGGAAAGTCTTCATTGGCTGAAGCTGTACGTAAAGAGTTAGGTTTAGGTGAGAAAGTTTTGCATTGGAGAATAACAACCCAAAGTAAATTTACTGATGGACTTTATTCGTATGATGCTTTAGCAAGGTTACAAGATATTCAGTTTAAGTCTAAAAAAGATGGAGAGCTTTTAGCAGAAGATATTAAACATTATCTTAGTTTAGAAGCTTTAGGAACAGCCTTTGCTTCTAAAACACAAAGAGTGGTATTGATAGATGAAATAGACAAAAGTCAAGTTGATTTACCCAATAACCTATTGCATTTATTTGAAGAGAATGAGTTTGAAATTCCTGAGCTTAAACGTTTAGGAAAAGAGTTTATACCTTTTGATGATGAAGACAATTATGAAACGGTTCAAGAGGGTGTTGTGAAATCAAATATTGAGACATTTCCACTTATTATTATGACTTCAAATGGTGAACGTGATTTTCCCCCAGCTTTTATGCGTCGTTGTTTACATTTAGATATGAAGTTGCCTGATGCTAAGGATTTAGCATTGATTGTCAATCGTCATTTTGAGACAGTCAGTAAAAAAGTAAATCAAGAAGATTTAAAAAGAATCATTAAGTCTTTTTTGGAAGAGAGAGATAAAGATGAGAATAAAACGTATCTTTCTACCGACCAGCTTTTAAATGCTGTTTATTTGATGCATGAAAAAAAGATAGATATCACAAAAGAAGATGATATTAAAGATGGCACTTTCCGTAATCTTTTAGGCTAAAATATATGTTAGAGGAATTAGAAAAGCTAATCAAAGAGTTGGACAAAGGGGATGCGAATCGTGATACCTTTGACGACTTGGTTATTGTTGAAATATTATGGTTAGCACATTCTAGTGATGAATTTCAAAAAGCCAAAAAAGAGAAAAGTCCTAGTGATTTTTTAAAGTGGTTAGCTGAGTGGATAGAATCCATAAAGAAGCTTTTAAAAAATGTATCTCCAAACTCAGTAGTTGATGAAGATACTAGTAGAAAGGGTACTTCAGAACATTTTATTTATTCAGAAAATAAAGCAAGTTTGTCATTAAATACTGATAGTAGCAACAAAGAAAAGATACGAATACCCAAGAAAAAAGAGTACTATATTTCAAATGAGTTGATTGAAGCATTAGCTCCTTTACAAAAGCCTTTTCTTTCTATAAATGAGAGTCAAGAAGTAGATGAGGTTGCCACTGTTGACTATGTAGCACGAACCAATATTGTAAACCCCATATTTAAAGCTAAAAATGAAAACTACTATGACCTTTATTTGTTAATAGACATAAGTAAGTCTATGTTTATATGGGAAGAGACAATTCAAGTATTCTTAGAAAAATTGAAGATTTATTCCTATTTTAGAAATATTAAGGTTTTTTATATTGATACCCAAGATATGGATGCCCCTATTTACACGACAAAAAGAAAAACGCATAAAGTAAATCTTAATGTTTCAAACAGTGATGGACATGCTTTGATGTTTGTTGTTAGTGACTTTATAGCTCCTGCTTGGCGAAAAGGTAATTTACTTTTTAAAGTTTTTGAGAGAAATGAAAAGCTTCCCACAAGCTTAATAAATATGTTGCCTAGACGTATGTGGAATGGTACTATTTTGGCTAATGCAAACTTTTCAAAGATACATAATCCTAAAAAAAATTTGAAATCTACTTTTGTTACATCAGATATAGATGATGAGTATGATGAAGTATTATATAAATTACCTATTGTTAATTTTTCTCTTGAAGACTTTAATGATTTAAGTCATTTTATCATTGGTTCAAAGGCTAATCTCTGTACGGCATTGGTTTCTTCTAAAGAAGAGATACTTTATGAAGAAGAGCATAAAAAAGTTGACTTAACAGCAGAAGAAAGAGTGCAACGATTTTTTGAAAACTCTTCTTATGAAGCACATGAGTTGGCTCTTTATTTTTCTATTACAACGCATTTAAATTTTGACATTATGAAGATGATACAACATAATATGTTACCTAATTCTCAACAGATACATTTGGCTGAAGTTTTTGTTGGGGGACTAATTGATAAAAGTAGTAACGAAATATTTTATAAATTTATAACGGACAAAAATAATTTTTCTGTCAGAGATATTTTACTAGATAGATTGGGTGATTATAAAGCAATGGCAACCTTGAAAAAAAATTCAGAGTTTATTGCTCAAAACCTAGGTTCCTCATTGGACTTTATGGCACTGTTACATGGTGATTTTAATAAATCTGAATGGAGTAAAGAAGATGAAGCTTTTGCCGAGATAGCACGTTCAGTATTTGACAAAATTGGGGGTAACTATAGTAAAGTTGCTTCTAAAATTAGTATACAAATACCTGAAGAAGAAATTGATGTTGTTGACCAAGTTATCTATGTAACCCCAACCAGCAAACGCTTCACCATGGGTTCAAATGAAAGAGAAGAAGAACAGCCAATTCACGAAGTCATCATAAACTACGACTTTGAAATAGCCCAAACACCTGTAACCGTAGGAGAGTTTAGAGCTTTTGTAGAGGATGATAAGTATATAACAGAAGCAGAAAAAGGGGATGGAGCTTTTGTTTATAATGGTAAAGATTGGGAAAAGAAAGAAGATGCTTCATGGAAAAACCCATATTTTGAACAAACAGATGAACACCCTGTGGTTTGTATAAGTTGGAATGATGCACAAGCTTACATAAAATGGCTCAACAAAAAGACAGGTGAAATTTATAGACTACCCACAGAAGCAGAATGGGAATATGCTTGTAGAGCAGGGTCAACAACTAAATGGCACTTTGGAGATGATGAAAAAGAGTTAGAGAAATATGCTTGGTATAGGAAAAATTCTGATAATAGAACGCATTCAGTATCTACAAGAAAACCAAATCAATGGGGTTTATATGATATGAATGGAAATGTATGGGAGTGGTGTCAAGATGATTATACAACTGGTTATAAAGGCATATTTACAGATGAAAGTATATATGAGAAAGAAGAAAACCAAATAAAAGTCTTTCGTGGTGGGTCGTGGGCTGATATGTACCGAGATACTCGATCAGCTGGTCGTGGTAGTAGGAGTTTAGAGGATTGTAGCCATTTTTCTGGGTTCCGTCTCCTCAGAACTTTACCTTAGATCTTGGATGTTTTTAACCTTTGGGCTTCTCGTAGGTGTGATCATGTCACACAATCACCAATCTTGGATTTTTAAAAATATCAATATTTTATGCTTGTATAATGTTATTTTGTTGTGTGACATGGTCACACCTACGGTAATTTAATGAACAATGTTTCCAATCATAAATATTGTTTACATAATCATGTTTAACAGGGTTGTTATGGATGTACTGTAATTTTGTATTAAAATCTTTTTCATCACGTATGGTATGCTCATAAAAACGTTTTTGCCATATGGGTTTGTAGCCATACTTTTCTCTATGATGGCTTTGAAAAACATCTTCATAAAATTTTGGATTACAGTTCTTTGAGAAATATCGTTTGATAGAACTTATAATTTTAGGGTAATCTTTTGCATTGTTTACGTTTATTATCATATGAATATGGTCAGGTAGTACAACAATGGCTTCTATTTGAAAAGAAAATAAGCTTTTAGCATATTTGAAACTTTCTTTTAAAAGTTCATATTATCTATGAGGATTGGATTACGTTGATGCGTAACAATGGTTATATAATAGCTATAGCCATTTAAAAAGATACGTTTATAATTTGCCATAAAAAAGTTTAACATAAAAAAATATGAACTTTAAAATATATGTCAAATTGTCATGAAACCGTAGGTGTGACCATGTCACACTCCATTTAAATAAAATGGTTGTTTTTAATTTTAATGAATGTAAAATATAATTTAATGTGTGACATGGTCACACCTACAGTTTTAAAATCAGCACCATCCGACAAAGGAAAAATATGTCAAATTTCAAAAAACCAATAATGGTACGCATAGAGAATTCGCTTTCTTTTGATATGGTAAAAATTCCCAATAAAAACTATGAAATAGGAAAATACCCCGTTACCATAGCAGAGTATATGCATTTTGCTAAAAATAATGAAAAGCATTTACTTGAATGGAAAGAAGATAATTCGAGTTATTATCAAAAAATGAACTTAACAGACAATGCACCCATTATCGGTGTAAGTTGGCATGATGCTATAGCATACTGTAAATGGCTAAATGAGCAACAAAAAGTTTATGTTTACAGATTACCAACAGAAGAAGAGTGGGAACATGCATGTAGAGCAGAATCTATTACCGAATGGAGTTTTGGGGATGATGAAAAAGAGTTAGATAAATATGCTTGGTATAGGAAAAACTCTTATGACTTAGGAGAAGAGCATGAAGATTATGGAACCCATGTTGTAGGTGAAAAGTTAGCTAATCCATGGGGACTTTATGATATGCATGGAAATGTAGAAGAGTGGTGTGAAGATTGGTATGATAAAGAAGAGAAACATAAAGTTGTTCGTGGTGGTTCTTGGGACAATTTTGCGTACAGTACTCGTTGTGCTTATCGTAGCAGTTGGAATCCAATTTATCGAGACCTTGACATGGGTTTTCGCATTCTCAGAACTTTAGTTTAGTTTTTGGTCGTTTTTAACCTTTGGGATTTTTACTTTTTATTTTTGAAAGAGTCTCGCAGAGACGCGACATTTTTTTGTAGGTGTGACCATGTCACACGATTAATTTCAATTTGTATGGTGTGGATATTTAAAATTTTTATGTATGCCATGTATTATATGACGTGTGACACGGTCACACCTACGGTTTAAACAATAATTTTTAAAGCAATATAAGGCACCAAATTAAACACAATAATCAAAATCTTATACAGTGCAACATAATTAAAATAGGCTCTACTTAAATCTTCTTTGTTCAGGTTGAAAAGTTCAGCGTGTATTTTGATGATGGGTTCACGTAAGAACATAATGGCTAAAGTTGTCATGAGTAAAAAAGTAAAGTTGATGAGGGTAGACCAACCAAGGAATTCTATAAGGGTTTCAAGTGTCAACATGTTCGATCCTTTATACTAAGAGGTAGCTCTATTATATTCTTTTTCGGCTTTTCTTTAGAGAAAGATTTTTGGTTACTTTTTAAAGTATATTTTATGTTAAAGAAACAAAACAAATGAAAAACTATGTTGTTACTGAAGCATTGAAGGAATACTTGAACGAGAGAAAACAGAAAACACTTCTTGAAGATATTTTAAGTATCATGGGTTCTGTTCATTAGTCATCGTATCCAAGTTTATATAGGGAGTTAAAGTATAAGTTCTTTTGATGAATCTTGTATGAATTTTGTTTTTTTCATATAAAATTCATCAAATTTTTCTATAATAATTATTAAAAAAGGAAAAAATAAGTGATGAAGTATCTTTTTGTGATCTTATTATCTTTTTCATTGACTTATGCGAAAGAGCCTAAAGATTATGGTTGGAACATTCCCAATACCCCTGTTTATGTAGGAGGTTATGTTGATGCAGTTTATGATGAAAGCAACGAAGAGAACTTTCTTTTTGATGACATTGCCCTTTTAGTTTCAGCAAGTACTGAACGTTTTGATTTTTTAAGTGAAGTAGAAATTTCTCATTTAGCATTGGATGGGAAGAGTGATAACAATACAAATCTACGTGTTAATATGGAGCGTTTACAAGTAACTTATCATTTGAATAATAAGCAACGTTTAACTCTTGGACGCTTTAATTCTGACATTGGGTATTGGAATCAGACATTGGTTAATATCTTGCAAGATTCAACAACTTATCCACATATGATAAAACATCTTTTCCCTAAAGCAACCACAGGCTTAATGTATCAAAATAGTTTAAACAGTGAAGATTCATATAGCATAATGCTTCAGAATAATAAAGATATAGGTTTAGAAGATGATAGTATTGTGGTAGACAGACATATGGCAATAAATTATGAAAAAGCTTATGATGATTTCTCTTGGCGAGTGGCAGGAGGATTTTACCGAGAGCTGGATGGTTCTGAAGCAGGTTATGCTGGATTAGCATTTGAGTATGAATTGGATGACTTTAGTATACAAAGTGAACTCTTTACGCAACAGAGTAAAGGCTTGAGTAAACCATACAGTGTGTATATTCAGCCTGTATGGTATTATGATGATAAGCAAAGTGTGGTTTTACGATTAGAACGTTATAAAGATGAGGTGCTAAATGCGAATGAGGGTATTGTTTTACTAGGGTATGCCTATAGACCATGGTCAAATATGGCATTAAAAGGTGAGTATGTTTATCATACTAAGGAGCCATTAAATCGTTTTGTTTATTCTGTATCGGTGATGTTCTAATGATACGGCTATGGATACTCTCTATAGGTTTCATGGTATCGCTTCAAGCACAAGAATTATTTATTGTGACCGATAAAGGTTTTCAAGAAGGGAATATAACGATTCAAGAGGTGAAAGAGATTTTTCTAGGAAAAAAACGTTTTATTAATGGCAAGAAAATTTTAGTGATGAATTATGAATTTAATCATAGTGTACGACGTTGTTTTGAAAAAACTGTTTTAAAGAAAAGTGTGAGAAGCATAGAGCGTTATTGGCAAAAAGCGTATTATAAAGGGTTGCGTCCACCTAAAATTGTTAAATCTGAAGAGATGCTTTTTTCCTACATGCAAGAAGTTCAACCTTCCATTGGGTATATTGAAAAAACTGATAATTTAGCAGCGTATCTTAAAGTGCTTTTTACCATTGAGTGTAAGTTATGATAAAAACTTTATGGTGTAATTTTTCAGATACTTATAGAATATTTATAAGCATGTTGCTACTAATTTTAACCATTCAGCTTGGAACACTGTTGTATATTTGGACTTTTAAATCAGAAGTTCTTTTAGAAAAAGAGCGACAAAGCTTAAAGCATCAACTTGAGAGCAATGCCAAACGTTTATCAGAGCATTTTACACACTTACAAAAAGAGTTAGAGTTTTTAGCTATTTTAGAAGTTATGGATGATGTTCTTGCTAATGATGTTGACAAGCGTATAGGTATTCTTTTGGAGAAAAAAGCCAAGGATTTAGGGGAAGGTATTGGTTTTTTTGCTTATAAGAGTGGAGAGAAAGTTGTTGCTTCCTCTCAGGAACATTATGTTCATGAAGATTCTTTAATCTTTACAGCACCTATTGTTGCTTCATTTGAAAAAGAAAAGATATTAGGAGAATTGGTTTTACTATATCCTTATAAAAATTTAATGGATTTAAAAGTTGATAATCCTCATCAGAAATTATGGTTAGAAGCAGAAGAGCTTAAGAAAAAATTTGATTTATTGAATGAAAAAGAGAGTATCGTTGTATTTCAGAGCTTAGAAGGTAAATTAAAGGGGTGGACTTTATTTTTATCACATGAAAAAGTGGATGCGTTTGTTTCTATTCGTCAGATACAGCGTATTATACTTTGGGGATTTCTACTCTCTTTGATGCTTATTTTATTTGTGGTTTTTGTCCTTTATAGGAAGCAAATAGGAATTTTAGAACATACCGAAGAAGCTTTAGAACTAAAACGGACTTTTCTATCTACTATGTCTCATGAACTACGTACTCCATTAGGATCGATTTTAAGTTTAACACAGCATCTGATGACCAGTTCTCAGTTAAATGAGGGAGGTGTTGTGATGTTAAATAAAATAGAGAGTGCCTCGGAACACCTACTTTCCATGATAAATAATCTTTTACAGCTTTCTAAACTGGAGTCAAACAGTATGCATGTTGAGGAAATAAGAGTAGATATGATTGTTGTCATAGAAGAAATTATTGAGATGCTTGAACCTCTAATTGATGAAAAAGATTTGCATTTAGAGAAGCAACTACTTGAGGGAGAAGAGTTTATTGTTACTGATGTTAATCTTTTTAGACAAGTGATTATGAATTTGTTGTCCAATGCCATTAAGTTCACCCATGAAGGAAGCATAAGTATTGTGTTAACACAAGAGAACGAAGCATTTGTATTAACCATAAAAGATACAGGCATAGGCATTGCCTTAGACAAACAAGCATCACTTTTTTCAGAGTTTTATCAAGCACATATGGGTAAAGAAGAGATTAAACACAGTACAGGTTTGGGTTTGGCTCTTAGTCAAAAGGTTGCCAAACTGATTAAGGGTGAGATTGGTATAAAGAGTGAGGGTAGAGGGAAAGGCTGTGAAGCCACATTTAGGTTTTCTTCACTTTAAATCCAACCCCTCGAACAGTTTCAATAATACTTGAAGCTGTTCCCAGTTTCTTACGAAGGTTTTTAATGTGTGCATCTACCAAATTACTAGAACGAAAAGAGTCAAAGTCACGGTTTAGATGTTCATTGATTTGATAACGGGTTAAGACCACATTTTGGTTTAGGAGTAAAAACTCTAAGAGTTCAAATTGTTTTTTAGAAAGGGTTACGGTTTCATCGTCAACAAAAACTTCGTGGGTTGAGAGGTCAATGGAGAAGTTGTCTATGTTGATTTGTGATTGCTTCTGACGGCTGTCACGACGTAAAAGTACCCGTACCCGTGCCATAAGCTCAATGTTTGAAAAAGGTTTTTGCATATAGTCATCAGCTCCAGCATCAAGGGCTTCTACTTTCTCTACAGCTTCTCCTTTAGAAGAGAGTAGTAAGACAGGGGTATTGTCCATGTAAGTTTCTCGTTGTTTTTTTAAAAACTCTACACCACTACCATCAGGTAACATCCAATCCAGAATGATTAAATCATAATTTTGTTGTTCTAATGCAGCATTGCCTTCTTCTAAAGTGTAGGCTACTTGAACAGAAAAATTGGTGTCTATGAGCAGTTTTTTAAGTCCAAAAACAAGTTCTTCGTTGTCATCGATAATGAGTATGTGCATTTTTTCTTTTCCCTATATATTTTGCTAAAAATAATTATACTTTACTTTAATGAACTTTTTATGAAAAAAAAATCTTGTGCTAAATTTAAAAAATTCATAAAAAATTCATATAGTCAATAGATAATACAGAAAATTAATTCACAGGAGTCATGTATGAAAATAGAAAGTAAGTCTCTTTTGGCTGGTTACAGTTTAACCCTTTGCTTTGCTTTAGTAGGTTGTGGAGGAGGGAGTAATTCTTCAAGCTCAACCGACAATGCTAATGATACAGAAACGACAAAGTCTACCTATAGTGTTTCAGGTACAGTCCCAGGTACACTGATAGAAGCTTTTTGTAAAGATGGAAGTTACTATAAAGTTAATTCAACTAAGAATGGTACCACAAGTCATCCTTTTAGTATAACGCTTCCCTCTGATATGGATTGTAAATTTATAATGACCACCAATGAAGATGATGTTGATACTAGTAAACATATTGTTACGCCATTACTGTTGAATGATGGGACAACAACATCCAGTTATTTTCAACTTTCTAATGATTTAGAATTGGGTCATGTTGCATTACCGATGACAGGTTCAGGTGTTCAAACACCTTTAACGGTTAGTGCTTCTAAAGAGAGTGTTGAAGTGCATGAGTTTTCCTATGATCCTTTAGATACGGATAATGATGGTACGCCAAATGTGTATGAAGATGATGATAATGATGGTGTCACTAATATCCATGATGAAGATGATGATGGTGATGGAATAGCAGATAGTAAAGATGAGGATTATAATAATGATACTGATGGTGATGGTATAGAGAATCGTTACGATTCAGATGATGATAATGATGAACTTCATGATAAAGACGACGATGATGATGATAATGATGGGGTTAAAGATTCAGAGGATGAGGATTTTGACGATAAAAAGGATAATAGTAGGATTGTAGTATTACCCATTACTTATAAAGAAAATGCAGGTCAATTACTGGGATCACAATGTGCACAATGTCATGGAACCAATGGGGTTTCAGTGAACAGTTGGGACAGCATTGCTGGTGAAAGTAATTTAGCCAGTGAGATTTTTGAAGATGATGAACCTATTATGTCAGCTCAAGCACATGGATATACAAGTGAAGAGATTACACTTATCGGTAACTGGCTCAAAACACTTAGTAAAACAGAAGATTAGGATAAAAAAGATGAAAAAAGTAAATTCAAATTCAAGAAGAGATTTCATGAAGTTTTTGGGGCTTGGCTCTTTAGCAGCTGTTGTGCCTACGGTTTCCAGTGCAGCAACCATACCTCATGTGGTGGTTGTAGGAGGTGGTTTCGCTGGAGCTACTTGTGCTAAATACTTAAAGATGTGGGGTGGAACTTCGGTGGATGTAACGGTTATCGAAGCAAATGCTACTTATGTATCACCCATTTTAAGTAACTTGGTACTGAATGGTCAAAAAACAACGAGTGATTTGTCCTTTACCTATGGAAGTTACAGTTCCAAATATGGAATTAACATGCTACACAGTACGGTAAATGCTGTTGATAAAACGAATCAAATACTGACCCTTGCCAATGGTAACAGGGTTAAGTATGATAAATTGCTATTAGCACCAGGCATTGACTTTATAAAAACCAATGACTATGACATCACTAAAGTTCCTCACGCTTGGAAAGCAGGAAAGCAGACCAATCTTCTTAAAGCACAAATAGATGCAATGCAAGATGGTGATACGTTTACCATGACCATTCCATCAGCACCTTACCGTTGTCCTCCTGGCCCTTATGAGAGAGCATGTGTGGTGGCTGATTATTTAAAAAATACCAAGGGACATACTAATTCTAAAGTAGTCGTTTTAGATGCGAATTCAAAAATTATTGTTGAGGAAGAGACTTTTGCTGCCAAATTTACAGAATATGGTGTAGAGTACAAAGCAAGTACAACCGTGACAAATGTAGATGACACAAGTAAAACCGTAACGTATACGGAAGCAGGTAGTTCAAAAACATTAGCCTCAACGGTATTAAATGTCATACCAAATCAAAAAGCAGCACCTGTTATCTTTACAGCTGGTGTAAACTCTGGAAACTGGGCTCCTATTAATCCATTGAGTTATGAGTCTGTGGTGGCAAGTGGTATTTATGTTATTGGTGATTCACAAGCTACAGGTCAACCAAAAGCTGGACATATTGGAAATTCTGAAGCCAAGATATGTGCTGATGCTATTTTACGAACATTGAATGGTCAAGCACTTTATACCTCACCTAAAACAAATTCTGCTTGTTATAGTCCAACTTCAGCAACAGAAGCTTCATGGTTGACAGGGGTCTTCAAGTACGATGTAGATACCCAAACCATGGTTTCGGCTAATGGAGCATCTGGGGCTTCATCTACAGCAAATTACCCAAAAATGTTTAACTGGTCGGGTAACCTTTTTGCTGATACTTTTGCGTAAGAATGAGGCTCATAGCATAAAGTTTCGACCCTATGGGGTCGGAGAATGATAGTAATTCTTGATGAACTTCTTAAATTTAAGTTCAAGTTAACAGAAAGCTAATACTTCTATAGTATAGTGGTTGAAATTTTAAGCAATAGGATTAGCAATGAAACACAACCTTTTAAGCATACTGCTTATATCAGCTATTTTTTTGGGATTTACGGCTTGTAACAGTGACAGTAAACCTGCTAATAGTACAAATGATGATTATACTAGCCAAACACAAGAAGAAGAAAACATCCCTGCTACGGTAACGGAAGCACTTACTTCAGAAGTATCAACACTTAGCCCAGAGCTAAAAGATTCCATAACCTACATGTACAATGAAGAGAAGTTGGCAAAAGATATTTACTTAAATTTATATAAAGTACAACCCTTACAACAACTCTATAACATTGCGAGTAAATCAGAAGTGAAACATGAGTCTGCTGTGAATGATTTGGCAATTAAATACGATTTAAACATTACACTTTATCCTGATACAGAAGAGCCTTATGATAAGAAGTCATTAGAGGATTATGGCAGTGGTGAGTACCCTGTTGTAGCCATTCAAGAACTCTATGACACGCTTTATGCAAAAGGCATACAATCAAAACAAGATGCTTTTGAAGTGGGTTGTATGGTAGAAGTAACAGACATTGATGATTTAGATAAATACATGTTACAAGCCACAGCTTCTAATGCTTCAGATGTTTACACCGTATTTGATTTTTTACGTGAAGGAAGCTATAAACACTATTGGGCATTTGATAAAGGTTTAAAAAACATGGGTGTAAGTGATGGTTGTTGTTCTTTAGGAACAAGTTATTGTCATCCTGAGTATCCTCAATAGTAAGTAGTGTTATCCTTTAAATGTGAAAGTCCTTTTAGGCTTTTCTTTGATAGAGAAATTTGACAAATTATTTTTTAAAGTATATACTGTATTAAATAAAGTATATAAAGGAATAAAAATGACAACATCAGATTATAAAAAAGAATTATACTCTTTACCTGTTGAGATAGTGAATGAATTAGTTGCTTATGCTAAAGAGACAAAGCAAAAGAAAAGTCACATTGTTGCTGAAGCATTGGAAGAGTATATGAAAAAAAGAGAACAGAAAAAACTTGTAAAAGATGCTTTGAGTCTGATAGGTTTTGCAAAAGGTCCAATTCCTGACATACAAGAGATAAAAGCCAATAGGTATGATATATGATTAGAGTTTTTTTAGATGCAAATATTTTAATAGATATTACATATGATTCTCGTCCTTTTTCAAAAGAGAGTAGTGCGATGTTTTCTCATGTAGTTCAAAATTTAGATAAGTTTGAACTCTATACTTCATGTGATTTACTGACAACAGTTTATTTCGTTTTACGAAAACAATTTGATAATAAAACTATATTAGAAAAAATAAAAATTATGAATCAAGTTATAACTGTCATTGAGTTTGGAAATCAAGAGGTAGACGAAGCCATCTATTTAATGGAAAAGAATGAAAAGTTTTTTGACTTAGAAGATACCATACAGTTTGTAATGGCACGAAAAGTGCGTTGTGACTACATAGTGACTAATAACAAAGGCTTTCATAGTCATGAAGTTCCTTTACTTTCTAGTGAAAAAGCACTTGAACTCTTTAGTTAAAACGGCAACTCTTCATTAGTAACATAACTCTGACCTAATTGAGTATAGTACTCCACCACACGCATGTCTACTTTTATCATATTTTGTAAATAGCCCATTAAGTTTCCTCGGTTGAAGTCTAAGCGTAGGTTTTTGGGGTTAATGGCTCTGGAAATAGCCACGTAAAATTGGCTTGGAGCAAAAATGTTGTCGACGTTACAGATGAGGTTGTCGATGCTCATTCCTTGGCTTTTGTGAATGGTGACGGCGTAGGCGAGTTTAAGAGGGAATTGTGAGAGGGTAGCCACTTTGATGGATTCTACTTTTCCCTTGTCATCACTTTTCATCTCCAGTAGGTCGAAGTCATGACGTTCTACACGAACATAAATTTCTTCTTTTTCTATGATGATATAGTCTTCTTCAATTTTATGCACAATGCCTCGTTCACCGTTGGCGTATTTTCCCCATTTGTTAATGGTGAAGAGTACAGGAACTCCGACTTTTAAAGTGAGTTGCTCTTCAATCGGAAGCATGTTTTTCCAAGAAGCTAAATGTTTTTCATGCACTCTTCCTTGATGCTCTTCAAAAGTAGCAAAAAGAAGATGCTCTTCAGCTTCGATGGCTGATAATCGCTCTTTGTTAGTACTATTTACCTCTGCATTACGTCCAAAGAGCATGGTGGGGTTTTCATCTATAATTTGGCTGTTAGAGAGTCTCATCATGTAGTTCATGACCTCTTGGTCACATTGCCCCACACGTACTTTGTGTAGTATGTGGGTAAATTCAGCATCGCTGGTACGTTTCATTTCGGTGAGTTCTATGACAATGGGGGTAAAACTTTTCCAAGCGTCAGACTCAAAAGCGTAGAGTTTTTGACCAAAAAGGTCATTGCTATTTTGTCCAAATTTTTGTACGGGTGGAAGCTGAAAGAAGTCACCTACAAAAAGAAGTTTTCCTAAGTAGCCCATGGAGCTTAAACGGTAGCTTATCATCTCCATCATGTTGGAAGATACCATGGAGATTTCATCTATGATGATGAGATCAGTTGCTTTGAGGATTTTTTTCAGTTCTGAGAGTCTTGAACGTGAGCGTTTGTCATTTTGGTCGAGTTCTTCGAAGTTGTTGGAGATACCAAACACAAAAAAACTGTGAATGGTAAAACCTCCAATGTTGACTGCACTTACACCTGTGGAACCCAGTGCCACAATTTGTTCGTCGGTTTGGCTTCGGTAGAGACGGATAATCTCTGTGGTAGTATAGCTCTTTCCCACACCAGCACCACCTGTTAAAAAAACATTGTTCTCTTTGAGATGCTGTAAGACTAAATCGACATCACTGCTCATTTCTTATCCTCTGCTAAAATGTTGCTATTATATCAATTCATTGTATTTATTATGGTTTAGATTTCAAAACAAATGCATTTTGAATACTTTTATTGCTAGGGTATTCCCTTTTTAATTTACTCAATACAGCTTTGGCTTTTTGAAGGGTATTAAACTCTCCTATGAACAGTTTACTGTATTTTTTATCTTGTACAATTTGTGTAAAATAAGCCAAGTTTTGTAAAGTTCTTTTAGCTTTCTGTGCTGTATGCATTTGTGTGTAAGCACCCACTTGGATTTTGTAGATGCTTTTGTTGTTTTGAAACTTTATAGGAAGGAAGATTTTTTTGTTAGAGTAAATATTTAAAAAAGTAATACGGTTATGTGTCTGACTTACGCGCCAACTTTGATCCGTTATGTTTTCTATACTACTGTTAGGTACATGTACAATGGGTTGCCAGATAGGATTGTTACTCATGGCAGAATGATAGTTTGCAGTCCATGATTTAATGTTTTTGTTTTCTATGTTTTTAAAAGTTAGGGTAATACTATCGTATAAAAAAGTAGGTTTGTCTACAAATTCAAAACAACAATCAACATTACGGTTTTTTGGTAGAATGGTTTGTTTCCAGTTTAGGCCATTGGGGCTATGGTAGTAAGCAGGGTAGACCCCTTCAATTTGCCATTGCGTTTGTACCCAAATATTACCATGAGGATCATGATGAATGGCGATAATGTCTTCAGCGATAATATTTTCACCAACCGTAGAGAGCCAACGACCAAGTCTATCTACAATAACAGGAATCACAGCATGAGGTCTATTATAGGATGTTGTAGTATGGTTATTGAGATAGAGAAAAATTAATAAATTACCATTGTTAAGATTACTATGAGTATGGTAGGTAAGGGTTGAACCGTTATCACAACGGTTACTATCATTTGCCAGTTGTCCACAAAGCTTTTTTTGTAATGCCGAGGGGATGGTATGTATTAAATTTTGAGCGAATAAGCTCAGATTGAGTAGAAATAAAATAACAAGTATTTTCATGGTAAACTCCTTTTTGTTATTATTAATTATACTCTGATGTTTCTTATTTTACTCTAACTACTTTTTGCTAAAAAACAATCTCCAATTCATATTCCTTTACAAGCCCACCTAAGTCTATGAGGCCATGAGGATTGTCAAAAATGCGTTTGTCTTTTTTTATTTTAAAATGCTTTGAGCTGTAGAATGTGCTTTTTTTCATCATTACAATACTAGAGCAAAAAAATAGAAATAAAACTTTTAAGAGAAGCGCATAAAAATTTTATTTTATGCTCTCCTGTGTTACAATTTGTAAACCAACATAAAGGGATAAAGATGTTAAAAAAGCTGATTTTACTGATAGGGGTACCAGGGTGTGGGAAGACTACAGATGCACAATTAATTTCTGAAAAACATGAGAATGAGATTACGAGTTATTCAACAGGGACACTTATTAAAGAAGAGATAGACAAAGGGACAGCCATTGGTAAAATTTCTAAAGGCTTTTTTGACAAAGGTGATTTAGTCCCAACACAAATTGTACTTGATATTATTGTTGATGCTATTTTTCGTGCTAAAACTGATATTGTCCTCCTTTCTGGATTTCCTGGAAAACAAAAACAGTTGGCTTATTTTGGGGATTATCTTTTTACCCATGATAAGATTGAACTTATTTCGGTTATAGAACTTCAAGTCAATGATGCTTTGGCAAAAGAACGTTTTTTGTCAACAGGTAGAAGTGAAGAAATTTTTAACCATGAGATGGCTTCGTATAAAAAATCCATTGATGAAATTGAACAACACTATAACAAAGAGCATCTTTTAGAAATTATCGATGCAGAAAGAGCGTTAGAGGTGGTTGTCAATGATATTGATGAACATCTTATGAGTAAAATAGAAGACCTTAAAACGAACGTCGCATAGACTTATTTTTTAAATTCCAAATTATTAATAAATTTGAAATAAACCTCGTTGGGTGTTTTTTTTCTAGGGACATTATACCGTAGGGACGCGACAAATTTTGGGTAGGTGTGACCGTGTCACAGGTCAAAACCAAACCATACAAATATTAAAATGCATTTATTGCCATTTATTCCAATCGAGATTAAACGTGTGACATGGTCACACCTACTCCAACTCAGCCATTTGAGGAGCATACTTTTCTTCAATGGCATCCAAGGCTTCAGAAGCTATTTCTAAACGTTCAAAAAGTTCATCAATTTGAGCTTGAAGTTTTCCGACGTTTTGTGAAGCTTCTATCATGACGGAATTGTCACCAGAGTTTGAAGCTTCTACTAAACGTTCATTTTCACTTTCCAGTTCTTCTTCTAACTCCATAATCTTTGTTTCACAAAACTCTAACTCTTTTTTATGAGGAGCATTCTCTTTGCTTCGTGCTTGGGTCAGTTCTTTTTTGAGTCGTTTACGCTCTTTGTTGTCAACTTTTGGCTTACTAGTTTTTGGTTTTGCTTCGACCACATCACCTTCTTCTTCCCAACCAATTTTTTCTAAGAACTCTTGGTAAGAACCATCAAAATATTCTGCGCCACCTTTATGGAAAATAACCAAGGCATCAGCCAAACGGTGTAAAAGCATTTCGGAGTGCGTAACCATAATGGTTGAACCTTTAAACTCCTCTATGGCTGTACAAAGAGAATCAATAGAGTACATGTCTAAGTGGTTGGTTGGTTCATCGAGTAAGAGTAGGTTTGACTCGGTCGCGATGATTTTACCCAACATAACACGGCTTCGTTCTCCACCTGAAAGCACAGAGATTTTTTTGTCAGCTAAGTCACCTGAAAACATCATGGTTCCACAAATGCTTCGGGTCTCTGAAATGCCTATTTTTAAATCCACCGATGCAATTTCATCGATGATGGTTGCTGAGGTATTGAGACGTTCTATGTTCGTTTGTCCAAAGTGTGCCATAGAAGTAGAAGGATGAAAGCTTTTTTTCCCTTGTTGTTCAGGAAGTTCACCTGCGATGTAGTTGAGTAGGGTGGATTTACCTTTACCATTTTTACCAATGATGGCTAAGGTTTTTCCATTTTCTAAAGCAAAAGTAACCTCTTGAAAAAGAGGTTCATCTTTTTTGTAGCCAAAACCTAAGTTTTCAGCACGTAGGGTGATTTTGGCTGGGGTCTCTTTGTATTTGAAGTTAAAGGCTAGGTTAGATTCGGACTCTAGGCTCTCCATCTCTTCCATTTTGTCGAGCATCTTCTGTTTGGACTGGGCTAGGGCTGCTGTGGAAGCACGGGCTTTGTTTTTGGCGACAAACTCTTCAAGTTCTTTACGTTTTTTCTCTTGGTTTTGACGTGTTTTTTCATAGGTTTCATCAGAAAGGGCTAGGGTTTCATCGTACTTGGTAGTGTTTCCTTGGATGAGGTGTAAAGACTTACGTTGAATTCCCATGGTATGCGTCGTAACAGCATCCATAAATTCACGGTCGTGGGTGATGATGATGACTTCACCATCAAATGTACGGATAAACTGTTTTAACCAACGCAAAGAGAGGAGGTCAAGATAGTTGGTAGGTTCATCGAGCAGTAACATATTTGGTTCGGTTGCCAAGAGTTTCGCAAGGTTAATACGGATTTGATACCCACCTGAAAAGCTTAAGGGGTCTTTTTCCAAGTCTTCAGCTGTAAAACCTAAACCAAAAAGGATTTTTTCTATTTTGTAGAAGTTGTATTGCTCTTCTTCGCTAAGCACTAAAGAACACTCTTCTCTAACAGTTTTCTCCGTGAAAACTAGGTGCTGTTTTAGCGTTCCGATTTTGTAGTTTTTGGGAATGAGTACTTCCCCTGTGTCATGACTCTCTTCGTCTAATATAATTTTAAATAGGGTTGATTTCCCCGAACCATTACGTCCGATGAGTCCTATTTTTTGTTTGCTACTCATTTTGAGGTTAAGGTCTCTAAAAAGTGTCTGACCACCGAAGCTTTTTGAGAGGTTTGTTAGTTGTATCATGATGTTCCTAGCACTGTAAATAATTGTGCGTATTATAGCGTAGGTTCGATTTTATCGAACATTTTTTGATATAAAATGGAGTTTGCTATTGGGGGGAAAGGTTTTGTTCTAGTTTGTCGGAGTTGAGATACTCCGACAGTTTTTTACTATTACGCTAATTCAGCCAAAGAAGCCTTAGCAGCCTCAATTGCTTCTTCAATTATTTCATCACTTGTTACCGTAGAAATGAAACCTGTTTCATAAGATGAACAAGCAAGGTAAACACCTTTTTCTAACATCTTACCATGAAACTTTCCAAATAACTCAGAGTTGTTTTCAAGTGCATCGTCAAAGTTTTTAACAGGCTTGTCTGAGAAATAGAAACCAAACATAGAACCACGTACGTCAGTAACCATAGGAACGTTTACAGCATCAGCAGCTGCTTGGAAACCTTCCATTAATCTTTTTGCTCTTTTTTCTAAAGTAGCATAGATGTTTTCATCTGCCTTTAGTTTTTTAAGCGATGCAAGTCCAGCAGCCATGGCTACAGGATTACCTGAAAGTGTTCCTGCTTGATAGATTGGACCTTCTGGTGAAAGTTCTGCCATAATCTCTTTTCTTGTACCAAAAGCACCTACAGGCATACCAGCACCAATGACTTTTCCAAGGGTTACAATATCTGGCTTAACTGAACCAATACCTTGGTAACCTGTGAGTGATGCTCTAAAACCTGACATAACTTCGTCAAAAATCAGTAATGCTCCATGTTCATTACAAAGTGTTCTAAGTTCTTTTAAGAAGGCTTCATCTGCTGGAACCAGACCCATATTACCTGCAATTGGCTCGATGATAATAGAAGAGACACCACCTTCACTTTGTTCAAAACATTTTTTTACCGAGTCAATGTCGTTGTAAGTAGCTAAAAGTGTGTGCTTGGTTAAGTCTGCTGGAACACCTGGGCTTGATGGGCTTCCAAAAGTTGCCATACCTGAACCTGCTTGAACCAGTAGTGAGTCTGCGTGACCATGGTAACAACCTGTAAATTTAATGAAATCATCACGTTTGGTGTAACCACGTGCAAGACGAATAGCTGACATTACAGCTTCGGTTCCTGAGCTTACAAAACGTACTTTTTCAATACTGTCAAACATCTCTACAATTTCGGTTGCCAAGTCTGTTTCTGTTAAGGTTGGTGCTCCAAAACTAAGCCCTTTTTTTACAGCATTTACAACAGCATTTTCAACATCTGCATCAGCATGACCTAAAATAAGTGGACCCCAACTTTGTACAAAGTCAATGTATTTGTTTCCATCAATGTCAACTAAGTGACCACCCTCACCACGTTCTATAAATACAGGTGTCCCCCCAACTGATGAAAATGCTCTAACTGGTGAGTCTACGCCTCCAGGTATAACTTCATATGCTTCTTTAAATGCTACTTCACTTTTGTTGTAACTCATTCTATTCCTTATTAGGCTCATTTAATATGAGATAAATTTTTTTTTGATTATACTGTTTTAAATTTATCTAGGAATTAAAAAGTGGGTAGCATGAGGGTATTAAAAGCATTCGTTATTTCTTTGTTAATTTATGCTTTATTAATTTGGGTTTTTTTCAATCAATTATCTTTGATAGAAGTGCCTCAGAAGAGATTAAAGAACCATGTTGTGAAGTTGGATATTATTCATGTTCCTCCAGCTATTAAGCCTACACCCATTGCGAAACCTCAACCCATGGTAAAACCAATTATTCCTAAAACCCCTGAAGTTGTTAAAAAAGAGCCTGTTAAAAAGAAAAAGCTTGTTAAGCAAAAAACAGTTAAGAAGAAGCCTATTAAAAAAGAACCTCCTAAAAAGAAAGTTGTCATCAAGAAAAAACCTTCAGACAAAAAAGTATCTGTGCCTAAAAAGGTTGTTAAAGAAGAAAAAGTCGTTGAGAAGAAGAGTGAAGCATTAGAGCAGTTTGAAAATGAAATGGTGTACATTTCAGAACCCATGATAGCATCTCCTAAAAAAGCAGAAAAACAAGCTGATGATTTAGGGTCATTTTTGGCAACACCCTCAGCTCCTATTTCTCCTTGGTCTTACCCTAACAATAAAGTAAGAAAACTTTACGGTCAAGAGTTTCATAATTTTACGCCTGTTCAGAAAAAATTTATTGAAAATAATTTAGATAAGATTCAAGAGATTACACAAAGAACGTTGACACGTAGAGGTTACCCTGAAGGAGCAGGGCAGACAGGTCAAGAGGGAACAAATGTGGTCTCTTTTAATTTACATTCCAATGGAGATATATCAAACTTACGGTTGAAAACACGCATAGGATACCGAGCCTTGGATGATAATACCTTGTCTCTCATTCGTGTGGCATACATGGATTATCCTTACCCCAGTACGACAACGAAGATTATTTTTTATGTGACTTATTCTATTTATGGATATTAATTATAATAACTAATTATATTTTTATATGTTTTTTTTTATTTAAAAAATGTATACTTTCTTCTTTAATTATAAGAAGGAGTTCAAATGAACCAAATAAAATTATCATTTTTAGCCACAGGGTTACTTGTTAGCGTACAAAATTTACATGCAATTGAAATGACAGACTATAAAGTTGTTGAGGGAACCTATCAAGAAGCGTATATTAATGGTGCGTTAACGGTTGAAGGTGGAAATCAAGATCAGACCAGTTACAGTGCGCATGTGGATGCAAATACCAAAACAATTTACACAACAGCACCGTATTCATGGGAATTTTCGGCACAAGGTAACAGTGATTTTTCCAAAGGTTCCACCTCTGGTGATGAGCGTTTAGAAAGTTATGATCTTGGTGCTTCCACAAGGTTTGACAAATATCTTAAGAATGATGATACGATGTTTGTGTATGGTGGAGGTGATTTGGGTTATCGTAAACAAATAACAGCCAATGAAGCTGATGATCCTTTTGTGAAAGTGGGTACAGGTATGGGTTATGGACGTATGTATGATGCAACACCTTTGGCCGTAGCATTACGTATTGTTGAAGATTTAAATACCTACAAAATCATTACAAAATCGGTTTCTGATAAAACTTTGTTAGCCTTGGCAAAAATTATTGACTTACAAGAAGAGTATGAAAGTAAACATGGTTTTTCTGATTATAAAAAGTATTGGTATGAAGCGATGGAGAAAACATTGAAAGATGCTGGTGTTTTAGCTTCAGAATCATTAGGAGCCTTTGGGATTGTGAGAATTAATGAGATTATTGATCTTGAAAAAATTTCGGGTAGATTTCATGGTTGGAAAGTTAGAGGTGGTTTAGGACAAATTGTTTCTAATTTCGATGGAAATAGCGAAAGTACCACTGTTGATGCAGAGTTTGATTATGGGTTACCAATAGGCTATGAATCACAGTTTAGAGACACGGCCATTCTTTCAAAAGTTTTAGATGATAAAGAAGCCATTGATTTTCAATTTAGAAATATTGCTTCATATACTTATGAGTTGGCTGATAGAGTAGACTGGGAAAACAGTTGGACATTGGGACTTGATGCTTATAATCAAGGGGATAATGTTGTGAGTAATAGCCTTTCAACAGGCTTTAGATATTACTTAGCCAATCGATTGACATTTGATACAACATTTTCTCTAACTAAGACAGATGGAACCAATGGTGGAAGTATTGAAACACCTGATTGGGATACAAAGTTTTTTACAGGTATTCGTTACCGTTTAAAATAAGAGGGGTTTAAAACTCAAACCCACCACCAGCACCTTTACTCATGCTGTTGTAGACTGCTTGAACATAGGCTTCCTGCACTTTACAGTTGGGAAAGTCTGGACAATCCATTTCAGACTTAATACCCAGTTCTTGCATATGTGCTTCAAGAAGACGTTTTTTCTTTTGAAGTTCTATTTCCCATTCATCCAAAACTTTTTCATTCATAGCATTTTCCTTCATAGTAATTATACTCTGTAAGCCTCACGTAGGGCAGTGATTTCAGATTTTGACCCAAAGAAACATGGGCTTGTATCATGTGGATGTGAAGGTACAAGTTCTAGTAGTCTCATACCCATGTTGTCAATGGCTTCTCCACCAGCTTGTTCATACATAAGTGCAAAAGGGATAACCTCAAAAAGTTGTCTTAGTTTTCCTTCTGGCTTGTCAGTAGTATCAGGGTAAGAGAATAGTCCTCCACCTTTAAGCATGATTTGGTGTAAGTCTGGAACCATACCACCTGAATAACGTAAACGATAACCTTCTGAGAATAATTTGTCAATAAATGTTTTATGTGTAGCAGACCAGTTTTGTTGTGTTCCTCCAGAGGCATTGAGTTTACCTTTTTCATGCATACTAATTTCACCCACTTCTTTAAACTCACCAGCAATAACACGAGAAAGCATTGGTTTTGTGTCACGTGTTGCTACAACCAATTCTACTCTAGGCCCATAAACAACATACGCAGAAGCGACAAGGTTTTTACCCTCTAGTTCACCTTTGTAAATACCAAAAATAGAACCAACAGAGAGGTTAACATCAACCAAACTAGAACCATCTAAAGGGTCATAACAAACGGTATACTCTCCTGTAGAAGAGAGTTCAAGTACACCTTCTTTTTCTTCACTGACCAAGGCTTTTACGGAAGTAACATTGGCAAATGCTTTTTCAATGATGAGGTCAGATTGAACATCCAGTTTAAGTTGATCTTCTCCTGAAGAGTTTTCAGAGTCAGAGTATCCGAGGTCTGATGTTTTAATGGCATTATCAATTTCAAAGGCAACTTGTTTTATGGTTTCAAATATGTCGTTCACTATACTTCCTTGGCATGTTGGTTTATCCACTCTATAATTTGAGTGGTATTGTTTAAATCTAAAATATCAATGTTTTGAGGAATTTTATATTTTTTTATATCAATTGTGTGGTCGATGGCAATGGCATTTGAAGAGTGTAGATAAGGCTCTTCAATATGATTTCTAAAAATCGCAATACGGGGAAGAGGCAGGGTTTTTAATCCTTCAACTAATAAAATATCAAAATGGTTAAACATTTGAATAATGTCTGTCAGTTCTTTATGACGCTGTGAGAAATAGGTAGTTCGTGTTGGTGAGCTGACAACAACCTCAGCACCTGTTTGAGAAAATGTATGGCTATCTTTACCTTTTGTATCAAATATTGCCTTATCTTTTGGGTCATGTTTAATTATGGCAACTTCTTTTTCTAAGAGTAAAACTTTAGCAACTTTTTTAAGAAGGGTAGTTTTCCCTGAACCAGATGGCCCAGTAAAAGCGACGGCAAAACGTTTCATAATACTCCTTGAGATATAAAGGGGATTATACATAAAAGTTTATAGGAAATATGTTAAAATGGGCGAAATTGAAAGGCTAATAGTTCATGTATAAAAATATTTTACTTTTAACATCTGTATTTCTTATTCTTGGGTGTTCTGCAAAAAAAGAAGAGTGTGGTGTTAGAGACAAATCTGACTTTGGACAACTTTTTACTAAAGATGATATCTATCACAATAGCTTGGTAAATACACAAAAAGCACAACTCATGGCCTCGTTTGAAACAAAAGCACTCTTGACAGCTACGTATTTGAATCCTGTGTTTGAAGAAAGGGATTGTAAGAAACGATTTCAAAATAAGATGGAAGATGCTGAATACTTTTTTATAGGGGTATACATTCAAAACAGTGAAAAGCATGAGTTTAATACCAAAGGTTATTCTTTGACTTTGAATGGTTTAGAACCCATTGATATTCAAGAGTTAGCCAAAGATGATTCCTTACGATATGAGATGCCCATGGTAGACAATTGGAGTACTTATTATAAAGTTAAATTTAAAAAGTCACCTAAAAATGACTTTTCGCTTATTTTCGGAAACGATCGCTTTGGGAAGGATATTTTAAACTATTCAAAAGGGGAGAAAGCTTTGTTTGAATCCCTAACAAGTTTAGGTATATAACATAATTTGTTAGCACTTTTTTAGCATATTCTCTTGATTCTTCATAGTCAACTAGCTCCATGCTTAGATAAGGTTCATAGCGACCTTTTTTAAACATATTAGGGTTTTTAAGTGTGCGTTTTGTAAATCCAATACCTCCATTATAAGCGTAAGCAACTAAGAGGGGGTTATAGAGCCATTTATTTAAGTAGTCTAAATGTTGATTGGCATAATTAATGGCTAAATAGGGATTAAACATTTCGTTAAGATCTATTTCTTGACCTCGTTCTTTGGCTAAATGTTTAATGAGAAAGGGCATGATTTGCATCATACCAAGGGCATAAGATGGTGAAACAGAGGCTGGAACAAAACGACTCTCTTGTTTGGCTATGGCATAAAGTAAAGCAATACGCTCTTTTTCAAAACCCCACATTGCCAAAGGATAAGGCATGGGATAATAAGGGACTTTGTATTTTGTTTCTTTTTCTTTAATGTAGCTATAAATTCCGACTGTTTCCGTAGTTTTATACTTTTCAGCAAGGCTCATGAGCTTATCAGGATTGTTTTTCATTTCAAGTTTAATGTTTTCCCAATCAATTGGATTAGTAATGTCAAAATCTGGAATGATTTCAAAAGTTAACTGTGGAGAGATAACTTTAGGGTAGGGCTTGTTTAAGATATCTCTTGCTTTTAGGGTATAGAGATTAACATCATGACTTTTGATTAAAGCATTTAAGTAAGCAGGTTCTTTTGTAATCAGATAAAGCCAAAAATCTACTTGGTCATATTTACTTTGATATTTTGTTTTACTACGTGCAAGTTCTAAAAAGTTTTTAGCAACTTTGGGTTGTTTAAATTCAATGGCATTCATGGCTAAAAAGAAATTGGATTGAAAGTTCAAGGTATTTTCTGAAATCATAAATACGAGGGATTTTTTAGCCTTGTTGAGGGCAGGTGTTGTGACAATTTTTGCGATGCTTTTATTGAACTGTTTTTCATGTATAAGGTGTTCTAATTGTGTTGGTGTAAAGGCTTTATTAAAATGTTTTTTTCTATACTTTGAGCCTACATTATTAAGTATGTAACATTGAGTTGAAGCTTTTTGAAGGCTTAGTTGTTGAAAAGGGTTATCAGAACTCATCACTGTTAAGGTATCAGAGTATTTACCTTGACGTTTAATTTTTTCATGAAGTTTTTTGAGTTCTTTTAAAGATTTTTTTGCAGCTGTGGCTGGATAAATGATGTAATTGTTTGGGTCTTTTTTTTTACTGTTTTTTTTATGTGTTTTGGGGGTATAGCCTAGTTTTTTGTGAATACTTTTTTTGAGCTTATGACTTTTTCTTTTAGTTAATTGATAGGCTTTGAGGGCTTCAGATTTTGAGCTTTTTGGATTGTTAATAAATCGCCATATATAATAATCTTTAGCAAAAGATGAAGGCATCGCCTTTATCTCTTGAAAGTTGTGATTATTAGCATAAAGTAAGGTTAATCCTAACAATAAAAAAATCAGAAGTTGTTTCATTTATATGCCTATACTCTGACTAAGTTGTCCGAGTAGACCAATCATGGCTTGGAGTGAAAAGATAAGAACTAAAGGAGATAAATCAATACCACTTATTACTAAAAAAGGAAGCTTTTGACGAATAAACTGTAAGGGAGGATTGGTCAAGTGCTTAATGGTTTGTACAATCGGATTGTATTGGTCAACATTAAGGTATGAAAGTACCACGGCAATAATAACTAAGATGATATAAGCGTAAATAATTGAGCTTAAAATACCAATGATTGCCAGTAATATATTACCACTAAGCAGACTGCTAATAAGTTGTAGCCCAATAACGAGTACCAATGGGGAAAGGTCTACGCCTCTTACGACGACAAAAGGAAGTTTTTGACGTACATAACTAAAAGCTGGTTCGGTTAAGCGTCTAAGAATTTCAACGGCTGGTTGACGTGGATTGATTTGTAATATAGAAACAATTGCTGAAATAATAATAATCCAAATATAGACTTGAATAATTAAGAGTAAGGGTGCTAGAATAAAATCCATTATGAGGCTACCTCCAAGATGTAAGATTTAATAAATGGATAAATTTCACTCAACTCAGGTCCATTTCCTGTGCCAGTTAAGAGATAACGTAGTGGTTCAAGTAAATTTTTATCATTTAATTTACTGTTATTTGTAATGTATAGTGTAAGTTCACTTAAAGTTTCAAAGGCAGGTGCTTGGGCAATAAGGTCAGAGATGATTTTCATCTCTTCTCCCCAGATGCCAGTAAAATTCTTTGCTTTAAAAATAGGATTAATTTTGATTTCCAATTCATTCGTGGTAGTACACTCTTTGTCTAAGTAAACTTTCGCTAATTTACCAATGTCTGCATCTGCGAAACCAAAGAGTTTAGAAAGTTCTTTATCATCCATCATTTTTAAATGTTCACGGTTAATAAAGCGTAATTGTTCGAGTTTAAAGTCTGAAATAGAGAGAGATATGTTTTCTAAATCGAACCAGTTGATGGCTTCAGGTAGGGTAAATATTTCTTGAGGGGCTTTCGTATAACCCAGTAAAAGTAAATAGTTTAAGATGGCATCAGGAATAAAACCTTTTTGTAGAAGCCATTTGATGGATGAGTTTTCATGTTCAATTAGCAGTTGAGGAAGATGTGCATGACTTGTTGTATGTGCATAGTCCATAAGTTGTTTAATGTGCAGTTCTTTGGCCGTGTTTAAAAGATTTTGTTGCGTACTAATAATAAAATTGATATTACTCATAATATCATCACTTGCAGCAGCAAAATTATGACTTGCTGATCCATCTTCTTTTAAAATGATAAAGGAATCAATTTCTTTTGCTTTAACCCTAAGTTGACCTTGTAGCATATCATTAATAATAATGTCATTGGAAGGTTTTTTAACGCGTATTACAAATTTTTCGCCAGATTTTTTTAAAAGAGAATAATCTTCTTGTGTCAGTGTTTCACAGGAACCAGAATAGTGTTCAGGAAATTGATTATTTTGTGCATTGCATTTACAGATAAACGCTTTGTTATCTTTTAAAAGACGAAGTGCCAATGTTTGGTGTAAGTTAAGATGTTCACTTTGATGAAAGACACTATCATGCTTAAGTGCAAACTTTTCAAGTAGCATCATAATTTCGGTATCTTTTCCTTCTATATTATGTTTATTGTTGATGTCGGCTATGCGTATTAGAAACTGATCGTTTTTTTGTTGTGCCACTAAATAATTTAAAATAGCAACACGTAAGTTCTCTATATCCATATCACCAGATGGTGAGGGGGAAAATCGAAGCATTCTTTCTCCTAGATTGTATTAAGCATATTATAGGGGGTTTTTCTTGAAATAATTATAAATAGATTATTTTGAATAAATATCTTTTATTGATAATTTTTAATTAATATTTAAAATTAAGTTTTATGAAAATAAACTAAAATAAATAGAATAAAACTAATAAATTTATCAAAAATTAATTGTAACATATATTGTTATAATAAGATAAATAATTGATAAAATCGCCATATTTATCTATTTTAATAAGGCTTTCATAATAATTTTGGGAATATACTTATACCAATCTTAAGAAAGAATGGTATATTTAAAAATTATGTCAAATACAAATATTGATAATAGAATTAAAAAATATAAGAATATAACTACCATAAATCCTTATATTGAAAGTTTTTATGAATATAAGAATCAAGACTTTAAGAGTATAAAAAAGTTGTCATATAATGATAAAAGTTACACTATTTCGTATTTAACGAATAAAGAGATGATTATATCTTCTTTAGATGTTGGATATAATTTACCTGAAGATGAATTAGAAGGGTATTTTTTTGATAAAGCGTATGAAGAGTTAGGGTTAGATGAAGAAAAAGAATATGTGATTAATTATCAAAAGAGAGATGATGATCGTGATTCTTTTGTTTATAACCTTTTCATATCAGAGCCTAGTAAAGTTGATGCTTATTTTTCAACAGTACTAGATGAAACGAAATACATAGACTTACTAATTCCTGCCCCTTTACTTTTTAAAACTTTATATACTAATAAAATACTTGAAAACAGAGATGCACATTGTTATGTGTATTTTACGGTTAAAGATGCCTTTGTTGCGATGTATAATAATGGTAACTTTATTTACTCTAAGTCTTTAGAGTTCTCATTAGAGCAAATATATGATAAGTATTGTGCTTTGGTTGGTGAAAAAATTGATAAAAAAGAGTTTTTTGATGTTTTAAATTCTGAAGGTTTAAAAACAAGTAATGCAGAGTATCAACAAAACCTTATGAAAATATTTGGTGAAATTTTCTTACAAATAAATGACATTGTTATTTATGCTAGGAGAGCCTATAATATAGATAGCATTCAAAAGCTTTTTTTGGGTTCTGTTGATAGTCCTGTTATTGGTCTTAGTGATTATGGCTATAATTATTTAGGTATTCCTACTTTTAATTTAGATTTTAATTTTGATATAAAAAATGATGAATGGTATGTTGATCAATTACAATATTTAATGGTTAAATCAGGCTTAGATTATATTAATGACCCTAAAAAAACTTTAAACCTCTCCACTTATCCAAGAGCACCTATTTTTGCTAAAAGAGCCAGTGGGCAATTTATTATTTCTTTTATTATTAGTTCATTATTGGCATTGGGTTTGCCTTTGGTCTATTTAATTCCAGCTTATTCTTTAGAAGCTTATAATTTAAAATTATCAAATGATGACAGAGTACTTAATACGGATGTTGTGAAGTATAAGGGTATTTTAGAAAATAAGAAAAAGATTATCAGTTCAAGTAAAACAGAATTGAAAAGGTTAGAAGCCATTTTTGAAAAGAAAGCCAGAACATTGACGGCAATTTATGATAAAAAAGTAAATTATAAATTTAAGTCAAATTTTTTATATATTTTTTCAAAAGATTTAGCCAAATTTAACGTGAACATTGAAGAAATATTTTCGACAGATGATAAGTTTACTTTTCATCTTCTTTCTAAAGATGAAAAAAATATTACTAAATATATTAAATATGTTTCTAAAAAATATTTTAATGATATTCAGGTTATTGATATTAAGCGTATTGAATTGGATACCGATGAATTGGTGTATCGTGGAGTTTTAAAGGTTGATTATAAATGAAAATAATAGTTAATATATTAAATAGTCTTGATGATTATTTTGAAGTGAAATCAGACAATGAAAAATGGATGATGATTGCAATGTTAGCTGTTGTGATTGGGTATGTTTCTTATACTTTTTTTTATCCATTTGCTGAGGATAAATTTAATAAAGAACAACGTAAAAGTGAAGCTTTACAAAAGAAGATTCATGCAAGTCAGCAATATCTTCAAAGTATTACAGTAGGTGGCAATAGAAATTTTTATGTTCAAAAATATAATACTGATATTAAAAACTTAGAAAAAAGTATTGATAAGGCGAATGTTGATATTACATTTATTTCTACTAAACTAGAAGAGCTTTCTCCTTTATTGTTTAATAAAGAGAGTTGGTCTAAGTTTTTAAATTCTGTTACAAAACAAGCCAAACAACAAAATGTTAATCTTAATTATATTGAAAATAATTATGTAGATAATGATGGTAGTTTTGGGCATGTTCTTCAGATTGAAGTGGGGTGTTCTGGTCAATATAGAGAGATAGTTAAATTTGTTAATCAACTCGAAAAGTCTGTTTTGGTGACCGATGTTTATGGTTCACATTTATATCTTGATAAAAATGATACTGTTGTTTCAGCAGACATTAATATTTCAGTATGGGGAGTTAATAACTAATGCATCAAATATCTATAGGCAAAATATCAATTATGATTACGTTGTTACATACATCTCTTTATTCAGCTTCTTTAAGTTCAGCCGAAATAACAAAAATGGTTAATGAGATTAAGAAAGAGCGAGAAGGTATAGGGCTAGTAATGTTAAATAATACGGCTAACCCTTTTATTATATACATACCTGAAGAGAAAGTTCCAGAAGCTTCTTTTGGTTCTGAGGTTGTGAATACAGCACCTGTTGAAGTTAAATATATGCTCAAAGCCATTTTAAATAATGCAGCATTTATTGATAAAAAGTGGTACAAAAGAGGGGACAGTCTTGGAAACTATAAGATTGGATATATCTCTTCTACTTCAGTAGTATTAAACAGTTCTGCTGGTGAGAGAGTATTAAAATTAAATCAAAAAAAGAAAAAATTTATTAAGTTAAACAGAGGACATAAATAATGTTAGTTTTAAAAAAAATAATCTATTTACTATTATTCGTTCATATAGCAGTTAGTTCGGCTTATGCCAATCGTTGTGATACACAGCTTTTTACAGCAACACTTAATAGTGAGTTAACAATTAGTGATGTTGTTGAAAATTTAGCAGATGAGTGTGGTTTAAGTCTCTTGGTTAAAGACTCAGAGGCAAAAAAGAAGTTGTCTGAAAAGCTTTATTTTGTAAAGATGAATAATGCCTCTTTAAATGAGTTTCTTGATACTGTTCTTCTCGAAAATGATTTATCGTATGTTTTAGGAGATAGTAAATTAAAAATTTCGTATTTAACAACACAAACTTTTAAATTGCATTATATTGCTGGAGACCGAAAAGGTACAAGTAATGCACATGTTACCATTGCCAACTCTGGAGCGAGTGGAGGACAGGGTCAACAATCTGGAGGAGGAGCTCAAGGTGCTGGACAAGAAGGTAGTGACAGTGGAAATGGTTCAAAAACTGGGGTTTCAATTGAGAGTACAGATGAATTTAAATTTTGGTCGAAAATTGAGCAAGAAATACATGCTTTAATTAACCGACCAGAAGATGCCTATACTGCGCCTACACCAGTTGTAAATGCAGAGGCAGGAATGATTACTGTCACAGGTACAAGCAAACAACTTCAGCGTGTTTCTTATTATATAGACACTTTGCATAAACAATTGAAAAATCAAGTATTAATTGATGTTAAAATCTTATCGGTTACTTTTGATGACTCGTATACTACAGGAGTGGATTGGAATCAACTTTATTCTTTACAAAATATGTCTTTGGCTACAGCGAGTACGCTTCAAAATAATATTTCAGCATTTTCAGCCATAACGGATGGAGAGTTATCGATTGGAGACACAACCTCAACCCCAAATGCTGAACCAAAACGTTCAGGTGCTGTTATTACTAGAGGTTCTACAAAAATTAATGATGTTGTTAAGTTTTTAAAAACCCAAGGTGATGTTAAGTCAATTTCTAATCCTAAAATTTTAACACTTAATAATCAACCAGCTTTAATTTCTGTTGGTAATGAATTGTTTTATAAAATTCAATCTACCTCTCTTTTGCAAGGTGGAAGTGGTTTAGGAACACAACAAACAGGTGAAACGATTGATTCTGTTTTTGCTGGTATTCTTTTAGACATTACCCCTGAAATTTCAGAGGATGGTACAATTACCTTAAAAATAAATCCTTCAATTTCAGATACCATAGATACGGTGAGTACGACCACAACAGGCTCAAGAACCATTCCACCAGATTTATCAAGAAAACAAATATCATCAGTAGTAACTTTAAATGATGGTGAACATGTTGTTTTAGGAGGCTTAATCTCTTCTAAATCGGGTACAAAAATTTCAAAAGTACCATTACTTGGAGATTTACCTCTTTTAGAGCATTTGTTTAAAAGAGAAGTAAACGTTGATACAGTTGATGAGTTAGTGCTTATTATTACTCCTCATATTATTAAAAAAGATAAAGTTTTATCTTTAGAAGATTTGGGTTATAAAAAGTTAAACGATGAGTACTAATTATGATGAACTTAAAAATATTTTTGTTGATGTAGTCGATAAAAGCACTTATGTTGAATTGGATTCGGCAAGTTATAATTATTCAATTCTTGAAAGTTCACTGACTAAGCCTCTTAAAATGGTTTTACTTTATGGTAAGCCTGGTACAGGAAAAAGCATGTTATTAAATAAGCTTTACCATAACCTGAAAGAGAATAGAGAAATTTATTATTTTGATGCACCTATTTTGAGTGAAAAAGAGTTTTTAAAAAGCATTTATGAGGCAATGTCAGGACAAACCATTCCTGATAAGATGCGTGTTAACTTTGATGGACTTTTAAAGTATTGTCAAAGGTTAAAAGGTGAAAGAGAAGTAATTTTTCTCTTAGATGAGTGTCAGTTATATTCAGAGGCACTTATGGAGAAGATTCGTTTACTTTCAGATACGAGAGTTGTGAAGTTTGTCATTACATTACATAAGACTGAAAATGAAGACCTTATTGCTAAAGAGCATTTTAAAACACGTATTTGGGAAGTTATTGAGATGTCCAATGCAAATGAATATGATTTGGAACTCTACATTCAAAAGAAGATGATTACCCGAGGTTTTGTTGAAGTTTCTAATAACATTAAAACCAGAGATGTAAAATACATTCATGTTCATACAAAAGGAAATTTTAGAGAAACCAATAAATACCTTTATACAATTTTTGATATTTATGATTATTATGAAAAAAATGAACCTGAAAAAATTTCTGAAAATAAATTTTCAAAAAAAATTCTTGAAATGGCAGCCATTCGCTTAGGATATATCGATGCATAAAGTAGAAGAGTTAGAAAAAAAATGGTTTAATTATAAGCTAAAAGAATGGGTACGACCTATGACACGGTTATCAATATTCTCTTTTCTTATTGCTGGTTCCTATTTGATTTATGATAGTAATCCTTCTTTATTTTCTCCAGCAGTATTGTCAGAAAAAATGACAAGTGTTTTAGGTGTTAGTATGGAAGCAAACAGTTCTCAAAGTGATGAAAACAATTCTCTTATAAGCAAAGAAGCCTCTACTAAAGAAATAGCCATCGCTGAAAGTGTTAATGGGGTGAGTGCATTGGCTTTGGCTCCTATTATCCCTGTCATTGATATGGAAAAAGAGGAACGCATTAGTGAAGTTAAGCGACAACAACCAAAGAGAAATGCAAATGTGGTTGCTGCTAAACCAAATACGTATTTAACAGCGAAAGAGTTAGCTGTAATTACTAAGAGGGAAGCAAAAATAGAGTCCGTACCTCGTAAGAGCAAAAAAATGAAATTTCAAACTACTTCTAAAAATTACATAGAAACAATTAAAGAGAAATTTTCTAAATCAAACAATCCACGAGAAGCATTAATCTTGGCAAAATCATACTATAAAAATGCTAATTATGAAGCCTCTGAAAAGTGGGCGTTGGCAGCCAATAAGTTGGATAACTCTTTAGAAGATAGTTGGTTGATTTTTGCTAAGTCAAAAGCAAAGTTGGGTAAGAAAAAAGAAGCCTTAACTATTTTGGTCAATTATTATAAAAAAAGTAATTCGAGAAAAGCTCAAAGTGTGATTGGACTGATAAAAACTGGTAAGCTATAATGAAAAAAATTATTCTAATCGTTTTATTAACAACAATTTCCTCTTTTGCTTCCAATCTTTCTACTTTATATAAGTTATATGAAAAACAAAAATATGATAAAGCTTGTGATTATGCTGTGAAATATTTTTATAAAAAGAAAAATAAAAATTCTGAGCAGTACTTAACACTTTATGGACTTTCTTGTTTAGAAACAGATAAAATTTATCGTATTGCTACACCAATGTTACGTTTAAAATCAAGTAAAAATGCCAGAGCAAATGCAGCTTATTTATCAACCATTTTATTACAAAAAAAACTTCTGTTCCAAGCCTTAGTAGATGAGGTACCATTAGAAGGATTACGTTTACCAGAAACTAATTTTATTGTTTCTAAAATCTTTAAACTTTACCTTAATCAAGAATATGTTTTAAAAAACAATATTTATACTTTTCAAGATAGAGAAAAAACAGCACTAAAATATCAACTTTATGTTGAAGAAAATAAAAAGAAAGAAAAATTTATGATTATAGATACCTATAAAGATGATAAATTTATTCATCGATATCGTTATAAATAGGAGAGAATATGCAAAAAATTATTGATTTACTTATAAAAGAAAATACCTTAGATGAAGACAAGTTAAAATTATTTATAGATAAATATACAGAAGAGAAATTAAGTATTAAAAATTTATTGAAAGTCAGGTTGATCCAATATGATAAAATGGAACAAGTTTTACTTCAATCCTTAAGACTTCATACGATTGAACTTAGTGATTTAGAAGGTATTCAAGGCATAGATACTACGCTATTATTAGAGAAACAAGCAGAGGTTTTAGGCGTTAAGTATGTTGATATTTCAGATGTGGATATTGATTTTAAATTAATTAAACGTTTACCATTGAAACAACTGCTTCGTTATAATGCACTCCCTTTATATAGTGAAGATGATATCGTAACAGTTGCTTTTGAAAATCCAAATGATTTTGAAGCTAAAGGGGCAATAGAACGTTTTTTTCATGGAAAAATTATGGAGGTTGTTTTAGGACGTAAGGAAATCATCCATCAAGTTTTAGGACAATTAAATCAAGATGAAAAAGTTGAAGAATATGCCATTGACATTAAGGCAGACCTAGAACGAGGAGGAACAGATAGTAGTACAGATGAATCTCCAGCTGTTTTAAAATTGATTGAACTTATTTTATCTTCAGCGATTGACAAAGGTGCCAGTGATTTACATATAGAGGCAACAGAAAAACATTGTATTGTTCGTTATAGAATTGATGGAATGTTACAAGAAAATTTTAGAACAGAACATAGTATTTTTTCTCCTTTATCCTCACGTATGAAACTTTTGTCAAACCTTGATATTGCTGAAAAAAGAAAACCTCAAGATGGGCGATTTACCAAAAATGTTAATGGGCGTGTATTTGACTTTCGGGTTTCAACCTTACCCACCATGTTTGGTGAATCCATTGTTATGAGGGTACTTGATAAGTCAAAAGCTTTGGTACAATTAGAAGATGCTGGTATGAATAAAATATCTTATAAAAAGTTTTTAAAAGGAATTCATGCACCTTATGGCATTGTACTGGTCACAGGTCCTACAGGTTCTGGTAAAACAACCACACTTTATGGGGCGCTTAATGAAATTAAAGATGTTAAAGATAAGACCATTACTGTTGAAGACCCTGTGGAGTATCAAATGGATGGTATTCAACAAGTTCAAATTAATACCAGTTCAGGCTTAGATTTTCCAGCTGCTTTGCGTTCTATTTTGAGACAGGATCCAGACAAAATTATGATTGGAGAGATTCGTGATCAAGAAACACTGCGTATTGCCATTCAAGCTGCTTTAACAGGGCATATGGTTATTTCGACACTGCATACGAACTCAGCTGTTTCAGCCATTGGTCGTATGTTAGATATGGGGATTGAGTCTTATTTAATTTCTGGTGCTGTGGTTGCCATACAGGGTCAGCGTTTGGTACGTAAGGTTTGCCAGTCTTGTAAAGAAAAAACAATGTTATCAGCTACACTTATTGAAGAGATTAAACGATTTGTACCTGAAAATGCTGTTTTTTATGTGGGTAAAGGTTGCCCTGTTTGTAATGGTTCGGGTTATGTAGGAAGAGAAATGATTTCAGAGGTTTTACCTATCTCAGATAAATTATCAACCATGATAGCCAATGGTAATACAAAAGATGAGTTAGAAAAACAGGCAATAAGTGAAGGCTTTTTTTCTATGTTTCAAGATGGCTTAACAAAAGCATTAGAAGGTAAAACAACAGTAGAAGAAATCATGAGAGTAGCGAGGTCATAATGAAATATTTTAAAATAACCATTTTGTCAAAAGGAAAAAAACGTCTAGAAACGATTCAGGCGAAAAGTAAAATAGAAGCAATAAGGTTGACTAAAAAGAAATATCCTGGGGTAGCTGTACAAAAATCTGTAGAGATTGCTGCACCGATGGGGAGTTCATTTGACAATATTTTTGTGGATTTAAAAAATTCTTTTGAACGAAAAATTGACATTAACAATAAAATTGCAGCCATAAGACAAATAGCTGTTATGACTGATGCTGGAATCTCTATTCATGATGCCATTTCAGAAGTAGCAGCGAATGCAGAGAATCCAAAATTAAAAAAAATTTATCAAAATGTTGCTTCAGACATTAATGCTGGTAAAAGTATTGCTGATTCTATTGAACCTTATAAAGAAGAGTTTGGACACATCGCCATTGCAATGACCAACTTAGGTGAGAAAACAGGTAATATTGCTGGTTCGTATGACAAACTTGCCAATATTTTGGAAGATATTCGAGACAATTTAAAAAAATTTAAAAAAGCTATTCGTACACCACTGATTACTTTTGCTGCGATGGCTGTTGCTTTTACCATCTTAATTATGGTTGTTGTTCCTAAATTTAAAGAAATGTTTGAAAAGTTTAATTCAGCCCTACCTGTACCAACGCAAATACTTCTATTTTTAGAAGATATTTTAAATAATTACGGACTTTATGTTTTGGCTGGTTTAGCACTGATTGTTTTTATGGTTTTAAAACAATATAAAAATAATCCAAAGTTTAAATATAAGGTAGACAAACTTTTAGTACATCCTAAATTTTATCTTATTGAAAAAATTATTTTCTTTTCAACCATGCATAAATATACCTTGGTTTTTGGAGAATTGGTTAAGTCAGGTATTCCTGTGTCTGAAGCATTAGATACAGCCATTGATATGGTAGAAAATGCTTACATAAAAGAAAAACTTTTAAGTGTTAATGCAAACATTGCTCGAGGTATTTCACTTTCAGATGCTTTTGAACAAACAGGGCTTTTTGAAAACATGTTATTACAAATGATACGAGCAGGGGAAACAGGAGGGCAATTAGATGCCATGCTGGGTAAAGTTACTGAATATTATGACTCAAGGTTTCAAGACCTTATTGATAACTTGGCTGCTTATATTGAGCCTATTATGCTCTTTTTTATCGCAGGACTTGTTTTGTTAATGGCACTAGGAATCTTTATGCCAATGTGGGATCTTGGGAAGGCTGTGAAGTAGCTTTATAAAGCTACTTTTTCTTTTGAGGATAAATACAAAAGTGCATTTTCTTGGTCTATTTTAAATTTAAATCGTTTAAAAAAATTCATTCCGAGTAATCCATCTGCATGTTTCTGTGGAAAGTTTGAAGAGACAATTTTAAATTGTTGGAGATGGATGTCTCCAATAGAAAAGGTATTGGCTTCTTGTAGTTGGGCATTGATTTCACCTCCTGCTGTATTGAGAATAATATTCTCTTTTATAATGGTTAGGGAAGAGATCTTTTCTTCATTGACCATGGTGAGTGTAGCACCTGTATCTAGGAGTAAGGTAACAAAGGTATTATCTATTTCTACATCAATGGTAAAGTGTTCTCCTATTTTGTCTAAAGGAAGTTGATGTGTGTACTCTTTATTCTCATTAATTTTTTGTTCAATAAATTTTAATAATTTTTTTGCTTTTTCACCATAGTCATAATCATATTCTATTTCTTGGAGTAATGTTGTCGCAGTAGTATAATTTTGCATTTCTAAGTAAACATTTGCCAGTGCATAGATATAAAATGGTGTTTTAATGCCAAGTTCTATTTGTGCTTGTAAAAAATTAATGAGTTTTTGAAATTCTTGCATATCTTTTAATTGATTAATATAAAGTTGCGAATTTTGAATGAGTATTGGGTAAAGTTTTTCACTTTCTGAAGCTGAAACACTTTCTATGCGTTGCGTAATTAATTTTATAGCTTCTTTATAGGCTTTTATACTTTGATAAGTTTTTATGAGTTCTAAACTCACAGTTTTATGCTTTGGTTCTAGTTGAATAAATTCTAACATATGGTTTATGGCTTCATTGGGCTGTGTGCTACTTTTTTGTTTAAAATAATCAAGTAAGTGCGAACGATATAAAGGAAGCTTTTGGTTCGGAGCATCTAAATAGATTGCCATGGCATCTGAAAATTGATTTTGTGCTAAAAAATGAAAAAAAGGATTGACTACAGAAGTATTTTTATCATTTATTTTTTCGTGTTTTTTGTCTTGATTAAGGTTTTGTTGAGCTGTTTTTATGCTGATATTTTCTTCAGTAGGGCTTATGACTTTAGGGGGCTGTGATGTTGTTTCTATATTGGATATTTTAGAAATATTAATTTCATTTTTGAGAATATTAGGAGGGCTAAGTTGATGGTAAAAAGCATGAAAGTTCCATCCTATCAGCACACCAGTTATTAAGGCTATTAGTAAATTAAACATGAATATATCTCCTCACTATTATGTGAATCTATTTTAGCCAAAAGAGTCTTATAGTACTCTCATCACTCTATTAGTCAAATATTGGTAGAATGCGATTATTCTATAACATATCAAGGGATCCAAATGAGAGGATATATGCTTTTCTCTGGTACAGCCAATCCAGAACTTGCTCAAAAAATTTCAAAACAGTTAGATTTACCACTTGCCGAGGCAAGGATTAAAAGATTTTCTGACGGTGAAATCAATGTAAAGATTGAAAAAAGTGTACGTGGTAAAGATGTTTTTATCATTCAGCCAACCTCAGCACCAGCCAATTCAAACTTAATGGAATTGCTTATTATGACAGATGCACTTAAGCGTTCATCTGCAAATTCTATTACAGCCGTCGTTCCTTACTATGGATATGCTAGACAAGACAGAAAAGCAGAACCAAGAGTACCTATTACAGCAAAACTTGTTGCGAACCTTATGGAGACAGCAGGGATTACGCGTATGGTTACCATTGATTTACATGCCTCACAGATTCAAGGTTTTTTTGATATTCCTGTAGATAATCTTTATGGGGCAATTTTATTTAAAGAGTATATTCAGTCTAAAAACTTTACAAATCCAGTCATTGCCAGTCCAGACATTGGTGGGGTTGCTCGTGCGAGATACTTTGCAAAATCACTGGGACTTGATATGGTAATTGTGGACAAAAGGCGTGAAAAAGCCAATGAATCAGAAGTCATGAACATTATTGGTGATGTGCAAGGTAAAGATGTCATTATGATTGATGATATGATTGATACTGCTGGAACCATGGTAAAAGCTGCTTCTGCACTTAAAAAACTTGGGGCAACTTCGGTTATGGCCTGTTGTACACACCCAGTTCTTTCAGGACCTGCGTATGAGCGTATTCAACAAGGTGAACTCGATGAATTGGTTATTACTGACACGATTGCTACTACGGAGAATACGAATAAATGTGATAAAATCAAAGTACTTTCAACAGATAAAATGTTAGCCGAAGTAATCCGTCGTGTTTATCATAATGAGAGTGTTAACTCAATTTTTGGAACGGCGAACTAATGTCTGACTATAACGTTCCTCAGAAAAACATTCGTAACTTTTCGATTATTGCCCATATTGACCATGGTAAATCTACCTTGGCTGATAGAATTATCCAAGAATGTAATGCTGTTGTTGATCGTAAAATGTCAGCACAGGTTATGGATACGATGGACATTGAAAAAGAGCGTGGTATTACCATTAAAGCCCAATCAGTGCGTTTAGATTATGAACGTGATGGTGAACATTATGTTCTAAACCTTATTGACACACCTGGTCATGTTGACTTTTCTTATGAAGTGAGTCGTTCTTTGGCTTCATCTGAAGGTGCATTGCTTATTATTGATGCTGCACAAGGGGTTGAAGCTCAGACCATTGCGAATGTTTACATTGCAATGGACAATGATTTAGAACTGCTTCCTGTGGTCAATAAGATTGATTTACCTGCTGCTGAACCTGAGAGAGTACTTGAAGAGGTTGAAGATGCCATTGGTATTGATTGTACGGAACACTCTTTGGTTTCTGCTAAAACAGGGCTAGGGGTTCCTGATCTTATTAATGCCATTGTAGATCGTATTCCTGCACCAACAGGTGATGCAGATGCACCAACAAAAGCGCTCATCTATGATTCTTGGTTTGACAACTACTTAGGTGCCTTGGCATTGGTTCGTGTGTACGAAGGTAGCATTGAAAAAGGTCAAAAAGTTAAGATTATGAGTACCAAAGAAGAGCATGTAGTGTTGGATTTAATGTATCCAAATCCTATTGCACCGATTAAAACATCGGCCATTAAAACGGGTGAAATTGGTATTGTTGTTACAGGTCAGAAAACTGTAGATGGTTTGCAAGTAGGAGATACTTTAACGGATGCTAAAAATCCTACAGCCAATTTTATTGATGGTTTTGAACCTGCAAAGCCTTTTGTATTTGCTGGTATTTATCCGATTGAAACAGATAAGTTTGAAGATCTTAGAGATGCACTTAACAAGTTAAAACTTAATGACTCATCTATTTCTTTTGAACCAGAATCATCAGTGGCTTTAGGGTCTGGATTTAGAACAGGTTTCTTAGGAATGTTGCACATGGAGGTAATTAAAGAGCGTTTAGAACGAGAGTTTAATCTTGATTTAATTGCTTCTGCTCCAACCGTTGTTTATGAAGTAGAACAGACGGATGGAATGCGTATTGAGATTCAAAATCCCTTTGACTTACCTGCATCACAAAAAATAGATACGATTTTTGAGCCGTATATTAAAGCAACCATTTTAGTACCAAATGATTACTTAGGTAATGTGATTAAACTGCTTAATGATCGTCGTGGTATTCAGATTAAAATGGATTATATTAATGCTACACGTGTTCTTTTAGAATATGATTTACCAATGAATGAGATTGTGCTTGACTTTTATGACAAACTAAAAAGTACGACCAAAGGTTATGCAAGTTTTGACTATGAACCGGTAGGATTTAGACCTGGTGATTTGGTTAAGCTTGATATTAAAGTGGCTGGTGAAGTGGTGGATGCACTGTCTATTATTGTACCACGTGAGAGTGCTAGAACGAAAGGTCTGGCTTTTGTAAACTCACTTAAAGAGCTTATTCCTAGACAGCTTTTTGAAGTGGCGATTCAAGCGAGTATTGGTAGTGATATTATTGCTAGAAGTACGGTGAAGTCTACAGGTAAGAATGTAACGGCAAAATGTTATGGTGGTGATATTACGCGTAAACGTAAACTTTTAGACAAGCAAAAAGCTGGTAAAAAACGTATGAAAGCCATTGGTTCAGTGAATGTTCCACAAGAAGCATTTATGGCTGTATTGAAAATAGACTAATAGGTTGAAATATGCATCAAGTCTCTCTTTCTGAATTTCAAACTGCTGTTGAAAGTTTGGAACTTATTTCTTTAAGAACGAAAGAGGATGTACGTAAAAAGTATTTGAAACTTTCCAAAAAATATCATCCTGATATGGAGGGTGGTTCAACTGAAAAGTTTCAAGAAATACGAGAAGCTTATGAAATATTAGTAGGCTATATGGATAATTTCCGTTTTGTTTTTTCAGATGAAGAGTTTAAGCAACAAAACCCTTTATTGGTGAATACAGACTATTATGTTTTAGAAGAAAAAAAAGATACAGAAAATTAATTTTCAACTGTCCAAGGTTTCCAGTCTGCTGTTTCAAACATAAGTGGAAACCCATCCAGTATTTGAAGTGGTTGAAAGTTTTTTTTGTATTCAAAAGATTTATACCCTTCAACCCAATATCCAAGATAAACCCAATCTAATCCTAAGCTTTCAGCGATTTGAATCTCATAAAGTAAGGAATATGTTCCTAATGAAAATCGAGGATAATCAGGATCATAATAACAATAAATGGCAGAAATACTGTCATCTAAAATATCGATAAGGTCAACACAGACCAGTTTTCCATCTATGTAATAACGTAATTCTTTACCGAATTCATGTGCCCCTTCAACATAGTTTTCAAAATATTCTGTTCTTGTAATGTCGGTATGTTTCCATCCATTATGTTTAGATTTATATTGATGATATTTATTATAGAGTGCAATATGTTCATCTGTTACCTGTGGCATTTTGGCAACAATTTCAGTTCTTTCATTACGATTAATAATTTTTTGTTGGGATTTGGAGAATTTGTAATTGGCAACATCTATACGTAAACTTTTACAAGCATTACAGTCTTTACAAACAGGGTATATAAAGCTTCGTCCAAAACGTCTCCAGCCTCTTTGGGTTACCCTTGTACTAAAGTTAGTAGAAACAATATCAACTTCCCGATGATTCATTTGCACACGTTTTCCAGGAACATAAGAACAAGGAGCGTCTGTTTTTGCAAAATTTCGTAAATTACGATTAATACGTTGGGGATTAGTCTGATTTGCCATGATTAGCATTATATCTAAATAAAATTATTCTTTTAACATGAACTAAAAATAAACTGCTAAAATACTTTTATGAATAAAAAAGCACTATTATTATTAAACATGGGTGGTCCCAATAACGTTGATGAAGTTCAGATGTTTTTACATAACATGTTTTCAGACAAAAATATTTTGACCATGGATAGATATACACGGGCATTGGTGAGAGAGATAATTATTTTTAACCGTATAGATGAAGTAAAAGAGAATTTTATGGAGTTTTTAGGTGGAAAGTCTCCATTACCAGCGTTGACTTACAAAGTAGTTGAAAAACTAAATGCAAAGCTTGACATGAAAGTGGCACCTGCCATGCGTTATGTCCCTCCATTTGCTACAGATGCCTTAATACAGTTTCAAAAAGATGGTGTTGAAGAGTTGGTTTTATTTCCAATGTATCCACAGTATTCTACGACGACCACACTTTCATCTATAGAAGACATAGAAGAGCGTTGTGAAGCACTTGAATATAGTCCAAAAATTACAGTTATTGATCCTTATTATGATGATTTTGATTACATAGAGATGTGTGCTGGAAAAATCATGGAAGCTTTTGAAGATAAAAACACTGAAGATTATGACTTACTCCTTTCAGCCCATGGCTTACCTGTGAGTATCATCAAAGCTGGTGACCCTTATCAGAACCAAGTAGAGGGGAATGTTTCGGCACTTCGTATGTACTTTCATGAGCGTGGCATTAAGTTTAAGAATATTAAATTGGTTTATCAGTCAAAAGTAGGTTCAGCAGCTTGGTTGGAACCAAACTTAGTGGATGTACTACGTAGACCTTACCATAGGAAAGTGCTTATTTACCCCTTAGCATTTACGGTTGATAACTCTGAGACAGTTTATGAGCTGGACATTGAACACAGAGAGATAGCAGAAAAGATTAAATATGATGACTATAGAGTCGCAAAATGTTTTAATGATGATGATAACTTTGTAGATTTTATTGTTAAAAAAGTTAATGCACTTTAATGCAAACAATAGAAGCGTCATTTACAGGAAACTACGAAGTTAAAAAGTCAAAGTTCATAGCCCATTTAGTACCCATAGCCCAATACAAAGGCTTACAAGACAAACTAAGAGCTGAGCACCCAAAAGCCAGACATGTGGTTTATGCACTACGTTACCTCAATGAGTTTGACCAAATCGTTGAAAACTCTTCAGATGACGAAGAACCCAAAGGGGCAGCTGGTGTACCCTCTTTAAATGTGCTTCGAGGAGAAGAACTTATAAATGTTGCTCTCTTAACCGTTCGCTATTTTGGTGGAACGAAACTTGGTATTGGTGGTATGGCAAGGGCTTATGCTTCAGCAGTTAAAGAAGTTGTGGCAGTGGCTGATATAAAAAAATATGAAAAAGAGTTTACTTATAAGTTCGATTCTACTTACTCTGAAGTTCAAAAGCGAGAGTATGTTTTAAATAAATTGGAAATCTTTCAAGTTGAACGTCAATTTTTAGGCGACAAAGTCTCTTGGGAAATAAAAACTACCCAAGAGAAATTAGATGAGTTTAAAGCGCTTCTAACCAAATCTTAACGTCTGCATCTGAAGGCATTTTCCAGTCAGCTCTGGGGCTAAGTGAAATGCTTCCTACTTTTGGTCCATCTGGCATACATGAACGTTTAAACTGCTGAGTAAAGAAACGCCAAATGAACTTTTTTAGCCATTTTTTTATGCTCTCTTCATCATAATTTTCAAAAGCATGATTGGCTAGAAAAAGAATCTTTTCAGGTGTTGCACCATATTTTAAAAAGTGATATAAAAAGAAATCATGCAATTCATACGGCCCTATGATGGATTCTGTTTCTTGAACTATTTCATCTTTGTCATGTGGTAAGAGTTCTGGGCTTATTGGCGTGGCTAAGATATCGTCGATAATAGGGGCTATTTTTTCATTTTGTTTAAATGATTCGATGACATACTGAATGAGGGTTTTAGGAATTCCAGAATTTAGAGCATACATACTCATGTGGTCACCGTTGTAAGTTGACCAACCTAGGGCTATCTCACTTAAGTCTCCTGTACCTATGACCAAGCCACCTTCACGGTTGGCTGTGTTCATAAGTATACTGGTTCTGGCTCTTGCTTGAACATTTTCATAAGTTACTGAATGGTCGTCTACCTCATGCCCTATGGCTTCAAACTCGGTTAATGCTAGTTTAGTGATGTCTACGGTTCTTAGGGTTACTTCTAAGGCTTCACAAAGCTCTGTGGCATTGTTTTTGGTACGTGAGGTTGTACCAAACCCTGGCATGGTAATGGCGATGATATCTTTAGAATCCCATTTCATGAGTTCAAAAGCTTTATGGGTAGAAAGTAGGGCAAGGGTAGAGTCAAGCCCACCAGAAATACCAATAACAGCCTTTTTAATGTGAGCATGTTGCATACGCTTTATGAGTGCATGGGCTTGGATGTTGACTATCTCATCACAGCGATGTTGCTTCTCTTGAAACACAGAAGGAACAAAGGGCATAGAGGGGATGAAACGTTTAAGTTTTTTGATTTTAACCGTCTCTTTTAGGGTTATGGTTCTAAAAGGAGTCATCGTACTATCACTATAGCTTGACTCATTTATACGTAGCCAGTTAAGTCTTTGTAAGTCTAAATCAGCTGTTATGAGATTGGAGTTAAGGTTAAAACGTTCATTTTGTATGAGCATTGAGCCATACTCTGCTATGAGTGCTTGACCACCAAATACGGTGTCAGTTGTCGACTCACCCACACCAGCAGAACTATAGACATAAGCAGACATACATCTGGCACTCTGGGTTCGTACTAGCTCTTCACGGTATTCTGCTTTACCTATAAGCTCATTACTTGCTGAAAGATTAAAGATGATATTTGCCCCATTAGCAGCCATTTGATTACTTGGTGGGGTGATTGCCCATAGGTCTTCGCAAATTTCCACACCAAATAAAAGTTCTTCTTCACCTTGAAACAGAAGGTCTGTCCCAAAAGGAACCTTTTGTCCAAAAAGTTGAATGGTCTGGTTTTGAATAGCGATACCTGAATTAAATTGTCGTTTGTCATAAAACTCTTTTTTGTTAGGTAAGTAACTTTTAGGAACTACGCCTAATACCTCACCATTTTGAAAAACAACAGCTGTATTGTAGAGTCTATTGTGATGAAGTAGGGCAAAACCTATTATACCAATGCTTGGAATCTCTTGAGAAGCGATAAGTAATGATTCTAAAGTATTGTATTGATTGTGAATAAGTGTTTGGTTTAAAAAGAGGTCAGAAGCTGTGTAGCCTGTTAGTGTTAATTCTGGGAAAACAATGATGCAGACATCTTTATTATAAGCTTGACTTAAAAGTTTTAGTATTTCGATAGCATTTTCTTCTGGATTAGCTACCATTGTTTTATTAACAGCTGTGGCTATGCGATAAAATCCGTGCATTAGTCTTCCTTATGGTATGAGGGTTTTATAAGAAGAGAATTGTAACAGAAAACCTGTTTAGGTTATTTGATAAGGAAGATTTTATTTAAGTATTGGATTTTTTTAGAAGAGATAATTTTAATAGGATTCCATAAGAGTTTTGTATAGAGCTTACCTTTACTGATGGTATATTTTCCATTTTTAGGAAATGCTTTTCCCCAAGCTTGTTTCTTTTTCAGAATCTCTAAGAGTCTAGGCGATTTGAGTTCAGATGCTGAAAGTGCGTTTGTTTTATTGGTTAATAAATGATAGTATTCTCCATGTTTATTTAAGAGTAAAAAATGATAAGAGTCACCAACTCTGTCAGTGCGATAAACTTTATCATACAAAGGTTTAGCACCATCGATGGTTGTGGCATTTGAGGTGATATTAGATGATAATATAATTAGGGTTAATAATAAATTTTTCATGCTTCAATTATAACAAGTATTTAGACTTAAACTATTCAGAAATTAAAATAATAATAAAAATAAATGATTAATCTGTTTTTTATAGTTAAGAGATATTTTTACTTAATTTGACTGCATATATAATACAACACTTATAAACAAAGTATGATTAATTGGGACTTTTACATCACATTTGGAGATGGTTTCCCAAAATAGTAACCTTGTGAATAATCAGCCCCAAGTGCTTTGACTGTTTCATAGACTTCTTGATTGTGAACATATTCGGTAATTGTCTTTCTTCCAAGCTTTTTAGAAAAGGAAATAATGGCTTCAGTAATAATAGCTGCATTATTATCTTGATTGATATTTTTAATAAGACTCCCATCAATTTTAATGTAATCAGCATTAATATTGATAATGTGTTCAAAGTTGGCATAACCAGAACCAAAATCATCAATGGCAATTTTAGCACCATACTTTTTTACTTCTTGAATAAAATCATTAATAACTTTATAATCAGAAACTTCTTCTGATTCGGTAATTTCAAAAATTACATTTTTTGAATTTGGATAATTTTTGAGTTTTCCATAAATATATTGGGTAATTTCTTCTGAAAGAATGTCATCAATGGTTAAGTTAATTGAAAATTCTATATTGGGTAGGTTTTTAAATGTATTTAATGCTTTTTCTATGACAATTTTTGTAATTTGAGGATAAAGTTTTGCTTTTTGAGAAACTTCTAATAGTGTTAATGTTGAAACAGGCACACCTTCATGGTCTAACATGCGTACAAGTGTTTCATACTTAACAGTTTTTTGAGTTTTATTATCGGTAATACCTTGGTAGTACGTAGTAATGCGATTGTCATGAATGGCTTCTTTTATTTTTTTAATCCATTCAATATTTTGTGCATAATCAACACTTTTACGCATACTATGATCGAAGATTAAAAACTTTTTTTGTTTTTCTTGTGCTTTTTTACGGGCAATGTTCGCATATAAAATAAGGTTTTGATAATTGTCATGGGTATAATAAGTAGCGACTCCTCCTGTCACTGAAATACTAATGCGATTTTGACCTTTAATATTTATGTTGGAGACATTTTGTTCTATATGGCTAAAGAGTTCGGTGAAAAATGTGTGAAATTTTTTGTTAGAGAATTGGTCTTCTTGAAAAAGAAGAATAAATTGGTCACCTTGAAGTCTATATAGTTTAAAGGCTTCAAGAATTTTAAATTTATTAAGGGTATCAGCTAAACTTATAATAACAGAGTCGCCAATGTCGGAACCATAAAAATCATTAAAACCTGAAAAATTGTCAATATTTAAATAAAATACAATGGGTTTGATAGCAACTTTTAAATCAACAAGTAGTTGGTTTCGGTTAGATAATCCTGTTAATAAATCTGTGCGTTGCTTTTTAATTTCTTCTTTACTTTTTTCTAATTCACTAATGTCATGTTGGACAGCAACATATTCTAAGATATTGTTGTCAGAATCTAAGATAGGAAGAATGGTGGCATTAACACTATAGTCTGAACCATTTTTATGGGTATTTTTTAACATGCCTTTCCAGATTTTTTTATTTTCAATATTTGTCCACATTTTTTTAAAAATATCTTTATGGTTGTCTTTATGTCTTATGATATTGTGTGAACGTCCTAATAACTCTTCTTCAGTGTAACCTGAGACTTCACAAAACATGGGGTTAACATAGGTAATAATACCTTTTTTATCAGTTTTAGAAACGATACTTGAACGATCTATGGCTGTTTTATAGCCATCTAAAAAAGCAATGTTTTCAGAAAGTTTTTCACTCATGGTATTAAAGGCAATAAGTGCATCCCCAATCTCATCAGATTTATCAACTTTTAGTTTAATATCTGTATCTCCTGTTGAAATCATTTCTGAAGCTGTTTGAAGTTTTTTAAGGTTTCCTGTAATAGATTGATAGAAAGCAATAAAAATATATAAGGCGATAAAGACAATGGCTAAAAAGAAAATAAGCAAGGACCAGAGGCTATTGTCTGCTTTTTGCATTAGTTCATTAATGGCATCCTTATAGGTATAGTTAAACATGGTATAAAGCGCTTCTTGTGACTCAATGGTGGAATTAATTTTATTTAAAAAAAAGCGATCTCCAAGTTGAGTTTCGTTGCCATTAATAATGGCTTTATCAATAATAATAAGCAGTTCTTTTATTTTATAAGTGACAGCTGTAATTTGTTCTTCTAAGGCATGGTAATTTGGCAAGTGTGATATAAGATAATTTTCCGTTAAGAAAATTTGTAAGCTATTTAAATCAGTTGCAATTGAATAAAGAACCAGTTTTTGATCTTTAAGTTTTTTGCTACTTTGGATATTGCTAAAGGAGGTGTCTCTTAACTGTCTTGTGTAGTCATTCAAGTAGAGTAATTTATCTTGTAGCATAATGGCTAGGTAGTTAATTCGTCTATCTCTATTAGAAGTAAATTGGCTATGTTTAGAAACTTCACCTATGGTATGCATTAATTTTTTGATAATGTTTCCATGGGTGTCAAAGATTATTACTGAAGAGGTGAGTTTATCAAACCTTTCTTGTTTCATCATAAGATAAGCACTAATGGCTTGTGCAAAGTTTTCATTTGAACTTAATATTTTAAAATTTGTTGCATCATAATTCATAAGGTTTATTTTTTGATTTTGAAAAATAGATTCATTTTCTTGTAGGGCTTGGACAAAATTATTTGCTTGTGCTTCACTTGCATTCTCTTCTAAAAATCGTAAGGAAAGGGTACGATGAACTTGTACGGTTTTTATAAAAGCATTGAGTGCTTCAATGTAACGTAAGCCTATAAGTTGTTTATTATATCGATTGTTTTTTTCAATATATTCTGTAAAAAGGGTTTTAGAAGGGAGTAAAAGTAGAATTGAGAGTAGTAAAATTGAAGCAATAATTTTAGTTTTAAAGGCGAGTTTACTCATGATGTAAAGTGCTGGTTGTAAAAGTATTTTAAATAACATGACAAATCTCCTTTAATTGAGAAATATTATAGCATAAAAAATAATAAAAAATAATATTAATTTGGGGTTAGGCGTGATTTTGAAGGAAAAATGTGATGTTGAAGCTCACTTCTTTAAAAATAAGAAGTAAGATTCAAAATTAATTATCGATTTGCTACAACTTCAACAGAAATAATGTCATCTTCTTGTCTAATACTATCAAGTACGGAAAAACTCTCAGTATCGTTAAGTTCAATGGCACCATAGACAGTATGTTCACCATCTAAGTGTGGCGTTGGTACAAACGTAATGAAAAATTGGCTTCCACCTGTGTTACGTCCAGCATGTGCCATGGAAAGTGTTCCTCTCCTATGTGGTGCTAAACTTGTGTCTGTTTCACAGTCAATTAACCAGTCTGGCCCACCTGTTCCAGGCATACCACCAGCATCTTTAGCTGTATTTGGACAACCACCTTGTGCCATAAATCCATCAATTACTCGGTGGAATTTAAGACCGTTGTAAAAACCTGTTTCAGCTAAATGAGCAAGGTTTGCTACGGTGTTTGGTGCATCTTCTGTATGAAGTTTAATCCAAATTGTTCCCTTTGAAGTGTTGAACTTTGCGTAGTTGTAAGTGTCTAAAACATCTTGTGCTATATCATATCTTTTTGACATGTTAATCCTTATTTTTTATAATTTTGCTAGAATTATATCAAAACTTATTAAGGGACATATTATATGGAATTGTGTGTTGCATTAGACCTACCATCGCAAGAAGAAAACCTCAAATTAGCTGAGTCTTTAAAGGCTCATAATATTTGGATGAAAGTTGGTTTTAGAGCCTATATACGAGATGGAAAACCATTTATTGAGGCTTTGAAAAGGATTAACCCTGCGTTCAAAATATTTTTAGATTTAAAGCTTTATGATATTCCCAATACCATGGCAGATGCAGCAGAAGAAGTAGCAAAAATAGGTGTAGATATGTTCAATATTCATGCTTCAGCTGGATCTGTTGCCATGAGAACCGTGATGGAGCGACTCTCAACCTATGAAAAGCGTCCTTTGGTTTTAGCTGTGACAGCATTGACTTCTTTTGATGAAGAAAATTTTACTTCTATTTATGAAAAAAGCATTAACGAAAAAGCAGAACAGTTTGCCAAAATGTCTCATGAAAATGGTTTAGATGGCGTGGTTTGTTCTACCTTTGAAAGTAGAGCCATTAAAAATGCCACTTCTGAGAGTTTTTTAACCCTTTGCCCAGGCATAAGACCTTTTGGAGAAGATGCTGGAGATCAACAACGTGTGGCTACTTTGGAAGTGGCGAAAGTTGAGGGGGTTGATTTTCCTGTTATAGGTCGTCCTATTTATAAAGATGAAGATCCTGTGGGGAAGGTTGAGGCGATATTAAAAATCATATAGTAAAGTATATTTAATTGAAAGGATACCCTTGAAACTATACGAAATAAAAATCACACTGCTATTAAAAAAAGATGTTAAGCTCATTGATGTTCAAGCATTTTTATCATCAAATGTTAACAAATCTATGTTAGAAGATAAGAGTTTAAAGAAACTACATGCTGTGAAAGGGTTTAAACCTTATTGTCTGGGTTCATTGTACCCCTTTGATTTAGAAAACAAGATCTATCATAAAAATCAAATGTATGTTTTAACCATGAGAAGTATAGACAAAGCGTTTCTACAAAGTTTATCCATCGTTTTAAAGGCTTCTAAAAAATTAGATTTTAATGTTATGGCAATAGAATTTTTAAGTAGAAGCTATGGATTTATAGAAAGTGCTTTTACTTTGACTCCTGCCATTATCTCTATTAAAGATGAAGAGAAAAATTATATTAGATACTGGACAAAAGAGGAAGGCTCTTTAGATTTTGTTAAACAACGAATCAAAGACAACCTTGAAAAGAAATATGAACAATTTTTTAATGAAAAAATTCTTGCTCCTGATGATTTTATTTTGATGATTAGTATACAAAATAGAAAACCCATGGTCTATAATTATAAAGGAACAAAACTTTGGACAAATAAGTTTAAAATAGTTTTTGCTCCTGATGGGGTGAGTCAAAAATTAGCCTCTTTGGCTTTTGGTGTTGGGATTTTAGAAAAAAACTCATTAGGGCTTGGTTTCCTGACAAAGGGTCATTAATGGTCTATGATATTTTAGAGGTTTTTAAAGAAGAGTATCACAAATCTGGTGATAAACTTATTTTGGGTAAATATGAGCTTAAAGAGGGCATCTATATTAAGGTAGGGAATGATAGCTCTTTTAAAGCCTTTATGGTCAAACGAAAAAATAGAGAGCTTATTTTTACCGACATAGAGGGTGGGTTAAACAGCTCTGCCTATGAGTGGTTGAAGCCAAGAGACTATTATAGTGAATGGTTAAATGCCAATAAAGCTTTTTTTGATAAAAAAATACACAATATCAACTATCTATCTCTTTTTGTAAAGATAGAGAGTTTTATAAGTGATGATGCAAAAAAAAGATTAAATCCAAATGCAATAAAAGAGCAGTATAAATCTTTGTGTAACTATGAAAAGTTTAAAAAACCAAAAGAGAAAGAGATTTTAAAGACTTTTCAAGAGCAGTTATCTGATAGAGAACGACGAAAAGATATTATCAAAAAATATAGATGGATAGAAAATAATATCGATTCTGTTGTAGTGTTAGCCAAAGAGCATGAAGTTAAAAATTATATCAAGATATTTTTTGATGAGCCTATAGAGAGATATCAAGAAGAGAGTGAAATCTATTATGCAATTAAAATTTTTAATGATATCTCTTTCAGTCAAAAGATAGAAGATAAGGTCTATGGACTAAGTGATAGCAATATGGGGTTAAATAGTAAGAAGCCTTATTTAGAACAAAAAACACGAAAAGAGAAAGCCCCATTTTTTATAAAAAAAGAGGATGCTTTGTTAGCCAAACAGTTTTTTGACTGGTTAAGGTTTCAAAACTTTATGGATAAATCTCCTTTGGGTAGTGACTTTTTTATTAATAGAGACTTTAGAGATAAAGCGTTAATTATTGACTTTGACCATGTTCCTTTAAAAATAGATAGATTAAAAGGGCCTATTGTTATAAAAAATCATCTGCTTATTAAAAAAGGGAAAGTACTAATAGAAGATGAGAGGATAGTGTATTTGAACATCTTAGAAGATAAGGTAGATGAGGTGTTGTATAATAGACAACTCAAAAATAACTATTATGGTGAAGTTTATAAAAAGTTAGACAATAAGTTTGCTGGTTTTATCTATAGCACACGTGATGCGATGGTAGACTATTTTAAAAAATATGATGATAGGGCTTTTTATCAGGTTATAGAAAAATATACTACACATTTAGCAATAGAGCATTTGGTGAGAAGTCGGTTTTTGTTGGCAGGGCTTAGTCTGAATATAAAATTTTCATTGAGAAAAAAAGGAGAGGATACCATGAATATAAAAGAGATGCAAGAGAAGATGATAGATAGGATTGAGGATGCTGATTATACTGAATTGAGTGTAGAAGAATTTTTTTATATTGCTGGTCAAATGGCACGCTATTTAACGACCCAAAGTGAAGCGTATCAGAAAAATGGGGATATGCTAGAGGCTTATCTTCGAGCCAATAGTGCTAGTAAACTAAAAAGAGTGATAGAGAGTGAGTATTTTAAATATAAACATAAGATTAGTTTGGGGTATGTGAAGTTTAACAATGCCATGAGTCTAATAATGTCTTATGAAGGGAATGAGAAGCTGTCACTCTCTAAAAACATGGACAGTTTTTTGGTTGGGGCTTTGAGTGAGAATGTTTTTTATATGAAGAGGGAGGGGTAGTAAAAATGAAATTAAGAAAACTTCATATTGATAATTATAAAATGTTTAATAATTTTGATATTAATTTTATGGATAAAAATGGCAACCCATTGCCAATTATTGTAATAGCAGGTATTAATGGAAGTGGTAAAACAACACTTTTAGAATATATTTTTAGAGATAATTTTTTAAATATAGGACCTTTTTATGTAGAGAATAGTAATTGTATAGAGCTTATTGATAATAATGAAATTAAGACGTTAAATAATGAAGCTAGGAAAAAGAAAAAAGAGATAGATAATTATCTAAAAGAGATGTCTAAAAAGAATGGTATGGCAGGAATATCTTATGATGATAATGGACTATTTTTATATGATTTAGATAAATATATTACATATATCAAGGCAATGGAGAATGATATAAAAGATATAAAGAAAAATATTTTAGAGTATTATAGAAAAAAATCAAGAGAGTTAGATTCTCACTCAAAGGCATTAAGAGAGATTCAAAGTTTTGTCCAAAATGTTTTTGATGGTTTAGGTTTGAATTTTAATATTGATGATATTAATGATGTAATACAAAATGAAGAAAAGGTTGTTTTTAAAAATCAAATGGGTGAGGTTTTTCAAATTGAATCTCTCTCTACTGGAGAAAAAACTTTATTGTCAAAAGTTCTAAATTTATATTTTAAAGATGTAAAAAATCAAATTATTCTAATAGATGAACCTGAACTATCTCTACACCCTGCTTGGCAAAATAGGGTTTTAAAGCTTTATGAGAATTTTGCTAAAGCAAATAATTGTCAAATTATTATAGCTACGCATTCACCTCATATTATAGGTAGTGCTAAATCGGAATGGATACGACTACTTACAGAAGATGGCGTGATTGATAACTTCTCTAATACTTATGGTGCAAAATTTAGCCAAATATTAACAGACATTATGGGGGTAAAAAATTTAAGAACCCCTGAGGTTAATGAAAAATTTGTTGCTATTGAAAATATGATTATCAATAATGAATTTGATACTCAAGAATTTAAAATCAAATGGCAAGAGCTAGAGGATATGTTAGGAAAAAGTTATTTTGACTTAAAACTTTTAAAACTGGAAATTGCTTCACGGAGAAAAGATGTTCAAAATAACAAAAAGTGAACCTGATTTTTTTACAAAATCAAAATTAAAAGTTAAGATACCAAAAATCTCTAGTGCATGGAGTGATAAAGCAATAGAGACTATCCGACCCAAACTAAGAGAGCATATTTTATTACAAGAACAAAATTTACTCTGTGCCTATTGTGAAAAGGAAATAGATGATAATCCAAGTAACTCAAATATAGACCATTTTAAATTAAAAGCAGGGCATTTATTCCCTGAAAAAACTTTGGATTACCATAACCTATTGGTCTCCTGTAATACGAATGGTAGATGTTCGAATTATAAAGATAAACATATTTCATCAAAAGAGGTTTATGACAATATTGTGAATCCTATAATGGAAAATCCAGATGATTTTTTTGATTATTTAATTACAGGTAGAATTATTGCTATTAACGATAACCCTAAAGCAGAGTTTACTATTGATATTTTTCAACTAGGGCGAGATATAGATGAACCATTAAGTAGGCAAAGAAAAGAGATTGCAGACTCATTAGAACATATTAAGAATTTATCATTAGATGAGGTGCATGATATATTTGGAAATGAATTTTGTAGTTTTATAAAAATAGTATATCCAAAAATAAATATAGGAGAAAATTAATGAACCGAATATACGGAGTAATAGGCATAAAAGCAAAAATGGCAAACTGGAACGCAGATTTTACAGGTAGACCGAAATCCACAAGTAATGGGGATATTTTTGGAAGTGACAAGGCACTAAAGTATCCTATGAAAAAGATGTGGGAGAATGAGGGAGAGAAAGTTCTTTTTATGAAGTCTTGGAAAGAGCAAAAAGGCTCTACTGTACCTAAACAACTTGGAGAGCGTTATGTGTACCTTTTTGATGCCATAGATAAAAAAACAGAGACCAAAGAGGTGATGAGAAACCTTTTTAGTGCTATTGATGTTAAAAACTTTGGAGCTACTTTTGCTGAAGAAGGACAAAATATTTCTATTACCGGAGCTGTTCAGTTTGGGCAGGGGTTTAATAAGTTTGAGGATACCAATATAGAGGTTCAAGATATTTTGTCACCTTTTATGGACAGTAAAGCTGAAGCCAAAGGAAAAGAGGCAAAACAGGCAACTTTAGGAACAAAAATAACTGTAGATGAAGCTCATTATTTTTATGGATTCTCGATTAATCCAAGCTCCTACAATGAGTATAACGAGATAGTTGATAATGCAGAATATACCCAAGCCGATTATGAAGCGTTTAAAAAAGTAGCATTAGTGAGTGCGACGGCGTATAGTACTAACTCTAAATTTGGTTGTGAAAATGAATTTGCATTGTTTGTAGAGTGTAAAGATGATAAGACTTATTTACCTGATTTGAGTGATTATGTAAAGTTTGATAGTGATAGTGATAGTGAACCAAGAACCATAGATTTGACGGAACTAGAGGCGTTGATTGATGATGTATATGAGAAAGTTGAAGTCTATTATAATCCTTTTAAATTGGATGTAATAACAAATTTAGAAACCTTTAATATTTTTACTCAAAAAAAGATAGAGTCATGAAACTAAGTCAATTATCTTTAAGAGAGAAAGAGGCTCTGTTTCGTGAGCTTCGTATTTCTATTACCCACCACTCTAATGCTATGGAGGGGACAACCTTATCTTTTGGTGAGACCAAAGAGTTATTGGCGAATGGCTCAACAGCAGGGGGTAAACCTTTGAGTGAACAGCTTGTGATTTTAGGATTTGCTAAGGCATATGATGTGGTTGTTCGAGAGGCTAGTAACCCTAGCTTCAAAATGACAGCATCGTTTATAAAAGATTTGCATTATATTATGTTTGAAGATGCTCTACAGGTCTCTTCGGCATTTATAGAGAAGCCCATAGGAGCGTATAGGTTAGACGAACGCTATATTAAAGGGGTAGATATAAAACTCTCTGCTCCTGCTAAAATAGCACAAGATATTGAGAACCTTTTGTATCAATATGATAAATCAGTATTGAGTTTAGAGGAGATGGCATCTTTTCATATAAAATTTGAGCAAATACACCCTTTTACAGATGGCAATGGTAGAGTAGGACGACTTTTAATGGCTTTTCAATACATTCAAAACGATTTAATCCCTCCTCTTATTTTGAATGATAACCGAAGAGAGTATTTTGATGCATTATTGCAAAGTAGTTTACTAAAAGAGTTTTTAGCTATGAGTTGTAATGAAAGTTTGAAACTTATAGAGGTAAAATAGATGAAAGCGATAAGTTTTATACTTAGTGCTAAAACGGCTATATTTAAAAAGCCTGATGTTAATAGTTACTTGTATGTGACTTATAATAACATTCATAAACCTGCTCTTTTAGGTTTATTGGGTGCGATTATTGGGCTTGGTGGATACAATCAGCTTCATACTCAAAAAGAGCTACTTAAAGAGAAAGTAAAAGGCTCAAAAGGCAAAGATAAAAAGGTACTTCAAGAAGAACTATTTAAATTAGAAGAGCAATATCCTGAATTTTATGAAAAATTAAAAGATTTAAAAGTCTCTATAACCCCTCTTGCTCCTCATGGATATTTCTCTAAAAAAGTACAAGTTTTTAATAATTCTGTGGGGTATGCCAGTAAAGAGGCAGGTGGAAATTTAATAGTTCGAGAACAATGGTTAGAGAAGCCAAAATGGAAAATTATGATACTTGATGATGGAAGTGAAATGTATGAAAAACTTAAAGGGTATCTTTTGAGTAAACAAAGTACTTTTATTCCCTATCTTGGAAAAAATGACCATCCTGTTAAGATAGACAAAGTCAATGAGATAGTGTTGTCTAGTGAGCTTGTTTTGGATCAGGGGAATTATGTGGATTCTTTGTTTATTAAAAAGCGTGAAATAGATGGTTACGAAAAAGAGGGAGAGATGCCTTTTGTTTTTCAAGAGGTTTCACCGATGAGATTACAAGAGGAGTTTCATTTTTATGAATATGAAACTTTGTGTTTTACCAACTGTGAACTAGAGGAGATGCCAAATAACACTTTCTCTTTTAATCAAAAAAATTATGCATTTTTTTAGATGTTGAATTTAAAAATATTTGGAGTAGATGAGAGAATTTTGGCTCATACTTCAAAAGGAGTTCCTAGCGAAACTTTAATTGAGCATTCAAATCTTACATTGGAGTATTTACAAAAAATCATTGATGACAAAAAGCTAGATGAGCTTATCGATAATTTGATTTTAACCATTGATGAAGAATATAAAATCTTGATTAAAGAGATGTTTGTGGGAGCTATTTACTTGCATGATTTGGGTAAAAAAAACCCCTATTTTCAAGCCCATAAAATGGATAATAATCTATTTGAAGCGTATCAAAACGCTTCAGGAAGTTCTGAGCATTCTTATGGTTCATCAACTCAATATTTAGAATATTATAAAGAGATTATTTCTAAAGTAGAGATGAGAGTAAAACGAGATAAATTAAAATTTATACTCTATGGCTTTTCTTATGCGATTAGTAAACACCATGGTAAACTCTCTTTGTTTGAAGATTATAGAGAAGAGGAGTTAGTTTCTTCGTTTCGTCATCTCAAAAAATTTAAAATAGAGCCTTTTAATTTTTATATTCTTAATAAACTCCTTTTTTCACTTTTAGTATCAAGCGATTATTATGCAACTACTGCATATATGGCTGGGTTAGCAACAACACATTTTGGCTCTATTACTGATGATAAAAAGCAAAAAATAATCGATGCTTTTGAAAATGACAAGATAATAAAAGCGATACGAGCCAATGAAGTAAAGGGAATTAATATTTTGCGTTCACAGATGTTTTTAGAGGCAGAACAAAACTTATTAGAACATCTTGATAAACATATCTTTTACTTGGAAGCTCCAACAGGAAGTGGAAAAACACTTACTTCTATTAATTTGGCGATGACTTTTTTAAAAAAAGATGAACAGGTCAATAAGATTTTTTATATTTTCCCTTTTAATACTTTGGTAGAGCAGACAAGGGGAGTATTTGAAGAGATTTTTAAAGATACGCTAAATATAGAGGTTATTAACGCTATTACACCCATCAAAGAGACAAGTGATGCTGAACAAGAAAAAGTAGAGAGTGATTATCAAAAGTCTTATATGAACAGGCTCTTTTTTCATAATGAGTTGATAATTAGTACCCATATTGCTTTTTTTAATATTTTATTTGGAACGTCCAAAGAAGATAATTTCCCTCTGTGGCAGTTGGCAAATTCGGTGATTATTTTAGATGAGATACAGAGTTATGATAATAATTTGTGGTCTTATATGACCAAGTTTTTTGCTATTTATGCTAAGGCTTTAAATATTAAAATCATTATTATGTCTGCTACCTTACCTAAGCTAGATGAATTGATAGAGCATGATAATACGCTGTTTGTAGATTTGATAAATGACCGAGCTAAATATTTTGAAGATGACTATTTTAAAAATAGGGTAGAGATAGATTATTCGCTGTTAGAGCATAAAAGTATAGCGTTTGATGACTTAAAAGAGAAGTTACTAGAGGAGTCTAGCTCTTATAATAAGATACTCTTTGAGTTTATCAAAAAACAGAGTGCAAGAGCGTTTTATACACTTATCAAAGAAGATGAAGCTTTTAATGATTTTGAAGTGCATGAGTTGAGTGGTGATGACAATAAGGCATTTAGACAAAAAGTAATTAACAGAACAAAAGCAGATATAAAAATTATAGTTATTGCTACCCAAGTGATAGAAGCAGGGGTAGATATAGACATGGATTTAGGGTTTAAAGACATTTCAATACTCGATAGTGAAGAGCAGTTTATGGGTAGGGTAAACCGTTCTTGTAAAAAATTACATCTGAATCCAAAAGTTTACTTTTTTGATAGGGATGAAGAGCGTAAAATTTATAAAAAGGATAATCGACTAGAGTTTAATTTGAAAAATGAGAAGTATAGGGAGGTGTTAAAAAGTAAAGACTTTACACCTTTTTATGATGCAGTGTTAAATAAGCTTAGACGAAATGACCAAAATATAGAACAGGGTGTTTTAGAAAATTTTGAAGCTTTTGAAGTGTTTGTGCAGAAGTTAAACTATAGAGAAATTCAAGATAAAATGCAGTTAATAAAGTCACAAAACTTTAGGCTCTATTTTCCATTTTCCCTAGATATAAAAGATTATGATTTTGAAGAGTTAAAAAATATTGATGAATTTAAAGATGAAAAAGGCTTTTTAGATGGGCAAAAAGTTTGGGATGAATTTGTAGAAATGAATAGTATAGAGGGATATGCAAAAAGAGAAATCTATCGATATAAATTGAATTCACTTATGCAGTTTTTTACGTTTAACATTATAAAATATTCAGATAAACAAGTACTTCCTCATTATAGTGAAGCGTTTGGAGGGTACTATTATATTCAAGACTATGAAGCGTTTATAGATGAGGATGCTAAGTTTGATAGAGAGGCTTATTTGGCTAAAGGCGAGAGCTTATTTTTGTAAAAAGGAAAACAAAAAATGAAAAATATAGACATGAATAAATTAGATTCGTTAACAACAGATGATTTACTACGAACAGCAGAGTTTACACCAAACTATCTGGAGCTTGGATTTAATGAAGACAATATAGACGACTTGATAGAGATTGCCTTAGATAAAGATTTGATATTTTCTAATTCCGATGATGAAAAAGAGATATATTACCCTTGTCATGCCATTCAGATTTTAGGACAGTTGGGAACATTAGAGCCTTTTGATGCACTTTTGAAAAGAATGGATGACTTCTTAGACGATGATTATTATATAGAGGCTGTTGCTCATTATCTTAGAAGAGTTGGTTCAGCTAAGAAAAACGAGTTGATAGATTATTTTTTAAACCAATCCAATGATGAAGGTAATCGCATGGTTGTTTTAGAGGTTATAGAAACATTTATGGAAGATGGTAGTTCTTTTAATACAGCGTTAGAAGAGGCATTGGTTGAGTATTTAAACAGAGATGATGAGTTGTATGATCTACTCAATGCTTCAGCTACTTTTGGTTTGATAGATTTATCAGGAGCTAAACATATTGATTTGATTCGTGAAGTATTTGAAAAGAAACCTGTGGATACTTTTTATGATGGAGATCTTGAAGATATAGAGATTAAATTAGGGTTAAGAGAGAAACGAAGTAAGCCAAGAGAGAAGAACTTTTTACAGAAGATGGTAGAGAAGTATGAGTTGAAAGATAAATTTGAAGCACTTCTTCCTATTAATAATACTCAACCTAAAATAGGTAGAAATGACCCTTGCCCTTGTGGGAGTGGTAAAAAGTATAAAAAATGTTGTCTTAGAAAATAACCCTAAGATGTCCAAGAAATGGTGATGGTTGAGAGTTAAAAAATGATATAGTGATAATATTTTAAATAGGGAAAAATTTGAAACACTTTGAACTCACATGCACGGCATACCTCAAAAACGACATTTCATTTAAAAATAGTTTTGAAATACTTTCAAAATACATCAGCTACTCAATGGCACAAGAGCAGAGCTTAAAAGAACTTCATAAACAAACAGGCTTTAAACACTATAGCTTTGGAAATTTTTATCCCATAGAGAAAAAGCAAGTTTATAAAAAAGGAAAGAGTTATCAGTTTACGCTTCGTTCTCTTGATGAAAAGTTTATAGACAAACTCTCTCAAACGCTTCGAGCCAATATTGATAACTCAAACTTCTTAGTAGTGGAGACCCACAAAAGAGTTGTAAAACAATTTTTTATCGCTGAACTCTATTCGGCCACGCCTGTAATCGTCACGGTTGCTAAAGGTTTATATTGGAGCATTGACAAAGATGGTGACATCCTCAAACTACAACAACAGTTACATGACAATTTAGAAAAAAAATACCAAGCGTTGTACAATGAACCCATTAAAGGGCTACAGAATTTTATACAGCTTTTGGAGATTAAGAACAAATACCCTCAAAGTATTTACATGACTAAAAATAAAAGAGATGTGAGGCTCTTTGGTAATAAGTTTCGTATTGTCCCCAATGAAGATGAAGTGAGTCAGAAATTGGCATTTGTGGCTTTGGCTTGTGGGCTTGGCGAGAAGAATTCGTTTGGGGGTGGGTTT
>CACVAU010000080.1 GCA_902727915.1 uncultured Sulfurovum sp.
TTAATAGCATTGCTTTACCCTCTGGTGGTGTCAAAATACCATCATACGTTGCTACTGGATACGGTGAATAGTCAGCTGGGCCTAAATTAGCCATGTTTTCTCCTATGTACTTTTATATAATTACTCTTATGACTGTTTTGTCATGTGTTTAAAATTTATACCTTTGATAAACTTTAAACGCATGACAGAACATTGATCGTTTTTATATTTCTATAAAAAAGTTCATAAGTATTTTGTTAAAGAGCCTTATGGCTCTTTACTTACCTCAAACAGTCTACTCTTCAGTAGTTACCATTGCCATTTCAATACAATTTCTATCAAGAAGATCAGAACATACGTATACACAAATCGCACACCCTTTACATCTATCCTCATCAACCCATGATGTCTTATTTGCCTCATCATACATTAATGTGTTTGCTTCGGGACAGTACAGTGTACACATGTTACACTTATAATCTGAACATTTATCTGAATCAACTTTTGCTACGTAATACATTTTTTTCCTTTGTTTTGTGTTAAGTTAAGCTACTAATTTTTAGTTTGAACTTTTAAGTTTATAACGTTTTTTACAAACGTGTTAAAATAAAAAGTTCCATTTTACTGATAATAATATCAATACTTTTTTCCCCATCAAAGGTCTTCAATACTCTTTTCTTTTTATAGAATTTTTGAATTTCTGTTAATGGTTTTAGATAAACTTCCATTCTATTTTTAAAAACTTCCATATTATCATCTGAACGAACGACATTCGACTTAGCTACTCTGCCTAAGATACGTTCTCTTGCTACCTCTTCACTGACGTGTACTTCTATGACTGAAACCAGTTTAACATTGTCTTCTTGTGCTAAAACTTTATCAAATTCAATCATTTGTTCGACTGATCGAGGGTATCCATCTATTAAGATAACTTCCGTTGAGGCATTTTTAATTGCTTTGAGTACCGTATCCATAATAATGTTAAGTGGTACCAGTTCACCTTCTTGAATATAAGAAGCAATTCTTTTGCCTAATTCACTTTGGCTTTCAACTTCTTCTCTCAGAATATCACCTGTTGAATAATGACTAATATTCTCTTTATGTCTTGATGCAATAATTTTAGCATCGGTTGTTTTTCCTGAACCAGGTGCTCCTATTAATAAAAATAGTTTTTTATTCACTTTTTTCCTCCACATAGTTACTTATACTTGTTTTGACCTTATAGATGTTGTACTTTATTCTTCTTTTATGTAAACTTTTTCTAGAAAAACCAAGTTTCTTAGAAATAACAGTATCAGGATGTTTATATTGATATTGTAAAATAATGTACTGGACATACTTTTCAATGGTCATAATTTCATAGCCTTGATATTTATTATTTTCAGAATCTATTTTTAAAGTTTTATATTCAGATTCAATAGGCACACTTGTTGATAAAATAAACTTTTTTCCTTGAAGAAGTTTAAATAACCCTTTGATTTCTTTCGCATTTAAATAGTGTTTATTTTTTAAATACAAAATATCCGTATGTTTAGCTTCTTTAATGGCTTGTTTCCATTCCCCTTGCATTATGGGAATAAAATTAACCAATTGACCATAGGCTTCGTGATGTTCTAATAGCCATGTATCAATATAATTACTTGCATCTGATTCAATAACAAGAGGTGTAAAATTATTTAGGTCAACATCCACTTGTACTTTATCTTTAAAAGAATAATTTAAGTAAGACTTATAACTACTAAGCGCTACTTTTAAATCATTAAACTCTTGATGGTGTTTAATTTTATTAATTAGCTCATCAGGATGAAAAGGTTTAATAATATAATCATTCATCCCATTAGAAAAAGCTTTTTGTATAAAATTATTATTTTGATTATTTAGCATTAAAATCACAATTTGTTTTTGAAACTTCTTGATTAAAGTATTTATGTTGCCACCAAGTATATTGGAAGATAAAAGATAAATATCTTTATTATTTCCAAGCATTACGTCTTTAATAGAAGAAAAAATTTCTACTTTAAATCCACAACGACTAAGTTTATCGGCAATACTTTGGGCAAAATACATTTCATTTTCAATAATTGTAATTTTCATATTACTTCATAATCTCCTTTTAATGTGATCAATTATGCCATAGTAAAGTAGCATTGATATAGCATCATAAAAATTTTAAGAGTTTTTCACAGCCCTTTCAATAATCTGCACAATACTAGGATCTTCAAGTGTAGAGGTATCTTGAGTAATTTCTTCACCCTTAACAATTGAACGTAAAATTCTTCTCATAATCTTACCAGAGCGTGTTTTGGGTACATCAGGAACAAAAGCAATGGCATCACAAAGTGCAATGGCCCCAATCTCTTTTTTGATGACTTTGTTAATGGCTATTTTAAGCTCATCACTTGCTTCATCTGGATTTTTCAATACAACATAAGCAAAGATACCTTCACCTTTGATTTCATGAGGTTTTCCAACAACGGCAACAGCTGCAACAGCATCATGCTTTTTAATCGCAGCTTCAACTTCAGCTGTTCCCATTCTGTGTCCTGAAACGTTAATAACATCATCAGTTCTACCAGTAATCGTAATGTAACCATCTTCTGCAATCATTGCCCCGTCACCTGTAAAGTAAACTGGTTGACCATCTTTTTTACAATCACCAAAATATGATTTTTTGAATCTCTCAGGATCATTCCAAATTGTTCTAATCATTGATGGCCAAGGTTTAGTAATACACATAAATCCTTTTTCACCAGGAGGTGTTGGTGTTCCATCTTCTTCAATAATCTCAGCAATAATTCCTGGTAATGCAAATGTAGCACATGCAGGTTTAATAGGTGTTGCTCCTGGTAATGGAGAAATCATGTGTCCACCTGTTTCTGTTTGCCAGTAAGTATCAACAATTGCACACTTAGAGTTTCCAACTACTTCGTAGTACCATTTCCATGCTGGAGGATCAATAGGCTCACCAACGGTTCCAAGAACTCTTAATTTAGATAAGTCGTATTTCTTCGGCTCATCTTCACCTGTTTTGTGAAGTAATCTAATTGCTGTAGGAGCCGTATAGAATTGAGTAATGTTATGATCTTGAACCATTTTCCAAGCACGTCCAGCATCTGGGTACGTTGGTACACCTTCAAACATAACAGTCGTTCCACCAGCTGCAAGAGGTCCATAAACAATGTAGGTATGTCCTGTAATCCAACCAATATCAGCTGTACACCAGTACACATCGTTTTGACGTAAGTCAAATACCCATTCCATAGTCATTTGCGCCCAAAGAATGTAACCAGCTGTTGAGTGCTGTACCCCTTTTGGTTTTCCTGTTGAACCTGATGTGTAAAGTAAGAAAAGTGGGTCTTCTGATTCCATTGGCTCAAAAGGACATTCAGCAGACTCTTCAGTAATGAGTTCATTATAGTTATGATCTCTACCATCTACCCATGTAATCTCTTCATTGTTTCTTTTAACAACTAAAACAGCATCAATGCTTTCTCCACCTTGGCTTAATGCGTCATCAACAACATTTTTAAGCATGTAAGGTTTACCTTTTCTGAAAGCACCATCAGCTGTAATAACAACTTTTGCTTCAGCATCTTCAATTCTATCTTTTAATGCTTCTGCCGAGAATCCACCAAATACAATTGAGTGAATCGCACCAATACGAGTACATGCAAGCATTGCATACGCTGCTTCTGGAATCATTGGCATGTAGAGAACTACTCTGTCACCTTTTTTTACACCAAACTTGTTTTTAAGTAAGTTTGCCATTTTGTTAGTTCGCTCAGAAAGTTGTGCATAAGTAATGTGCTGAACATCACCTTTATCACCTTCAAATACAATCGCATTTTGATCAGCTTTATCAGCTAGGTGTCTATCAATACATTGATTAGATACATTTAGTTTACCATTTGAAAACCACTTGTAAAATGGTGCATTAGATTCATCTAGTACTGTATCGTATGGTTCAATCCAGTCAATTTTCTTATCAGCAAAACCTTTCCAATATCCTTCATAGTCTTCTATGGCTTTGTTTTGAAGTTCCCAATATGCATCCATTGAGTTGATTGCTGCATCTTTTGCAAACTCTGGGTTTGGGTTAAATATTTGTTCTGACATTTTTCTTCCTTTTTATTAGTGAATGGCACGTAACCTAAAATTTTGATATTCAATCATAACATTCGAGTATAGCAATACAATAGCATTGAAATATAATCTATTAATTTTTGGAATTAATCTAAAAGAGATTTCTAAAATACTCATGTAGTTATAAAGAATTGTAAACTATACATTTTATTAACTATAAGCACCTTTATATTCTGGCATATTTTTAAGTTTAAGGTACATCATGGCTGACATAATTGCATCGTTTAGAGCATCATGTTGTCCCAGTTTGGGTAAATCTAGTTCTTGAAGTATTGTGTCGAACTTTAAGTCAACAAACTCATGTGCTGAGTGTTTATGGTAACGTTTATAATACATACTAGAAAGTTCAATGCTTTTATTGGGAATGGTTGTTCCGATAAGGGCTTTGGCATATTTATTAATTATTGCGATGTCAAATTTAATATAATAACCAACAAGTGTACGGTTTGAAATAAAGTGTAAAAATTCTTCAATGGCTATTTTGGCTTCAACATGATTTTCAATATCACAGGGTCTAATATGATGAATGGTAATACTCAGTTCAGGTATTTCTTGAGTCGACTTTAGCAAACGTTCAAATGGATTACTTAGTTCTATCTTATTGTTTTTGATTTTAACAGCACCTATAGAGAGTATTTGATCTTTTTTAGGATTAAGTCCTGTTGTCTCACAGTCAAATGATACAAATTCTTCTTCTTTCAGTTCATCAAATAAAAATGAAAACTCATCGCGTTTTAACTTAGACTTTTGGTAGTTCTTACTTAATTTTTCAAACATTAGCCCAGCTCATCTATGTGAAAGTGGTGAGATATAAATTTTTTAAATTTATTGACAATAATAAAACTGTCTTTTAACATGTCTCGCTCTATTTTACTAAGGCTTGATACATGAATGAGATTGTCAATTTTTTTACCTTCTTTTAATTTATGGATATGGGTTTGTAAGCGTAAACGAGAGAGAACACCATAAACTTCAATAAGTTCTTTGGCTAATTCTTCTTCTAATATTTTTAGATTGGCAAGTTTTTTAATACGTTCAATGGTACGATTTTCTGTAATATTATTTTCTAAGGAGAGTGAACGAACTCCTTGAACAATGGCAAAAATACCACCTTTCTTAATATCAATTGTTTCTTCTAAAGAAGAAAAAATACCAATGGGTGTTTTAAAGGTTAAGGTGGCTTTTGCAAAATAGGCGAGGAAAACATCTTGTTTAATAATTTTTTTAAAAATATGATTTTCAAGAGGTGTAAATAAGTTACAGTCTCCAGCAACACATTTAGCATCAAAAAAGATTGCTAAGTTCATATAGTCTTCCATACTCGAACCATGTGACCATAAATCAATTTGATTTTCAAACTCTTTTTCTGTTTTACACCAATAGGGGTTATTGACCATAATATTTCCATCACATTTTGGGAAACCAAATGAAATAAGATGTTCGGTAAATAACTTTGCATAAGGATAAAATTTTTCAGGCTCTTCTGTATTGTCAATAATTAATGCATTATCTTGATCTGTTTTAATAATTTGTTCATCCCTACCTTCGCTTCCCATTACCAGTAAGGCAGATTTTTTTTGTAGTTCTTTAGGGAAAATAAAATCAAATAGTTTGGTATAAATTTTGGCATTAAGTTCAGCGACCATTTGTGCAATATATTCTGTTTTTAAACTTTTAGAATAGAGTAGTTTAATTGTTTTATTCATCTCTTTACTGGCATACATTAGTTCTTCTATGCTGGTTGCACGTGTTATTTTCATGGCAATAATATGCGAATGATTGGAAAAATAACTTAAAATATCAGCTTGTTTTATAAAACCAATTAGTTCGCCATCTTCAATAATTCCAACACGCTTAATGGCATGTTTAACAATAATTAGTAAAACAGAAAAAAGAAAATCATCTTTTTTCACAGAGATAAATGGAAATTTTGCAATGTTACCAATAGGGAAATCTAACCTCCGTTTGGATAAAAGAAGCTCTTCTTTTAAAACAGAATCTGTTACAACTCCATAGGTACCTTCTTTCTGAACAATAATGGTAGAGGTATTCATTGCCATACTTTGTTTTACGGCATCTTCTATGCTTGTACTAATAGGGACAATACAAGGTTTATGAATATAAAGGTCACTGACTTTTGCAAACATAAACGAAGAAATGTCAGAACCATATTCTTTATTTTTTAAAGTCTGTAAACGTTCTGATAAACTTTTGAGAAAGAATTCACCAAATTTTTTATTTTCTTGCATTAAATTTAAAAAAATATCTTTTTTAAGTTCATAACATATCAAATCTTGAGTTACTTTAAATTTACTTTCTGTTTTATGATAAATCAATGAATCAGCATCAAATGTATCTTGTGTATGATAAGTAAAGGTCAACTCATCATTGTTATATTCGTTAACTTCACCTTTAATTATAATAAAAAATGAATCACTAATTTTTTCTGAGGATATAAGAAGGGTATCTTTAGGATAATAAGCTATATCTGTATTTTTAAGTACGATAGCTAATTCATATTGAGTAAGTTTTTCAAATGGATGGATTTCTGTTATAAAATTTTCTTGATCATGAAGGCTCATAATTTTCACTTTAGGATAGGTGAACACCTACTCCTCTAAAGGAGGAACAAAAAAGGAGTAGGGAACACAATTATTCTTTCTCCCCCCTAAACGGGGGGGGAAAGGAGAGAGAGTAGTTCTTAGTGATCCAATGCTTGACCAGCACCTGAAGGGAGACGGATATTTTCTACTAGATCCTGAATCTCTTGTGGTGGTGGTGGTGTAGCACGTGATACAAAGTAAGCCACTGCAAAGTGAATTATCATACCAACTGTACCAATACCTGTTGGTGCAATACCGAAGAGGTAATCTTCTTTAGATCCACCCATGAATACAAAGTACACAATGTAAACAAATGTAAATGTAAGACCAATTGACATACCTGCAATCGCACCTTCTTTGTTCATACGCTTATCAAATACACCCAAAATAATTACTGGGAAGAATGATGCAGCAGCTAAACCAAATGCAAATGCAACAACCTGAGCAACGAAACCTGGAGGGTTGATACCTAGATAACCTGCAACTAAAATTGCTACAACGGCAGCACCTCTAGCTAATCTTAACTCTGATTTCTCAGTAAGTGTTGATTTTCCTGTTGCTTTATCTTTCATAATTACTTGACCGAATAAGTCATGTGAAATTGATGAAGAAATAACAAGTAATAATCCTGCTGCTGTTGAAAGTGCTGCTGCAAGTCCACCAGCTGCCATAAGTGCAATTACCCATCCTGGTAAGTTAGCAATTTCTGGGTTAGCAAGTACCATAATATCTCTATCAACATAAATCTCATTAGCTACACCATTGTTAGCTTTAAGTTCTGCTTCTGTTGGAGCACCTTTACCATTAGTAGTAAGTCTATGTCCATCTTCAGCTGTTTTAGTACCATCAAACGCTGGTTTACCAGCAAATGCAGCACCGTTAGCATATTGGATTTTACCATCGCCATTTCTATCATTCCATGCTAGTAGTCCACCTTGTTCCCAAGTTTTGAACCAGTTACCATCATTAGTAGTTCCATCTGCTTTTTTAAGTTCACCGTTAACAAATTGTTTATAGTCAACATTTTGAACGTTTGCAATAAGGTTTACTCTTGAGAATGCTGCTACTGAAGCAATAGTTGTATACATAATAGCAATAAATACTAAAGCCCAACCAGCAGAGATTCTTGCATCTTTAACAGTTGGAACTGTAAAGAATCTAACAATAACGTGTGGAAGACCAGCTGTACCAGCCATAAGTACGATAGTTAACATAAACATGTTAAAGATTGATCCTGGTTCTGTATAGTTGTTGAAACCTAAATCATTAACCGATTGATCAAGTGCATGTAATAAGAATGTGCCTTGTTCTATGGTTTGAACCCCATTGTTAAACTCGAATGCCGTTTGTCCAAACATACCTGCTTGTGGTAAGAATGTATCAGTTACCTGTAGTGAAAGGAAGATAGCTGGTACAGTAAATGCAAAAATCATAACTACATACTGTGCAACCTGAGTATAAGTAATACCCTTCATACCACCAAGTACAGAGTAAATAAATACAATACCCATACCAAGCATAACACCTGTGTTTACATCAACTTGTAAGAAACGTGAGAATACAATACCAACACCACGCATTTGACCAGCAACGTACGTAAATGAGATAAAGATAACAGCTACAACAGCTACTGTTCTTGCAACGTCAGAGTAATATCTGTCACCAACAAAATCAGGTACTGTAAACTTACCAAACTTTCTCAAGTAAGGAGCAAGTAACATAGCTAGTAGTACGTAACCACCAGTCCAACCCATAAGGTAAGCACCACCATCACTACCTTTAAAGGCAATAATACCAGCAAGTGAAATAAATGAAGCAGCAGACATCCAGTCAGCAGCTGTTGCCATACCGTTAGCTACTGGAGGAACACCACCACCTGCTACGTAAAACTCTTTTGTTGAACCAGCTTTAGCCCAAATTGCAATACCAATGTAGATTGCAAATGTAATACCTACAAATAGATAAATTAAACTTTGTAATTCCATATTGTCTCCCTATTCACTAACGCCGTATTTTTCATCAATTTTTCCCATTTTATATACATATACAAAGATAAGTACAACAAACGCGTAGATTGAACCCTGTTGAGCAAACCAAAAACCTAGTTTAACTCCTGAAATCTCGATAGCATTAAGTTGATTGATAAACAATACTCCTGCCCCTAAAGAAACAATAAACCATACTACTAGTAATCCTAGAATGGTTTTAATGTTTTCTTGCCAATATGCCTGTGCTTTTTCTGCATCCATTTTCATTTTCCTTTTTAAAAGTTGTAATTAGCGATTATACGATACTCATCCCAATCTAATCCTGATACGAAGTCTCTTGGATAGTTGGCTCTAAGTCTTAGATTTAAGTTTTTAATACCTGCTGGGTTGTATTGAATGTCAAAACCAGACTCTGTTGCTTTATTGTTAGCACCTACAGTAGAGTTTGCACCAACATCAAAAGATGCATAATATCCAGTTGCTTTTACATCTGTTCCTGTATTTTTAAAGTTATACGTTGCAGCTACTTTAGTAGTATCCGTATCAGCAAAGAACATGTGACGTGTTACCATTCCTTGTGTAAATGCTGGAATTCCACCCCATGCAGCGACAACACCACCATTTGTAGTATTTGTAGTTGTACCAGTATGACTACCTGTTGTAGAGTAAGCTACATACGCACTTAAAGCACCAGTACTTCCACCCAGTTTTGCAGCAACATATTTACTGTCAACATCACCAAGTAGTTTATCACCCATATCACTTTGACTAATTGCTTGTGCAGATACTTTCATTTTCGCACTTCCTGCAGCAAACCCATAATCACCTTGCAGGTAAATTGTGTTTAAGATGTCATGTGCCATGTAATCCCATGCTTGAAGTTTAAGACCTGGAACACCTGTATAGGTTGCTGATACGATTGATACACCAGCTGTATCTTTACCACCAGCTGTAAGATTTCCAATATTGATAAACTTATTACTGGTGTTGTTTAAACCATAACCACCTTGAAGTCCTAGTTGACTACTCGGACCATAAGCATTAGAGAAAGTACCATATGCCATTTTGCTAACATGACCAGCAAAAATCTTAGTGTTTTCAACATCAGTATTAGTTAGAATTCCTGCTTCAGAAAGGTTTGGAAGCATTCTTGCATCATCTGTTCCTAAGAAAGGGGTATTTAGTTTTTGACGACCAACTTTAATAGCTGTTTTACCTGTTTTGTATTGTAGGTATGCTTCACCTAAAATACTATATCCTTCAGCACCTTCACCAAATAATGTAGGGTTTCTATCAGCAGGAGCTTCACCTGGTGAATTTAGTCCAAAGATACCATTGGTTGTATACAAAGCTGTACCAAGGCTTAGCCCATTAATAGGTGCTGTTTCAAACTTAAGATGTCCTCCAGCTGCCCATGCTTTATTGTGACGTGTACTAGTTGCATGTGTTCCAGCTCTTTCTCTATCAATATAGAATGATCTAATTTGTCCAGATGTTTTTCCATCTTTAAACGCATCTGCTAAAGTGTCGGCTGCTACAGCACTGCTTGATAACAAACCGATTGTTACCATACTAAATGTTAGTTTTTTCATTATTTCTCCTTATATATAATAACTCGTCTTAATTATGCAGTAGCAAAATAGCATTAGCATAGCAGTGTAACTTTCAGGGCAAATATATCAAATAGAAATAAATATATGAGTAGTTTTGTTACTCATAAAAAATAAATGTATTAGGTTTGTTTATGTAAAATATAGCCTACACCTTTAATATTTTCAATTAAATCTTCTTTGAGTACTTTTTTAACCCTATGCATTTCAGCTCGAATTGTCGCATTGTCTACATGGCTATCTTCCCATACATAGTGATGTAACATTTTAAAGTCAACAATTTTATCAATATGTTTAACGAGAAGATTAATAACTTGTGCTTGTCTGAGTGTAAGATGTTGTTCTTGTGCATCAAAGAATAGGCGTTCACTTTTGAGATCATAACTATAGATTTTACTTATCTTAATACAATCTTTAGCACGAATATCAGCAACTTTTAAAATACGTTCTATGTGAAGGGTTAACTCTTTTAAGTGGAAGGGTTTCTTTAAATAATCATAACATCCTAGTTTATAAGCTTGTGAAATCTGCTCAATTTCAGTAATAGCTGAAATAAAAATAGTAGGTATAAATAATTTATTTTTTTGTAACTTTTCCAATAAAGAGAGTCCATTAAGAGAAGGTACATTTATATCAAATATAAATAAATCATAGGCATTTTCTTTAATATGTTGGTAAGCTTCTTCTCCATCTTCAAAAGCCTCAACAATGTAGCCTGTATCTTCTAAATACTCAACAATAGCCCCCTGAAGCATAATTTCATCTTCTAACAATAAAACTTTCATGATTATCCTTTAAATACATAAGTGAATATAGTAGTATCAATATCTGATTCTACTTCGACAGTAACTAAATTTTTCTTACAAATAGAAGAAACTATTTCTAAACCAAGTCCAAAACCACTCTCTACAATATCTTTTCGATAAAAAGGTTCAAAAATTGATTCTGTATCCTCGATTTGAGATGAGTTGGTTGCAAATTTTAACACAATTTGATTAGATATTGTTTCTAAAATTACAACAATATTACTGTGTTTTTGAGCATATTTTATGGCATTGGATAGGTTATTATCGATAACTCTTTGTAACTCTAACGCATTAAACATTAAAACAATTCCTTTTTCTACTTTTATAATAATTTTACGTTTATTTCCCAGTGCTATTTCTTCAAAAAAGTCAACTCTGCTATTTAAAAAATCACTAAAATTTAGGCATTCTTTTTCATAAACAAATCTATCTTTCTTAACCATATAGCCTAAGTCATCATAAATATAAGCAATCATTTTACTACCTGCTTCTATTTTAGATAAATATTTATTTTCCCCAAATTTCATTTTGAAAATGTCAAGATGTGTCATAATAACAGCGAGTGGGGTATTGATTTCATGGATTGAGTGTCTAATAAAACTATCTTGTTTTTCCAGTAGATAATTTAAATCTTCTGTTTTTTGTGCTACTTTTTGTTCAAGAGAGAGATTCATGTCTTCAAGCTTCTCTTTTTGTTTATGGATTTCACTTACCATATTGTTGATGTATTGAACCATATTTTTTAAATGACTGAGTGATATACTTTTTTCGTTAATTGAAATATGACTTTTTGATGCTTTTTGAAAAAAATTACTAAAGGTATCTATTTCTTTACGTATAATACGGTTAATAACAACAATAACCATGGCACCAATAAGAAAAAGAACGATAATTAAAACAGCAATTTCTAGTAAGTAATATCGGAACCTTTCTTGCAGTATTATACGATCTCTATCGATAAGCTTTTCAACTTCATCAAGATAAATACCTGTTCCAAGCATCCACCCCCATGGTTCAAATGCCATTGCATGCGATAATTTTAGTCCTTCTTTACCTGTTTTTGGTTTTCGCCAAGTGTATTCAAGAAAATCATCACTATGACTTTTGGCAATTTTGATTAAGGCTTCAATAACTTGAACACCATTAACATCTTTTATCTTATAAAGGTTTTGACCAATATCATAAGGCCAAACAGGGTCAGATATTTTAATGCCTGAAAAGTCATAGATAAAAATATAACCCGTGCCATCTTCTCTTCCATAAAGTTGTTCAATACTACTAATAACTTTTGCTTTTAATTCATTTTCACTAATTGTTTTGTGATTTTTTGCATATTCATAATTGATGTATTGAAGTACTCGATTGATATCAAACTTAACTGTTATTTTTTGTTTAGATATATAATCTTTTCGTAATGTTTTGGCATTTTTTTCAAAATCATTGTATTTTTTATAAATAACCAAAGTTGTAAAGATTAATGTAAACATAAACATGATGACCATCGCAATAACATGAATGCTAGTAATACTTTTATTTCGTAAAAAAGTCATTTTTATTATCTCTTCTCCATTTTAGTCCTAAAAAACAGTATAGCTAAATTTTAACTATAATTATATGTTCTATTAATATTTTCCTTTAAATTATGGTACACTACAGCGATTAATTTTGAAGGACAATTATGTGGAATATCCCAGAAAATAAAGACCGTTTAGGGGTCTATGCTAAAAATGCTCAAAAAGCAGCATTTTTTCAAATAGGTATAGGAGTGATTGGAATTATTTATCCACTCCTTACGGGTCAAGTAACCTTAGTATTCTTGTCACTTTTATTTTTAACCAGTGGTTTTGCTTTAGGTTATTTTACTTATATCACTAAAAGTAATGATACTAAGGTAATACGTAAAAGTATTTTACTTATTTTACTGGCATTTTTAATGAACATGTCTACCTTTATTGGTGTCTTGTCATTGGGTGTTTTATTAGGGATTTATTTTTTTGGAGATGCCATTATTAATACACAGCTTTCTAAACATTTAAAGCATGATGGTGCTAAATATTGGCTTTTGGCAGCTGTTGTGGCTTTAGTTTTAGGTGTTTTTGTATTGTTGTTTTTACCACATCATCTGATATATTTGCTTGGAGCATTTATTGGTATTACCTATCTTTTTAATGGACTGGCCTTGTATCAAACTTCTAAAGTTTTTGAACTGGGTTAATTATTGTTTTAATAAAAATAATGCATAGATAAGGTTAAATCACTTAAAGAGTTTAAATCTTCTAGTTTTGATGTAGCCAAATATCTATATCCTAAATCAAAATCTAAAGAATCATTATAAATATAGGCAAGTCCTATATTAGGCCCATACACATAACCTCTGTCTTTAAAAGAAGTTTGTTTACTCTCTTGTTCTATTGCTCCAAATGACAGACCAACATAGGGCTTAATGGGACTGTTTTTAAAAGAGTTAGTTAAAACGCCTGTATCTACTTGCGCAATAAAAGTTTGATAACGGGTATTTGATTTTTCTCCATAAGTGTAAGCGAGAGATGTTCGGTATTTTTTAGTTTGTGTTCCATATTTTATACCAATATTCGGTATTGAATCTCCTTCTATGAAAGAGTTAGCAGCTTGAATACCTATAAAAGAGTAAAGTTTATCAGCTGCAGGTAGCGATGTTGAAAGTAAAATTAATGATAAGTATAATGTATTAAAATTTTTCATAAAAACATTATATCTTAAATAAACTTTAATTTTAAAACTTAAATTTTAAAATAATTTTATATAAAGAAGACTCTTTAGTAAGATTTTTTATACTTCTTCAAAAGGAACAGAATCTAAAGTATAATCCTTGAGTTTATCTTCTATCCAAGTATGAACTTCAGCGTTTTCATTAAAATAAAAGTAGATACCTTCTCCTTCATCATCATTTTTGATTAGAAGAGTATTTTCTCTACTTTTAGACCAATGTGCTAGGCTGTCAAAAGTTTTGGCTTCTGCTTGTAAAATGAATGTTTGAGCAATCATTTCTTTTTCCAAAGAGTAAAAGAAGAAACGTTTCTGGACAATCTCTTTTAGTTCAAGTGCCACATTTTGGTTCATTCTGTAAATACCATAGTCAAAAGTTTGCATGAGTTCAGACAAAAACTTGTTGAACCAGTCCATGACACTTTTCATGCACTTTACTGTTTCTCTGTCATTGTTGTCTCTGTCTAAGTAAACAGTATTGTAATCTTTACAGATGTTGTTGTAGTCAAGTCCTAGACCTATTTTTTGCATAATAATTTTACCTTGCCTATTCGTATGGTTCTTCGTAGTAACCACTTTTAAAATATTTGGCGAACCACATAGCTTGTTTTCCTCTGCCTAAAGTAGGTTTCTGAATAAATTGCCATTCTAAATTACACTCACCAAAAAAGTACTCATTTGGTTGGTTAAAAAAAGCTTGTACTTCCTCTCTATCTAAGTCTTCACAATAGAAAATTTTTTCACTTAAGTCATTTTTTAAAAAGGCAGTACCATGACCTTGATAGTCTATTCCACCATTATCTTTAGCCTCATCATATAGGCTGTGTTCTTTTTTTAAATCTACTGTTATCATTTGAATTCCTTCAATTTTATTTATTCGCATTCTAATATATTTTAGATTAACTTCTTGTTTATTAGGTTTGAATTAGCATCAAGGAAGAAATGTTTGTATCGATAATAAGTAAAGTGCTTATTCTTTCTCTCTTTTATTAGAAAGGCAGAGTAAAATTTTTGAAAGTATATAAGTAGCTTTTAGCTATAATCGCGACAATTAAAAAGACACTATAACGATGGAAACTACATGAGCGAAACTACTAAAAAGAACGTATATAACCCTAAAGAGATAGAAGAGCGTTACTATAAACTTTGGGAAGAGAGAAACTATTTTGAGATAGAGGGTAACAAGTCTATTCAGAAACCTGATAAGCATTTTACCATTATGATGCCACCACCAAATGTTACGGGTAGACTGCATATTGGTCATGCTTTGACGTTTACACTTCAAGACATTATTGTGCGTTACAAAAGAATGGATGGGTACAAAACATTGTGGCAACCAGGGGTTGATCATGCTGGTATTGCGACTCAAAATGTTGTTGAAAAACAACTTTTGGCTGAGGGAACGACGAAAGAAGAGTTAGGTCGTGAGGGGTTTTTAGAACGAGCTTGGTTGCAAAAAGAGAATTCTCAAGATGCCATTACCGGTCAGCTTAGAAAACTTGGGGTTTCTCCAGCTTGGTCACGTGAGCGTTTTACCATGGATGAAGGTCTTGGGAATGCTGTAAAAAAATCATTTAAACAGATGTATGACAACGGATTTATTGTTCGTGGAAATTACATGATTAACTGGTGTACGCATGATGGTGCTTTGTCGGACATTGAAGTTGAGCATGAAGACCATATGGGAAAAATGTATCACATTAACTACCCATTGGCTGATGGTTCAGGGAATATTACGGTGGCAACAACACGTCCAGAAACGTACTTTGGAGATACGGCTGTTATGGTTCATCCTGATGATGAACGTCATAATGCTCTGATAGGTAAGAAGATTAAACTGCCATTGATTGACCGTGAAGTTGAGATTATTGGTGACAGTCATGTGGACATGGAGTTTGGAACAGGATTTGTAAAAGTTACCCCTGCACATGACACGAATGACTACGAAGTTGGAAAGCGTCATGACCTAGAATTTATTACCATTTTTGATGACAAAGGATTCCTTAACGAACACTGTGGTGAATTCCAAGGCTTAGAGCGTTTAGAGTCTCGTGAAATCATTGTGGCAAAACTAGATGAAGCTGGATTTATGGTGAAGATAGAAGACCACGCACATCAAGTTGGGCATTGTTACCGATGTAAAAACATTGTTGAACCGTACATCTCTAAGCAGTGGTTTGTTAAAAAAGAGTTTGCAGCTTCTGCGATTGAAAAAGTAAACAATGGTGAAGCAGAGTTCTTCCCAAGTCATTGGATTAATTCATACAACGCTTGGATGGGTGAACTACGTGACTGGTGTATTTCGCGTCAGTTATGGTGGGGACATCAGATTCCTGTATTTTACTGTGATGACTGTGACCATGAGTGGGTTGAAGAGGGTGATGCTCCTCATGTTTGTCCAAAATGTAACTCTG
>CACVAU010000081.1 GCA_902727915.1 uncultured Sulfurovum sp.
TTTTTTTATCCATTTCGACCAGAAACTTAGTTGTTTCTTTGGGGTTTATGGTCGAAATTATACCGTATTATTGGCTTTAAATGACTAAGTATAGGGGTTTTATTGGTTTTTCATGCTTGACTATATAGATAAGCACTTGCCTAAATTTGATTTAGACATTGGTAAGCTTACTGTACCAGCAAATTATTTAAGAGATACATTTATATTTAATGAGGATGCAGCAGAACATTATAGAAAAGTACGAAAAACAACATCTCATTTGATTAGTTTATATGAAATGAAAAAAAGAGTTCAAGTTATAAGAGATAATGCTACTGAACTTGAAATGAAACTTCAGAAAGATGTTACAACTGTAGTAGGAAAGATTAATAAGTTAGCGTATGATATTGGAGTTGCAGAACCTGCTGTAATCACATTGAAAGAATCAACTAGGATTACACGTTTAGGTATAAAACTTTATACTGATTCTATAGAACGTCAAAAAGAATTAATAAAAAATACAAAAAAGAGAAATAATGCTTTAATTAAGAAAATGGAAAAAGGTATCAATGCTTTAACCGACAATATAAATAGTATAATGGATAATATTTTAAAGGTTCTGACACTAAATAAGTATAAAGATTCATTAGAAATTGCTAAAACAAATTTAAATAATTTAAAAAAGACAAATGTTAGAGTAATGAATACACTAAATAATGCTCTAGATATTCTGAAAAGAGAGTTATCTATAAAGAAAACAGTCCTTTTAACGCAAGAAAGAGCTTTAAAAAGATGGGAGAATGATTTAAAACTTTATGAAAATGGCTTAGTGGGAGAGAAAGAATATCAACAAAAACTTTTATCTTTAGTCAATAAAAAATCACCAAAATTATTAGCTAAAACAATGAATAAATGGCTGAATTCTATGGATATATCAGCAAGTAAATACATAGAAACTAGTTTAGAAGTTAGTAAAAGTATGTTAAAAACAAGCACTATCAAACCTTTTATTGGTTTTGATTTCAATAGTTCAGATACACCTATAAAATTATATACAGATTGGTATTTATGTTATGGACAAGTTTTCATGGGAGTGCCTATTGAAGTATCAAATGGAGTATGTAAAATAAGGGAAAATATAAGTACTAAGATTACTGATGATATTAAGCAACCTATTGATGAAGCATTACCCCAAGGGATAAAAGAGCTACAAAAAGAGATAAATGAAGGGTATGAGCATCTTATGGATAATATTAATATTAGTCAATATCTAACCTCTGTACCTATTGTAGATTTTGCAAATTTAATAAGTAATCCTGCTAATGCAACGAAAAAAAAACTGAATGATATTTATTCAAATAGTAAAAATTCAGGTAATAAAGATTTATTGATGTTTCCAGAAGTCTCTGAATTAATAGATAAGGATTTAGGAATGAAAGGTACAGATGTAAAAATGAAAGATATTAAGAACTTTAATGCTTTAAATTACGCTATTAAATTATCAAAAATCTCTCTTTTATCTGTTGAGGGAGTGAATGATATGATTCATACTATTGGAGGAAAAAATTATCAACCTAAAAAATACAAAAAAGAAGAAAAGGATAAAACTTTTTCTGCTTTATTTCATTGGGTTAAATCTCTTGATGGAAATCATCAATGGGGAGTATATGGTATCCCCTATGTTCATGAGAATGGTTATTATAAAGAAAATCCAAAAAGTTTTGGATTATTTGGGGAAGATAAAGGATTTAAATTATTTCAAGACCCTGAATTACGTAAAAATGTTTTTTTAAAAATTTTTCCAAAACCTATCGGAGGAGAAGTGGTTCTTCGGTCAAAATATAGTAAAGACCAACCTTTTCCAACCTCTGAAATGAATCCTTTTCCTGTTACATTTCTGGAGAATGGTAGTTTCATAAAGTGTGAAGGAAATAATACAATAAATTGTTTTCCTGAATAAAAAAAATGGGGCTAAATTAGTCTAGCCCCCACAAACGATAGGGCAACCAAACCCAGTGCTAAGTTAAAGAGACGTGTTCCCATAGGGCTTTGATAGTAATACTCTTTTTTAGGAGTAGCGTTCACAATGATTTTAATTTGTGTGTCATTTAGACCAAACTGTTTATAGTAATCATAAGGTCCTAAATGGTGTTCAGATCCTTTATTATAAGCATTGGGATTGGGTAGGAGTATTTTCGTTGGACAGGATTCTTGTAAGACATCAAGTATACCTGAGTTGGCTGCATCGGAGAGTGATTGGGTAGAGAGAACAACAGCACAATTGGCTTTTCTAAGCACCTTTAGCCATTCTCTAATTTTCTCTTTAAATACCTTATGTCCTAACATAATCCACGCTTCATCTAAAAATAAAAACGTTGGTCGTCCATCTAACATCTTTTCAATACGGTGAAAAAGATAAAGCAGCACAGGAATAAGGTTTTTATCCCCTAAATTCATAAGTTCCTCAATCTCAAAGCATGAAAAGTTATTGAGGGTTAGGGTATCTTCTTGGGCATCCAGTAGGTTACCCATGGCTCCTGAGATACTGTAATGTCCAAGAGCCAATGTGAGTTTTTCATCTTGGATATTCGAAATAAAGTCGGTTAAAGATTTTGATTCGGATTCCCTATGTAAGTTCATTGCGTAATGAATAGTTTGTCTATCTTCAGGGGTGGGTTCCACTCCTTGTAAAACCAATAGAGATTCGACCCATGTTTCAGCCCAAGCTTGTTCGTGAGCAGTATTTATTTGTGACAGAGGGGCAAAGGATAAGGTTGTTTCATCTTCTCCAGCAATATCATAATGTTTTCCTCCTACAGCAAGAGTAAGGGGCAGCAAAGATTGACCTTTATCAAAAGCAAAAATCTGAGCATTTTTATATTTATGGGCTTGACTAACCAAAAGGGCTAAAAGCGTAGACTTTCCAGAACCTGTTGGACCAAATATTAGGGTATGACCAATATCGTTAACATGTAAGTTCAGTCTAAAAGGGGTTGAACCTTGTGTGAGGGTATAGAGAAGTGCAGGAGATTCAGGTATAAATTTATCAGATTGATTGTATTTATCACCAGCCCAAATACTGGATAAGGGTATGAAATGTGTTAAGTTATAGGTACTAATAAGAGGTCGTCGCACATTTTGGATGGCATGTGAAGGCAGTGTTCCAATCCATGCTTCCATGCTATTAATGTCTTCTATGCGTGCATTAAAACCAAGATTATGAATGA
>CACVAU010000082.1 GCA_902727915.1 uncultured Sulfurovum sp.
CCATCTCTTTTCTTACCAACATGGGTACTTTTAAATCAAGTAGCATGGTTAACTCAACCAGGACATCTTCACTTAAATGTTTAATGCCTTCATCAAAAGGTTCACCGTTCATTAATTCTTTTACTTTATTATTTATTTTAATTGATTGTTTTCTCTTTTTTTTTGCCATATGTTTTTAGTTCTTTATTTTTAGTATATATGATTATAGCATAAGCTACGAAAACTTCATATTCAACCACAAGTCACTAAAAAAATCAGATGGTAAAAGCCCCAAGATATGATAAGCCGTAAACCCTAAAGTAACAAGCGTCAAAATACTCCGAACAGTTCTAAGGCTCAACAGTTTTGTACCCCAAAAGTCTCCATAACTTGGCTCTGTCTCTCTTCTTATAAGTATTTTGGTAAAACTAAACATAAATACAATGGTAATCAGAGCAGAGATCAATCGTGTCAAGTGCCATAGATTGAACTCATAGGCAAAAAAGATGGTATTGAGTGTTGGGGGAATGGCAAGAGTTTGAAGATAGATTCCCAACTGTGTATGTGGAAATATCAAAGGTAGCAGAGTAAAAACAAGAACCACAATAAGAGAGTAGAAAAACATGAGATAAGCAATGAAGTTTTTTGACTCTATTTTTAGTCTTGTGGTTAGGTTCTGTTTGTCTTGGGGTTGGATAAGCCAAATTAGGGGCAGGTATATCCATGCTGTTGATTTTATAGAGTATCGGAAGATTAGAGCTGGAATAAATATCAAACTAGCATATATCTTCCCAAACAAAAGGTCTTGAAAAATTATATAATCTTTCATTTTTAAGTCAGATTTTGTTTTTTCAATACCTGGGATTAATTCAAGTGGATGTAAAAAATCAATAGATAGTATAGTTTTAAACCAGTTTCTAGGAATCATTTGAAGTGATAAAAGTGAAAAGTTTTTAACTGTAACAAAGGTTTTTATCATTGTAGCAGGTAATGAAAATAAAAGCATTATCATAATAGTGATAAGACATAACATTCTCATATCTAGTACTTTTTGCCCTATTTCATATAGTTGTATATTTTCTAAAAATCTATTAATATCATCTAATAAAGGGATATATCCTTTGAACAAATAATCAAAATTATGTATTTTACAAAAATTTAAATTTTGATAGTGTATAAAAGTTAAAATAAAAAAAAGTATAAATGTGCTAATTATTAAAAAGTTTATATTTTTTTCAAAAAGTAATAATCCTTCTTTCTCACTTTTCTTAGTCCTCAAAAAAAACAAAGGAGCAACTACCAATCCAGTTATAATATGCCAATAAAACCCATAATAAAACCAAACAAAAAAAGAAATCCCAACAGCCACCAAAGTCTCAACCAAAGCCAAAACCGAAAACTGCAATCTATCAGCACTCTCCACCGAACTCGTCCAAACCCAGTTTTTAAACATCTCTTTGGAAAAAATAGAGCCGTTATCATCTATTTCATAATTTTTAGATTTTAAAAAACTAGTCAGCTTAATTAAAGGAATAGCATAACCACCTAAATTAGAATATGAGTCTCGTGTTTTATTCACAACACCACATACTTTTCCTGTTTCAAAATTTAAAATAGCTGAACCTGAAAAGCCATGTTCAAACTGACCTTTTTTAAATGCTAAAAGTTTATTAGTTGCTCCCTCATGTTCACAGTTTCTAATCATTCCATTTTCTCTATGGTTTTCAGGAAATCCAAAAAAAGAGCATCGGTCATCAGGGTTAATAGTTGCATCTAACTTAACACAAGGATGTTTTTTATTTATTTTGAGAGTAATTAATGCTAGATCATCTTTAGCGTTAGATTCTATTTTTAAAGCTTGATAAGTTTCCCCTTGCCATATAATGCGTAGTTGATTAGGAGAACAATCTTCTATAACATGATGACAAGTAACTATTAAGCCCTTGTCAATAAAAAATCCACTTCCTACATCGTAGTCACTTTCAATTTTAACAGTACAAAGTTGTAAATGTTCATGAGCCTCGTTTCTTGTCATTTTCCCACTCTATGGTTACTTCCATATTAGCTTTTCCTGTTCCTTTGACTATCATAGCAGTTAATCCACCCGATTCAAGTCCCAAGGCTAAACCCATTTTTAAAGTTACTTTTTTAGCCTGCAGTTTTTTAAGAGGTTCAATGGTTTGGGAAGCTATCTTTTCAACACTAAGTGAAAACTTTTCATATTCCATATGCATCTTTTTATCAGAAATATTTTGTTCACCCCTTGGTACAGTACTTTCAAATTGTATGGTTGTTTCTTCATCTAGTTTTACGCTTATTGGCTTTGTTCTTTCTTCCATCTCATTTCCTTTTTTAAGTCTATGTATTTTATCATAGTTTTTTAAAACATGACAATTTGACATATTTCTAACAAATATAATTTTTTAATGTTAAACTTTTTCCAAAAATAAAAAAGGAAAGACAGATGCAAAACTTGACAACTATTACACTAACTGTTATACTATGCTATGGTTAAGAGTTTTTCAGACAAAGAAACCGAGCAACTTTATGTGACAGGGAAGAGTCGGAAAATTCCGTCTACCATCCATAAAGTTGCATTGAGAAAGTTAGACTACCTAAACGGTGCATTTGAATTAGAAGATCTTAAAGTTCCACCTGCTAACCGTTTAGAGAAGTTACTTGGAGATTTAAATGAGTTTTACTCCATACGTATTAACAAACAGTATAGGGTTATTTTTAAATTTGAAAATAATAATGCTTATGAAGTTAAAATAATAGACTACCATTAAGGAGAAAAAATGATAGAGTTACAAAGAATGCCAACACATCCTGGCGAAATACTTAAAGAAGAGTTTTTAGCACCTTATGAAATGACACAGAGCCATTTGGCAAAAGCTCTTGGAACGTCATTTCGTGCTATTAATGAGTTAGTAAATGAGAAGAGAGGGATAACTGTTGAGATGTCATTGAAGCTTTCTAAATATTTTGGAACAACTCCACAGTTATGGTTGAATCTTCAAAATCAATATGACTTATATAAAGTAGCTAGAAAGAAAAAAGATGTTCTTGATGAGGTTAAGGCTTATGA
>CACVAU010000083.1 GCA_902727915.1 uncultured Sulfurovum sp.
TTATAGGAACTATACAGCCTAAGAGTGTTATGATTTCTTTCATGAGATAACTTTTTAGTTTTTTTGCTTTAAAATTATATCTGTTATCTCTCTCTTTTCTCTCTTGATTTTTGGCTAAGGTATTGTAATCTTAAAAGATTGATAAACTAAAAAACTCAACCCAGTCAATTTAACTACTATCTGAAAAATAACCTAACAAATATGTATATGGAAATGAATAAAAAAGAAAAAGCAATATGATGAAAATCAAATTACCAAGTATATGATAAACTAACTAGTGATTCTACATGTTAAAAATGAGGGAAGAAGTAAATAAGGGTGCTAATCAAAATTCAACTCTTGAAATTCAAGAAGATGTAATATTAAAGTTTAAAAAAGAAATTTTTAAATAAGTACCTAAAAACAGAAATTAATAAAAGAGTCTTACTTAAAACTCTTCTTTCGTCTTAGCACTCTCTACAATAGAAACTACCAAGGTATATATATTAGCAATAATAGCACCAACCACAAGCCCAGTAATCAACCCTTCATGTGATGCTGTATTACCAAACTGAAACATAAAGAATGCAGGAATCAGATGTAAATCAGCTACCAACGAACCAGCCAAAAGTTCAGCTGCCAAAAGGTTTCTCACACCCAGTTTTAAAATACTTGAAATAAAATTAATACTGGCAGCTGCAAAAAGTGCTGTAGCTGAATGTTCAAACAAAAATGCTACCGAAGTAGTAAGACTCATTAATGCAAAAAATATGTAAAAAACTTTACCCCAATTCATTCTTACTCCTTAAATTAAATTGTTCCCTGTTCAAATTGAGCACGCTGTTTATCACGTTCTTTTTGACGTTTTGCTGCAGCTGCTTCTTTTTCTCTAAAGTCTACTACTGAGAAATTTAACCACATAAGAATCGGTGAAGCAACAAAAATAGATGAATAAGTACCAATAACCACACCCACCAAAAGTGTAAATGAGAATCCATTAATAATCTCTCCACCAAATAAGAAAAGTGTTAAAACAACAAAGAAAGTTGTTAATGAAGTTAAGGTTGTACGTGATAATGTTCGCGTAACTGATTCATTAATAACATCTGCCATATCAGGTGATTTAATGGTACGAATACCTTCACGAATACGGTCAAATACAATAACTGTATCATTCAATGAATAACCTAATATGGTCAGAATAGCAGCTAAAATAGGTAAATTTATGTCTACTTGGAACAGTGCTAACATCCCCATGGCAATGGTAACATCATGAACCAAGGCTACTACAGAAGCAACAGCAAAACGCCACTCAAATCTAAATGATAGATAAATTAAAATACCTATAATCGAGAATACCATTGCCATGATACCTTTTGTTTTCAGCTCTTCTCCAACAGAAGGACCAACCAAGTCAACCCGTCTAATTTCAAACGTGCCTGTTGAGGCTAGTAATTTTTGCACTTCAACTTTTGCACCACCTTTAACTGACTTAGATGCTTGTTTTGTTCTGATAACAAGCTCAGAGTCTGATCCAAATTTAGTCACCGTTGCACCAGCATACTTAGGATCTTGAGAGACAATATCTCTAACTTTATCAATAGGGGCTACCCCTTCATACTGAACTTGAATAATGGTTCCACCAGCGAAATCAATTCCATAATTCAACCCTTTGGTAAAAAGAATGGTTAAAGAAGTAATAATTAATATAATGGAAAAAACACCAAATTTCTTGGCATTTGACATAAAGCTTACAGCTTTTTGATACTTAAATACTTCCATTATTTTGCTCCTTTCTCTTTAACTTCTTGGCGAATTCCAAACCAAAAACCTAATTTTTTCTTATTTATCTTGGGTAATAATAATTGATAAATACCATGAGTTCCTAAAATAGCCGTTAACATAGATGCCAAAATACCAATACTAATGGTTAAAGAAAAACCTTTGATAGGTCCCGTTCCATACGCAAAAAGTACCACAGCTGCTATTAAGGTTGTAATGTTTGCATCCCAAATGGCTGTAAAGGCATTGTTATACCCTTGCTCAATAGACTTAGTCAATGATGCCCCTGAATGTAATAATTCTCGAATACGCTCATTAATAATAACATTTGCATCAACAGCCATACCAACCGTAAGAACAATACCTGCCATACCAGGAAGTGTTAAGGTTGCTTCAAACATTGACATTACAGCTAAGATTAGAAAGAGGTTCGCAACAAGTGCTACATTTGAAATTAATCCAGCCACACCATAGTAAAGAACCATAAAGATAATAACAGCCAAGAAACCAACAATAAGTGCAATCAAACTTGCTTTAATATTATCTGCACCCAAACTAGGTCCGATACTTCGTTGACTTTCAACTTGAACAGGAGCCAATAACGCTCCTGAACGTAAAGCAATAGAAATATCATTGGCTTCTTGAGGAGTAAATGCACCTGTAATCTGTACATTCCCTCCACCAATTCTTTGAACAATGTTTGGTGCTGTATAAACTTCTCCATCTAAAACAACTGCCATACGTTTACCAACTGATTTTTCCGTAAAGTCACCAAAAATTTTAGCCCCTTGACCATTCAATGAAAAAGTAACCATTGGTCGGTTAGACTTCTCTTCGTAACCTACTTTTGCATCAGTCAACATTGAACCATCTAAAATAGGAACTGAATAAAGAAGATATTTTGTCTCTTTATTTTCAACGTCTGGTAAAATTACGTCTCCGTAACTTTTTGCTTCTTCATCGGACATAGAGTAAACACGGTTCGCTCTATCTTCATCCACAGCCATCATTTGTAGATGTGCTGCTTTAGCAATTAATGCTTTAATCCGATCTTCATCTTCTTCTGTTTTAATACCAGGAACTTCAACAAGAATTCTCTCTGAACCCTGTTTTGCAACTGTTGGTTCTGCCAGTCCAAACATATTCAAACGATTACGAATCGTCTCAACAGCTTGTTCAATCGCAGACTCTTCTGTCTTTTTAGCCAATGCTTCTGTTAGGGAAAGTTCATATGCCATGCCATTTTTGACAATCTTATTTTCAACAAATTCCTCAGCCAACATGGCATCAACATTTTTAACATCATCTTCATCTAAAAGTTCAAAAACAACTTTATCACCATCTATTTTTAAACTATCATAGGTAATATCATCATCGTCTAAATTATACTTTAAAGAGGTACCTATAGATTTTATTTTAGACTCTAGTGCCACTTCTGTTTTAACAGACAAAAGCATGTGAAGCCCTCCTTGTAAATCAAGACCAAGGGTAATCTTTTTTCCTTCATCACTTTGTGTTAATGAAGGAATAGAAAAAACCACTCCAAACACAAAAGCAAAGAAAAAAAGAACAACTCTATAGTTTAAGTTTCCCATAATTTACACGTCTACCTTTTTAGTAACAAAAGATTTTTCGAGTTTTACAACTGTGGTGTCGTTCAGTTTGATTTTGATAAAATCTTCTTCAACTTTTAAAACTTCAGCATGAAGACCACCATTGGTGAGAATTTTATCACCTTTTTCAAGTGCTTCTAACATAGCTTTATGTTCTTTTTGCTGTTTTTGCTGAGGTCTAATAATTAGAAAATAAAAAATAGCAAATAAAAAAATGAGGGGTAGAAATTGTCCTACTTCTTGCATAAGGGAATCCTTTGAGTGTATCTATAAAAATTAGCGATTATTTTACCATTAAGAATATAACACGAGGCTTGTTCATCGCCCTTTTAAGTGCTGCTTCACTCTACCTTGATTGGTTTGGTTTTGTAAACTATTTTGTGAATACAATTTTAGGTCTACTCACTTTCTATTACTTACTTCAAGCTGATAAGAAAATTTGGTTTTGGTTTGGATTTTTTATGGCTATGCTTTGGTTCTGGTGGTTAACCATCTCCTTCAAGAACTATGGGTTTGCTTGGGCTATTCCCATTGGTCTACTCTTCTCGTCACTTACCTTTGCTTTTTTATTTAGCATACTTGCTTCAATATCTGAATACCTTAGTAAAAAAGTTTTTCAACCCTATAGTGAACTACTCTTCTTAAGCTTCAAAGCCCTAGCCTTAGTATTACTCTCAAATATTCACCCTTTTGGTTTTGATTGGTATAAACCTGAGTTAGTTTTCACCAATTCATACATTGGTATTGAGAAATGGCAATTTGCATTAGTCTTAAGTAGCATGATTCTAGCCATTTATAAAAAACAATTACTTTATTTACTTTTGCTCTTAACAACCTATCCTTATCAAACACATTTTCAGAGCCAAACCCAACTTAGTACCAACATCGTTTTAAGTAACTTTCAAATTAATGTACTTGACAAATGGAAACCTGAACTACAACAGAAACACATTAACATGGTCTTTGAAACCATTGATGATGCGATTAATAAACGTAAATCTTTGGTTATTTTACCAGAATCTATTTTTGCACTTTACCTTAATAAACAGCCTATACTTATGGAAGCACTACTTGAACGCTCTAAACAGATAAATATTGTATTAGGAGCTTTATACTTAGATGAAACAATACCGAGAAACTCCACATATATTTTTAAAAATGGTACTTATTCTATTGCCAATAAAGTGGTATTGGTTCCTTTTGGTGAAGCGAACCCTTTACCTTCTTTTATGGGTCAATGGGTTAATCAAATATTTTTTGATGGTGCACCTGACTATGTCGCAGATGAAAAGCCTATAGATTATCAAGTTGCAGGAAAAACATTTAGAAATGCCATCTGTTACGAAGCTTGTTCAGAAAAACTGTATAAAGGAAGTCCTAAAAACATGATTGTTATTTCAAACAATGGCTGGGTTTCACCTTCCATTGAACCAACACAACAAAAGATACTATTACAATACTATTCAAAAAAATATGGGACAACTATTTATCATGCTGTGAATATGTCTGACTCTTACATCATACAAAATGGAGCCTATATCAGTGTTCACTAAGTTTTTTATTTTACCTATTAAAGGCTATCAATATATTTCTAAAATGTTACCAGCAAACTGTCGTTATTATCCAACCTGTTCAGAATATGCCAAATGGCAATTTGAATTTAATAGAGTCGATAAAGCTTTTTTACAAAGCAGTGCTAGAATTTTAAGATGCAATCAACTCTTTGCAGGAGGTATTGATTACCCTATTTTAAAGTTTACTCCTCCAGACATGCTGACACTAAATCAAACCATTACAATAAAATATTGGATTGTTCCAAAAGAAAAAGAGTTATTTTATATTATTAAAAACTTCTATAAGTAAACATCTTCTCTAAAAAATAATGTATAATAATGTAAAAAGCTTTGTCTTAATAATAATTGTGCAATAATTGTGGAAATTTTTACTGAGGTTACCATATGCCTATAACCCTTAACTCTCCTCTTGATATGCATTTACATCTTCGTGATGAAGAAATGCTCTCTATTGTTGGACCTCTCTCTTCAGAAAGTTTCACTGGTGCCATTATCATGCCAAACTTGGTTCCTCCAATCTCTACAAAAAATGCACTTCTTGCCTATAAAGAACGTATCTTAAAAGCTTGTGTTAATGATACTTTTACGCCCTATATGACCCTTTTTTTTAAACCAACATATGACAAAGAATTTTTAGAATCTGTTAAAGACGAATTAACAGCCATTAAACTCTATCCAGCAGGTATTACTACCAATTCAGAAGGAGGTGTTTCTGGTTTTGACCTTGAAACTTTACGTCCAACCCTAACAGCAATGTCTGAATTAGAAATTCCTCTTTGTGTTCATGGAGAAACCAATGGTTTTGTTATGGATAGAGAAGCTGAATTCATTTCTATTTATGAGATGTTAGCAACAAACTTTCCCAAACTTACAATCATTATGGAACATATTACCACCAAAGAGAGTGTTGATGCTTTAGAAAAGTTTGACAACCTCTATGCAACCATTACTTTACACCATCTCCTAATTACCTTGGATGACGTAGCTGGAGGCATGTTACAACCTCACCTCTTCTGTAAGCCCATTGCCAAACGTCCAGAAGATAGAGAAGCATTAAGGAAAGTCGCACTGGAAGGTCACCCAAAAGTAATGTTTGGTTCAGACTCTGCACCACACCCTCAGCACGTTAAAGAGTCTTGTGGTTGTGCAGCTGGTGTCTTTACTGCACCCATTGCTTTACAAGTTTTAACTGAGTTTTTTCTTGAATACTCAAATGTTCAAAAACTACAGGCTTTTGTTTCAGATAATGCTCGAAACATTTATTCAAATATTCACATTCCAACCAAATATGTTACACTAAAAGAAAAAAGCTTTAAAGTACCTCAAAAATATGCAGAAGTTGTTCCCATGTTTGCAGGGGAAACACTTAAATACTCTATTACTCAAATCAAATAAACTAAGAGAGGTAACAAATGATACATGAAAACATTGAAGGGCTTATTGGAAATACTCCTTTGGTCAAGTTAAATAAACTATCGGAACTGACAGGTGCAACCATTTTAGGTAAATGTGAGTTTATGAATCCTACTTCTTCAGTTAAAGATAGAATTGCTATGAATATGATTAATGAAGCTTTAGCTTCTGGAGCCATTAACCAAAATTCAACAATTATTGAACCAACTTCAGGAAACACAGGTATTGGATTGGCTTCAATTTGTGCTGCTAAATCATTAAAACTTATTTTAACCATGCCAGAATCTATGAGTATTGAAAGACGTAAACTTTTAACCCATTTAGGTGCTAAAATTGTCCTTACCCCAGCAGCAGATGGGATGAGTGGAGCCATTAATAAGGCAGCCTCTCTCTCTAAAGAGATGAATGCTTATGTATTACAACAATTTGACAACTTAAACAATCCTGCCATTCATCGAAAAACAACAGCTGTAGAAATTTTAAATGATACAGAGAACAAGCTTGATTACTTTGTGGCAGCTGTGGGAACAGGTGGTACCCTTACAGGAACATCTGAAGTCCTACAACAAACTCTTCCGAAACTTAAAGCCATTGCTGTAGAACCAAGTAATTCTCCTGTACTCTCTGGTGGTTCAGGTGGACCACATAAAATTCAAGGTATTGGTGCTGGTTTTGTACCAAGTATTTTAAATACAGAAGTTTATGAAGAAATTATTCAAATCGCTGATGAAGAAGCCATAGAATATGCAAAAAATGTAGCCTTACAAGAAGGCTTATTAGTAGGAATCTCTGCTGGTGCCAATGTTGCTGCTACTGTTAAAGTTGCATCACGTCCAGAGAATCAAGGCAAGATATTTGTAACCATACTTTGTGATACAGCCGAACGTTATCTTTCAACAGATCTCTTTTAAATTAAGCTATACAAAAGAATGACCCAAACGCTTTTTGAAACCATTAAAATTGAAGATGGCAAGATTTTTAATCTAAAATGGCACAATCAGCGTTTTAACAGAAGTCGAAAAGAACTTTTTCAAAGTACTGGGCATATAGACTTAATAAAACATATCAAAACTCCAAAAACTGGGCTTTATCGTTGTAAAATCATTTATAATGATGATATTCAATCCATTGACTATTTTCCCTATGAAGCCAAAATCTTTAAAAATTTTAAAATCATTAAAAGTCAAATACACTATAACTACAAATATACAAACCGTTCCCACTTACAAAAACTTTCTCAAAAAGCAAAAGGTTATGATGAAATCATCATTGAAAAAGATACATTATTAACAGACACAAGCATTGCTAATATTGCTTTTTTTAATGGAGAGTCATGGTTAACACCAGCCATACCTCTTTTATTTGGAACAACAAGAGCTAGATTACTTGATGAAGGATTTTTGAAATTAAGTAATATTAAAAAAGAAGATATAAAAGATTATTCACACTTCGCTTTAATGAATGCTATGATAGGATTTCGTATACAAAAGTCTGTATCAATACAGGTATAAGGGAAAGTGCGTGTCCATGAAAAATCTACAAAGTTCTAAATATCAAAAACTTATGAAAGAACATATCTTAGCAACAATTGAATATTTATTTGATGCCAACCAAGAGTTTGGTATTGCTTGTGAAACAGCAGAAGTAAGTTTTGAGCCTCATTTACCCAGTAATTTAAAAGAGTCTTTACCTGAAGTAACCCTGTTTATGTTAGCAAACTATTCATTTGAAACAGCCAGTATTGATGCACACTATGTCTCTTTTGAAGCTGGTTTTGGTTCAGAAAATTTTGGTGCCTTAGTGCATATTCCTCTATTGGCGATTAAACAAGTTTTTGTTGATGAGTATCCAATACTCATTAACATTGCTTCCGTCCAAGAAGAAGAAATACTAAAAGAAGAAAAAAAGAGCAGTAGTTCAATGGAAGCCCTACTCAATAACCCTGAAAATGCAAAGCTTCTCAAGAAAAAGATTACATATTAAGAAAAGATAAAATTAAGTATCGCATTTTCCTGCAATAATGTAGTTAACCACATTATCAATAAATACATTGTTTTTATTCTCTTTAGTATAAGCAATGTAGAATGTTCTGTTCATTGAGTAACCATAAATTCTTGATTCATACAATTCACCTCTTCTAACTTCATCTGCAATGGCATATTTAGAAATAACTGAAACTATTGGTTTTTCTGCATCTGATCTTGCACGTTTAACACTTTGCAAGGCTGCTGTACTGTTAGAAACTTCTGAAAGGACATCAAAACTCTTACAAGAAACACCTAACTCTTGAAATACTTCAGAGATTAGTTTTCTAGTATATGAACCTTCTTCACGACAAATCCACTTAAAATCATACAATTCTTCAGTATTGACTGTTTTTGGTAGTGGTGAACTTGAGAACAATACCAGTTCATCATCAAACCATTCTCTGTAAATTAAATCAGAATCCATTACAGGAGATTCAATTAAACCCACATCAAATTTACGGTCTTTTAATCCTTCAACAATCTTATCACTCATGTCAATACTTAAAGTGACATCATTACCAATACTCTCACCAATAGAGTTTAAACACTCACCAGGAATCACATAAGAACCAATCGTATAAGAAGCAGCCAATCTAAAAGTCATCTCTTTTTTAATAATTTTCAATACATCTTTTTCAAGTATAATAATTGACTTTTCTAACTGAGTAACAACCTTATAAAGTTCATCTCCTTCAGCTGTTAGCTTAATACCATTTTTCTTTCTGTCTATGATTTTTGCTTCCAAATAGTTTTCAATATATTTTATTTGCTGTGTTACAGCTGGTTGTGAGATTCCTAATTTAGCCGATGCCTTCGAGAAACTACGCTCTCTTGCTACCGTCAAAAAAGTCTCCATTTTTACAAAATCTTTTAACATTTAAATACCTCATTTGTTTCAATATGTAATTTATTAGAATTATTATATCAAATTATATTTAAACTTTCTATAAGTTATTCAAATATTTTAAAATATTTATAAAAAATATTTATATTTTAATAATCTTAAATAGAAAACTATTCTAAGCTTCTAGAGGACTTTTTAACCCTAAAGGTGTTATAATTAAATTAAAAAGTAATTAAAAGATGCAGGAAGTTATAAACGCCTTAAATACAGCTCAACAAGAAGCTGTCCAACACATTGACGGTTCTCTTCTAATTTTAGCTGGTGCAGGTTCAGGGAAAACAAAAACTTTAACCACCAGACTTGCTTATCTTGTCGCCGAAGTAGGTATTGACCCCCTAAATACACTCACCCTAACCTTTACTAATAAGGCTGCATTAGAGATGCGTACACGTGCTTCTCAGCTTATACCTCCTAATGCATCCATGCCCCTACTTTGTACATTCCACAAGTTTGGATTACTCTTTTTAAAGCTTAACATCGAAAAACTTGGTCGTGCGAATAATTTTGTTATTATAGATACTGATGACAGAAAACGTATCTTAAAACGTATTGCTAAAGAACATAACATCGATTTAAATATCTCCTTTATCTCTTCGGAAATCTCAAAGTATAAGAATACATTATTGACGGCTGATGAGATTTTAAAAAAAGCAGAGCTTTCCGACTACCGAAAAATTGCCACTATTTATAAGAACTATCAATCTGAAATTACAGAAAACAATCTTGTAGATTTTGATGACCTTCTTATGCTTACTTACCAAATTTTAGAACAAAATGAAACGTTACGAAAAGAAACATCAAACCGTTATCAATACATCATGGTTGATGAATATCAAGATACCAATGAACTTCAATTTAAACTTTTAGAACTCTTGGCTTCAGAACATAACAACCTTTGTGTCGTGGGAGATGATGACCAAAGTATCTATGGTTGGCGTGGGGCAAATATTAGAAATATTTTAGAGTTTTCAGAACGTTTTAAAGATACGAAAACAGTTAAATTAGAAATTAATTATCGTTCCACCTCTCCCATCTTAAAAGCTGCCAATGAACTTATACAACACAACTCACAAAGAATTGGTAAAAAACTTAGCTCCTTTAAAGGAGATGGAGATCAAGTTAAGCTTCTCCACTCACTTGATGAATCCTTAGAATCTAAAGGTATTGCACGAGAAATTAAAGCACTGTTAGGCAAAGGTATTCCTTCAGATGAAATTGCTGTTCTTTACCGTATCAATGCCCTTTCGCGTTCATTGGAAGAAGGCTTTATAAAAGAAGGACTTCCCTTTAAACTCTTAGGAGGAATGCGTTTCTATGACAGAGCCGAAATAAAAGATATGATTTCATATTTCAGAGTTCTTTCTAACCCAAATGATGACTTCTCTTTAGAACGTATTATTAACAAACCAAAACGTGCCATTGGGAAAGTAACAGTAGAGAAACTCAAAAAAGCATCCTTTGAGCACCAATCTTCTATATTTAAGTTTATAAAAGAGCATGATATTAGTAATGTAGTGAGTAAGAAAGCAGCTAACGCTCTCAAGCAATTTGTAGAACACATTGAACTATTACAAAATGAAGTTACACACTCACTTCATAACTTCGTTGACCTTTTTGAAGATACCATTGGACTCAAGAAATACTATGCTGCCATGGTTGATGGAACAGAACGTGTTCAAAATATTGATGAATTCATCGGTTTCTTTCGAGAAGCCATTACCAAAAACCCTAACCTAGCACTGGATGTTTTCTTAAATGAAATCTCACTACAAAGTGATCAAGACAACATAGATGAAAATGCCATTACCATCATGAGTATCCATGCTTCCAAAGGTTTAGAGTTTGAACACCTTTATGTCATAGGACTTGAAGAAGAGTTCTTCCCTCTTTTAGGGGATGGATGTAACATGGAAGAAGAGCGTCGTCTAGGTTACGTTGCCATTACCAGAGCTAAATCTGACCTTACTCTCTGTTATGTTGACTCACGCTTCTACAAAGGTCAAAGAAAACGCATAGATAAAAGTCGTTTCCTGGGTGAGGCAGGACTTATCCAAGGTGAAGCACTTAAAATATCCAAAGCACCCACATATAAAACAGGTGATTTAGTCAAACATAAAATTTTTGGTATTGGTCGTGTCCAAGCTGCCAATAAATCAGGTCAAGAGTACAAGCTAAAAATTAATTTTGGTGGAAATAAAAAAGAGATTTTAAGCTCTTTTGTTCAATCGGTATAAACAAGAAAATACAAAATATCAATAAACTTTTAAATATTTATAATACGGTGTTTTCAGGGGAAAACACCGTACCTAAAAAGGCAAAAATTGAACCGTCTATTCGTCGTTAATAAACCCATCTTCCGTTCATCAAATGGCTACATGGGCTATGTGAAAAGAAAATATAACACTAAGAAAGTAGGCTTCTCAGGTACACTTGACCCTTTTGCCACAGGTTGCCTCATTGTTGCCACAGGTCAGTACCCAAAACTGTTTCAATACCTGAAAAAGACACCTAAATCCTACGCAGCTACCTTATGGCTTGGAGCAAACTCTCAAAGTTTAGACATTGAAAATGTAGACTCAGTAAAAGTCATTGAGCCTTTAGCCTTAGAAAAGATTCAACAAGCATTGGAAAGTTTAAAAGGTGAACTCAGCTACTATCCTCCAAAGTTTTCAGCAAAAAAAATTAATGGGAAAAGAGCTTATGACTTAGCCAGAGCTGGTGAAGAAGTTAAGTTAAAAGAAATCACTTCCACTATTTATGACATAAAACTCATAAATTATAATCACCCTTTTGTACATTTTGAAGCCACTGTTTCAGAAGGAACTTACATTCGTTCTTTAGGGGCTATCATTTCAGATAAATTACAAGTCGATGGAACACTTTCAAGTCTAAAACGTCTTAACGAAGGTGCATTTTTTTATGATGAAGAAAAAGCACTAAATCCTTTAGAGTTTTTAAAAATTCCTCAAAATATTTACACTGGTAATCCAGAATTTTTAGAACTGGGGAAAAAACTTTATATTGATTATTTTGAAAGTAAAGAAGATGGAGAATATTGGGTAGAAACTGAAGACTTTTTTTCAGTTATTGAAATTTTGGATGGAGAGATTAAATATAAATTGAATCGAGTGCATAAATACGTTGGCTAAAGCCAACCCTACAAGTTATGAACTTTCATTTAATTCAAAAGCCGTAGGGTCGGCTTCAGCCGACACAAAAAACAAAGACTAAGAAACTGATGCTTTTAACATCCAGATATCTTTTTCAAATTTTGCAATGTTATCATCTGCAAACGCGATAGTCGTTGTATCATTTAATTCAGATGCAAAGTTAGAAAGTTCTTTAAACTCATATAAAAAATGAATATAGTCTGTTTTGATAATCTCTAAAACTTCTTTAGTATCAAATTCAGTCTTTTCTGTCTCTTCTATGTGACCATACTCAACTGCTTGTGCCATGGTTACTAATGGTTTCTGACCCAACTGAAGTACTCTCTCTGCCGTGTCATCAAAGAGTGTTGCCATAGCAAGATACATAGTTTCAGTCATTGCATGAATCTCGTAAAATGCCATACCTTTTATGTTCCAATGTAAATTATGTAATTTAATATGCATTACCATTGCATCGGCTTGAATTTGTTTTAGTTTATTAATTGTTTTCATATCTACTCTTTCCATTTAATTATCCTATTTAAAATTTTGTGTAAGCATTTTAACATAAAGCATTAACAGTTCATAGGATAAATAAGACTATTCAACATAATATTAAGTATAAATTTATAAAAAAAGTACTATTTTATGTAAAATAATATGTAATTTTATACATATATAAGGACAGAAACATGATAGCTTATTCAAGAGATGAAATTATCTCTGCTACTGATATGGCAAGAAATTTTTCATCTGCACTTAATAGTATTTTAGAACATGGCAAAGAAAAACTAGCTATCTCTAAAAACAATAAACTTCAAGCTGTTCTTATAGACATAGAAGAATATGAGCGACTTAAAGAAGCTTATGATACTTTAAAATATATAGAGCAAGTTAAATAATTAAATATAATAAAGGACATAAGTGTATCTAATATATACCGATGAAACAGGAACAAATAATCACCCAAACATACCATTTTCTTTATATGGTGGACTCGTTGTACATGAGTCTAGTGTATTAAAATTTGAAATGCAAATCATTGAAATTGTTCAGGAATTTTTAGGCTTTAAAAATATGCTAGAAGCAGAGGTACACTTCACTGAAATTTTCAATTATATATTTCATAATAAAAAGCCATCAAAACCTAGAAAACTAAAAGAGTTTGAAGAAGATATATTTCCTTTAATCAAAACCAAAACTAAAGAAGATGTCACCCAATTTATTGCAGAACTCTTTCAACTCATCTCAAAAGCCAATATTCCATTTCTCTTTTCAACCATTGATAAAAGAGATGAGTACCATAAAAACCATCATTTAGAAAATGAAGAAATTAGTCATAATGCTTATGCCTTTAAAGGATTTATAAACCTTGTTGATAGATTTTTAACTCAAAAACAAGAGATGGGGTTACTTGTAGCTGATGATTTTTCTAATCAAATTCCTAAAAAATTAAAACAATTGTCAAGTATAGAACTAATTAGTGACAAAACAATTAAAGAAAATCCAAATGTTAAGGAAATTGTCTATAAAAGAGTCTTAGCTGAATCATTAGTTTGGAAAAATAGATTTCTAAAAGATGCTATTCCTCAAAATAGTATTGCACCTCTTAAATACAAGTTTGAATCTAATAGTTTCAATCTCATTGATAATATCAATTTTGTTTCTTCTAAAGAGTCTATACTTAATCAAATAAGTGATGTTTTATTATATGTCATTAGAAAAATGAAAGAGTATGAATTAAATAAAGATGCTTATCCTGAAGTAACAATCTTTTTTGAAAATGAAGATTTACTATCTACTATTCAATTTCTTAAAAAGCATAACATAATACAAGAAACAGGAATTGCTAAAAATAATGGAAAAATAGATATTTATGTTGAGTATAAAAGTAGCAACGGTTAGCACCTTGTCGCATAAGCTACGACTGCTACTCTTCTTACAACTATAACACATATTGTATTAAATGTCAAATGGAGAAATAAAATGACCCAAAAAGCCCACGCCAAAATAAACACTTTCCTAAAAATTACAGGACATAAAAACGGTTACCATACCCTACTCTCTCGTTTTGTAAAAGTCCCTAACCTCTACGATACCATAAGTTTTATACCCCAAACTTGTGAAACTTTCACCATAGAAGGTTGTGGTGATGTTCCCGTTGAGGTCAATACTATTTATAAATCTTTTATAGCTATGAAAAGTGAGCTTGACCTTGAAACAGACTTTTTTAAACATCACAAAGTAGTCGTAGAAAAAAATATTCCTTCAGGTGCTGGTCTTGGTGGTGGGTCTTCTGATGCTGCTGCTTTTATGCGTCTATTTAATGAAGTTTGTGAACTCAACATTGATACCCCTACTCTAGCTCAAATAGGTTCAAGCGTTGGTGCTGACATTCCATTTTTTGTTTATGACTATGAGGCTGCAAATGTTTCAGGCTTTGGAGAAGTGGTTGAAGAGTTTCAAGATGAAGCGTTTGAGATAGAACTTTACACTCCTAATATCCATTGTGATACGGCTTTGGTTTATAAAACTTTTAAAAAAGAGTTGTTCGATAAAATCGAACCTACTAGCTTTGAGGGCTGGGAGAACTTATCTTCTAAAGAAGTACTTTCAAGAGTCAATGCTGTGGAGGCTAACGACTTATATAAAGCTTCCCTTATAGCCTACTCTAAGTTAAAAGAGGAACAACCTAAAGGCTGGTATTTTTCAGGATCAGGTAGTACCTTTTTTAGGATTAAGTAGTATAATAAATCATAAGGAACTAATATGCTAGAACTTTTATCAACAGACTTACTTTGGTGGCATTGGATTGCTTTTGGAATATTTTTAGTGACCATTG
>CACVAU010000084.1 GCA_902727915.1 uncultured Sulfurovum sp.
GCATTTTTTTATCCATTTCGACCAGAAACTTAGTTGTTTCTTTGGGGTTTATGGTCGAAATTATACCGTATTATTGGCTTTAAATGACTAAGTATAGGGGTTTTATTGGTTTTTCATGCTTGACTACTTAGCCAATGTTCCCCACGATGCTCCTACAGCTGAACTTAGTTTAGAGACATTTAAATCATAAGGCTTAGTTACACAAAGCATGTAGATTATCTTTTTGAGTTTCTCTAGTTTTTCTGTATCAATATTATAAATAGCCGATAGATCAGAGTCTATTGTCAAATTAATAACTTCAAGTAATTTTTGGGGATAATCCACCAAAGTCTCTTGATAAAAAGGATAACAACCATATTCAAGATAGTTATTAAACTGCTCCAGTGGTCTCACTCTTTTCATAATCTCTGAAGCGATATCAAAATGATTTTCCACTATTTCATCTAAGGTATATGCCTTAAATTCTTCACCAGTTTGCAACTCCATAAACTCACGCAATGATAAAACACCTAAGTCATGCACTACAGCTCTTCGACTCAAATCACCTGAAGCATGTTCTAACTCCAAAGCTGATGAACCAGAAAAAATAACATTCAAATCAAAAATGTCATAAATGGCTTTTAATGCTTGAGAAAAGTTTCTACTTTTATGTATCTCGTCTATAATCAAAAGCTCTCCACCTCTAGCATAGAAATGTTCAGCTATTTCATATAGACTCACACCTACCATAGCAGGATGGTCACAGTTAATAAAAAAAATTTTAGAGGCAGGTAGATTGGTTATCTTAGCATACTGTTGTAAAATAGTACTCTTACCCGACCCTCTTGGACCTTTTATTCCTATGAGTTTAGAAGAAAAATCTATTTTATTGAAAAGCCAACGTTTATAAGTGGGGACATCTTTAGCTAATATTTGTGCAGATATTTTTTGTAATATAGGTATATTCATGATTTACCTCTGTCTTAAGTCTATTTAACAGTATATTATTTTTTGTCTTTAATTGACTTAAGACAAGTTCTGGTTTATTCTAAGGCTATAAATTATAATTCTTTCCATACTTCTTCAGCTGGAATAGTTCTTATCTTTCTTACTTCCAATTCTTTTAAACGTTTAGAAGCTAATTTTTCATCAAGCATATCAAAATAATGAATTAGTGCTTGTTCTATAAGCTTATTTCTATTAATCTCTAACTCATCCACAAAGATATTTAATTCACTTAATGTAGTTTTAGACAATATAATATTTAATTTGTGAGTATTCTTATTACTAATCATAGTCTAATCCTTTCAAAACTATCTATATACCTATGATTTACTTTTTTCTATTTTGTAATTTTAATCCATTGTTTATATCTAATACAGCTTCTTCTGTATAGATAGAGTTTTGAAATAACTTAGAACCAGTCGCAATGAGTACTCGTTCAATTAATAGTCTAGTATGATCTGAAGTTTCAGGTGGCAGTTGAATAACAGCATATTCGCTCCAATTTTCAAATGAATGATGCTGTTGATTAACTGGATACCTTTTCGCTAAAGATTGTTTTGTTTCACCAAAATAAACCTCTTTATTCTCTCTATTTAACAAAAGGTAAATATTATTTTCATTTATTTCTTTAACAATCTCTTCTCTTGGCTTCCATTCAGTAACTTGGATTCGTCTAAGTAACTCATCTTCTGAACTTAATAGATAGTCAGCAATTAAGTAAGAGCTTAACTCTTTAAAAACTTTTGGAAAACCTTGTGACTCATCTTTAACCCGAAAAAACTCTTTAATAGTGACAATTGGTTTATCATCTTTCCATACAATTTTTACTTGTAACTGTTCTTTAAAACCACCAATATCAAACTCTGTATATCGCAGTTTTTTATAATGCTCATCTCCAATATGAAATTCTAACGCTCTTACAAAACTTTTAGGATAATCTTTAGCAAGTTGTACGGCAAATTGGTTATCCCATTTTAACCTAAATGAACTTTCTTTATTTCTCTTTTTTATATCAGATAAAGTCAACTTTGCATTGAAAACATATTTTTCTCTACCTAGCTCTTTTGGAGAAGTATAATTTATTTGGACTTCCCATGTCCCTTTCTCACACTTATTTAAACAATTCTCACCCCACATCTTAACGTAACTAGAAGGAATAGTAATCGTTAAATCATTAATAAACATAGACTTATGTATATCCAAAGGAAAAAAGTCGGATGAAAGTCTAATAGGCTGTACTCTATCTCTTCGCTTATCCATAGTTTCACGTACCTTAATTATTTATTGACTCTAATAGGTTTTGGGCTATAGATTCAACAATCCCAACGACCAAAGCATTACCCATTAAAAAAGCCCGTTTACTGTCTGTTACACCCTCAGTATGATTATCAGGGAACATATTAAGTCTTTCAAGTTCAATAGGGGTTAAACGTCTATGTCGTCCATTCACACATACTACATGCTTAAAACGTGAAGCTGCTGCTCCTCCTTCACCTGTAATAATAGTTCTTGATGGCTTATCTAGTGCATCTGGAAAGCCCATACTTCCTTCGCTGTAAGTATATTGATGTCCCGTTTTTTTATTAACACGTTCAATAGATTTTGCACCTTTTTGATACTGCCATTTTTCTAACTCTTCATCATCAATATAAAATTCTTTAGCTACATCTTTTTCATCAATTAAAAAGTCACCTAAAACCGATTGATTACCACTGTAGTCTATTTCAATTCTAGTGGTATAATATTTTCCATCAACCATATAGCCACTTTCCCAAAAAGCATTCTTTTTAGGAGTTTTACTATTAAAGTTTTCAGTAATCTCAACCAAGTCACTCTCTAATTCTTCAACAATCAATGTTTTATTATCTATTGGTTTTATGGGGAAAGTTTGTGATAGTAATAATTCTTTATTTATCAATTCATTCGTTGAGAACGCATTTAACTTACCATAAAGTTTTGTACCTTTTTTATAAGCCAAAATAAACACACGTCTTCGTCTTTGAGGCATGCCATATTCCGAAGCATTAATAACACGCCATTCAACAGCATAACCAAGAGAGTTTAATGATGAAAGTATAATTGCAAAGTCACGACCACGTTGAGAAGCAGGAGACTTAAGGAGTCTATCTACGTTTTCAAGTAATAAATACTTAGGTGCTTTCTCTTGTTTTTGAAATAATATTTTGTAAATAGACCACCATAAAACACCTTTTTTACCAACAATACCATGGGAGTTTTTTAATGTACTAGCAACAGAATAGTCTTGACAAGGAAAACCACCAACCAACAGGTCATGCTCTGGAATATCATCAACATTAACAGTATCAATATCTTCATTAGAATGTTTATCAAAGCCAAACCTTGCACAATACACATCAGAAGCATGTTGTGTTTTTGTAGAAGGCTCCCATTGATTGCTCCAAGAAACTTCAAAAGCTTTTTCTTTGGTTGAAGCTCTTTCTAAACCAATACGAAAGCCACCTACACCAGCAAATAACTCAACAGTTCTAATAATTGATTTTTTTGAATTATTCATTGAAGTCGTCAAAGTCTCTCTTTGTAAATTATTTTGAATATGAAATAAGTTTGGAGTAACCATGGTAAATACCTTTCTAACAGTTTATGTTAAAAAGATATCTAATTTTTTTATTTTTCAGTAGAAATATGACAAATTGTCATATTCCTACTTCTCAATCCTCATCATAGAAATCTCACCATGAACACAGTCAAGTTGTTTAAAGGCTAACATAGCCTCTTGAATTCTAGCTTCTTGACACTCGTGTGTTGTGAAAAGAAGTTTTACTCTTCCATCTTCAACATGAGGTTTTTGTAACATAGACTCAATAGAGATACCAAAACCATCAAAGGCATTACTTACTTTAGCTAATACACCTGACTGATCATCTACTTCCATACGTAGGTAGTAATGTGTTACTATCTCTTCTTCAGGAAGAAGTTCTAAACCTCCACCTTCTAAACCTCTTTTATAACCTAACATTGGTCCTTGGTTTCCACGAACAATGTCTACAATGTCTGCAATAACAGCAGAAGCCGTAGCATCACCACCAGCTCCAGGTCCATAGTACATTGTTTCACCTACTCTATCACCTACGACAGAAACAGCATTCATAACACCATCTACCTTAGCTATCATGCTTGTTGCAGGAATCATGGTTGGGTGAACTCTAAGTTCTACCCCTTCAGGTGTTTTTTTAGAAATTCCAAGCAGTTTAATCTCATAACCAAACTCTTTAGCAAAGTCGACATCTGTAGGCGTAATGTTTTCAATACCTTCAATCAAAATGTCTTCTGGTTTAGCATCAATCCCATAAGCAATACTCGCCAAAATGAGAAGCTTATGAGAAGCATCAAAACCACCAACATCAAACGTTGGGTCAGCTTCTGCATAACCTAACTCTTGCGACTCTTTTAAAATGTCATCATATGAAGCACCATTGTTAATCATATTGGTTAACATATAGTTCGTTGTACCATTCATAATACCCTGAATAGACTCAATATGATTCGCTGCTAAACCATTTCTTAAAGCACCAATGATAGGAATTCCACCTGCTGTACTTGCTTCGTACATTAAGGGTAAATCACCTGCAATCTCTTGAAGTTCATAACGATGATATGCCAGTAATGCTTTGTTTGCTGTAACAACAGCTTTACCATTTTCCAATGCTTTTTTTACTAAAGCGTAAGGCTCTTCAATACCACCCATAAGCTCTACTACAATGTCAATTTCAGGGTCATCCACAACATCATAAGGATTATCTGAAAGTTTAATAGAAACACCTCTATCTTTTGAAAGATTTTTAACCACACCAGCTTTAACAAGAAGTTTCTTACCAGCTCTTGCTTCTAAAATGTCAGCATTCTCTTCTAAGATATTGGCAACACTTGCCCCTACTGTTCCTACGCCAAGTATTCCTATTTTGACCATTTATTCCCCTTTTCTTTTATTTTCTTCTTCAACTGTTTTCAAAAACTTCTTAATATTTCTTGCTGCTTGACGAATTCTATTTTCATTTTCTATCAGTGCAATACGAACATACTGGTCACCATATTTACCAAAACCAATTCCTGGACTTACAGCAACATTGGCTTCAACCAATAATCTTTTAGCAAACTCAAGTGACCCCATAGCTCTGCATGATTCTGGAATTTTTCCCCAAATAAACATAGACGCATTTGGTTTACCCATTTTCCACCCAGCATTATCAAATGCATCTAACATCACATCTCTACGTTTTAAATAACGAGGAATAATCTCTTTGTCTGGCACATCATGGTGTTCATCAAGTGCTACGGTAGCTGCAACTTGAATAGGGGTAAACATTCCATAGTCTAACCAAGACTTAATACTTTGTAATGCACCAATAAGCTTCTTATTACCCACCACAAAACCAACACGCCAACCAGCCATGTTGTAAGACTTTGACATAGTATACGCCTCAACAGCCACATCTTTAGCACCCTCAACCTCTAAAATAGAAGGGGTACTATAACCGTCAAAAGTAATATCAGCATAAGCAATATCAGAGATAATATAAAATCGTTCTTCTTTTGCTAAAGCAACAATACGTTTGTAAAAATTAGGAGTAACAGTTGCTGTTGTTGGGTTATGAGGAAAGTTTAAAATCAAAAATTTTGCACGTGGTAAAGAGTTGTTTAACGCCTCTTTTACATCAGCAATGAACTGATCTTCATCTACTTCAAAGTTCTCTTCATCAAATTTTAATTGCATTTTCTCAACATTTGCACCAGCTAAAATAAAAGCTTGTGAATGAATAGGATAAGTAGGATCAGGAACAATCGCAACATCTCCTGGGTTAGAAATGGCTTGTACTAAATGTACATAACCTTCTTTAGATCCCATGGTTGCGACCACTTCTGTGTCAGGATCTAACATAACATTGTATTTACGTTTATACCATTTACACATGGCAAGTCTAAGTTTATAAATCCCTTTACTTGCAGAGTAACCATGTGTTTTATCACGTTGTGCTGTTTCACATAATTTATCAATAATTGGTTGAGGTGTTCTCGCATCAGGATTCCCCATGGAAAAATCTATAATATCTTCACCATCTCTTCTTGCTGCCATTTTTAGGTCATTTATCTCAGCAAAAATATACTTCGGCAATCTATTTATTTTTTCAAATTGAATCTCATCAAACATTCTTATCTTCTCCACTCATTAATTCTCTTTTGTACCTTAACATTTTTTCCATTAACTTTATTATTTATGATTTAAGAAAATTTTAAAAATGTTAAAAGCTTTACCAACCTCTACGTCCGTTAAGCTCTCTAAACTCTTTTTTGTCTATCTCACGTAACTCTGAACCATCTATATAAAAATAATGTTTTCTATTATCTGCTAAAGCAATGGTCTTTTCAGAAGCTACTACCTCTAAATATCCATGACCTGTTACTAAAAGCCATCTACCCTCATTAATATTAAATGGTGTCGAAACTTTCTTCATAAACTCTCGACGTTTCTTAGTATCAAGATTAATAAACCCAAACCATAACATCCCTCTTGTAGGATTCACATTTACTATTTTAATACTACTTTCAGTACTGCTTAAATCTTCGTTCTCATTTTTTAAAATAGAACTGTTTTCTTCATTTGCTAAAAACTCTTCTGCTACCTCTTTCACAACAGCTTCAACAGATTTATTTTCTTCGGCTATTGGTTCAGCTGAAGCAAGTAAAAGTTGAACTTCATCAACCGTCTCATTTTTATCTAAAGTATCATCATCGTTTAAAGCAATGCTTTCTACCTCAGGGATAACAGGAGTCTCAATGCTAATAGACTCCTCTTCAGGCTTTCCCACAACAACCTTGTCAGCATTTTCATCACTTACATTGTTTTCCAAAGCTTGATTATCATCAAAAAAGTCTTTTTTCTCTTCAATATTTTGAAGTAATGAGTCAAGTTTTCCTTGTGTATAAAGGTAATACCCTCCACCTAAAAGTGCAAGAATAATAAAAAGTTTAAAGAATGAAAAGCTATTACCCTCTACTGAATCTTTAGCAACCATTACTACCTTTTCATCAGCAGGTCTATGCTCATCATAATAAGTTTTAATTCTATCTCTAAGAGCTGAAACATCAATCTCTTTATATTCTCTTTCTAAAATTAACAAGAATCCCAATGCTTTTACTCTGTTTAATCTTCCAAAATCTTCTTCGACTAAATAGCCTAGGTTAACATTTGAAATATTTGTTTTTGAAGCTACCCCTTCAATACCATGTGTGTCTATAATCTCGTTAAATAACATTTCCCATCCTATGAATTAATATTGCTGCTGCTGCACTTACATTTAGTGAATTAAACTCATGCTTCATCTCAATAGACACACTTTGGTCTATTTTTGATTTTGCTTTTTTTGAAATTCCTTCACCCTCAGAACCTAAAACCAATACTCTTTTTTCACTAAATTCACACTTCTCAAGTTTTTCGCCATCCATGGAAGCACCATAAACAGTGAAATTTACTTGTTTAAGTTCATTAAGTACGTCTAAAATATTAGGAACAATCACAAAAGGTAAATCCAGTAAAGTACCTGAGCTTGTACGAACCATGGCTGCCATATTAAGTGTTTTAACACCTGTGGCAATCACAGCATCAACACCCAAGGCATAAGCTGAACGAATAATTGCTCCTATATTTCCCGTATCGGTTAAACCATCAAGTACTAAAATAAAACGTTCTTTTTTTAAAGTAGCTAAATCACTCTGTTTCAAAGGTTCCATTTCAAGTAATACTCCTTGATGATTTCCCCCCTTACTCATGCTTTGCGCCCATCGTTCTTCTAAAAATTTAATCTTATCTCTATTCTCATCAAAAAGCTTTTGAGGTAAAACTCCTTTTTTGGCAATATAAACTGTTTTAATGCTTGTTTTATGCACCTCTAATGCATGTAAACAGACTTGTTTTCCATAAATAATCATAAAAATGATTTTACCCTTTTTTTGCTGTGGTTCTATTATTCTACGTTCTTTATTGGGCTATAAGTTTTGCATACCACACTTTGGTGGATATATCTGTTAATTTTGCCAATAATTTTGCTTTGACTTTAGGCTGTAAATCAAGTGATAAAACATCCTCTACATATAAGGCTTTTGCCTCTTCTTTTCGCATGGAGATGACAACAACCCATTCACCTTTAGTGTTAATTATATTACTGTTAAACTGCTGTAGAATTTCTTCTGCTGAACCTCTATAATAATGTTGAAATTTTTTAGAAAGTTCTTTAGCAAAAAAAACCTCTCGATGCGCATCAATATTGACAATTTCATTAATTAATTTTTCAATTCTATGTGGTGCTTCATAAAGAACCATATTACTAGAACCATTCATAATTTCTATAAGCTTAGTGCTTCGCTCAGCTCCTTTTTGTGGTAAAAAAGCACAAAAAGTAAATGCACCTTCTTCAAAACCTGATGCTGCATAAGCTGTCGTCACAGCCGTTCCACCGGGTAAGACATCATAAGCAATGGTATTCTTCTGACAATACAGCACTAAAAGCTGTCCAGGATCAGAAATAACAGGCATACCTGCATCTGAAACATAAGCAACTTCTTCTTGCTCTAAACGTGATGCTATTTCTTTAAGACGCTCAGTACCATTATGTTCATGAAAAGATAAAAACTGAACCTCATCAGAAGGGTAAGTAAAATCAAAACGTGCTTCTAAAATACGTAATAATCGTTTGGTTTCTCGTGTATCTTCACATAAAAACAATGTGGTTTGTTCAAAAGCTTTTAAAGCACGAATAGTGATGTCTTGTGGGTTTCCAAGAGGGGTCGGAATAAATGTCAGCATAGTGTCTCTAATTATAAATGTAGGTAGGTATATGAGCCAACTGCTAAAGTTGACATTGTTTTGTAGTAAAAAGGAGCTTTTGCTCCTTTAGTTCCTTTAAAAAAGTGATTAAAGGTTGTATTTTTTCTTAAACTTATCAATTCTTCCAGCAGCATCAACACTTCTTTCTGAACCTGTAAAGAATGGGTGACATTCATTACAAATATCAATTGTCATCTCTGATTTGTTTGTTCTAATTTCAAATTCATTTCCACATGCACATTTCACAGCACATACTTGGTAATCTGGGTGAATATCTTTTCTCATAATAAGACCTTTTAAAGTAATTTTTGACGAAATAAATTTCGTATGTCAGGTCACTAACCTGCTCTAGCTTTCACTCTTCTTCCAAAAATATAAACCATACATATCCATAATGCCTAAATTTTTAGAAAGTTATTCTCGTAATGCTCTCAGCAATACGGGAAATTTCGAGCGAATTATAGCAAAAAGGACTTTATAAAAAGTTTTACAAATCCGTTTATGGAATATTAATAAAAAATATATATACTGTTTTCCATACAATGCTAAATTAACACGATTTAAAATAATTAAAGGAATCTAAAATGCCTAGTCTTAAAAAATTATTATTAACCTTCAGTGTTTTCACTCTCACACTTACCTATGCTGAAGATGTTAAACCATGGGCTATTGCCTTACAAAACCTTACACAACAAGAACATCATGTTATTGTTGACAAAGGAACAGAACGTCCCTACACAGGTAAATACCTAAATAATAAAGAAAAAGGTACCTACACCTGTAAAGTTTGTGACACACCTCTATATAAATCAGATGACAAGTTCAATTCTAACTGTGGATGGCCCAGTTTTGACGATGAAATAAAAGGAGCAGTTAAACGTACAACAGATGCCGATGGTCGTAGAACAGAAATTCTTTGTGCTAATTGTGATGCACATTTAGGACATGTATTTAAAGGTGAAGGTTTTACTCCTAAAAATACTCGTCACTGCGTTAACTCTATCTCATTAAATTTTAAAAAAGAAAATGAGAAAAAGACAAAAAAAGAACTAAAAAAAAATACTCTAAAACGTGCCTATTTTGCAGGGGGTTGCTTCTGGGGTGTTGAATATCATTTAGAAGCTATCAAAGGGGTCAAAGATGCTATCTCTGGTTACATGGGTGGACATACAAAAAATCCTAGCTATTATGATGTTATTAGAAAAAAAACAGGACATTTAGAAACTGTAGAAATTGTTTATGACCCCAAAATAGTAACTTATGAAACACTGGCAAAAGCTTTTTTTGAGATTCACGACCCAACCCAAACCGATGGTCAAGGACCAGACATTGGATCACAATATCTCTCTGCTATTTTTGTACAAAATGAAGATGAGAAAAAAACCGTTCAAAAATTAATTAAAATTTTGGAATCTAAAGGGCTAAAAATAGCCACTAAGATTATAAATGGTCATGTTTTCTATAAAGCTGAAGACAATCATCAAGACTACTATGAACAAAAAGGTTCCAAACCTTATTGTCATGCTTATAAAAAGAGGTTTTAGAACCTCTTTAGCTTCTATAATATACTTCCATTATAACCAATGGCATCCAATTGTTTTCCATTAGGGTCTTCATTCACTGTTGGTATCCATTTCTTTAAACATTCTCGATCTTTGACACAAGGATCCGTTAGAGTTTCTAAAAAACTTAATAATTCTTGCACTTCAAAATCTTTTAATTCAACATTTTGTAAAACTTCTTCCTTAGAAACTCTATCTTCTGTCAGTTTTTTTAGCATTGGTTCTGCCTTAGCCGTAATACTATCTATATTTTGAATACCAACTTGTGTTAACTGTGTGAGATCATAATTTTGAATGGCTTGACTTGGATTTAAATGATGACGTACCACAGCTTCTAAAGAAGTATAAGCCCCAGCGTGAGACCAAGGTCCAGTTTCAGTAACATTCAATAAAGTAGGTGTTCTGAATTTAAACATATCCTCTTCATCTTTTGTAATGTTAAATCGACCAAAATCACTGCTTCCATCTAATCCATTGCCTTTACCTCTACCTATTTGAGGCATGACTATATTATGAAAACTTTCATCTGAAAATAAATCTCCAGTATGACAACTGGCACAATTAGCTCCCCCCTTAGAAACAGGATTAAAAAAAAGCAATGCACCTTTTTTAGCTTCATTTGAAATAGCTTTTGTATTCCCTTCGATATAGTCTTTCCAAGGTGTATTTGAAAAGGCTTGTGAGTTCTCATACTCCCCAATGGCTTTGGCAATATTTTGTTCAGTAATTAACTCTTGGGCTGTTCCTTCTAGCTGATCAAAGGCTAACTGAAATTTTTTCAACCAATAGTCATGATCTTCTAATCTATTCTCCCCTTCAGCATAACCACCCAGCCTACTTGCAATATAATCCCTAATTTCTTGATTATTTTTCTCTTGATGATCAAAACCTTTCATCTCTTCTGGTGAAGTCACAGGAAAACGTGCTTGAGCTGAAGCTAAATTATCTGTTGCCAAAGGATCAACAATATTAAGCCCAGAATCAGGGGTAGAAATACCATTCGCTAATGTACTTAAACGACCATCATGAAACAATACTTTATTCCAACCAAGTACATTAAATGTTGTTGGTGCATTTCTAGGCACAGGTGGTCCTGCATCATTTTCTTTTGAATCCGTACTATGTAAACGTCCTTCTCCTAGTAAATCTTCAGATTCTGCTCCAACACCAATGGGTAACGATAGCCTATCTCCTCCACCTAACATCGGATGATGACAGGTAACACAAGCTGAATCACTATCAGCACCTAAAGACTTAGAGAAGAAAAGATGCATACCCAATTGTGTTTTTGCACTTTCAATATCTGGTATTTCTTTCCCTTTTAATGCATCCCCTGTTAAATTATTTTCATCAATAATAAGATTTAACGCATTATCAACACTGTTATTCCCATCACAAGCCATATTTATGTATCCAAAGATAAGCATAAATCCTATCCCTAAACCTTTATTAAAACTTTGCATATTTTTCCTTTGTATTATTCACGGAAATCATACACTTCAAAAGTATCATAAATGTATCAAACTCTTGTTTATCTTAATTTTCATAAGTTTTTATTTGTGATACATTTGTGATACATTTACTCATTATCATATGCTATTCAAAAATACAAAGGATACACAATGAATAAAAAAATAAATACAAGCTGGATATTAGTTCCATTAAGCTTCATACTCATTGGATGTGGTGACACCTCCAATACAAGTTCAATCGATTTAAGCACTTATTTAGAGACCGATAATATGTCAAAAAATTATCAAAAAATTGAAACAAAAAAAGGTGAAATTGTCACAGACAATACTTTTCCAACAACAAGCATTGTTAGCAACAATCGAGTTGAACGAAACTTTCCAAATAATGTACAAGTAGTTATTAATATTGGAGAAAACACCATTATTAAAAATGATATCTCTAGTGAAGGAAATACCAGCACCTCATTTAAACGTTTGGTCAATGTAGGTGACACCTTAAACTATTATGATGTTAATCTTACTAAAGCTTTAGAAGAAAATGAACAAACAATTGGAACACAAAACCTGAAAGGTCATAAAACCTGTGTACTTGAAAGTAAGCTAAATGGTTTTACACATGAGACACATACCTATACAGGAGATATTGTAAGAGTAAAATGTACCTTAGATGTCAAAGTAACAACCACGGTCAAAGACGAATTTCTAGCTACTTCAAACTATAGTAATGGTACGGTAGATATGGTTGATAGCTTTTACATGCACAGTAAAAAATCTGAAGGACTTATTGCTTTTATTGATGATGATTGTCTTATAAATAACAATATCAGTATCCCCAATGATAACCAAGCTTGTACTGCTCAAAACAAAAATACGGAATATATGTACTATATAGAAAACTAAATCGTCATTTACACGCTTCTGAAGTAGAAAATAAGATGCTCTTATTTTCTACAACAAGTATCAATTAACCCACTCAATGAACCTCTCTAGCCACTTCATCATCAAACGCTTTTTTATTAAACATAATAATTCCAACCAAAACCGTTGCATAGACAAAGGTAGACAATAAAATCACCCCTATAACAATGGCTTCAAACATCTCTTGGTGTTCAAAGCCTTTGGGTAACATTTGAAGCATAACAACGGAAAGCCCCCCTTTTATTCCTGCAAAAAGCAATACTGACCACCAACGTACCCCAATGTCTGTCATTTTTTTGGTCAAATTAGACACAATACCAAAGGTTCCCATCATAAAAGCTCTAATAAGTGTAGTGATTAAAAACATGAGGAATATCTCTGTTTTATACTTTAACAAAGCATCAAACTCCACAATACTTGCCATTGACATAAATAAAAAGGTATTCGCAAGTAGTGCCAATACAGCCACATAATTCAAGTTTTGTTTATGACGTTCTATGCTACTTACATCTGTTGAGAGTTTACGCGTGATACCACTCATAAATCCTGTCGAAAAGATTTTTTTATTTTTATTTGCACGGTTCACAATACTTCGGGCTTTTTCCACTTGGCGTTCTTTTTCATCAAAAGATTTTTGAGTAATGGTATTGAGCGTAATAATGCCCACAATAACAGCTAAAAGCCCAGCAAAATGAAAAATTTCAGCGATTTCAAATGCCCCATAAGCTGTTAATAAAATGACAACTAACTCACTCATTGGGTCTGATGTTAAACGCATAAGCGTAACACCAGCGTAACCTACTACCAAACCAATAATGACTGAAAAAAAGATAACTTTAGCTGAAACAAGGACGATATCTACTGCCCCTATTTGAACCCCATTTATCATTGGTATGGCAATAAACATAAAAATAATTAGCGCTGTTGCATCATTAAAAAGTGATTCTCCTTCAGCCAAAATAGCCAACTTATGAGGAACATTAAATGATGAGAAAACAGAAACAACCGAAACAGGATCAGTTGCCAAAACCATTGCGAAAAGTGCAATGATTGCGCCTGTCGAAAGTGCATATTCCATAAAAAAAGTATTGGCAGCAATAATGCCAAATGTAATGGAAATAGCGACTGAAAATGCTGCGACATAAAGAAGACTCAAAGCATTTTTTCTCAAATCATCAAGTTTTAATAGCAAAGCATCAGCAGCTATTAAAATGGGAATTAAAAACAAAACCAAATCAGCAAAAGTTTCATCTGAGAAAAGAACCATTTGAGGGAACATATAGTAAAAACCATAACTCAGTGTAATGAGTGAAATTGGCGAAGGAATCTTAAAATATTTTTGTAGTTCAATGGCAATAAATAAAATAGTTAATAGGGCTAAAAGTGTTAATATCATAGCTTGGTACCTTAATTTAAAATTAAAGTATTTTAGCGATTTGTCACTATTGTTTAGATTATTTTATGCCTTAAAGTAGAGGTCTAGATTTCGCTTTTTTACCAAGTAACAAAAATAAAATTCCAAAAGAAACGATAAAGGCTGTGACATAAAGTGTCATATTATAATTTCCAAAATGCTCAAAAAGTGCCACACTGTACAACGGTGCTGTGACTTGTCCTATACCATAAGCAGCCGTCATTGCTCCCATAAAAACAACTGGATTTTTTCCTGCCAATTTTCCTCCATGATGCATAAAAAGTGCCACATGACCAATAAATGTACTCCCATACAAGGCACCACTGAGAAGATTTAAAACCATATTATTGGTTAAAGTGGGAATGAGTATGCCAGTTATTTGTAAGACAAAAGTAAAAATAATAATATTTTCACTGCCATACCTTTGTGCCAATCGCATCCAAATAATGGCTGAAGGAATACCTACTAGCCCAACAATTAACCACCCTAAACTACCAAATCCATCTAAGCCATCAAGAGAGTTTATAATATCTGGAAAGAAAGTTGCTTGAACAACAAAACCAACACCTGCTGTAAAATATGCCAAAATTAAAAGTATTACATAAGGGCTAAACATGGCTCTGGAAAGTTCATATTTAACAGCATCTTTTTTTAATGCTTTATCAAAAGACAAAATGTAAATGGAATAAAAAGAGACCAGCACAGCAAACAGTGCCAAAACCATCCACGCCTCTGACCATGTCCCCTCACGCAATACATAATATCCTATAAGTTCACTCACAGCAATAGCAAACCCTATGCCTGAGAAATGTATGCCCATCGCTTTTGTTTTGTCTTCATAATTAAGTTTAACCATCACAATAGAACTTCCAACAATTAACACCATTGCCGAACCAAAACCAGCCACAATACGCGATATAAACCATATGACTTCATTACTAACAGTTGCCAAGATAAAAGTGCTTAAAACACTTATAATCATTCCAATTCTAAAAAATATAACTTTGATATTAATGTCTTTAAGAAAAACAGAAAACAAAGCACCACTTAAATATCCAGCATAATTAAAAGAAGCAAAAAGCCCTGCATTGCTAATGCTTAAAAAGTCATCCAACATAGAGGGTAAAAGTGTGGTAAAAGCAAATCGTGCCACACCTAGTCCCACGATAATTGATAGGACTCCTGCTAAAAGAATGTTCAAGTTTTTATTTTTATCCAACAAAGTTATATTCATTTTGACATTCTAATCATTTATACTTCTAATGATATTAAAACTTCTTAACGAAATTCAAGCATTCTTATTGTCTCGCACGTGCGACATAGTTACCAGCACCCATAAAAAATAGGGACAAAGACCCCATTAAAAAGAACATCTGTACTTCAATGCCCCAAGCACCATGTTTAGTAAGCGTCCAAACATCTTTTAAATGTACCAAGTAAATAGCGCCTACCATCGCAACTAAAACAGTTAAGGCTGAAAGTCGTACTTGAATTCCCAATATAATTAATATGGGTGCTATTATCTCTGCAACATAGAGTCCATAAGCCAGTACAGCAGGTAGTTTATGGGCTACCAATGTCTCTTCTATAAACCCAAGACCATGTTGTAGTTTAGCAATACCATGAAAGAGCATCAAGCCACCAATCATTAGTCTCAAAATCAATTTACCCAAATCATCATTATAAAAAATTTTCATATTAATCCTTTTTTAGATTTTATGATAAAGTATCTTAATTGCTTATAAGTCTAAGTTTTTAACGTTCTTCATCATTGCACGCCAATCTTCATCAAAATTACTAAAAATATACTGTTCACCATGAGGAATGGTACATCCTGAGCAATCTTGATGGACTTCAGCCACATCACCAACTTCTCTAACCGTACGTCTTCCACGTTTTGAACTAATGGAACAAATAGAGTGAAACTCCAGCTCTTCCTCTTGCTTAGGTGCTTTATTAAATCTAAAATGAGGACAGCCACACATATAACAATTAAGTTCATACATTTCATGGCATTTCGTATTGGTCGCATACAGTTCACAAAAGTCTGGCTCTTTTTCTACCATATTTTCAAAGATAAAGTATTGAACAATATCATACTCATCCAAGCCTTCAAGTTTTTTCATAATCGCTGCATGTTTCTTAGCATGTTCTTCATACCATTCATTATATATCATTAGGAATCCTTATAAAAATTGTAGTGTAGCATAATAAGTACCAATTCAAGAAAGTACCCAACTCTATAAATTTTAAAAGCTTAATAATGCGTAAAAGCAAAGAGGTTTATCTGGCATAATTAAAGAAGACTTGAAATTAACATGCAAAAAAATGACATTAAAAAAGTCACATTTCTTCCCTAACCCACAATAAGCCCAAATTAGATAAAATACCCACCTTAATATAAGTTCTACAATCAAAAGGTTAATAATGCAAAAGAGCAGTAGTGAAAGCAAAGATTTTTTACGGTCAATAGTTGAAGAAGATTTAAAGTCAGGTAAGTACAACGAGGTGCATACAAGATTCCCTCCAGAGCCTAATGGGTTTCCACATATTGGACATGCTAAATCTATCTGTATAAACTTTGGTATTGCCAATGACTATAACGGTCACTGTAACCTTAGAATGGATGACACCAACCCAACAACCGAAGACACACAATACGTAGAAGCGCTTAAAGATGCTGTAGAGTGGCTTGGGTTTGACTGGGAGGGGAATGTTCGTTATACCTCTGATAAGTTTGATGAGCTTTACAATTATGCTAGAGAACTCATTAAAATGGGTAAGGCGTATGTGGACTCTGCAAGTGAAGAAGAGATACGTGAAAACCGTGGAACCGTAACTGAAGCTGGAAAACGCAGTAAATATGCCGAGCGTTCTGTTGAAGAAAACTTAGACCTTTTTGAGCGAATGAAAAAGGGTGAGTTTAAAGATGGTACGCATATTCTTCGAGCTAAGATTGATATGTCTGCGAATAACATGCAAATGAGAGATCCTTTGCTTTATCGTATACGAAATGTTGAGCATTACCGAACAGGAGATGCGTGGCATATTTATCCTATGTATGATTTTGCACATTGTCTGACGGATTATATGGAAGGCATTACCCATTCTCTTTGTACTTTAGAGTTTGAAAATAACCGTGCTATTTATGACTGGGTACTTGAGACACTTGGACTTGCAGAAAAAAGACCGTATCAGTATGAGTTCGCACGACTTGGGATTAACTATACGGTAATGAGTAAACGAAAGTTACTGGAACTGGTAAATGAAGGAAAAGTAAATGGTTGGGATGACCCACGTCTGCCGACCATTGCTGGATATAAGCGAAGAGGATACACAGCAGAGTCTATCTTAAACTTTTGTGATGGCATAGGTATTGCAAAAGCAAACTCTATGGTGGACGTTGCACAATTAGAATTTTCTATTAGAGATGATTTAAACACCAAAGTACCAAGAGTTTTGGCTGTCCTTGACCCACTCAAAGTGACCATTACAAACTATGAGGGGTCAGAAGAGATTGATGCTCCTTACTACCCACACGATGTACCTAAAGAGGGTTCAAGAAAAATTCCTTTTTCTAAAGAGATTTACATAGAGCGTGATGACTTTATGGAAAACCCTCCAAAGGGTTATTTTCGTTTGACACCTGAGCAATCGGTAAGACTTAGACATGCGTATATTATTACCTGTAAAGAAGTTATTAAAGATGCTGATGGAAAGATTATAGAGATAAAAGCTGAGTACCATGCTAACTCTAAAAGTGGTGAAGACACGAGTGGTATTAAAGTAAGAAGTGCCATTCAATGGGTAGATGCTGAACACGCTAGAAAAGTAGAAGTGCGTGTTTATGACAGACTCTTTAAAGATGAAGCTCCAGAAGGGTTGAAAGATATAAATCCAAACTCTTTACAAATTATTAAAGATGCACTAATTGAACCTGCCGTTATAAGGGACAAACCTGATGAACGATTTCAATTTGAACGACAAGGGTATTTTTATGCTGACCCTGTTGACTATACGGATGAAAAGCCTGTGTTTAATAAGATTGTTGGATTAAAAGACTCTTGGGGTAAGAAGACAAAAGAAGCTAAAGAAGCACCTAAAACAAAAGCCAAAAAAGGGCAGATAGATGGTGAAGTAGTGCCAATGACTGAAGTTGAACAAGCACTATTTGATAAATACACTTCAGAACTTAAATTAAACTCTGAAGTAGCCAATACCCTAGCGCGTGATGCAAAATTATCTTCTTTTTATGAAGAGGCTTTGTCTGAACTGAACAGTCCTATAGCACTTGCAAACATGGTATCTAATGAAGTGGCTAGAGAGTTAAAAGAGAAACAAATTGATGAGCTAAAGTTTTCTGCCAAACAGATAGCTGAATTGATTAAGATGGTTGACGATGAGACGATTTCAAATAAGATTGCTAAACAACTGTTTGAAGAGATGGTAAAAACTGGAGAAAATCCAAAGGCTATTGTAGAAGCCAAAGGACTTGTACAGATAAGTGATCCAGCTGTAATAGCACCAATTATTGATGAGATTATTGCTAAAAACCCTGATAATGTTACTAAGTTTAAAGCAGGGAACAATAAGCTTTTAGGCTTCTTTGTGGGGCAGGTTTTGAAGGCTACTAAAGGGAAGGGAAATCCTAAGGTTGTTAATGAATTGGTGGCTGAGAAGTTAAAATAGTTAATGAATAACACAAGCAAAGACTCCAAAAACCTACTAGTCCTTAACAAACCAAAAGGCTATGTGGTCACACGCGCAGATGAACGTGGACGAAAAACAGTTTATGACCTTTTACCTAAGTGGGTTTTTGATGATGGGTGGATGCCTATCGGACGGCTTGATTTAGAATCTAAGGGACTTTTACTCTTTACAAGAAATGGTAAGATTGGTGATGCCTTGACCAAACCAGGGGGTTGTGTTAAAGTATATGAAATTTGGGTTAGAGGTCATGTAACAGATGAACACCTTCAAATGGCTAAGCATGGGGTAGAAAGTCCACATGGTTTGTTAAAAGCAATGAATGTCGAAAAGATCGGTATGGGTGGTGCGAAAACGAAACTCAGAGTTGAGTTGAATGAAGGCAAAAACCGTCATATTCGTCGGCTTTTTGGGGCGATGAGTGATCCAAAGTTTGGAACGCCATTAAAAGTTTTAAACTTGACTCGTATTAGTATTGGTAGTTTTGAACTGAATATTGAAAGTGGTCAATGGGCTTACCTTTCATTGAATGAAGAGCAAATACTCATTAGAACATTAAACATTCAAAATAAAGAAGCATTTTCATGAAACATAAAAAAGACCATTAAATACACTGAGTCATATCTCTTTTTATTATGCCTTATAAAGATACGTCACACCCCAATTTGAGAGGGAAGGCTTTCCTTTTAATTTCCAACCTTCTTTTCGTAATTGCTTTTGCATATAATAATTAAGACCACCATGCCCAATTAAAACTATTTGCTTATGTTCATTAGAAAGTTTATGTAAATAGGCGATACCCTTTTCTATTTCTTCATTTTTTTTATTCGTAAAAAAAAGAACAAGTCGTAAAACTATTAACCATGTTTTAGCTTGAAATTTAAAATAAGGAAATTGAATTTCAGGAATAGGAAGTTCATTAAAAAGTATGTTCTTCTCATCAATCTTCTTGTCAAAAAAATTCGCAGATGCTATGGCACGAGATAGTTCACTCGTAAGTAAAAAATCTGAACCATTCACAATATCATGTAAGTTTTGACTGGGTTGACTCTTAGGATGTAGCCCTGCTCTATCATAATGTGCCACCCAAGCTTTTAAATCTTTTGCTGCTATTTTATCTATTCCATTGACATTGACTAAAGCATGACGAATCAGTATTATCTTTTTGATATGAACACCTTTGTATTAAAATTTATAATATGAAATTTGCTTCATATTCTTTAACGCTTTGATTTGTAGATATAATAAAAAAGATCAATTACAAATAAACCCCTCGTCCACAAAGTAAAGTATAATCACAATACTGACATTTAGAAACATCTTCACAACGTTCAGCTACTACCTCTCGCATACCTTTAAGCTCAGAAATAATTTCATGAAGTAATGCAGTCTTCTCTTCTAAAGCTGTAATTTCAGTCATTTTTCCATTAAATATTTCAATGAATGCTAACCTTAAATCTTTAAATCTATCTTTCAACAATTCAGCATAAATACTCATTTGAAAATCTGTTAATTTTTCTAAATTTTTAGTTCTATTTGCTTCATTAATTGAGCCACTTTTGTAGTCAAAAATAAATGTTCCTCTACTGTCTTGGTCAATTCTATCTACCACGCCTTTAAAATTAATACCTCCTATAGAGCCAATAATCTGTTCTTCTCTAGCAAGTACTCGCCACCCTGTTTTAAAATGCTCAACCTGTGCATCAATAAATTTTTCAAATTTAGCTTTCCAAAGCAATTTACTGTAAGCAATTTTAGGGTTATTGGTTTCGAGTAATTCATCAAGCAGTCGGTCAATGTCACTTTTCATCTGCCCTTTGCTTTCAAAAAAAGTTTTTTCTTTAAAAAGATGTTCTAAAAGCTTATGCAAGAAAAGCCCTTCATTTAAAGCATCTTCTTCTTTGGCTTGTAAATTTAAAACATAATTGTAATAATACTTTCTTTTACATGCTAAAAAAATTTTCAATCTGGTCGCTGACCAAGTAAGGGCTGTAGCATCAAAATTTTTAATGATAGGATTTTCAATCTCTATAACCATATTTTCTTCATTATAAAGTAGTTTGGTATTCACAATTATATCTTGTCCCATACCAAGTCCTAATTCATACAAATAAGAAGCTGGAGCTTTATTATTTGATTTAGAATAGATAATTGTGGAAACTTCAGCCTGTTCTAAAATACGCTTATACAGTTGTTTTTGTAAAGCTTCACGGTCATTCTTCGTAGGTAATTTTGCGAATTTTCTCAACCCAGAATTTAAAAAGTTATCTTTAGCTGGAAGACTAGGTACAATACCATCATTAAAATCAACTACCACCACTCCTTTAAAACAAACCCCTCGAGTTTCTAAGGCACCCATAACCGTCACTTTTCCACCTCGCACATCATCCAAAGCAACAGTAGAAAGTTTTTTGAGCCATAAAAACATCCATGATTTTATGCCCATAATGTTCGTAGAAAAAACTTGTTTAAACAATGCCATATTGTCTAAAACTTCTTGTCGTTTGTTCGCCAAATTCAAGCGTTCTAAAATATTAAAAAACTGCTCTACTCTTAATTTTTGAGTCAAATTTATGTTATTAACTTCTTCTACTTTTATCTCATATTTTTTTAACAAAAATTGTGATTCATCAGAAAAAATTTGCCAATGTTTATAAATACTCTCTAACTGTTTATAAGCTTTCGTTTTATTAAAATCTGAACCCATCGCAAAGTTAAAGTTATTGAGCTTATCATAAAGCTGAATACTCTCTTTAAAACTTTCGTCAGGAAGTATCACTACAATATCATCTGCATCAATTCCAGTATTAACCATCTTTTGTACAGCTTCTAGTAAAAGAGGTATTTGTGCTAAACGTTCTTCTACAGCGAAGACTTCTGCCTTAATAACTTGCTTATTGGCAATAGATGCTAAAACAGTTTGCGTATGTAAATCAAACTTAACATAAGCGTTATTTTCCAATTCAATACCAAACTCTCTAAAACGCTCTTGAACTTTGAGGTTAAACTTTGAAGTATGCATGTGAATTACAAAAGGCTTGTATTGTGCTATCTGCTCCATAAGTCTTAATTCAAAATAACTTAAATAACCTTCTAAAAAGAACTCAAACCCATCATAACTTTCAACAAAACCCTTGTTTAGTCGATAAGAACTCGGTACAAAAACACGATCAGTTAAGCCCTTAGACGCTAACAAGTGCTTATAATTTAAAAGTAACTGCTCCAACACTTCAATATGCTCACTAAACTCAACATAAGCATCCCCCTCAACTAACGCATCAAAACTGACCTCTTCATGGCTAAGTTCTTCAAAAAACTTGAAAATTGCATCACTCTTTGTCAAAAATCGAATTAACTCACGATTAATTTTTAAGGCTTTAAATCCTTCAAAATTAGAAGCTTCTTGCAAAAAAAGCGTTCGGTGTAAAGGATCTACCATGGCAAGTTCAGGCAAAATAATTGCACGTTTCTCAAACTCATCCACACGCATAAGCGTTGGCAATAAAGTGTCTTCTTCTTTCTGTTTTAAGCGTTCATTCCGAATAACACGTGAAGTTGGGTAAATTTTTAAAATTTTCATAAAAAGATTATAGCGAAAAGCATTTTTGAGCTAAATTCTAAAAGAAAAACTTTTATTTCTTTATTAACTTTAAATATAAAGTATGATTTTTAATTATTTTTTGTATGATAATGAAATAGATGTAAAACTTAAGAAAAAAGGAAACTATATGAGTGGTGTGTATGAAAAAATGAACAATCAAATCGAGACTTTTTTAAGTACCCTTAAACGCTTTCCTTTAGCCAGTTTTTCTGCATTTCTAATAACTTTAATTAGCGTAATTTTGGTTGACACAGATCATTCTACTAACCCTAATACAGCCATAGCTTTAAAAATAGTTTTTGTAGCTACTTTGGGTCTTGTCTTGTTTCCAGCACTTCAACTTTTAACCTCTTCACGCCTCTTTTCCCTATTTGGCTTGATTCTACTGGCTATTTATTATTATCTACTACCCTCTAACTTAGAATCCATGTATCAAAACACTTATTCTAACCATACGCTCTTAATTATTGCGTTCTTCTCCATGATATTTTGGGCACCTTTTGTATTTAAAAAAAGTAACAATGATATTTTTTGGCAATATGCACAAAGCCTCATTTTTGGATTTATCACAGCTCTTTTCTTTTCAATTATCATCTATCTAGGTCTTTCAGGTGCACTGTTTACAATTAAAGAACTGTTTCAGTTAAACATTACCTCCTTTCATTATGGACAATTAGCCATTATTATTTTTGGTATTTTTGGTATGAATTTCTTTTTATCCCAAATCCCTAAACATCCACTTTTTATAGAAGTTCGTCCTTATTCAAAAATAAAACATTTATTTGTTAAAAATATTTTAGCCCCTATGAGTTTGATATTTTTCATTATTCTTCTAATCTATACGCTCAAAGTTTTAATAAGCCTTAAATGGCCTGAAGGAACGCTTTCTATAACCATTGTTAGTTTCTCAATACTTGCCATTGTGAGTTTTTTGTTTTTAACACCTTATCTCAAAAAATCAATCTCAACCCAACGTCTTATTTGGTTCGCCATATTTTTTCAAACCCTAATATTACTTGTTGCTCTATGGATACGAATAGAAGAATATGGCATTACCTATAACCGTTATTTACTAGGAATGTTTGGAACGTGGCTACTCCTTATGTCTCTTTATTTTATGATTTTTGGAAAAGCACAACAAAAATGGCTTTTCTTCTTTCTTACACTGTTTATTTTAATTTCTCAATTTGGTGATTATTCAATAGAAAACCTTAGCAAAAAAAGCCAAATAAATAAATTGGTTAAACTTATTGAAACAGCACATCCACGTTCAGAAGAACTTAATATGAAAACAAAATATGAAATCTCCAATCGATTAGACCACCTAGAAAATTATCATGGAATTAAAGTTTTTGAAAAGGTCATTCCTAGTATTTTAAAAAAATATGAAAAAGCTAAAGAACGTAAGGAAATGCATTTTTATAACAATAACCTACATCTTTTTTCTTATTTTGCCACGAATGAATTGGGCTTTCAATTTGTTCATAAGTGGGATTGGGAACAGTATAAACGTAATAATAAGCAAAGTGAACTTTATTATTTTAGAACACGTTATACAAAAAATCAATATATTGATACCAAGGGCTATGATTTTTTAGTGAAATTCTCTTTCTATGCTAATGCGAAAATAAATACTCTACAAATTAAAAAAACACTGAACATTCAATTTCAAAAATATCAATTAGACATAAAAGATAATAACAGAAGTATCAGCTCTATCAATCTAAAACCCTTTATAGACAATCTTTTAACAAAAAGTCAAAGAGAGCTTAGTCAACAACAAATGACTTATATAGAAGAAAATAATCAGAGCCGTTTCAAAATTATTTTTCAAAAGCTAAGTATTGAGAAAGAAAAAGGCTTAAAAAGCTTTAATGCCAACATACTATTAACCATAAAAGAGCCATAACATGAACATTGTATTATTAGACAAAAAAACATTAGGTGATGACTTAGACTTAAGTGCCTTAGCAACTTTAGGAAAACTAACAAGTTATGAAACAACAACAAAAGAAGAAACCTTAGAACGTATTCAAAATGCTGAAGTGATTATTACAAACAAAGTACTAATTAGCAAAGAAATAATGGCACAAGCTTCCAACCTAAAACTTATCTGTATTGCTGCGACAGGTATGAACAATGTAGACTTAGAAGCTGCCAAAGAATGCTCTATTCTCGTTAAAAATGTAAGTGGCTACTCCACCTCATCGGTTGTACAACATACTTTCTCAATGATGTTTTATCTTTTGGAAAAACTAGAACACTATAACAAACAAGTCAAAAGTAAAGCATGGACTCAATCAGGACTTTTTACAGACATCTCTCAACCTTTTTCTGAACTTTCAGGTAAAACATGGGGTATTATTGGTTTAGGAACCATTGGTAAAGAAGTCGCAAAAGTAGCTGAAGCTTTTGGGGTGAGAGTCTGTTACCATTCAACGTCAGGAAAAAACCTTATTAATGACTATCATCACTACCCACTCAATGAACTCCTTGCTAAGTCAGATATTATCTCTATACATTGTCCTCTCAATGAGCAAACCCTTAACTTAATTAATCAATCTAACTTAGTCTATGTCAAAGACAAAGCCATTTTGTTAAATTTGGGTCGAGGAGGTATTATCAATGAGCAAGATTTAGCCAAAGAACTCAATAAACGTGAACTTTATGCTGGATTGGATGTTCTTTCTTCTGAGCCAATCGAAGAAGACAATCCTCTCTTATCCATCAAAAATGAACAAAAATTAATTATTACACCCCATCTAGCATGGGCAAGTTTTGAATCACGTCAACGACTTTTAGAAGGAGTTATGGACAATATTAAAAACCATGTAAAAGAGAAAAAGTTATAAAAAACATAAAAAAACATAGAAAATTTTTATCCTAACAAGAAGAAATAATATTTATTTTATAATGCTAAAATATTAAAATAAACTTAATTTTTATACATAAATATATCATTTATATTAATTTTATATGGTATACTTTTCTTAACAGGATATATCTTTCAGTAGTAAACTCCTCTTCATAAATAATTAAATATTTATATTCTGTTGAGATATTCAAGCAATAATAACAATTTTTTTCATCCCTCCCCCCTCCTTTTATATGATAAAAAGCTTGAATATCTCATTTCCTCAACCAACTTCAAAGCACTTATAAGATATTTTACTTCCAATACAACGCTATGGGAGATAACATGCTAGATATATTAATCATCGGTTCAGGTGGTGCAGGACTTTCTGCTGCACTCTCAGCCAAACAAGAAGGCTCAAATGTTTTAGTTGTTGGGAAAAGCTACCCCACAGCCTCACAAACCTCTATGGCACAAGGAGGCATGAACGCTGCCCTTGGAAATGTAACCCCTGATTCTACCCAAGCACACATTGACGATACCCTAAAATCAGCCCACTCCCTTTGTAACCCAAACATGATTAAGCAACTCTGTGAAGATGCACCCAAAAGCATTGCATGGTTAGACAGTCTAGGCGTTCCATTTGACCGAACAGAAGCCTCTAAAGTAGCCCAAAGACAACTGGGTGGTGCTTCTTCTAAACGTGCTTGTTATGCTCAAGACTATACGGGTCTTAAAATCCTCCATACGCTTTATGACACCTGTTTAAAAGAAGGCATTGAGATGAAAGAAGAGTATTTTCTGCTCAACCTCATCACCGAAGAACAAACCGTACTTGGTGCAACCTTCTTAAACATTGTCACAGGTGAAGTAGAGAGCATTGAAGCCAAAGCGACCATCATTGCCACTGGTGGCTACGGAAGTCTTTACAAAAACTACACCACTAATTCTGAAGGAGCAACAGGCGATGGAATCGCAGCTGTACTACGTGCAGGTGGAAGCCTAAGCGACATGGAGTTTGTACAGTTCCACCCAACAGCCCTAAAAGGCTCTGCAACACTCATAAGCGAGAGTGCCAGAGGTGAAGGTGGCTACTTAGTTAACAGTAAAGGTGAACGTTTTATAGATGAACTACTCCCAAGAGATGTTGTGGCACGTGCCATCGCCAAACAGATAAGCAATGAGGAAGAAGTATTTTTAGACTTAAGACACTTAGGAGAAGAAAAACTCTTAAAACTCATGCCCCAAGAAGTCCAGCTCTGTAAACTCCATGAAAATGTCGATCCAGCCAAAGAACTAGTACCCATCAAACCCGTAGCCCACTACAGCATGGGTGGCATTGATGTCAATGAAAACTTAGAAGTAACAGGTTTAAAAAACTGTTACGCCGTAGGTGAATGTTCCAATGCCAAAGTTCACGGAGCCAACCGACTAGGAGGAAACTCCCTCCTAGAAATCGTAAGCCTAGGAAGAAAAGTAGGGGGTGATTGCCATCACACCAATAAAAATTCGATTCCCCTCCCCAACGGTTCAAATAACAAACAACTACAAAACGACCAAGAATACATCGAAGGTCTCTTTGAAGAGTATCCATGGGAAAGAAACTTCTACCAAGAGTTCAACAAGCTAGGAAAAGCCTTTTACCACAAAGCCGGCATCGTAAGAGACAACACCGAACTCAACAACCTACTCAATGAACTACGCGTCCTAAAAGCCGACCTCGACAACATGGGAATCGGTGACAAGAACAGAGAGAACAACACGAACTTAGTAGAGTTCTTACAATTTCAAAACATGTTAGAAATAGGTGAAATCGTTTTAGACGCAGCCCTAGTAAGAGACGAAAGCCGTGGAGCCCACTTTAAAACAGCTTTTCCCGAAAAAGATGACAAGCTCTACAAAGCCCATTCACTCTACTGGATAGAAGAAAACGTTTTACAAAATAAACTCGTAAAGGTAACAGCATAATGAACATAGAAATCAAACGTGGCGAAGCAACAGAAACCTTTGACATTTCAACAACAAGCTCTACCCTACTTCAAGCTTTATTTGAGATCAAAAACAACATTGACAACTCGCTAACATTCTCATCAAATTGTCGTTCAGGAGTCTGTGGAACCTGTGCCATGCGTGTCAATGGACGAGAAGAACTTGCTTGTTCGTACAAAGTACAAGACGGTGACCTCATCGAGCCATTACAATACCACGAAGTACAACGCGACCTCAAAGTCAACAAAACAAAAGTAAGAGAAACCCTCAAAGCTTCAACAGCATGGATGCAAGCTTCACAAGAAGTAGAGACTACACAGGAAAATGTACTGTTAACCGAAACCCAAACAGACTGCATACTCTGTGACTCTTGTTATTCTGCGTGTCCTGTTTTAGCTGTGAACCCAGACTTCATGGGACCTTTTGCCCTAACCCGTGTCTACCGTTACACATCCGATGCTAGAGAATCAGACATTGCTACTACCATTGCTAATGTTCAGTCAAATGCTATTTGGGATTGTACCTTATGTGGGGAGTGTACAGCCGTTTGTCCACAAGGCATCGACCCTAAAATGGACATCAACATGTTACGTGGAACTGCTGCTCAATTAGGGTATATGGATCCTAATTATCAGGCTATGGATTTTGGGTTTGGTGGGTTTTAATAGCTTTAATTATTAATATTTAAATTATAAATTAAGTATATTTATTATATATTTAATTTAATAAAAATTTAATATTAGGATTATCCATGAAATATTTATCTAAAACATTCTTAGTAATACTCTCAACTTTTATACTTATAATACTCTCTGCCTGTTCAAAATCAGAAGTTATTGCTGTCTCAGAACTACATCCCTATAAGCAAAATTTTGGTGTATTACAAAACCATCAAGCCGATGAAGTCATTCGTCAAGAACTTATGGCTATGCATCAACCAACCCAAATAGACACACCTGAAATTCTTGACCCTGAAATCTCAACGGAACTCACTGTTGACTCAGACGCATTTTTAGCACATGAATATGTCCCCACAGCTCCTGTTATTAGTTATAAATACAAATTCGATTCTAAATTCTACTCCAAGGCAGAATGGCGAACAATGGATTTAGAATAAAACTTGCTATACTCATGCTTATTAAAATAAGGAAGCTAAATGGAACATTTTTTTACTTGTCCCTACTGTTGGGAAAGAATATCCATGATACTAGAAAGTGAAGAAGAAAACGCAGACTACATAGAAGATTGTGAAATTTGTTGTAGACCTATAGAGTTAGATTTTAAATTTGTACGCAATGATTTAGTGATGTTTAATGCCAAAAAAATGGAAGGCATTTAACACACTATGAGAAGCAAGAGAAAATCTTGCTTCTCTCAAAATAGCTTACTCTTCTTCGGTAGAAAGTTCAATACTATCCATGTCAACCATACCTGTTCCCACAGGAATAAGACGACCAATAACAACATTTTCTTTAAGATCTTCAAGCATATCTACTGTACCTGCAATAGATGCTGAAGTAAGTACCTTTGTCGTATCTTGGAATGATGCAGCAGAGATAATTGAATCGGCTCCAACAGCAGCTCTTGTAATACCAATCAATAATGGTTCAGCAATAGCTGGTTCACCAAAGAGTTTAATCACTTTAGTATTTTCTAAATTAAATTTCTTCTTAGAAATTAAGTCAGCATCAATAAACTTAGAATCACCACCATCAATAACTTTTACCTGACGCATCATCTGAGAAACAACAATTTCAATATGTTTATCTGAAATATTAACCCCTTGACGACGATAAACTTTTTGAACCTCTTCAACAATATACTCATAAAGTGCTTTTTCACCAAGCACAGCCAAGACATCATGACTCGAAATTGTACCATCAGTCATTTTTTCACCTGTGTGTACAAAGTCACCTTCATTCACAACAACAGCACGTTGTTTGTCAACAAATTGTTCAACTGGCGCACCATATTCTGGTGTAATAATAATACGTTTTTTACCTCTAAGTGGTTTACCAAAGGCAATAGAACCAGTAATTCTAGCAATTAATGCTGGATCTTTTGGTCGACGTGCTTCAAATAACTCTGATACTCTTGGAAGACCTGAAGTAATATCGCTTGATTTTTGAGCAGCTTTTGGTGTTTTAGCTAAAATATCTGCAATACCTACTCTCACACCATCTTTAACAAAGATAGATGTTTTAGGGTCAAGTGCATAAGTGATAATTTCACCATCATCCGTTGCCAATACAATTGCTGGATTGTAAGCAGCAGGGATATATTCATTTAGTGTTAATCGACTCTCACCAGTTAATTCATCAAACTGTTCAACAACAGTAACACCAGGAATAATATCTTCAAACTTCAAGGTACCATTTGCTTCAGCAATCATTGGTTCAGAGTATGGATCCCATTCAGCAATCACTACTTGTTCTTGTGTCGCAGCATTTGCAATTAAGTCACCACGTCCAATAACGGTATTGTCATCAATAGAAATAACAGAACCTCTAGCAATATAGTGTCTAGCAGCTTCTCTTTCATTTTCATCAACAACAACAGCAAAAAGACCTTTTTCATTAATTACTTTTCCAGTAGCAATACTTTCGATTCTTTCTAAGTAGTCACCTTTAAGTAGGAAGAATTTCACCGTACCTTTTGAATCTGCATGAATGTCTTGAGTAATTGGTGCACCATCTTCAACCGTAAGCTCAGAAGCAAAAGGAATACGTGCAGGAACTGACCACGCCTCTTTAATCACTTCAATGATTGAATCACCTTCATCAATGATTTCACCATTTTTGAATGGAATAAAGAACTTACCATCAACTTTTCCACCAACACCAGCAAGTTCATTGGTTTTAGCAATGTCATTCTTTCTAACGGTATAACGTTGCTCTTTAGCACCTTGCTGTACCGTTAAAACAAGTTCATCATGGGCTGAAACAATGGTTAACTTACCTCTGGTTAAAGATTTAACTTTAGGCTCAACCAAAAGAACACCTGCATTTCTTCGGTTCGATACAAGTAACTTACCTTCAGAGTTTCGGTTAACGTTTAGGTTATAGTAACGAATAAACCCTTCTTTGTTTGCAATAACTTGACGCTCTTCTTTACCAGCAGTCGCTGTACCACCCGTGTGGAATGTACGGAGTGTAAGCTGTGTACCTGGCTCACCAATTGATTGTGCTGCAACAACACCCACAGCCTCACCACGTTTAACAATTTTGTTTTCAGCCATATTCAGACCGTAACACTTAGCACAAATACCTTTTTGTGCTTTACACGTAACCGAAGTTCTAATGTTTACTGAACGTACACCAGCATCAGAAATAAGTCTTGCGCGTTCTTCATCAATCATTGTTCCCTCGGAAACCAAGACTTCAGAAGTAATCGGATCAATAATATCAGCAGAAATTACACGACCGTATACTCTATCTGCCAATGGCTCAATAAGCTCATTACCCACATAGATATCTGAAACATCAACCCCTTCATGGGTACCACAATCATGCATGACAACTTTAACATTTTGCGCAACATCAATAAGTTTTCTTGTCAAATAACCAGCTGACGCTGTTTTCATTGCTGTATCGGCAAGACCTTTTCTCGCACCGTGTGTCGAAATAAAGTATTCAAGTACGTTCAGACCTTCACGGAAGTTTGAGGTAATCGGTGTTTCAATAATAGAACCATCTGATTTTGCCATTAAACCCCTCATACCTGAAAGCTGTCTAATCTGTGCAGCAGAACCCCTAGCACCAGAATCAGCCATCATGTGTACTGAGTTGAATCCTTCTTTATCTTTCTTGATAAGCCCCATAAGATCACCAGCAACTTCGTTGTTAGTATCTGTCCAGATATCAATAATCTTATTGTAACGCTCTTGCTCTGTAAGAAGACCTTTACCAAACTGTTTTTGAATCTCAATAACATTTGCTTTTGCAGCATCAACAGTTGCATATTTAGGCTCTGGTACTTTAATATCATCAATTGAAATTGAAACACCCGACTTAGTTGCGTATTTGAAACCAATGTCTTTTAAATCATCAAGGAAGGTTGACGTATGAGAAATTCCACTGTGTGCATAGATATAATCAACCAAAGCACCAATGTCTTTTTTCTTCAATACTTTGTTCCAATACGACTCAGGTACATAGTCAGGAATAATTGCTTTTAAGATAATTCTACCAGCTGTTGTGTTTACAATGTGACCATTTACAACGGTTCTAATCTTAGCATTTAAATCAAGTCCACCTTGCTCATTCGCAATCACAATTTCATCAACATTGGCAAAAAGTTTATGCTGACCAATAACATCTTCTTTAATTAGTGTTAGGTAGTAAAGACCTAAAATCATATCCTGTGAAGGTACAGCAATCGCTTTACCTGATGCAGGAAGAAGAATGTTCATTGACGCTAACATAAGAATTTTTGCTTCTGCAATCGCTTCATCTGAGAGTGGTACGTGAACAGCCATTTGATCCCCATCGAAATCGGCGTTGAACGCAGCACACACTAGAGGGTGAAGTTGAATTGCTTTTCCATCAATTAGTTTTGGATGAAACGCTTGAATTGAAAGTTTGTGAAGTGTTGGCGCACGGTTAAGCAGAACTGGGTGACCATCAACAACATCTTCAAGACACTCCCAAACTTCATTCACTTTAGTTTCAATCATCTTTTTAGCTTGTTTTAAAGTTGTCGCATATCCACGCTCTTCAAGTTTCGCCATAACATGTGGTTTGAAAAGTTCAAGTGCCATAATCTTTGGCAATCCACATTCATCCATCTTAAGACTAGGACCAACAACAATAACCGAACGTCCAGAGAAATCAACACGTTTACCAAGAAGGTTTTGTCTAAAACGTCCTTGCTTACCTTTAATTACTTCTGAAAGTGATTTAAGTGGTCTTTTATTAGCTCCCTTAACTGAGTTTCCTCTTCTACCGTTATCGAAAAGTGCATCAACAGATTCTTGAAGCATTCTTTTTTCGTTTCTAACAATAATTTCTGGCGCATCAAGTTCAACAAGTCTCTTAAGTCTCTGGTTTCGGTTAATAACTCTTCTATACAGGTCATTAACATCAGAAACAGCAAACTTTCCACCATCAAGACTTACAAGAGGTCTAAGGTCTGGTGGCATAACTGGTAAAATAGTCAGCATCATCCACTCTGGTCTGTTTCCAGAGTTAAGGAATGACTCAATAACTTTAAGACGCTTAACAATGGTCTTTTTCTTAGCTTCTGATTTAGTTGCTAAAATGTCTTCTTTAAGTCCAGCGAACATCTCTACTAAATCTAGGTCAGCAAGTAATTCTTGAACCACTTCACCACCCATTCTAGCATCAAGTCCAGCGTCTTCAAAACGGCTAGAAATTGATTGATACTGCTCTTCATTAAGAACATCATATTTTGCTAAAGGTGTTGCTCCCTCTGAATCATAACATGCTTCGCCTGGCTCTTTTACGATGTATGCTTCATAATAAAGTACACGCTCAAGATCTTTCATCTTAACACCTAAAAGTGTACCGATTCTTGATGGTAATGAAGATACATACCAAATGTGTGCAACAGGAGCAACAAGATCAATGTGTCCCATTCTATTTCTTCTTACTTTAGACGTTGTTACTTCAACACCACACTTTTCACAAAGGACACCTTTATAACGCATCTTTTTGTATTTACCACAAAGACATTCGTAGTCTCTAACTGGTCCAAAAATTTTGGCACAGAAAAGACCATCTCTCTCTGGTTTTAACGTACGGTAATTAATAGTTTCTGGTTTTTTTACTTCACCATATGACCATGACATTACTTTCTCTGGGCTAGCAACTTTAAGTTGCATAGCCATAATATCTTTTGGACGCTCTTCTTTTGTTAAATCAATAGGGCTTAAACCTTCTAGAAAATCGCTCATTATGCATCTACCTCTTTATTTTTTTCATATAAATCTACATCAAGACCAAGGGCTTGAAGCTCTTTCGTAAGTACGAACATTGTTTCAGGTACACCAGATTCTGGTACACTCTCACCTTTTGTAATGGCTCTATAAGCTCTTGTACGACCATCAACATCATCTGACTTAATGGTTAACATCTCTTTAAGAATATGTGAAGCACCATAAGCCTCTAAAGCCCAAACTTCCATTTCCCCAAATCTTTGACCACCAAAGAGTGCTTTACCACCAACTGGTTGTTGTGTAACAAGTGAGTAAGGTCCAGTTGAACGTGCGTGAACTTTTTCATCAACGAGGTGGTGAAGTTTTAACATGTACATATAACCAACATTTACACGCTCAATCATCTTTTCACCCGTCTTACCATCATAAAGTTCAGTTTTACCATCAGCATCCATTTTTGCTAACGTAAATAATTTATTAAACTCTTCTTCATTCGTACCTTCAAATACAGCTGCTCCAAACTTAACACCATTCGCCCAGTCTCTAGCATACGATAATAATTCATCATCAGAAAGTTTCGCTAAGGTCTCTTTTGCATTCATTAGTTTAGCTACATCAGCAATCTCTGCCATTTTGGCTCTAAGATCACTAACCATAGTCTCTTTATGTTCATCAAACATATCTTGAATTTGCTCACCTAAGTTTTTAGCAATCATTCCTAAGTGAACTTCAAGAATCTGTCCAATGTTCATACGAGAAGGTACCCCTAGTGGGTTCAAGATAATATCAACCGTTTTACCTTCTTTTGTATAAGGCATATCAATCTCTGGAACAATATTAGAAACAATACCTTTGTTTCCGTGACGACCAGCCATTTTATCACCAACTTTTAATTTACGTTTAGTAGCAATGTAAACTTTTACAAGCTTCGTTACCCCATTAGGTAAAATATCGTCTTTTTCTAAGATGCTTAATTTCTCTTCATGTGCATCTTTCAGTTTCTTCTTCTGTCTTTGGAAGTAGTTTTTAGTTGAATTATATTCAGACTCAATTGATGAATCATACGAACTTACTACCGACTTAAGTGCAAAACGATTTACTTCTAAAATAACTTCAGCTGGAATAGAGTCTCCAGCCTTATAATCTACTTCTGCAACCGTAACATCTGAACTTAATGATGCCTGTGAAAGAAGCGCAGCAATTCTAAGAAGCTCTTCTTTGTCAATCATTAATAGCTTATCATGGTGTTCAGAGTCAAGAACAGCTTTCTCTTCTTCATACGATTGAATGGCTCTCTCATCTTTCTCTTGACCTTTTTTGATGAAGACTTTAATGTCAACGACAACACCTTCCATAGATGCTTTACAGTAAAGAGATTTATTGACAACATGACCAGCTTTGTCTCCAAAAATGGCTCTAAGTAAACGCTCTTCTGGCGTAGGTTTAATCTCACCTTTTGGAGACACCTTACCTACTAGAATCATTCCTGGTTTAACTGTTGTACCAAGTTTAACAATACCAGAATCATCTAAATGAGAAAGTTCATCTTCACGGATATTTTGAATATCACGTGTAATCTCTTCGGTACCATGTTTAAGCTCTCTTGCTTCTACTTCTACTTCATACGTATGTACTGAGGTAAAAGTGTCTTCTCTTAAAATCTTTTCAGAGATAATAATCGCATCTTCGTAGTTGTATCCATACCAAGGCATAAAGGCAACACGCATGTTCTTCCCAATGGCAAGTTCACCCATGTCCATGTTTGGACCATCAGCAATAACTTGACCAGCACTTACAACTTGTCCTACTTTAGCCGTTGGAGACTGAGTAAATGTTGTATTTTGATTGGTACGCATATTTTTTTCCATTGGATAATGGTCAATGTATACCCCTCCGTCATCTTCACCCAAAATATAAATATTTTTAGAATCAACCTTTTCAATTCTACCAGAACGTTTAGCCTTTACTGATTCCCATGCATCACGTGAAACAATGGCTTCCATACCTGTACCAACAACGGGTGCATCTGTTTTAAGAAGAGGCACAGCCTGACGTTGCATGTTTGATCCCATAAGCGCACGGTTCGCATCATCATGTTCTAAAAATGGAATAAGTGCAGCAGCTGAACCAGATACCATGAGTGGTGATATATCAATTAACGTCACTTTAGCTGTTTCGTTTAATAAAATTTCCCCATTACATCGTGTTTCAATAAGGTCATCAACAATCTTTCTATCAACAATCTTAGTAGAGGCAGGAGCAATCACTAAATCTTCTTCTTGTGTTGCTGTTAAATAGACAATCTCATCTTGAATAATCCCATCAACAACTTTATTATATGGTGCTTCAATAAATCCAAGATCATTAACTTTTGCATAAGTCGCCAAAGTATTAATCAGACCAATGTTTTGTCCCTCTGGTGTTTCAATTGGACAAATACGACCATAGTGTGTTGGGTGAACATCCCGAACTTCAAAACCAGCACGTTCTTTAACAAGACCACCTTCACCTAGTGCAGAAAGTCTTCTTTTATGCGTTACTTCTGACAATGGATTTGTTTGATCCATAAACTGAGATAACTGACCTGACGAGAAGAATTCTAAAATAGTATTCGTAATCATTTTAGAGTTCACTAAATCATGAGGCATAAGCTCATCAAGTTGACCAGAAATGGTTGTCATCTTGTCTTTAATGGCTTTTTGCATTTTAGTAAGACCGTTGTAAAGCTCATTACCAAGAAGCTCACCAATGGCTCTAATTCTTCTGTTACCTAAGTGATCTCTATCATCAATATGTCCAGAACCATTCTTAACTTTAGAAAGATATTTAACGGTATTGATAATATCTTCAGCTGTCATAACCGTTACATAGTCAGGAATATCAAGACCCAATTTGTGGTTCATTTTCATTCGACCAACTTTCGTTAAATCATAACGCTCTGGATCAAAGAAAAGTTGTTTTAAAAATGTTTTAGCAGCTTCAGCAGTCACAGGTTCACCTGGACGCATTACTTTATAAATACGAATAACAGCCAAAGCATTTTCATCTTCAATATCTTCAGTTTGCTTTAATAATCTTAATGACTCATGATCAGCAATAAATGATTTAATAATCGAATCATCAGCACCCTCAGCTAAATCATCAGCAATATGGAAAGACTCAACACCTGCATCAATAAGCTTTTTAAGTTTAAGCTCATCCATACCTGTAACTACATCAAAAAGAACTTCCCCACTCTCTTGGTCAACAACAGGTTTTGATAAATGTCTTTCAACAAGAACATCCATTGGGTATTCAACCCATTCTAAACCATCATCAATAAGCTTTTGTGCTTTTTTCTTCGTTAATCTTTTCGCTGCAGCAATAACTATTTTACCATCTAGGTCACGTACTTCATAGGGTGCACGACCAGCAAAATCTTCTACTGAAAACTTTGTTACAAAACGATTGTCTCGTACAAATACCTCTTTAGAAGCATAAAATAGTTTCATAATATCTTCTTTAGAATAATCAAGCGCTCTAAATAAAATGGTTACTGGAATTTTTCTTCTTTTGTTGATTCTTGCGTATAAAATATCTTTAGCATCGTACTCAAAGTATAACCATGAACCACGATCTGGAATAATTTGAGCAGAGTAAATAAGTTTATTAGCTACAGTAGTTGCTTCTTCTTCTTTAAAAATAACCCCAGGTGATCGATGAAGTTGATTTACAACAACTCTCTCAACACCATTAATAATAAATGAAGTTCTGTCTGTCATTAAAGGAATGTCTCTTACATAAACAGCTTGTTCTTTAATCTCTTTTGGATCTAGTTTTTCACCTGTTTTTTCATCTCTATTCCAAATGGTTAAAGCAATATTCATTTTTAAAGATACAGAGTACGTTAACCCACGCTCCATACACTCTCTAATGGTGTATTTAGGCTGTACAATGTCTGAACCTTTATACTCTAGTGAAAGTCTATTTTGATGATCATGTAATGGAAAAACTGAACGAAAAACTTTCTCAATAGTTGATTCAGTTCTATTTTTTGAACTAATCATTAAAAAATCATCATAAGATTTCTGTTGTAATTGAAGTAGGTTAGGAACAGCAATCTGTCGAGGGGTTTTAGAAAAGTCGACTCTTAATCTATTTCCAGAGTGTAAAGTATTTAACATGGGCGAACCTTATATTAATATGTTAATTGATTGATGTATGGATATACAAAAAAACTATTGAGTAATAGCTTATTGCTATATCCAACAAAGTATAAAATTTAAATCTATTGATATTGCACAGTTACTAATGCTATGCAAGGAAATATAATCTACTGTTACTAATGCAGTAGAAGAAAGGGTCTAAATATTTTTAATGTTTCAAATGAAAAAAATTCATTTGAAACGCATAAGTCAAATAAGACTTATTTAAGCTCACAAGCTGCACCAGCTTCTTCAATCTGCTTTTTGATTTCTTCAGCTTCTTCTTTAGATGCACCCTCTTTAAGCGTTGTTGGTACTTCTTCAACTGCTGCTTTTGCTTCTTTAAGTCCAAGACCTGTAATAGCTCTTACTACTTTAATAGCATTGATTTTCTTAGCACCAGCATCTGTAAGCACTACATCAAATTCTGTTTGCTCTTCAACTGCTTCTGCTACTGCACCACCAGCTACTACAGTAGCTTGTGCAGATACACCAAATTTTTCTTCAAATTCTTTTACAAGCTCAGAAAGCTCAAGTACTGACATGTTTGAGATAAACTCTAAAACATCTTCTTTAGTTGTTGCCATTTTTAATTCCTTAAAATTATTATTTTTCAAATGATATTAAAATCATTAAATTCAATGTTCGATTAAATCGAACCTACGCTTCTTCTTCTAATTTAGTTGCTAAAGCACTCATACCAATTGTAAAGTTTTGCACTGGTGCATTCCATACATTAAGTAACATACCAAGAAGTTCATCTCTACCTGGAAGTTTCGCCATAGCATTAATTGTAGCGATATCTGCAACTTTAGACTCAATTACCCCAGACTTAATTGAAAAATTATCTCCGTTTTCAGAAGCAGATTTATCGGCTACTTTACAAGTAGCAATCTGATCTTCACCCCAGATAAATACATTCGTATCTACTAACTCCATCTCTTCACAATTTGCATTTTTAAGTGCAATTCCTGCTAAAGTGTTTTTAATAACACGTACTTGTACATCATTTTCTTTAGCTAATTTTCTAACACCTTCTAATGCTTCAACAGTCATACCTTTATAATCACATACGATTACAGCACCCTGATCAGCAAAAGCAGTTGATAATTCATTTACAATAGCTTCTTTTTCAGTTCTAGTCATTTGTTCTCCTTTCGATCTCTAAAAGGGTGGTTCTACCCAACAAACTTTTTTCAAAGTTCTCTATTAAGCTTTCGCCCCTATTATCTTTAATCTAGATTACTTATGCTAAGCATAAAGCAAAAGACATCAAAATGATGTCCTAAGCTTTAGGCTTTAATATCCAGAAGTTCAGCTGTATCAAGTGTTACAGAAGGACTCATGGTTAATGATAATGCACCATTTAAAATATACCTACCCTTTGCAGAAGCTGGTTTTGCTTTATTAACTTTTTCTAAAATAACTCTTAAATTCTCTTCAATTTTAGCAGCCCCAAAGGATACTTTTCCAATACCTGCATGGATATTACCTTTTTTATCTACTCTAAAGTTAACTTTACCACCCTTAGCTTCAGTAACAGCCTTAGTAAGATCCATTGTTACTGTTCCAGTTTTAGGGTTAGGCATTAAACCTTTTGGTCCGAGTACTCTTGCTACTTTTCCAAGTGTTCCCATCATATTAGGCGTTGCAATTACCGTATCAAAATCTATATTACCTGCTTGAATTGCCTCAATAAGATCATCAGAACCAACAATATCTGCACCTGCTGCTTTTGCTTCGTCTGCTTTTTCATCTTTAGCAAAAACGGCAACCCTAACAACTTTACCTGTACCATTTGGTAGTACAACTGAACCTCTAATCATTTGATCAGCATGTCTTGGATCAACATTTAAATTTAATGCTATCTCTACAGTTTCATCAAATTTAGCTGATTTTAATTTACCTAATAATGCTGTAGCTTCAGCCACAGAATAATTTTTTTCAGCATCAACTTTTTCTAAAAGTGCTGCTCTTTTTTTACTTAATTTTTTCATTGAATTTCTCCACGATATAAATCTCCCACTATCTTAGTGGTACAGGGTCGAAACCGACCATTAAGTTAATTCGAATAAATCGAATTAACCAGCAATCTCAACACCCATTGAACGACATGTACCAGCAATAATTTTTGCTGCCATCTCTTTATCATCTGTGTTTAAGTCAGAAATTTTCTTTTCAACAATCTCATCAATTTGAGCTGCTGTAAGTGTTCCAACTTTATTAATAATAGGGTTATCTGTACCCTTTTTAATACCTGCTGCTTTCATAATAAGCTCAGATGCAGGAGGCTGTTTAGTTTCAAATGTAAAAGATCTATCAGCATAAACTGTTACTTCAACAGGGATTTTGAAACCCATTTTGTCTTTAGTTCTTTCATTAAATGCTTTACAAAATTCCATAATGTTAACACCACGTTGACCAAGTGCTGGTCCAACTGGTGGTGATGGGTTAGCTGATCCAGCAGGAATCATCATTTTGAACTTTTCAGTTACTTTTTTTGCCATCATTGTCTCCTTAGATTAAATAGTAGTTTATTTAGTATTAAATAAAAACTTGACTAATAAAAATAGTTTTTTATTAATTAAATTTTTAGATATTATTTTTTGATATAAAAAAAGGGAATGAGATTTTCATCCCATTCCCTTTTAGATAATTATATTATTTTTTCGACTTGTGTATAAAGAATCTCTACTGGTGTATTTCTACCAAAAATTGAAACATTAAGTTTTAATTTTCCATGATCGAGATCATATTCTTCAACCATCCCTGTAAAATTAGAAAAAGGTCCATCGACAATACGAACCATCTCACCATTTTCAAAGTCAACTTTAGGACGTGGAGCCTCTTTTTTCTCCATTTTGTCTAAAATAACTTTAATATCGGCAGCTGATAGTGGTGTAGCAGTTTTACCTTCTCCAATGAAACGAGAAACACGAGGTAAAGATTGAACTTTATGCCAAAGTGCTATATCAAGATTAACTTGGGCAAAGACATAGCCAGAATAAAGCACACGCTCTGTAATCTTTTTTTCGCCATTTTTAACCTCAATAACTTCCTCAGTAGGAACAATAATTTTTTCTACTTGATCTTCAATACCATTTTCAACAGCTAAAAGTTCTATTCCTTTTTTAACAGCTTGTTCTGATCCTGAATAAACTTGAATTGCATACCATTGAAATGACATCTTAACCTACTATTGAAGTTACGATTGATGACATTAACCAATCAACAAGTGCTAAAAAAATTGATATTACTGTTACCACGATGAAAACTGCAAAAAATGCTTGTCTTATTTGAGTTTTTGTTGGAAATATAACTTTTCGAATCTCTTCTTTAACGTGTGCAAAATATGTTGTTAATTTTCCCATTGTATTTACCTTTTGTATTTACCATTATTTGTGGCAGGCCAAGAGGGACTCGAACCCCCGGCACCTGGTTTTGGAGACCAGTGCTCTACCAACTGAGCTATTGGCCTAAGAATAAAGAAAGATAAAAATATCTTTCTTAAAAAGTAAAAGAAAAAACTTATTACAGCTTCATTTCTTTGTGTGTCGTATGACGCTTACAATGCTTACAGTACTTTTTTAAAGCAATCTTTTCAGCAGTGTTTCTTTTATTCTTAGTGGTGTGATAGTTACGTCTTGTACATACTTCACAACCTAAGTGAATTGTTTCTCTCATTTAGTTTCTCCTAAAGAATATTAGAAAAGAGTTAAACTCTCTTCTAATGGTGCTTATGCAATAATTTCAGCAACAACACCAGCACCAACCGTTCTACCACCTTCACGGATAGCAAACTTAGTACCCTGCTCAAGAGCAACTGGGTTAATTAGCTCAACAGTAATTGTAACATTATCACCAGGCATAACCATTTCAACACCCTCAGAAAGAGAAATTGAACCTGTAACATCTGTTGTTCTTACGTAAAACTGAGGTCTATAGTTATTAAAGAATGGAGTATGTCTACCACCCTCTTCTTTTTTAAGGATATAAACTTCAGCTGTAAACTTAGAATGTGGGGTAATTGAACCTGGCTTACAAAGAACCATACCTCTTTCAACAGCCTCTTTATCAATACCTCTGATAAGAACACCACAGTTATCACCAGCTTGACCACAATCCATCTCTTTACGGAACATTTCAACACCAGTAACAGTTGTTTTTTGGTTATCTCTAATACCAACAATTTCAACTTCATTACCAACACATACTGTACCTCTGTCAATTTTACCAGTTACAACAGTACCACGACCTTGAATTGTAAAGATATCTTCAATTGGCATTAAGAAGTCTTTATCCGTTTCTCTTACTGGCTCAGGAATGTACTCATCTACAGCATTCATAAGTTCGTAAATTTTTTCTGACCACTCACCAGCCGTTCCAGCTTTAGCTTCTTCAAGAGCTTGGAATGCAGAACCAGCAACGATTGGCGTATCATCACCTGGGAAATCGTACTCAGAAAGAAGTTCTCTAACTTCCATCTCAACTAATTCTAACATCTCTTCTTTATCTTCATCATCAAGTTGATCTTCTTTATTTAAGAAAATTACGATGTAAGGTACACCAACTTGTTTAGAAAGAAGGATATGCTCTCTAGTTTGTGCCATAGGTCCATCAGTTGAAGCAATTACAAGAATAGCACCATCCATTTGAGCAGCACCAGTAATCATATTTTTAACGTAATCGGCGTGACCAGGACAATCTACGTGAGCATAGTGTCTAGTGTCAGTTTCGTACTCAACATGAGAAGTGGCAATAGTAATTCCTCTTTCTCTCTCTTCTGGTGCATTATCAATTGCATCATAATCCATTAGTTCTGAATCATTTTTTAATGCTAATACAGCAGTAATTGCAGCTGTTAATGTAGTTTTACCGTGATCAACGTGACCAATTGTTCCAATGTTAACATGTGGTTTGGTTCGTTCAAATTTTTCTTTAGCCATCTGAGGTCTCCTAAGTTTAGTTTTTAAAATTTTCGACATTATATCAAAAAGTTTTTTATATTGCTTTAAATAGTAGAATATGGACAAAACTATTGTAAAACAAACATTTTTTACAACACTTTTGTCCATATTTTAATCTGGGGCCCATAGTGAGACTTGAACTCACGACCTCTTCCTTACCAAGGAAGTGCTCTACCCCTGAGCCATATGGGCGTAATTAATTTACGATATCTATTTGTAAAAAGTATAAGTGTTTGTTTTTTGATTAGTAATGTGAAAGTAGTAATAAAAATTTCACATCAGCTCCCAGATTGCTTTGATAATTGGAGCGGGAAACGAGATTCGAACTCGCGACATCCTGCTTGGAAGGCAGGGGCTCTAGCCACTGAGCTATTCCCGCATCTATATCAAATATATAAATGGTGGTGAGTGAAGGATTCGAACCTTCGAAGACGTAGTCAGCGGATTTACAATCCGCCCTCGTTGGCCACTTGAGTAACTCACCATATTTTTATATTTCTGGTCAAACACTGATAAAATTTTAATGGAGCTGATGAAGGGACTCGAACCCCCGACCTGCTGATTACAAATCAGCTGCTCTAGCCAACTGAGCTACATCAGCACCATTCATTTAAAGTCATTCTTTAAATGGAGTCGCATTATAGGCAAAAATAAAATCTATGTCAAGGATTTATATTAAAATAATATGATTTTCTTTAAATTTGCTATAATGACTAAAAAACAAGGTAAAATGATGAAAATCCTTCTTGCTCCTAGTGAAACAAAAATTCATGGAGGCTGTGATAATTTTTCTTTAGAAAGTCTTCTCTTTTCAGAACTTACAACTACTAGAAAAATACTTTTACATAAATACACGAATATATTACAAAAAAATGATTTTGATGAACTTTCCAACATGTTTGGATTAAAAAAAGAAGCTGATATTATTTATCATACCAAAGATATTATCCATGAACTTACAATGAAAGCCATAGAGCGTTATACTGGTGTTGCTTTTGATTATTTAAACTATAAAGAACTTACTAAAAAAGAACAAGCTTATATAGACCATAATGTAATTTTATGTTCTAACCTTTTTGGTTTTTTACGTGCTGATGATATGATTCCTGAATATCGACTCAAACAAGGAGAAAAAATTTCTGATTTAAAACCTGAGAAACTTTATAAAGAACATAGTTATTTAATGGAAAAATATTTAGAGAATGAAGATATTTTAGATTTACGTGCTGGATTTTATGATAAATTTTATAAACCTACAAAAGCCTACACAACACTAAAGTTTATAAAAAATGGGAAGGTAGTAAGTCATTGGGCAAAAGCTTACCGAGGAATTGTTTTACAGAAGATTGCAAAAAAACAAATTAACAACATAGAAGCTTTTATGAAACTCTCCATAGAAAACCTCACCATAGATGAAATACAAACAAAGAAGAATAAAACTGAAATAATTTATAGGATAGACAATTAATTGTCTATCTCAGATAATATCGCTTTAACAATTTCTCGATCATCAAAATGAAATTTTTCTCCATTAACTTCCATTGTATCTTCATCACCTTTTCCTAAAATCATTAAAACTTCATCTTCTTCTAAATTTTTTAATGCTTCTTGTATTGCAAATGCCCTATCTACCATCGCGCGTGTATTACTTTGATCTCGAATTCCAGATAAAATATCTTTTAAAATATCTTCTGGAGCTTCTGAGCGTGGATTATCCGAAGTAACATACACTTTTTTAGCAAACTTAGCTGCTACAGCACCCATTCTCGATCGTTTTCCTTGATCACGATCACCACCTGCACCAAAAACTACAGAAATCTCTCTATCTTTCATACTATCCAAAACTTGTACCATACCATCGTCTGTATGCGCAAAATCTACAATGACTAATGGATTAGTCGAAACAACTTCCATTCTACCTGCTACCCCAGCAAAGTTACTAACTACTTCACAAACTTCCATCACATTTCTACCTGTTAACATAGTACAGGCACCTATAGCAGCCATAAGATTAAAAAGATTAAAAAGACCAACCATAGGAGAATGAAAAGTAGCTTCTGTACTTAAATGTTTAATTCCAGCTGTGATTCCATGTTGAAGTGAAAATGCTTGTACTTTAAAAGTTGCTGGTTCATCTACTCCATAACTTTGAGCACCAATGGGGTTATAAGTAATACTTTTAATATCATCTTTGTTTAAAAGTTTTGGAGACTCATCAGCAAAAAACAAATTTTTTACACGTCGATACTCTTCAACTGTTCCATGATAGTCCAGATGATCAGAGGTAACATTGGTATGAATCTTTAAAGCAAATTCAAGTCCTTCGATACGCTTTTGATCAATGGCATGAGAACTTACTTCCATAATAAAGTAATTTCCACCCTTCTCTTTTGCTACCTTCATTGCAGCTAAAATATGTAATATTGAAGGGGTTGTCATCGACTTTTCTTCTATGCGTTCTTCATTAACAAAAAAACCCCTTGTTCCTAATAATGCAGGTTTTTCACCCAAATCTAAAAGAAAAGAATAAATTGCAGCAGTTACTGTCGTCTTACCATTTGTACCTGTAACGCCCACAACCTTTAAAGACTTTAAATCCCAAGATATCATTAATTCACTAGGCGTAATATAATCAGGTTTATTATCTAAATCATCAAAATATTTTTTATTTTGTGCTGTTAAAAGGAATTGACTTTCTTCATTAAGTCTTGAAGTGTCATCAGTAAGATACTTATAGGTATTTACTTTATAATCTATTATCATCAAATATTCTTTTTATAATTATTTACTATTTTTTTTGTCATACGCTTGTAATTTATGATATAAGGCATAAATTTCTTGATCATTTGAAAAACTATTACTCAACGAATCTAAAAATTGTGTTGCTAAGTCAATCTGACCTCGTTCTATTAGTAAACTCACAAAAAGAACATATTCTTCTTTACTTTTCAAAATTACACGGGTAGAAAACATTATGTCTTCAAATGCCCTCTTAAAACTTCCACGTTCATCAATGAACTTTATAAAGTCTTGATAACCGATGCCATCTTTATATTCAGCTTTATCTTCATCAGTATTTAATATCTCAGCTACTTGTCCTTGACTCACATCTAACGTAGATAATAAGTTTACCATTACTTCTTGTGCATCATCTTGTTCATTTTTAATTATCTGATAATAATCAAATAATGCTTGTGCTTCATCAGCACTTTCTAAGCCAATATCACATAAATAAACACCAATTTGAGCATCAGAATCGCTAGGATATTCAGTCAAAAGTAAACCATAGGTTCTTAATGCATTTTCATATTTCCCTGAAGTAAATTGCTCCTCAGCTCTTGTTAACAATGTATTAAGACTTACTTTTGCCATTAATTATCCTAGTTCTTCTAATTTCTCTTCCATGCCATGAGGTACATTTGTTACTGTAATCTCAGGATGAATCATGGTCTTCATCTCTTTTTCTATACCAAATTTGATTGTTGAACCAGAAGAACCACAACCAACACAAGCTCCTTGTAATTGTACAAATACCTTACCATTCTTTATATCAATTAACTTTATATCTCCACCATCTTTCTGTATCCATACTCTTGCTTTTTCAATCATATTAGAAACAATAGGGGTTAGTTCATCATCAGTAAATGGAAGCACTAGCTTCTCCTTAATTATGTTATTAGCCTAGTTATACATTATATTTAACACTTTGTCAAGCAATTATGCTAAGTTTTGACCCTCTAGTGATTATAGGAGTATCAAATTAACCTAGCTTTCATTAAAACATAATGCTAGAGAGATTAAAATACATCCATGATACGAAAAATATTTAAAAAAAAGCAAAGCAATGGTAAAATTAAAGCATTTATTAATAAATATAAAATACCCCGTGAATATCTTTCTATCAATAGAAAATCAATTGCAAAAGGTGTTTTTATTGGTCTTTTTTGGGGCTTTATACCTATGCCTATGCAGATGTTGGCTGTTTTAGCCATCACCCCATTTCTCAAATTTAATTTACCTATTGCCCTTACTGTCGTTTGGCTCAGTAACCCTATTACCATGCCCTTTATGTATTACATGGAGTACCAAACAGGTGTAATGTTATTAGGAAGTGAAAGCTTAGAAGATATTGAATTAAGTTTAGATTGGTTTTCAAATAACTGGGATAAAATTATTACCCCTCTCTATGTGGGAACAATTCCTTATTCTCTTGGTGTTTCAAGTATTATTTATTTTATCATTAATAAATTATGGATTGATTCCGTCAAGAAAGAAAAGTCCTATCGAAAAAAGGACTCTTAAAATACAGCATAAAAATGTTTTCTCCCCCTCCCTAAAAAAGACTACATTTGTTTCTTACTCTACACGATTAAGCTTTCATAAGCCGTATTTGAATCTGTGGTAATTTTCTTTCATTCTTATAAAAAAGAAACATTACAACCTTCACTAATATACTCTTCATGTCATCTCCTTTGTATTGTTTTATATTAAAAATAAAATTTAATATACTCTCATGACATTTTTATTATATTGTGATTATTTTAAAATAAAATTAAAGTTAATTATATTTCATAAGTATAAATTATAAATAAAATAATATCTATAATTATTTATTTTTATTTTTTTTTAAGAGGTTTTAAAATTTAGGGAAGAGATTTGAGGGAATAAACCCTCAAAGTTAGAAGCAATTATACAAGTTCGATAATGGCCATTGGTGCAGCATCTCCACGACGCATACGTGTTTTAATAATTCTAGTGTAACCACCATTTCTTTCAGAATACTCTGGAGAAATTTCTGTTACTAGTTTATTAGTACACTCTTTATCTTGTAAAAGTGCGAATACTGCTTTATGTGCATTCTCTCCACTTAAACCTTTACTAATAAGTTTTTCAAAATATCTACTAAGCTCTTTCGCTTTTGGAAGTGTTGTTTCAATCTTCCCAGCTTTAATAAGAGCAATAGAAAGATTCTTCAACAACGCAGCTCTATGTGCAGAAGTTCTGCTTAATCTACGGTATCCATGTCTATGTCTCATGACTATTCCTTTATATAGAGCTTATTCTTTAATTTGCTCAATTTTCTTAACAAGATTTACTCTTGTACTGTCTGCTAATTCAAAATCTTCACCATAACCAAGAGTCTCTAAACAATCAGCAATCTCATCTAAGGATTTCTTACCAAGGTTTTTAATGTTTTTAATCTCTGTTGTGGTCATAAGAACCAATTCTCCAACAACTTTCATACCAGCTCTATCCAATGAGTTAAATGAACGTGCTGATAAACCTAAAGATTCAATAGGTTCAAGGTATGCTTTAATTTCAGAATCATCATTAGAACGTTTAATTGGTGTAGCATTGATTTCAACATCAAGTACGCCATTAAATACTGAAAGTTGCTTATACATTGTCTCTAAGGCATTAGTAAACGCATCCACAGGAGTCACTTGACCATCTGTTTCAATGTCAAAGACAATTTTTTCATAGTTAGGGTTATCTTCAACCAAAACATTTTGAATGTCATAGTTTGCTTTTTTTACTGGCGTAAAAAAAGCATCCAAAGCGATGCTGTCATGTACAACTTCATCTCTTAGGTCTTCACTTTGAACGTAACCTAGACCTTGAGCAATTACTACAGTAAAGTTTAAAACTGCATCCTCATTAAGTGTTGCTAAAAAAGCATCAGGATTAACAATTTCTACATCATCACTTACTAAATCAGCAGCTGTAATTTCTCTAGGGCCATTAAAGCTATAAGAAACTTCTAATCTCTCAACACCTTCGGCAAGTTTAAAACGAATATTTTTAAGGTTAATGATAAATACAGCAACATCTTCATGCATACCACGAACAGAGTCAAACTCATGTGCTGCACCCTCAATTTTAATTGAGATTGGTGCATACCCTACAGAAGAACCTAAAATAAGTCTTCTTAAAGGGTGGGCTAAGGTAATAGCATATCCACTCTCAAAAGGGTAGGCAATAACTTCAGATCTGTTTTCGCCCAATTCGTTTACTTCTACATTTTCTGGAAGTGATGGTGCTACTTTTATTTTTTTCATTCTTTGCCTTTTTTACTAATTACTACTTAGAGTAAAGTTCAACGATTAAACGCTCTTCTACTGGGATTGAAATCTCGTCTCTATTTGGAATTCTAGTAAACATTCCAAATAATTTTTCTTTTTCAACATCTACCCACTCAACCATACCCGTTTGGTTCGTTAACTCCATTGCTCTCACAACTTGTGGGTTAGCTTTACTAGCTTCTTTAATCTCAATTTTTTGACCAGGCTTAACTCTAAATGATGGAATATCAACTCTTTTTCCATCAACAAGAACATGCCCATGGTTTGTAAGTTGTCTAGCAAATCTTCTAGTAGTTGCAAAACCCATTCTGTACACTACGTTATCAAGTCTTTGCTCAAGAAGTTGAATAAGGATTGCCCCTGTATTTCCATCTTGTCTTTTAGCTTCTGCAAAAAGTGCTCTAAATTGTTTTTCAGAAACACCGTACATGAATTTAGCTTTTTGCTTCTCTTGAAGTTGCTCACCATATTCACTTAACTTTGTTCTTCGTTGACCGTGTTGCCCTGGTGGGTATGGTCTTTTTTCTAAAGCTGATTTACCTGCAAGTCTTCTCTCACCTTTTAAGCCGAGATCAACACCAAGTCTTCGCTCTAGTTTTTCAACTGGACCTCTATATCTTGCCATATTGTATACCTTTAATTATTCTATTAAATATAAATTCAATCACCAATGGTGATTAAACTCTTCTCTGCTTAGGAGGACGACAACCGTTGTGAGGTAATGGAGTAATATCTTTTAACCAAGTTACTCTAACTCCTTCAGTTGCACCAATTGACTTAACAGCTGTATCTCTACCAGAACCAGGTCCTTGTACTTTGATACCAACTTCTTTAATTCCATGCTCCATTGCTTTTGCCATTGCATCAGCTACAGCTTCTGTTGCTGCAAAAGGAGTTGATTTTTTAGAACCTTTAAATCCTAAAGCACCAGCAGAACTCCAAGCAAGAACATTTCCCATCTCATCAGTAACTGTAATTACTGTATTGTTAAAGGTAGCTGCTACATAAACAACGCCTCTAGCAATATTCTTTTTTGCTTTTTTCTTAGCCATTAATCATTCCTCGCTTATGCTGCGCCAACAGTTTTTCTTTTACCCTTACGAGTTCTAGCGTTTGTCTTAGTCTTTTGACCTCTACATGGAAGACCACGTCTATGTCTAAGACCTCTGTATGAACCTAAGTCCATAAGTGCTTTAATGTCAAGTGTTACTTTCTTACGAAGGTCACCTTCCACCATTACATTCTCTTGAATCTCGTTACGGATTAACGCTGCTTGTGCATCTGTGAGTTCAAAAACTCTGGTGTTATAATCAACACCTGTAGCATCAAGAATTTTTCTTGAAGTATGAAGACCTATACCATAAATATAAGTTAGTGCATATTCAATTCTTTTTTTCTTTGGTAAATCAACACCTGATATACGTGCCATGCTTATCCTTGTCTTTGTTTATGTTTTGGATTCTTGCAGATAACTCTCACGATACCTTTTCGCTTGATAATCTTACAGTCATCACACATTTTTTTTACTGATGGTCTAACCTTCATTGGTTACTCCTAAAGTGTGTTTTTGCACCTGTACGCGTTTATGGTTGGATGAATTACTGCTGATAAAAATAGAAGTTTTATCCAACCAACTCTTATATAATCAGTGCGAATTATATAAAAATTCTTCACGTAGAATTACACTAAACCCAGAGCCTGTCTATAATTTAGGTCGCGAATGGTAACAAAAAGAAACTAATAGTAGGCTTATAAGGCGTTATTATAAAAATTATTCTTAGATTTTAAACTTCTTTAAGAAACAAATAATACCTTTAGCTGAAATTTAATAGACTATAGGCTATTAGTTTTCATGGAGTTAAAATGCTAACTGTTGAACAATTTATTGAAAAAATTCATAAAAACCCACAAAGTTACTTTTTTTATACACTCGAAAGTATTATTGATAGTAAAATTGTTTATATTAAAAATAATTTAGATGACAAAACTTTAATTAATATAAATAGCACCCTTTTCTTAGAAATACAAGAAACACTTGAAGTACTGAATAAAATGCCAACTTGGTGGCATAAATTACTCTCCATCTTTATCCCACTAGATAAGCATCAAGCACATCAACAAAAAAAATTAAATATTTTAGTTGATACACTGAATAAAGAAATTTACAAAATAAATACAAGTATTGACAAAAATAATAAAGCACTTGATACCATTAATGAAATATTAAGTTATCTTATAAACTTAAAAGAAAAACTTGCTACTACTCCTAATTTAGAACAATTAACTATTAATAATTTTTTAATTAAAGAAATAGATGATAAAATCATCTTACTAGAGGGTTATAACGTAACATTAAGTTTCAAAAAAATCAACCTTTTAGAAGTTAAAAAAATTTATCATAATGTAAAAATTACAAATCAAGGATTAAAATGAATTTATTAGAAATATTAAATGGTTTAGGAATTTATGCTTACGCACTGGGAGTTGTTTTATTAGTTCTCATCTTAGGAATTATGTTTGTTCGTCTTTACAAAAAAACCACAAAAGAAAAAGCATTTATTCGTACTGGTTTAGGGGGTGCCAAAGTTATTTTAGATGGAGGAAGTATCATATTACCAATGGTTCATGACCAAACCATTATTAACCTCAACACGTTAAAACTCGTAGTTACCCGTCAAAATGAACAATCTTTAATCACCTCTGATAAATTAAAAGTTGATGTTATTGTCGAATTTTTTGTACGGGTTAAACGTGATGAAGACTCTATTTCTCGTGCAGCTGCAACCTTAGGCTCAAAAACTTTACGTCCAGAAGATTTAAAAAATCTTATTGAAGGTAAGTTGGTAGATGCCATTCGTTCTGTTGCATCACGTACAACCATGGAGTCACTGCATGTTGAGCGTAAAGATTTTGTTCAGCAAGTTTCCAATACCGTTGCTGAAGACCTTGATGCCAATGGATTGGAGTTAGAATCAGTCTCTTTAACCTCTTTAGATCAAACCCATATCAAATACTTCAATGAAAACAATGCTTTTGATGCGCAAGGTTTACGAAAAGTTGCTGAAATTACAGAAGCAAAAAGAAAAGAACGTATTGACATAGAAGAAGAAACTAAAGTTCAAATAGAACTCAAAAAACTTGAAGCAGAAAAGAAAATTTTAACCATTAGAGAAGAAGAGGCTCTCGCTAGAGCTTCACAAGAATCTAATACGAGAATTGACCGTTCTAAACAATCTAAAGAGGCTGAAGAGTCAGAAATTTTAAATGCAAAATCAGTTGCTTTTGCAAATATCCAAAAAGACAAAGAGATTCAAGAACGAGAGATCTTAAAAACACGAAAATTAGAAACTGACAAAATTCAAAAAGAAGAAGCCCTCAAACTGGCTCAACAAGAAAAAGAAATTAAAATTTCTGAAAAATCAAGTGCTGTTGCCATGGCTGATGCCAAAGCCAACCTTGAAAAAGCCAAAGAAGTTACCACACAAGAAGCCGTCACAACGGCAAGAGAAACAGAAATTGCTAACAGAGATAAATCGTTAGCCCTCATCAAAGCAATGCAAGTAGCTGAAGAGGAGGCTGTGGGTAAAAAGTTACTTGCCCAAGCAGAAAAAGAAGCTGCCGAAGACAAAGCTGATGCACGTAAAATTGGAGCGCATGGAGAAGCCGAATCTATCAAAATCATATCAGATGCCAAAGCCAAAGAACATGCTGTTGAAGCAGAAGGTCAAAAACTTTTAAATGATGCGCTAAATTCACTCTCACCAGAACAAATTAAAAAAGAGATTCAACTCTCAATGATTGAACGTCTTCCTGAAATAATTGAACAGATGATAAAACCTGCCAATAACATCGATAGCATTAAAATTGTTGATATGGGTAATGGGGGTAAAAACCTAATGTCCAATACACAAGAAGGTGACAATGCCTCAAAGGCTTCTTTACCTGAACAAATCACCAATGCAATGATGAACTATTCTGTAGGGAGTACCATGATTAATGACATGTTAAAAGAGTCTGGTCTAAGTGAAACGGTAGGTGTATCAGAACTCCAAGACTTTTTAAACAAAAACACCATAACAAACAGTGATAAAAGTGAATCATAAATGGAGTTTTCAGCAACAGAACTTTTACCTTATTCCATAAGCTTTTTAATTTTTCTTATGTTTTCTTTGTTAGAAATCATGGTATTAATTTTGGGCTGGGGCATTTTTGATTTTTTAGATGACATGTTTCCTAGCCATCAAGGAGATGTAGACCTAGATGCTCAAAGTAGTTTAGGAAGTTTTTTTGCTTACATGAATCCTGAAAAAGTACCTTTCTCCATGGTACTGCTTTCACTGTTTTTTATTTTTGCCTTTACAGGAACCCTTATTCAGAATATTTTTGGTTCAATGTCTCTTAGCATAAGTTTACCTATTGCGACTATTTTAACGTTTATCTTATTACGTCATACAACGACACTCATCGCTAAAGTTTTACCCAAAGAGACCAGTGAAGTAGTTTCCACAGACAGCTTTATAGGAAAAAAAGCCTTCATTCTCGATCCTAGTACAAAGAGAGATCTACCAGCAAGAGCCAAAGTTAAAGATGTTTATGGAGAAATACACCATATTCGGGTTGAACCCTTAAATGATGAAGACATTTTTCATGAAGGAGAAAATGTCTTAATTATGGAGAAAAAAGGTTTGATTTTTTTTGTTGAAAAAACCTTAGAGTTTTAAGAAAAAAGGCTAAGCTAAAAGTGCTACAACATTTTCAATAGGGCGACCTAAAACAGCTTTATTATTTTTAATAACAATTGGTCGCTCAATAAGTTTTGGATTGGCTACCATTGCTTCAATTAATGCCTCTTCTGATTGTTCTTCTTTTAAATTTAATGCTTTATAAATGGCTTCTTTAGTGCGCATAAGTTCTTGTGCAGAATCCATTCCCAATATTTTAAGCATGTCTTTTAATACCTCTTTACTTGGAACCTCATCCAAATACTTCACAACTTCTATCTCCATCCCTTGCTCTTCAAGTAATGCTAAGGCATCACGTGATTTTGAACATCGTGGGTTATGCCAAATGATAATCTTCTTCATCATAAAATCCTATTTTTTTCAGATTCTACCTAAATAGCTTTAATATCAAAGACCAATCTTGCTGGATTTTTTAAAGCAAAAACACGTACTTTTACCTGATGACGAAGTTTAATATGAAATTTAAAAGCACTGTCGTCATAATACTTTTCAAAATAAATCTTTTCAATGTCTGATGCAGTAGAGAAAGAAGGTAAAGTAGCTGAGAACTTTCGATAGCCACTTAACACCACACTAATATCATTTTCATTGGGATTATACTTGGCTTGATAATGTCCTACCTTAGAAGCTGGTTTAAGCTCATCATACACATCAAAAACCAAACGTATAAAACCATCATGTCGACCTACTCTAATGGATTTTATGTTCAATCCATCTTGTACCACCCCTCCACTAAAAGTACTTAAAGCCTTAGTGGGCATTTCAAACAAAGCTTTATCTTCAGCAATAATAATAGGATGAAGATCATCATCAAAAGTATGTTCCACTCGATCTTCTCCCTTATCTTCAGCTAAGGCTTCAATATCTGCATCATGACGCTGTGAAAGTTCTCTCTTAATACTTTGGGAATCTATATTCTCTATCTTCGTCATATTCTTATCATATCGTATACCTGTTTCACACCCTAAGAAGAACAGTGAAAATATTAAAAACAACATACCTCTATTCATGTTAAACCCTTTATTGTAAAAATTATAACAACTATTATAGCGTAAGAATCTGACGTAAATTAAAATGTACCATTGTCCCTTTATCTTTTTTTGAGCGTATATTCATCTCTATGTTTTCATCTTTACAATAAGCGCTAACCAATGCCAACCCTATACCTTCACCCCCATTCCCTTTACTGGACTGATAATACCTATTATAAACATTTTTAAGTACCTCATCATCCATGCCAATGCCATAATCTTTAATAGTCAACTCAGCACTTTTTAATGTCACTTCAATTTGATGCTCTTTAGATGAATACTTCATGGCATTGGTCAATACATTGTCTAACATTTTTTCAAAACCAATTTTATCGACCATAATGCTATGAGGCGCTAAATTTAAAACAAATGCATTACGTTTTAATAAACGCATAATTTGTACACGCTCCTCAATAAGTGCGACCACATCTGTTTTCTCTCGCTCAACAGTTTGTATCTCTTTTTTAATACTATAAAGTAACTCTTGATACAGCCTTTCCAAACGTTTTGAAGAATCCTCAATACGCCCTAAGCGTTTCAAAGACTTTTCATTTTCACTGCAAGTTCGACGTAATAACAAAGTATTTGCTTGTATGGTTGAAATAGGAATAGCCAATTCATGTAAAATTTCTTTGGTCAAGTGCAAAACATTTTCATCAATTTCATATTTTTGTTTTAACACATAGGTATTCACAATAAAACCTAAAATTAATAAAATCACCAAAATTAATAGCGCAGGAATAACAATCTCCACATCTTCTTTAAGAAAACCATATAAAATAATAATTAAGACTGAAAGATACAAAATAATGAGTAGTAAAATCTGTTTTTTCATGGAAATATCATAGCTATGATTTGTTTAACAGTAAATTAACACTTCTTTTCTATTATCAGGCAATTCATATATAAAGAGGGCTAATTTTCTATGAAAAAAGTAATTTATTTATCACTGGCAGTCATTGCGACACTACAAGCTGAAGAAATATTAGAAGACATTTCTATTACAGAACTAGGGACAACCCAAATTGTAAAGAATATTTCAGGAGAAGAATTAAAGTCTGCTGACTTAGCTGAAGCTTTACACAAAAATGTGCCAAGTATTTCTATTATTAGACGTAGTGGAATTGCCAATGACATTTTACTTAGAGGTCAAAAACGTGACAATATTAACGTAACCATTGATGGAGCCAAAGTACATGGTGCTTGTCCAAACAGAATGGATCCACCAACTTCACATGTTGTAACCCATGCCATTGAAGATGTGGTGGTACAAGAGGGGCCTTTTGATGTGGAAGAGTTTGGGGTATTAAGTGGTTCAGTAAAAGTTAAAACAAAACAACCTACCAAAGAAGTTCATGGGGACATCTCTTTAAATGCAGGTTCATTTGACTACAAAAAAGCTTCAGGTACTATTTCTGGAGGAACGGACAAAGTACGTTTCTTATTTTCTGCTTCCACTGAAGAAGGTGGACAATATGAAGATGGGAAAGGTAGAGACTTCTCTGAACAATTACAAGACTACACAGCAAGTACCCCTGCACCTACTGACCCTACAAAAGATGATGCTCGTTTTAATTACAGTACAGCCAACAAAGGTAAAGATGCTTTTGAAAAAAACATGTACATGGGAAAAGTTTTTGTAGACTTTAGCCCTGATCAAGCTTTAGAATTTTCTTATACAGCCAACAGAAGTGATAATGTACTCTACCCATCAACCCCAATGGATGCACTCTATGATGACAGTGATATTTTTAATCTTCAATACTCTCTTAAAAACCTTTCTCCTTACTCTAAAGAACTCAACGTACAAGCTTACAACTCAAAAGTTGACCACCCAATGAGTACCAAGTTTAGAAATGCTGGACAAATGATGTACATGACACATGCCTTAACTACAGAAGCTACTGGACTTAAAGTAAAAAATGCCGTAGATGCCTTTGGTCAAAACATTGTTTATGGAGTAGATGGAAGCAAAAGAAACTGGGATGGTGCTTACAATATGACTACCGTAGCCACAGGTGCTACAAACACTACTAGAAAAAGTATTAATGATGTAGACACTCAAAACATCGGTGTTTTTATAAAGTCTAAAAAAGCGTTAGGACAACTAACCCTTGAAATGGGTGCAAGATATGATGATACCTCTATAGAAACTGCTTCTCTTACCTCAAAGAACAATGACTATGAAGCACTCTCTGCTAATATTTTTGCTAACTATCAAGTAAATGATAATACTAAATACTTTGCTGGAGTGGGAAAGTCTAGTCGTGTACCAGATGCTAGAGAACTCTACTTTGTGAATAAAACAGGGGGCATTACAGGTAACGAAAACCTAAATCAAACAACTAACTACGAACTAGACTTTGGTGTTGAGAAACAATACGACAATGGTGCTATCAAAGCAAAAACTTTTTACTCTAAACTAAAAGATTACATCTATTACAATGGAAGCCAAACAAATACCAATTTTGAGAACATTGATGCTACTATTTATGGGCTAGAGCTAAGCAGCTCCTATATGCCAAGAGATGATGTTTATCTTTCTGCTGGAGCCGTTTATAAAAAAGGTAAAAAAGATACCCAACCAACAGGTCAAACCAACACAAACCTAGCTGACATTACGCCTTTAAAACTCAATGCTACAGCTGCCTATGATTATGATGAAAATGGAATGGTTGAAGTATCCATTGTGGCAGCTGACAAATGGGATACTATAGACAGTGACAACAACGAACAAACACTTGCTGGTTATGGTGTGGTGAACTTAAAAACAACCCGTAATTTTGACAATGGCTTAGCCTTTACCTTAGGGCTAGACAATGCATTTGACAAAGCATACGCAAATACTAACACCTACAATGACCTTGTTCTCATTAGTGGTGGAGATACCATGCTTATTAATGAACCTGGTCGCTATGTTTACTTGAATGCTAAGTATCAGTTTTAAACCGATACCCAACCCCCCGAATATTCTCAATATTTGGAAAATATTTTTTGAGTGTTGTAACATAAACCCTTACAGCACCTAAACTTGACTCTTCATTGGTATGCCATAAGCGCTCTTCTATAGTTTGAAGAGAAACAACTTCTCCTTTAGCATGCAGTAAGAGTAAAAATAAATCCATTGTCTTCCCACCAAGTTTAATCACCTTACCATTCAAAGAGAGTTCTTTTGCACTGCTATCTAAACAATAGCTTCCCACTTGAACTTTTTCAGCACGTATTTGTCTTCGCAATAAAGCTCTAATACGAAGTAACAGTTCATCTAAATCAATGGGTTTCTTCATGTAGTCATCTGCTCCAACATCAAAACCTTGAGTTAAAGAGACTTTGTCATCACGAGAGGTTAAAAACATTGTTGGAGTAACATCACCAGCATCACGTAGCTGTTTTAAAAGGGAAAATCCTGTTTCATAAGGGAGGTTTACATCAAAAAGATAAAGATCAAACTTTTCTTCATACGTTATATCAAGTGCTGAATAAGGGTCAAGTGCTGTAGACACTTCAAAGCCCTCCTCTTCAAGGAAGTCTTCTAAAGTGTCATTAAAAAGTTTATCATCTTCAAGTACAAGTATCTTCATACTTTTACATCATCATCCCACCATTTACCTTTAAGGTCTCACCCGTAATGTACGAAGCGTGGTCACTTAAAAGAAATGCTGTTGCTTCAGCAACTTCAGAAGGGTTACCAAAACGTGCCATAGGAATTTTTGCTGTAAAAGCATCTTTTACCTCATCTTTTAATACCTCTGTCATCTCTGTAGCAATAAATCCTGGTGTAATACTGTTATAACGAATTCCAGAAGTAGCTGCCTCAATAGCAAATGACTTAGTCATAGCAATGGTTCCACCTTTAGAAGCAGCATAGTTTGTTTGACCAGCATTACCTGTCTCCCCAACAATAGAAGCAATGTTCACAACTGAACCAAAACGCTTTTTACGCATGGTCTTCAGCGCTTCCCTACAACCAATAAATGATGATGTTAAATTCGCATTAATAACATCCATAAACTGCGCACTTTTCATTCTCATGGCTAAACCATCTTTAGTAATACCAGCATTATTTACAAGATAAGCAAGTTCTCCATCTACTGTGACAATACTTTTCATAGCATCTACAAAAGCTTTTTCATCACTTACGTCAAATCCAATAACTTCAGCCTCACCACCAGCTGCCATAATATCAGCTTGAACAGCTTTAGCTTCTGCTTCACCAGAACGATAATTTATCCATACCTTAAGACCAAAACCTGCTAAAGATTTTGCTATCTCTGCACCTATACCTCTGCTTGAACCTGTTACCAATACATTTTTACCTGTAAATTTCATCAATTACCTTTTTCAAATAAATTGGCTTATTGTAGTTTATTGTTTGTTAAATTATTATGAAAAGTATGGGGTAAAGGTTGGTCTAAAAAGTTTGTGTAGATAGATAAGCTCTATCTACTACTTATGTGGGAAAAAAGCTTCTTTAACCTTATCAAATAAGTCATAATCTTCATCTACAAGTTTCGATTTTACAATGATATGATTGAGTTGTTTTAAAACAGACATTTTCGTATAGGTCTCATTCATCAGACCATTGGCAATCATAGAGATTTGAGTATCTATATTGTAATCTTTTGCCATAACTTCATCAAGTAAAGCACAAGCCTCTTCTTGAGAAGCATCAAAATTTTGCTTCATAAAACGAGAAAATAAGGGACGCTCTGCATCTAAATCCTTATTGTCTAATTTAATAACATGACAAAACAGTGCTGCTACTGATTCTTTTAGCATAGTATCCATTTTAATAAGCCTCCTTTTTAAACTTTACGTATATTTTATAATAGCTAAATAAACATAATTTAAAATAAAATTGTTTCTTTATATTAGACTTTTATCCATCTCGTTAGGTATATCGAGTCCCATAATTTCTAAGACCGTTGGCGCAACATTATTTAAGCCCCCTCCCTCTTTTAATGCCTTAACCTTTTTATCGACCACATAACACCAAACATCACCAACAGTATGGTTGGTTAGCCTATTCCCCTCACTGTCTTTCATCTCTTCACAATTTCCATGGTCGGATGTTAAAACAATGGAGTAATCACATTCTTTAGCTTTTGTGATAATCTTTCCAAGCTCTAAATCAACAGCAGTAACAGCAAGAAGGGCAGCTTCATAATTTCCTGTATGTCCAACCATATCACCATTCGCAAAATTGACTACTATGAGTTCATACTTTTCATCCATACCTGTTCTTACAGCTTCACCTACTTCTACTGCTGACATTTCAGGTTTCATATCATAAGTTTTCACATCTGGACTCGGAATTAACACACGACTCTCACCAATCACAGGTTCTTCTACTCCTCCGTTTAAAAAGAACGTTACATGTGCATACTTTTCAGTTTCAGCTGTATGAAGTTGAGAAAGTTTGGCATCAGCAACAACTTCTGCCAAAGTATTTTTAGGCACAGCTTTATCAAACATAATTGGATGACTAAAAGAAGCATCATATTTGGTTAATGTTGTCAAATTTAAAGGTAAAAAGTCACGTTCAAAACCATCAAAAACTTCATTGCCCAATGCCATGGTAATTTCACGAACTCGGTCTGAACGGAAGTTTGCAATCACCACAGCATCATTCTCTTTCATTCCTGCATAAGCATTTAAGGCAACTGGTTCTAAAAACTCATCTAAAATATTTTTTTCATAACTCTGGCTCACATAAGTTTGAGCATCTACACTTATTGAGGGTTCAGCCTTAACCATTGCGTTATAGCCTTTTTCTATTCGTTCCCAACGGTTATCTCTATCCATGGTATGAAAACGTCCAGCGATGGTAGCTATGGAAATTTTCTCTGAACAAATGCTCTCTATCTGCTCAATGTACGTTCTGGCTGACGTTGGAGAAACATCACGACCATCTGTAATAAGGTGTAAAAATACTTCTTTACCCCATTTTTCAGAAAGTTGTGCCAAACCAATAAGGTGTTTAATATGTGAATGCACTCCACCATCACTCAAAAGCCCCACAATATGTACCCTGTTGCTTTTGTCTAATGTACCATTTAAGGCAACATTCTCTTCAATGCTTCCATCTTCAATTGCCAAAGAAACTTTGACCAAATCTTGATATAAAATACGCCCAGCACCAATGCTCATATGCCCAACTTCTGAATTTCCCATTTGACCTTCAGGTAGCCCAACACTGAGTCCATGTGTCGCAATAAGTGTTTTAGGAGCATCTTCCATAAGTTTGTCATATGTTGGTTTTGTGGCATCTTTAAATGCGTTACAGGTACTATCTGGTTTGCATCCTATTCCATCGGTGATGATTAAAACAGTTTTTTGTATCTTCATTTGAGCTTTGACCCTATCTTTATAAAATTTTAAGTAAAATAACACTTATTTACTTAAATAGACACTAATATCAGGATATTACTTCATATGTTATACGCTTTCTACGAATATTTCGACATCAACATTTTCCAATATATTTCTGTTCGAGCTGGTTTTGGTTTTTTTATCTCTTTTTTTCTTACCCTTTATCTTTTACCAAAATATATGGCTTGGGCAATTTCCAAAAAGACACATCAACCCATAAACAAATATGTTCCCAATCATGCCTCTAAAGCCAATACCCCAACCATGGGTGGTGCTATCTTTGTTATCTCAACGGTTATAGCTCTTTTATTTACTTCTAACTTCTCTAACCCCTACATCATTGCTGGATTGATTGCCTTAGTCGGTTTTGCGCTGGTTGGCTTTCAAGATGACTTAGGGAAAGTCTTAACAGGGGATAACCTACAGGGACTTTCTGCTAAAGGAAAACTTCTATTGCAAGGAGTCATTGGTGCTGTTGTATCCATGTACCTCATACTGGTTGCAGACTTTCCAACAAGCATGTACATTCCTTTTCTCAAAGAGCCACTTTTTGACTTGGGCATCTACTTTGCCATTCCATTTTGGGTCTTTGTATTTTTAGCTGTCACCAATGCCGTAAACTTAACCGATGGACTCGATGGACTGGCAACGGTTCCTTCTATCTTTTCACTTGCAACCTTAGGAGTTATTGTCTATTTAACAGGTCATGCCATCTTCTCAGGTTACCTTTACATGCCAAATATCAAAGGGGTTGGAGAAGTCACCATTTTAGCAGCTTCACTCTCAGGAGCCTTACTTGGTTTCTTATGGTATAACTGTTACCCAGCAGAAATCTTTATGGGTGACACAGGTTCATTGGCGATTGGTGGGGTTATCGCTTACATGGCAATTATTGGTAAGTCAGAAGTTTTATTAGTCCTTATAGGCTTTATTTTTCTTATTGAAACCATCTCGGTTATCTTACAAGTAGGATCATATAAACTACGACAAAAACGGGTCTTTCTTATGGCTCCTATTCATCACCACTTTGAGATGAAAAAATGGGCTGAAAACAAAATTATTGTACGTTTTTGGATGATTGCCTTCTTGTCGAACATCTTAGCACTTATCTCACTAAAAATTCGGTAATAAACATGGAAGCTACCTTAAAACCCACACTTTTTGGATACGGACTCACCACAAAAGCCATTGCTAAAAGCCTTGGTGGAGGCTGTACTTTTTTTGATGACAATGCTAAAGAAGCCTATACAGACGCAGACAATAACCAAATCTTACCTTCACATCTTTTTGACCCTGAAAACTCAAAACTGGAAGTAACCACACCCAGTGTACCTCCATCTCATCCTCTCATACAATCAGCTCAAAACCTGATGAGTGAGTATGACTTCTTTGCCAAAGAGATGCCTTTTAGCATTTGGATTTCAGGAACAAATGGAAAAACAACCACCACACAAATGCTAACCCACCTTTTAGAAGAAAAAGGTGCTATAAGTGGTGGAAATATTGGTACACCTTTAGCAGAGCTAGATACAAAAGCACCTATTTGGGTTTTAGAATCAAGCTCTTTTACCCTACATCATACCCATATTGCCTCACCAAACATCTATTTACTACTACCAATCACCCCTGACCACTTAGACTGGCATGTGACCCCTGAACAGTATGAAGCAGACAAACTCAAACCTCTACTCACCATGAAAGAGGGAGAACTAGCACTGCTACCAAAAGGTTTAAACCTACCAAAAACAGATGCTTTTGTGGTCGAATACGATTCAGCCGAATTTTTAGCAAACTATTTTGACATTGACAACTCTAAAATTCGTTTTAAAGCTGCCTTTTTAGAAGATGCTCTAATAGCCCTAGCTGTCACAAAAACACTTTTTGATAAAGTAGACTATGAGAAAATCAATGCTTTTACTTTAGACAACCATCGACAAGAAGAGACAAAAGACAAACTTGGAAGACTATGGGTCAACGATTCCAAGGCGACTAATTTAGATGCAACCATACAAGCCGTGAAAACCTATGATGATAAATTCATAAGACTTATTATCGGTGGTAATGATAAAGGTTCTGACCTAGAACCTCTATTTCAACTTTTACAAGTAAAAAAAGTACAACTCTATACCATTGGTGCAAACTCGCAAAGACTGGCTAATTTGGCAAATAAATACAGCATAAACTTTACAGCTTGTGAGACCTTAGAAAATGCCATTAAGAGCATCTACACTGAAAGAACCCAAAACGATGTAGCCCTGCTCTCACCAGCAGCTGCAAGTTTTGATCAATTTAATTCTTACAAACATCGTGGAGAAGAATTTTTTAGAATAATAAACTCTATCAGATAGTTTAAGAATTAATTAAGTTTAAGTGGCTATAATTTCAGCCACTTCAAACATGAAGTACTACAAAATAGTGGCTCCATAGCTCAGTTGGTAGAGCAAAGGATTGAAAATCCTTGTGTCGGCAGTTCGATTCTGTCTGGCGCCACCACTTACAAATCCCATAAAATCTTACTTTCAAGCAACTTTTTTAATCAATCAAATTATAGCATAAATATTTTTTAGTAACTGTATTTTCTTCTTTATCAAACAGAGTCAAATCAAAATGATAAATCTTAGCTAAATTCCTATAAGCCTTGTCTCTTTTTATCAGCCTCATCATATTTAGCCTCGTATAATCCTGCCTATGATGAGATTAGAAAAACAATGGATAATCTAGGTTTTAACTGGGTTCAATGAAGTCTATATCTAGCTAGGGAAGAGCATAACTCTTTAACTACAGTTTATAAAACCATTGATAGACTCAAAAATATTAATTGGTTTAAAAACTCTGTTAGAGATATTAGAGCTTTTAAAGTTGAGGATTGGTCTGATTTTACTGAAATTGTAAAAGGATAATTTTTTATCCTTTTTTTCTTCAACAAAAAAAGGGAACTAATCCCTATACTTCATAAGATATATTTTCCCAATTATCTAAAAAGTCTACTCATAGAATAAATAAGTCACATAGTGGAGAATAATACAATGGCATATCTGTAATTTTAGCTATATATTCACCAAGGTATCTAGGTATAACAAAATATTGATAAATATCTTTATGTTCATCACAATCCTCATCATAATCATTTCATGCCTCTAATTCAAGTTCATAATCTATTTTGATAATATTGTTAAACAGAACCATGTCTATGTCTTTTGTAATCTCTTTAAATGTTTTTTTCATAATGTATCTAATCAAAATATAAATATTAGGATAAATTAATCCTACAAATTAAACACAAGATGGGTGGTACTAGTCCAATTTATTTTAAAAAAATTGGATAACATCTTTTAATGATTATCTGAATTTGATGAATTTTTAGGAGGAAAATATTTTTAAAATAAATTTGATGAGTGCCAGTTTTTGAGAGATTCTTTTTTTGTTCCAATTAAAAAATTAGAAACAAAAAAAGAACCCTCAAAACCATTTTGTATAATTGATTTGGGGTTGATTGACCTCTTTGATGATTTTCTTGGGAGGTGATGATAAGGGTATAGTATATTGGGTATTTTAGAGGTTATAGTTATTAATATTATTAAATACAAAACTCTTCAATATTATTTTATTTTCTCTAATTAGGATAAAAAAGATATAATATTTATTGAATAAATTTTTAGATATAAAATTAGATTTTAAGATAAATGAGAGTTAAGATTGAATTTTAAAGAATAGAGGATGTATGAGTAAATTAAATAAAGTTTCAGCCATTGGTTCTTTAACTTCGGATATGTTTAAAGCTGAAAACCTTGGTATCACAAAAGCTTTAGAACACTATGAAAAAATAAGTGGTATTGGTTCTCTTGGATTAGATATGTTTAATCATAAAACAGCATATGAAGAAGCTATGGATAGTATGAATAAAGTTTCAGCCATTGGTTCTTTAACTTCGGATATATTTAAAGCTGAAAACCTTGGTATCACAAAAGCTTTAGAACACTATGAAAAAATAAGTGGTATTGGTTCTCTTGGATTAGATATGTTTAATCATAAAACAACATATGAAGAAGCTATGGATAGTATGAATAAAGTTTCAGCCATTGGTTCTTTAACTTCGGATATGTTTAAAGCTGAAAACCTTGGTATCACAAAAGCTTTAGAACACTATGAAAAAATAAGTGGTATTGGTTCTCTTGGATTAGATATGTTTAATCATAAAACAGCATATGAAGAAGCTATGGATAGTATGAATAGAATTTCAGCCATTGGTTCTTTAACTTCGGATATGTTTAAAGCTGAAGGCTTTGAAAAAAGTAGAGCATTACATAATGCCCTATATGAAACTATTTCTATAGAACCTTTAGCTGTTTTAAATCCTACTTATGAAGTGTCAGAATATGAAATCATTACAGCTTTAGAAATTTTTAAAAATGAAAGTCTTCCTAATATAGTTGAAGAAGTAAAACAGTTTTCTCCTCATTTGAAAATGACTTTGTTTTGGATATTTGATAAAATACTTATGGTGTTTATAATGGGGCTAATTGTAAATCACACATCTGATGTTTTAAAAAGTAGTAATGATAAAACACCCACCCAGCAAATTCAACAGATGAAACGAATTCCTAAAAAAATTAATTCTTCACTTGATCTTACTTATTATAGATTTATAACAGCAGATATTTTAAATGTACGAACAAAACCATCAATTAAGTCAGATATTTTAGGTAAGTTAAAAAGAGGAGATTTTATTGAGGTTTTAGATAAAAGAAAAAATTGGATTAAAATTTTATGTAAAAAAGATGGTGTTTTAATTCAAGGATGGACATTTACTAGATATACCCATAAATTTGAAAATTAATTCTATGTAAAAATTTTTAAACAGAAGTCTTAAAAAATATCCCCAAACCCATGAATAGCATTATTCTTAACTTTATCCCTAAAGTCATAATACCTAATCATCTGTGAGGTCTTATGACCTGTAGCATTCATAATATTGTTATAGTTCTCATTCTTGTTCAAAGAAATTTCAATAAAAGATTTTCTAAATGAATGAGGAGTAATCTTTTTATCAATACTCAATTTATTACACATATTTTGAGTAATCTCCATAATATAATCACTAAAAATAGGCTTATTTAACCCAAATTGCTAGTTAAACGCCAATGTTTGACTAGCAATTTGGGTTATCATAAGGTTTTTTAGTGAGGAAATAAAAAGGATTTTTTAATCCTCAAAATCTTTTTTTAAAATATTAAATCATCAGTATCCAATAGATCAATTTTATTGATTTTAGCATACTCTATTGCTTCTTTTGTGAATCATGAATGAGAAACAGCTAAATACAGATAATTTGTTTTTGAATTTTTCTTATTCCAATCAATTAGTTCAACTCTTCTTTGTAACTTTTCAAGCTCTTTAACTCACTTTTTATCTTTAGTATATTTACATTCTACTCAAAATATAAAATTATCCATTTCATTGACTCCTACAATATCAATTTCTTCTGTACTTCATTTCCACCATTTTCATAATTGAGAAAATTTTAATGGATAATTTCATGACATTAAAAATTCTTTTACAATATCTTCATAAGTAAATCAAAGTCATTTTCTAAAATTTAGATAAAAATTATCTATGATGTAATCATAATTTCATTCTTCTATAAAAGATTCATAAGGCAGAACATATCTCAAAAAGTTTTTAAAGTAAATATTCCTTATATGATAGGTTCATTTAAAAGAATTATTATGTGGTACTTTAATCTTTTTATGCACTATTCACAAGTCAATAAGACTATTTAAATCTTTCTCTAGCTCATTATATTTATTTCGATATCAACTATCTTTACTTCTAATATTGTAAACATAAATTAATATATCTTTCTTTGAAGTTAAGCCATTAGCAATGGCTTTTAAAATTGAATGTTTATATTTATTTCATCTCAACTCTATGTCTAAAGTTTGTTTTGTTTCTACATACAAATTTTTGATAAATATTTTTTCCATCAATGAAACATAAGAACCTAAAGCTATTAAACATAACTTTGGAATACTTTCATTTAGTCATATTTTATAACTATCAATTACCTCTACCAAGTCCCAAAATATAGAATTGTTTATATATTCAAAATTTTGAAATTCATCTAAAATAACAATAATATTATGTTTTTCAGAATACTCAAATATATTAAAAAATAACTCTTTTAATGAGTCTCATTTAATATCAATATTCAATGATTCATGTATTTTTAATTTGATATTTTTAACCTCTATTTGTTCAGTATTATTTCAATAAATTAGAAGATAGAGGAAATTTACTTTTGATTCTTTTACTGTGTTTATGACTAATGTGGTTTTTCAAACTCTTCTTAATCATAAGTAAACTTTGAAACAAAAACCATTTTTAGAGTCTTTAATTATTCCCTTTAATTCTCTTTTCTCTTCTTCTCTGTTATAGAATTTCATAATTATATTTTTTACATCTAAATATTATGTATTAGTATAATGCATGTTATTTAAAATGCAAATATTTTTAATATTACATAAATATTTTGAGTTATTTTAGTCTATAAACAGGTGAAATATCAACTTACATAGTTTCTTAATGTAATATGAAAAATCTACAGTTTATTTGATAGTTATACTTAATGACTCTTTCATATTTCTCCTATCAATTTATAAAATAATCTCTACTTTTTAGTAAGTTCTAAAACCCTCTTATAAAAATATTCCCCTTTAATATTCTCTTCTCCATTAACTGAAATAATTTCTAAATATTTAATCAAAGAATCTTTTACATTTTTAGCTATGAATTTATGAAAAATTTCTTTATCATCTTCTGTTTGAGTAGTTTCTAAACTTTTATAATACTCATCTCTTAACTCATTTTGACTTGAAATATTGGTTATAGGAAAACCATGTTTAAGTAAAATTAAATTCATTAGTAATCTTGAAGTTCTTCCATTACCATCAACAAAAGGATGAATAGTTACTAATCTTTCATGCATCTCTGCTGATAAGATTACAGGGTTTAAATTTTCTTTGCTTTCTTCATAAAATTTAAAAAAATCTTTCATCAAACTTTCAACTTGTAAAAATGTAGGTGGTTTATGTGCTGAACCACTTATCATAACATCTACATTTCTATATTTACCTGCATTTTGAATATCAACATTTTTTAAAATTAAATGATGAATATCTAAAAGTACTCTTTTATCAAAATCTATTTCATTTTTAACTAAGTCTTTGATGTAATCAATCGCTTCTTTATGGTTTACTATTTCAAAATGTTCTCTAAGAGATTTACCACCAATAGTTACCCCTTTATTAAGAACTAAAGATGTCTCTTGAAGTGTTAAAGTATTTCCCTCAATCCCTGTACTATCATAAGTAAAAACTTCATCTAAATATTGGTCTAATTTTTCAATATGAATACCTTGAAGAGGTCTAAAACTATCTAATGACTTTTTTAAATCTTTTATCTGTTCTAATATAACATTTAAACTCTCACTATTAGGATAAAGTTTTAATAATTTAAAAGTACTATCATTCATAATGGCAGTAATTAATTTTAAAAATTCTTCTTTTGTATCAGACATTTTTCTTCCTTTTATAAAATATTAACTTTCCCATAAATTCTTTTGATACTCTCCAGTTAAAAACTGATTTTTTGTATCTTCTATTAATTTTTCAATTTCACTATTCTCTAAACCTTGATTTTCTAAACTAGATGTATCTTGAACTAAGGAAACAATGTATAAAGCCTTTTCCTTAGCTCTATTCTCTTTTAAAATAGAAACATCAAGGATTATATTACCTGCAAAGTCTAAGCCCATTAAATTGGTTATTTTTTCAAGTGTACTAAGTTTAACATCTTGACCATTAAAGAATCTAGTAACCGTTCTATTACCTAATTTTGAAAGTTTAGCAATATTATTTAAAGTCATACCCAGTTCAATTTTTCTTAATTTGATTCTTTCTAAAACCTGTTTTTTATTCATTACAAAAGCCTAAAAAACTATATACCTTAGTATGCCATAAGTGACTAATAAATTAAATAATAATTCAATATTTTTAGAACTTAAAATATTTTTTCCTTATTTATAAAATAAAAAAATAATATTGAAAATATTATTAATCCATATGAATTGGCTTCGGGTGTGGCGAATTGATAAGGATATTTGAGTTTAAAACTTAGAAAATATTTGGCTATCATAACTACAACTTGTAGAAGTGGGTATGTAGCGAATAGCAAAATGCTTTCTTCCTTGGAGTTATTATAGGTCAATATCTTCTAATTTAGTGAAGTATGGCTTTTAAATTTTGGACTGAGCTTGTGAGGGAAAAATTGAAAAGTCTTACTGAATGGTTAAATTCAAATATCCTCAGCAATGGGAAAAGCTTAGTGATTAGTGCCTTTAGGTGAGTACCACGTACTCATTCCGAAGGAACACAAGCACGACCCCTTGTGGGTAAGCCCCTAATAAAAATAAGGAACTTTATCTAACTATCCTCACGCCCTATCGGTTGTGGATTCATCACGTTTTATTCCGTTACACTTCATAAACTTTCGCGATGAATTCTAGTTTTTCTATATCAAACCACACCATCAAAAATAGCCTTTATAACCTCATGCCTTTGACTTGGTATTAAATGAGCATAACGAAGTGTCATATCAAGTTTCTTCTGTCCTAGTTGCTCTTTTATTTGTAAAATATCAGCACCTGCAAGCGCCATCCAAGAAGCATGAGTATGCCTAAGACTATGAACAGTAATTCTATACTTCTCTGCTGTCACATTTCTTTTAATTTCATTGTTATTTATGTCAGTAACTACATAAGGAGTATTTTTAGGTAAGTCTTGAAGAATTTCATAAACTAAATCAGTCATATAAACTTGTCTAGCATTTCCATTTTTTGTAGATTTAAAATAAATTAGTCTTTGTAAAAAATTTATGTCATTCCAAGTAAGGGTAGCTACTTCAACAAATCTAGCACCAGTATAGAGCAATAAAACAGTTAAATAGTACATTGTTTGACCGTCTTTAGCTTTTAGCCCAAATAATATAATTTTCATAAGCATTTAAAAAAGTAAAACTCTTTTTTCTACCCTTAATTATTTGTTGTGGGTCTTCCCCTAATCTTATTGCATTTACAAGTTCAGACCTTTTTGCATAACAATAATGCTCTGTAATTCCTTGTGACTTTTCCCCAACTTTAACCCTTTTTAGCTTGTTATTAGCGTCTTTATAGGTAATATAGTAAGTAAAATCCCCATTTTTTTTATGATAAAACTGCACGGAACTACCGTATTTCTTTGATTTGATGTATGCCATTTTTAGTAACCTATTAGTAACCATATCTGAAAAAACATGGTAAAATTTGATTAAATATAGTATAGCACCAAACCTTTCTAAACACCACAGTTTAGGAGCTACAGAGAGGTTTGAGCAAGTTTTCGAAAACATGAAAAAAGGTCTATTTAGGGTTGAAAATCCTTGTGTCGGCAGTTCGATTCTGTCTGGCGCCACCACTTACAAACCCCATAAAACCTTACTTTCAAGAAACTTTTTTAATAATCTATTATTAAACATATTTTTATAATTTTAGTAACTTAACTATTTATTTTAATTCTTCCTCCTTATTCTCCTGAACTCAATATTATTGAAACCCTTTGGAAGTTCATGAAGTATATTTGGATTCGGATAATATGCTTCTTTATATTCAAAAAATATTTGATAACTATGGTAAACTTTTTAGGATAAACTTTTCTTAGGGTTTAATTATTATGGGGTACTTAGCATTCTTTGTTCCATAATTCGCCATCCAAGCTTTTATGGAACTCTTCCTCTTTATTTCTTTTTAACTATACTACTTAACGCTTCCATAAGTTCACTTCATTCATCTTCTCACCACTAAGAGCATAAATCTCATCACCAAAACCAAAAGTAATCTCGCCCGATGTAGGTGTTAAGGCATAAAGCACCAACTCACTAGTCCCCATTAAAATACCAAAAGCCCCATCTTCAAAATTAGGCATAATTTCTTTATACTTCGAACTGGCACTATCAACTATGCTTACCTTACACTCTAGAGTAGTTCTATGACGCTCATGTGTACTTCTATTTGAACTTTTATCTTCTACAAAAAGTAAGGAAGCCTTAGGGTTGGCTTGAAGATTTTCTACATGTGTCACAATACTTGGTACAGAGACATAAACCACTTCACCATCATAATAAAAAGAGGCATAAGAAGAAAAAGGATGTCCATCTTCACCTTTAGTATTGATAGCAACACTTTGAGACTTTCTTAAAAATCTACTCAAATTTTCCATATTAATTACGCTCCTTATATTGTCTAATCTCCTCAAATATCTCTTCTTTAGATAAAACCCAACGCTCTATAAGTACCGATGCTAAATGTTCAATTAACGCTTGTTCATCTTTTAAAAGAGTCAAAGTCTCAGCATACAACAGAGAAGCTTTAACTTCCATTTTACTGTAAGCTTCTTTCTTAAGCGTGTCTAATCCATCCAACTTTAACTTCGAGGTACTATAGGCAGAAGTCTCTATAAACAAATGGTTCAATATACGGGTAATCTTCTCTATATCATTCGCTGAACCTGTTGTAATGTTCTGCTTACCAAAAACCAACTCTTCAGCTGCCACACCACCATAGAGTATACGCACTTCTTTTTCAAGTTCAGCAATGCTATGAAGTAACATGTCGTCAGATTCAGATAAGACATACCCAAGTGCATTGACACGTGAGATATTTTCAGAAGAGATTTTAATGACTTTCATTTGCTCTTCGGTCTTTTCCATGTCATTCTCATTGTCTGCTAAAGTCTGTTTAAAGTTCGTTATAAAATGCCCTATTTCATGGATAGAAATAATATGTCTTTCTTTCTCTTTGTTCTTTGTCGTCTTACGATTCGACTGACCTATCATCACCACTTCAAATGCTTTCATAAGATGTTCATGGTTAACCTGTTCTTGTTTAACAATCGCCAGTAAAGAAGCTTCTTGCACAATCGTTTGCAACGTTCTAGGACTTGTCCCTGAAAATGCCTTAGCTAACTTAGTCACTTCTATGCTATCATCTTTATTTTCCACAGGTTTTAGGAAATGAACCAATAACGCTTCACGCTCTTCTTCATTTGGTAATCTAAAGTGTATCTTCTTTTTAAATCGTGCAGCCATCGCTTCATCTAACTGCATGTTAGACTCATCAAAGTTAGAAGCCACAATGGTAATAATACGCACATCATTAATGGTCTTAACACCCTCTAAATGTGTTAACAATTCATTAGGAGTGTCATCAGCCCATTTGTCACGTGACTGCCCAC
>CACVAU010000085.1 GCA_902727915.1 uncultured Sulfurovum sp.
TTGCAAATATTAAAGCACGTAAGCCTCAAGGGATTATTTTATCAGGTGGTCCAGCTTCTGTTTATGCTGAAGATGCTTATAAACCAGAAGAGGGTGTTTGGTCTCTTGGTGTGCCTATTATGGGTATTTGTTATGGTATGCAACTTATGACACAACGTTATGGTGGAGAAGTTGTACCTGCTGATCATCACGAATATGGAAAAGCGAAACTTAGTATTACTTCGTCTGCCATTTTTGCAGGTATGAATACTGACGAAATTGTTTGGATGTCTCATGGTGACAGAGCAGAGAAGATTCCTGATGGTTTTGAAGTTATTGGTACTTCGGAAAACTCTCCTTATGCAGCTATTGCCAATGTAGAGCAAAAACTTTATGCATTTCAATTTCACCCAGAGGTTCATCACTCAGTAGAGGGGACTAAACTTCTTAAGAACTTTGCAAAGCATATTTGTGGTTGTGACAGTACTTGGAACATGGGTGGATTTGCTAAAGAGAAAATAGCAACAATTAAAGCTCAAGTTGGAGACAAAAAAGTACTTTGTGGTGTTTCTGGAGGGGTTGACTCTTCTGTTGTTGCTGCGATGTTAAATGAAGCACTTCCAAAAGAACAGCTTATTTGTGTGTTTGTAGACCAAGGGTTACTGCGTAAAAATGAAGCTGAAGATGTTCAAAATATGTTTAAACTCTTAGACATTCCATTAATTACCGTGGATGCTAAAAAAGAGTTTATGGCTGCACTTGAAGGTGTTTCTGATCCTGAAACAAAGCGTAAAGCTATTGGTGAGAAGTTTATTGAAGTATTTGACAAAGAAGCAAAAAAACATACGGATGTTGAGTTTTTAGCACAAGGTACACTTTATACGGACGTTATTGAATCAGTTTCTGTAAAAGGGCCTTCTAAAACCATTAAGTCCCATCACAATGTGGGTGGTCTTCCAGATTGGATGACATTTGAATTGGTTGAACCACTTAGAGAGATTTTTAAAGATGAAGTTCGTAAACTGGGTCTTGAGCTTGGACTTCCAAAAAACATGATTGGTCGTCATCCATTCCCCGGACCAGGTCTTGCTATTCGTACCATGGGAGCTGTTACTGAAGATGGTTTACACCTTATTCGTGAGTCAGATGCCATTATGCAAGAAGAGTTAAGAGCTACAGGTTATTATGACAAAGTGTGGCAAGCATTTACAGTTCTTTTAAATGTTCAGTCTGTTGGTGTAATGGGAGACAATCGTACTTATGACAACACAGTTTGTGTAAGAATGGTAGAGTCAGTAGATGGTATGACAGCAACATTTGCACATGTTCCTCATGATATTTTAGAGGGGATTAGTAGAAGAATTATTAATGAAATTGATGGGATTAATAGAGTTGTTTATGATATAAGCTCTAAACCACCAGCGACCATTGAGTGGGAGTAAAATTGGTTTTTTAGATAAGTTATATGAATCTTTAGGCTTATAATTATCAAATTTATTGGTTGAAATTAAGTGTAATAATGAAACATAATGATTTTCATTATCTTTTTTTATATATTTTAGCAAAAAATTTAGTAATTTGATAATATATTAAAGTAAATATAAGTATAGGGAGATATTAAATGGAAAATCTTTTAATAGGCTTAGTGGTAACAATTAGTCTTGCAACTGTCATTAACGTGTATTTAAAAAAGCTTAATATACCTACTGTCATTGGCTATATCTTTACAGGTTTTGCCATTGCTCAAATATTTCACTTTGGTGATGCTTCTAAAGAAACATTGGCACATTTAGCTGAATTTGGTATTGTTTTTTTAATGTTTACCATTGGACTTGAATTTTCAATTACACACATGCGTTCCATGAAAAAAGAAGTTTTTGTTTATGGTGCGTTACAGGTTATACTTTCTGGTTTACTATTTACTTTTATCGCATTTAGTTTGTTTGATGTCTCTTTGAAAAATGCCATTGTTATTGGTATGGCACTTTCTCTTTCTTCTACGGCAATTGTACTTAAAGTTTTAAATGAAAGTGGAGATATTCATGCTGCTTATGGACGTAATGTTTTAGGCATATTACTTTTTCAAGATTTAGCTGTTATTCCTATGCTTTTAATGATTTCTATTTTTACCTCTACGACTTCTTCGGTAGGTGAACTGTTGCTCGAAACAATTATATCAGCAATGCTTGTATTTCTTAGTTTATTTATTGTGGGCAAGTATTTTATTGAGCGTTTTTTTAATTGGGTTACCAGTTCTGATTCTGAAGAGATTTTTTTAGCAGCAGTTATCTTAACCGTAATTTCTTCTTCTTTTTTGGCTGACCTTCTAGGCTTTTCTTATTCATTAGGAGCATTTCTAGCTGGTATGACCATTGCTGAAACAAAATATCGTTATCGTGTAGAGGCTGATCTTGTACCTTTTAGAGACATACTTTTAGGTATTTTCTTTGTCACTATTGGGATGCAAATTAATTTAGAAATAGTGAGTGAGTTTATTTGGATTATTTTAGGGCTTTTAGTGAGTGTCATGTTATTAAAAGCGTTAGTAATATTTCTAGCCATGAGATTCTTTATGCAGAATCGATCAGCGATTAAGAGTGCCTTAGCACTAATGCAAGTAGGTGAATTTGCTTTGGCTATCTTTGCCTTGGCTAACTCTTATGATATTATTTCTGATGAAACGAATCAAATCATGATTGTTACCATTGTTCTATCAATGATATTAACCCCATTTATTTTAAAAAATATCAAAGCGTTGGCTGATTTATTTTTTAAAGAACCTGTGGCTTTAAGAGAAAGGGCATTGGTTTCGACAGGTTATAAAAATCATATTATTGTTTGTGGCTATGGATCAGTGGGTAAAATGTTAGTGGAAAGATTTAAAGAAACCAATGTATTGTATGTGATTTTGGAACATGATATTAAGTTGGTTGATGAAGCATTGGCTAAAGGTGAAGAAAACATTTTTTTAGCCAATGCAGCACAAAAATCTGTTTTACAACATTTTGGGATTAAAGAGTCAACAGCAATTTTTTCTGCTGTTAATAATCCTCATCAAGTACGGCTTATTTGTGAAAATATAGATTCTTTTGGTGAAAATATTAATTCAGTGGTAACGGTTAAAAATAAATCTCAAGAAGAGAGCATTGCTGACTTAAATATTACTCATGTTATGAATAGACGTGAAACAATCACAAATTTGTTGGCTAAACAAATTTATGCTTTTAAAAAAGTTGAGTAGTTGTGAGGTTCTTAAGGTTATAGTTTCACAACCGTGATACCTAGATTTCCTTTTAGTCCATGAAATGATTGCAGTTTTGGGTAGGCTTTTAAGTAGTCAATAATAACTTTTTTAAGTATACCCCCACCCATTCCATGTATGACTTCAACCTCATTAAACCCTGAAACTAAAGCATCAGAAAGGAAAATATCAAGCTTATCAATGGCTTCATCAGCATAACAACCAAGAAGTTTAATAGAGATGGAACCTCGTCCTGATTTTTCTATGTTTAGTTCTGTTTTGGGCTGTTTTTGTTTTTTTACAATGCTTCCTAAGTAACGTAGTTGAGAGAGAGGTACACGCATTTTCATACCATCAACTTCTATTGTGGCATTGTCTCCACGTAAACTAAGTAACTCTCCTTTAGAACTTCTGTATTTAATTCTATCTCCTACTTGTAAGCTTCGTTTCTCTGCTTGTTTGCTCTCTTTGGCTTGAGATGAAAGTTTTTTATGTTTATGGGCATCGTTTAAAAGTCGTCTACCTTCAGTAGATTCTTTTGCTTTCATTGCTTCTTGCGCTCTTTTTGTGGCTGCATTGTATCGGTTTTCTAAGGTGGCAATGGCTTTTCGATGTTGTTCATTAAGTCGCTCTTCAATATTACTTAAGTTTTCTTTTTTCGCTTCTACATTTTTAAGTTCTTTATTGATTTTATCAATTTTCAAACGCATTTCACGTTCGAGACTTGTTGATTTTTCGATTAATTCATTGAGGTTCTCTTTATCTTCTCCATAAACTTTTTTGGCTTCTAGTATAATACGTTCAGGAACACCATACCGTTGAGCTGTTTCAAAGGCGTAAGACTTACCAATACTGCCTTGTAAAAAAGTATAGGTTGGTTGACGTGTTTCTTCATTATAAAGGGCTGCAATAAGTTCAACATTATCATCCGTACTCATGAGTGAAGCCAAACGTTTATGGTGTGTAGTTACAATGAAAGTAATGCCCTTTTTACGGAGTTCATCAAGCATAACCCTAAATAAGGAGGCAGCTTCATCAGAATCGGTTCCAAGTTCTATCTCATCAACCCCAACAATTGCATTTTCTGTGTCAAATAGTTTAGCAAATTCAACCATACGCCCTGCAAAAGTGGAAATATCATTTTTCACTGATTGTGGGTCATCAATAACAGCCTCTATGAATTTAAAGTGACCAACTTCTGTCTTTTCTTCATTACATTGAAAAGGTAAAAGATTTTTAGACATATAAACAGCTGAAAGTAGAGATTTTAATAACATGGTTTTACCACCAGCATTAACACCTGTAACGAGCATAACAGATTTCTCTAGGTTGATATTAACAGGTTTGGGATTTTCGATGGCTGGATGACAAAATTCGCTAAGTTTAACAACTTGCTTTTTTGAAGGTAAAATGAATTGGTAATCATAGGCTTTTGCAAACATTACACGCGCTTGGTAGTGGTCAAATCGATCATATTCACGATTGATAAATCGCATAAATAAGTGCCATTTTGTAAATAAAGCTGAAAAACTTTGACAGTACCGATAAACAACTTCTTCTTTACGTGAAAGTAGGGCTGATTCTTTTTCTTTTAGGTGAGAGATTGATTGAGGTAAAATGTAAAAAAAACCACCTGAGCTTCTCCCCACGACAGAAGCTTTAATGACTTTATTAAAGCCTCCTCGAACCATGAGGGTTTCTTCACCATTTAAAAAGTGAACTTGTGTATCCACGAGATATTCTTTTAAGGTAGAGGAGTGGGCTAGTTTATAGAGTTTATCTTTGAGTTCAGACTTATTAAGTTTAAGTGCTTTTTCGATGTCATAGAGTTCAGGTTCACGTTCAGGGTTAATATTGCCCTCATCAGTAAAATAGCGTAAAATGTCATTTATCTCATGAGGGACATCAATTTCATAAATCCATTTTCCTAAAGGTTCAGGTAAATTAATGGCTTTGAGGGCATTAAAATAACTTACGATTGTTGCAAAGGCATAAATTTCTTGAAGTCTTAATACACCTTGTTTTTTAATGTTATTAAGTTCTTCATTAAGATTTGGTACTTCTTTTATGTTAGGAAATTCTATTTTTGAAAGTGCTTGAATGTATCTAAAATGTTGATTGATGTCACCCATCATATCAAGCTCTTTATCACGAGCATAAAAGCTTTTAAAGTTGCTTATAAAAGTATCTAGGTCTAGTTTTTGGGTTAGGGTTTTCAATTGTGTTTTTCCAATAAATTTTTTAAAAGGATATTTGTTTTTTATTAAAATAATTATATCATATTTTCAAGAAAGTGCTATCAATGAAGAAATTAATAATTTTTTAATGTTAATTATTATTAGTTTAATTTATTTTAAAATGTTATAATAGAGAAGAGACGATAAAGGATTAATTGATGGAAAAAGATTATAAAGAAGCAATAGAAAAGTCAACAGAAGCAATGAATGTACTTGAATCAAAAGTTGAAAGTATTGCCAATGATTTTAATAAAACAAGCACAGACTTATGGGATAGTTTTAAAATTAATTTTACTGATATGAATGAAAAATTGAAAACGGCCTCTGAAAATTTTTCAAAAATAGGTGAAGAGACGACCCTCCAAGCACATTTAGGTGCGATGGAAGCACGAGATAAAATGGAAAATATGAAAGAAGATATTGAAGACTTTACACAAAAAGTTGCTCAGAATGCTCAGGTGACTATGGATGAAGCTACCTTACAAATGCATCTTGGAAAAAAAGAAGCTGAAGATTTTTGGGAAAAAAAGGCACCTTTTATTAAAGAGGATTTTCAAGAATCAAAAGAGAGTGTTGAAAAATTAGCACTAGAAGCCATTGATGAGATTGGGTCATTTTTTAGTAAATTGACCAAAGAGTTTAAGGAGACAAAAAAAGATTAAGCTTGATGTTGTTTAATCTTTTTTATATTTTTAAATCTTTGCCATTTATGAGGTTGTAATTTTTTATAAAACCATAAACATCCAGCATCAAAGCCAAAGTAAAAGACAGAAATAGCTGATGGAGGATTGGCTGATGTGATAAAAGGAACTTTGTCAAACCATGTCTCAGGCCAGTACCAGCATTGATAGTAGGTACCAACTAATTCTAGGTAGACAATGGCAAAAAACATAAAAAGAAAAAAAAGTTTGGTTTGAGGTCGTCGTTTAAAGATGACCAAAATGACTAAAAGACATAAAAATCCAAAAACATCATTGGCAAATATGAACCATAATGTTGAATAGATAATCATCGCAATGTATAAAACGTTAATAATTTTTTCTCGATGTTTTAGAATAATAGGTTCTTTGATAAAATAGTAAATACACGCATAAATGATGGTATGACCAAAAGGTACATAAATGGGCAAATTTTCTAAACGATAAGTATACATGCCAAAGACTAGGGCAAAGAGCAGTTCTCCTCCTAAGGCAACAATGAGTCCATAGAACATGAGTTGTTTAATTTGTTTAGAGACTTGTGTGTAAATCCAAATAAAAGTAATGAAAACTAAAATATTGGTAATCCATTGTTGATTAATAAGTTCACTGTCAAGATAGAGTCCTAACCATAAGATAGGAAAAAATAAGGCGTGGATATGTAGATATTTCATGAGTTTCTTTTAAGTAAGTGTAATGGTATTTTTCTATGGCTAGTATTATAGTATAAATTTTAAATAAAGTAGAAAAATGAAGCAAAGATATATAGGAATTATGTCAGGTACAAGTTTAGATGGTGTTGATATAGCATTGTGTGAAATTGATGAAGAAACTTGTGTGTTAGTTGACGCTTATTATATGGATTTTACATTAGCCTTGAAAAATGAAATTTTAGAAATTATTAAAGAATCAACCACCCTTAAAAGAATTGGAGAAATAGATTGTGAATTGGCATATTTTTTTGCTAGGGCTGTGAATATATTTATTGAAAAAAATAATTACGACAAACATTCAATAGAAGCGATTGGTTTTCATGGGCAGACAGTGTGGCATGAACCAAATGGTGATTTTCCATTTTCCATGCAATTGGGTAATGCTTCGATATTAGCTGTTGAAACAGGTATGGATGTGGTAGCTGATTTTCGTTCTAAAGATATGGCATTGGGAGGTCAAGGTGCACCTTTTGCACCTGCTTTTCATAAGTTTCTTTTTTCTCATTTAGATGGCTGTGTGGTACTTAATATTGGGGGTATGGCAAATATTTCTGTTTTAGGAGATGTGCTGTTGGGATATGATACAGGTTGTGGTAATGTACTTATGGATTTATGGATTTCTGAACATAAGGGTAAGCCTTATGACCAAAATGGCTCATGGGCTAAATCTGGTACCGTTAATGACGTATTATTGAAGAATTTATTAAATGATGATTACTTTTTATTAAATTTTCCTAAAAGTACAGGACGAGAATATTTTAATAAGAAATTTTTAATAAATTATTTAGAACCATTGGGTAAAATATGTTTAGAAGATGTACAAGCCACATTATTGGCGTTAACTGTACACTCAATTGGAAATGAAATAAATAAATTTAATGTTAAAGAACTTTTAGTTTGTGGTGGTGGTGCTAGAAATACTTTTTTAATGGAAACATTAGAGAAAACGTTACCCCATATTCATGTTAATAATACAGAAAAATATGCTGTTAATGCAGATAATATGGAAGCGATGATATTTGCATGGTTAGCACACAAACGACTAAGACTTGAAGTTGTTGAGTTAAAAACAGTAACAGCAGCAAGTCATAATACAATTTTAGGGGCAATATATGCAAGTGATTAAAGAGTGGATAAATGATTTGGGTTATAAAGATTATCAGTTAGAAGTAATGGCTACAGATGCCAGTTTCAGAAAATATTATCGATTAAGTATTAAGGAAGAGAGTTTTGTCGTGATGGATAGCTCGGAAGATAAAGATAGTATTTATCCATTTATTGATATTTCTGTACGTTTACTGAAAGCTAAAATTGAAGTACCTCGTATCATTTCACAAAATATAAAAGAAGGTTTTTTATTACTTTCTGATTTAGGAAAACAGCATTTGGCTGATATGCTCAGTCCCATGAGTGTTGAGCTTTTATACATGAAAGGTATATCTGAAATTGTCAAAATGCAAGAGATAGATATAACAGGTATGGATGTTTATGATAAAAAATTTTTAATGTCAGAGATGAATCTTATGGAAGAGTGGTACTTACGACAGCATAAGAGTGTGTTTTTGTCTGAAAAGGGCTTGAGAAATTTGGAAAAGATGTTAGAGATGATTGCTGATGAAGTGTTAGCACAACCTCAAAACCTTTTTGTTCACCGTGATTTTCATTCTCGAAATATTATGTTAGAGTCAGGTAAATTAGCTTTAATTGATTATCAGGATGCAATGTCAGGGGCGTTAACCTATGACTTAGTTTCTTTATTAAAAGATGTTTATATAGAGTTTGATGAAGCAAAGATTAATGCTCTTGCTTTAGAGTTTAAAGCTTTAAAAGGTTTATCCGTTTCTGATGAAGAATTTTTACGTTGGTTTGATTTTATGGCACTGCAACGACATCTTAAGATTTTGGGTATTTTTTCTCGTTTAAATATTCGTGATGGAAAAAGTGAGTATTTGAAAGACATTCCTTTAACCTTAAAATACATTTTGGAGGTATGTGTAAAATATGATGTTTTACGTCCTTTAGGTGAATTGTTAAAAAGATAAGTATAATAGAGAATAGTAAAATAATTTGAGGGAATATGGATGACAGCAATGATCTTAGCAGCAGGGTTAGGAAGTCGTATGAAACCATTAACAAATCATACACCTAAACCACTTTTAAAAGTTGGAACAAAGTCTCTTATTGTTTGGCATATTGAACAATTAAAAAAAGCAGGTTTTTTAGAAATAGTCATTAATGTTGCTTATTTAGGTCAGCAAATAATTGATTATTTAGGGGATGGTTCTGACTTTGGGGTGCGTATTGTTTTTTCTGATGAACAAGAGGAGGGACCATTAGAAACAGCAGGTGGGATTATTAAAGCTTTGGCGTATCTCTCTGATACTTTTTTAGTTGTTAATGGAGATGTTTGGACAGATTATAATTATGACAAGAACTTTAAACTTTTAGAGAATAATTTAGCCCATTTAATTTTAGTTGAAAATCCAGAGCATAATGTAGAGGGTGACTTTTTTTTGACAGGAACAAAAGAAAAATATACCTTTTCTGGAATAGGGTATTATTCAAAAAGATTGTTTTCTAATTTAAAATATGGGAAACAAGCATTGGCACCTTTATTATTTGAAGCCATGGCTTCTCAAAAAGTAAGCACTACATATTATAATGGATATTGGCATGACATTGGAACAGTAAAGCGTTTAGAATATTTAGATAAAATATTAAAAAATAACAAAGAATCGTATCATGTGTAACTTTAGCTAAGAGGGAAAGCTTTCAATATTTTTTTTTATTAAAATAATCACATTTAAGTCACAATCTTATGCAACTATTCCGTAGATGAAAATTAAAGGAGGGAATGAGTGAAGATATTAAAAAATTTGAATATACTGTATGTTGAAGATGAAGAAGCAATTATTGAAAAATATACTTATTTTTTAGAAGAGAGTTGTAAAAAAGTTTTCATTGCTAGAGATGGGGAAGAAGCTTATGATATTTATAAAGAAAATAAAATTCATCTTATTATCATGGACTTACTTATTCCTAAAATGAGTGGTATTGTATTGGCAAAAAAAATTCGTGAAGAAAATGATACAGTGCCAATGATTGCTTTAACAGCACATTCAGATAGAGAAATACTTTTAGATATTGTTGATTTAAATTTTTCATCATATCTTATTAAGCCTGTTTTACGTTCAGACCTTATGGGTGCTTTACAGAAAGTATCTCAAAAAGTGGATGGAGGAAGATCTATTCCTTTACCTTGTGATTGTTCATGGGATACAAAAAGTAAAACGTTGTTTTACAATGATGAATCCATTTTTTTAACACGAAGAGAGTTGAAACTTTTTGAACTTTTAGTTGATAAGGGTGGTACACCTTGTTCCGATGATGAGATATTCTTTTATGTATGGGGTGACGAATTTGATAAGGTGATTACCAATTCATCTATTAGAACACTTATTAAAAACCTACGTAAGAAAATACCGAGTGAATTAATTAAAAATCAATATGGTGTGGGCTACAAAATTAACTTTTAATATTTTAGCTTAAAATACTTTTTTCTAAGTATTTTGCCACAGCATCTTCATCATTACTCTCTTGTAAAACAATGGTTGCTGCACGTTTTACAATATCCAATGCATTATTCACAGCAATGGCTGTTCCAGCCAATTTAAACATACCTAAATCGTTAATACTATCTCCAAATACTGTTGTTTCTTTGGCTTCAACATTCAAGTATTCATGGACTTTATCTAAGGCATGTGCTTTATCACTTAGAGGGTGAAGTATGGTTAAAAAATAGCATTTCATATAATTTTCTGGTGAAAGTTTGACTTCTATAGTATTGCCAAAAACTTTTGTAAGATGTAAGGCAAGTGGTCGTAATAAACTCTCTTCTCCCATATAGACTAGTTTTAAAGTTTTTTGAGAACCTTGAATGTTTTGCTTGTGGGTAATGCGTTTATCATTGGTATAGTGATTTTCAATTAGAAATTTTTGATACGTATTTAAGATAGGAGGAATATCAAAGCTTTCCTCAAGAGTTTTCTCATTACGTAAAGCAATGACATAAGGATAAATACCAAAAGTATTAGATTCTTGAATCACAGCATTGGATATTTCTTGATTAAGGGTATTGAGTGTAATGATTTTTTTATCTTTTGTGACTACCATGGCACCATCTAAGAGAATAAGGGGTTGTTTTAGTGTTAAGCCTTGTAAAAAATCAGTGGTTTTAGAAAAGCTTCTAGCTGTGGCTATTGAGAGCATGGCATCATTAGCTTTCTTATTCCAAATTTCTTTAGAGAATTGACTGACAGATTGTGTACTGTGTAAAAAAGTATGGTCTAAATCGGTAATAAAAAGTTTTTGCATATACACTCTTTTTTAAAGAGTATTATAGCTAAGAATTTGCTAAAATTCGACCATGGAAATATTGCTACAAATACTCTTCGCTATGATTTTACTAGAACTATTGGAAATTTATTTACACCGAGCCAATACTTTGTCTGCTTTAATAGATAAACTGTTTGTTTATTATAAACAGTCAGTCTTTCTTTTTTTTCTCGTACATCCAACCATTTATTTTGTTTTAGGTGTATTACTTTATTTTGATGCTTTTAATTTTTATGGTATTACAATTTTAGTACTTAAGACATTTGATATTTTTTTTAAAATAGAATTGGTTAAACAAAAGTTTTATTTAAAAACGATGGATAGTGAACTTAAAAAAATGATGAATATGAAACTCACACTTTCTATGAGATTCTTAGCATTGATACTAAATGTACCATTGTTATATATGGCAATTACTTCTGTTTTTGGCTAAAATTAACAATAAGTTGAATATAATAACAGAACTACAAAGACTAGACAAATCCCCAATTAGCTTTCAAGAGGACTCATGAGCGAACAACAACCTAAAAAAAATAATAATAAAAAAAGTAATAATCGAACACATGTACCTGTCAAAGGTTATAAAGTAGAAGATTTACAAAAAGAACCAATTGAAAATTTAGTTGCTATTGCGTTAAAAGAGAGAGTTGAAAACCCAAATGAATATAAAAGAAAAGATCTTATTTTTGAAATTTTAAAATCACAAGTTTCTCAAGGTGGATTTATTTTATTTACAGGTATTCTTGAGGTCATGAATGATGGTTATGGTTTTCTACGCTCCGAAGATGGTAATTTTGCAAACTCTCAAAATGATACCTATGTAAGTGGCACACAAATTAAACGTTTTGCACTTAGAAATGGTGACATTGTAACAGGTCAAGTGAGACAACCTAAAGATCAAGAAAAATATTATGCCTTACTTAAGATTGAAGCCATTAACTATTTGCCACCAGAAGAGTCTAAAAAGAGACCTTTATTTGATAATTTAACACCCCTTTATGCCAGTGAACAACTTCAATTAGAATATAATCCAATGAAACTTACAGGTCGGGTACTAGATCTTTTCTCTCCCATAGGTAAAGGGCAAAGAGCATTGGTTGTGGCTCCTCCAAGAACGGGTAAGACAGAATTACTTAAAGAGTTGGCGCATGGAATTACCCATAATAACCCAGATGCATCACTTATGGTACTACTTGTGGATGAGCGACCAGAAGAAGTAACAGACATGCAACGTTCTGTTAAAGGAGAAGTGTACTCTTCGACTTTTGATTTACCTGCTCAAAATCATGTTAGAACAGCTGAGATGGTAATTGAGAAAGCCAAAAGACGTGTTGAATCTGGAAAAGATGTTATTATTTTATTAGATTCAATTACCAGACTTGCACGTGCCTATAATACGGTAACACCAAGTTCAGGTAAAGTACTTTCTGGTGGGGTAGATGCAAATGCATTACACAAACCAAAGCGCTTCTTTGGTGCTGCTCGAAATATTGAAGAAGGTGGTTCATTGACGATTATTGCTACAGCACTAATTGACACAGGAAGTAGAATGGATGAAGTTATTTTTGAAGAATTTAAAGGTACTGGTAACTCAGAAGTTGTATTAAATCGTTATGTATCTGAAAGACGTATTTATCCAGCCATTGATGTAACTAAGTCAGGGACAAGAAAAGAAGAATTAATGGTCAATGCTGAAGATCTTCAAAAAGTATGGGCGATTAGAAATGCGATGCAAAATATGGAAGATGTTGAAGGTTTAAAGTTTCTTTTTTCTAAAATGAATAAGACTAAGAATAATGCTGAATTCTTAGCCATGATGAATGAATAGCCTATTGTAATATATTATGAAAATAGGCGTTTTTGACTCAGGAGCAGGGGGTCTAAGCGTTGTTAAGTCCTTACTCTCTCATAATCTCTTTGAAGAGATTATTTATTATGGAGATACAGCACGTGTTCCCTATGGTCCAAAAGACCAAAATACCATTATTCGTTATTCCCTAGAAGCATTAGAATTTTTTAATAACTTTGATATTGATTTATTGATTACAGCTTGTAATACAGTATCGGCTTATGCTTTACCTGAGATGAATGCCCAAAGTACTTATCCTGTTTTGGGTGTTATTGAACCAGGAGTGTTGGCACTTGAAAATAAGAAGTTAGCTAAAGATGAACATGTTTTAATTATGGCAACACGTGCAACCATTACATCAAAACGTTATGAATTAGCACTTAAAAAGCTTGGACATACGAATATGACTTCTTTACAAACAGGACTTTTTGTACCCTTGGTTGAAGAGGGTATTTTTGAGGGAAAACTTTTGGAGGCAACCATAGAACATTATTTTGCTGAAATTGATAATCCTAAAGCCATTATTTTAGGTTGTACGCATTTCCCTCTAATTGGTGAGAAGTTAAAAAGTTATTTTGCGAATGAACCTATTTTGATTCATTCAGGTGAAGCGATTGTTCAATATTTAGAGGCACATTATGATTTATCTCAAAATAATGTTGAGACTAGATTAAAAATTTTTGCTTCAGATAATGTGGCTGGTTTACGTAAAATAGCTAAAATTTGGCTATAACATGCCGACCAAGTCACGAACTTTTTCCATTTTATTATCAGCAATGATGCGCATTTTTTTAGCCCCATCACTTAAGATGTCTTTAACGATGTCAGGATTTTTTAAGTAGGCTTCACGTTTTTCTCTGGCTGGAGCAAACTCTGTCCATATGAGTTCTTTAAGATATTTTTTAAAGTGACCATAACCTTCTTCTCCATGGGCATAACGACTTTGTAAGTTTTGTTGTTGCTCTTGATTTAAAAAAAGAGAAGCAAGGTTATAGATATGACAACCTTCATATTCTAATGCTTGACCTAAGGGGGTAGAAGATGAGAGAATTTTATTACAACGTTTTTGTAATTTTTTTTCAGTTTCCATAAATATATCAATGGCATTGTCATAAGATTTAGACATCTTTTGTCCATCTATTCCTGGAATGGTTGCTACGTTATCATTGACTACATGTTCTGGTAGTGTAAAAGTTTCTCCATATTCATTGTTAAATTTAGTTGCTATATCTCGTGTCATTTCAACATGTTGAATTTGATCTTTACCCACAGGAACTTTTTCTGTATCGAGCAATAAAATATCAGCAGCCATTAATACAGGATAAGAAAATAGAGCATGGTTAGCTGTAATCCCTTTTGCAACTTTATCCTTATAGGAATGTGCCCTTTCAAGTAATCCCATAGAAGTAAATTTAGAGAGTATCCAATAAAGTTCAAGCACCTGTGGTACATCACTTTGAACCCAAAAAGTTGTTTTTTCAGGATTAATACCCAAAGATAAATAATCAACAGCTGCATCAAATGTTAATTCTTTAAGTAAATTGGCATTTTTTGAGGTTGTTAAAGAGTGGTAATTGGCAATAAATGTAAAAAGCTCTTCTTTTTCTTGAAGTTCAATCATTGGTTTCATTGCGCCAAAATAATTACCTATATGAAGCTTTCCTGAAGCTTGAATTCCTGTTAGTACACGCATGGTTATCCTTAAAAATTATGATGTAAGTATATCAAAAATATTGAATTAATATATTTATATTATCTTTGATTAAAATTATAATTTTTATATTTTATAATGTTTTATAGTATTTTATTGTATTATAATAACAACAATAAGGATAAGATTATGAAAAAAATAATACTACTTTTAACCATTACCCCTATAATCGCGTTCGCTAACCTAAATATTGAAAAGGTCACAAGTACTTTATCACATATTACAGGTAAAAAAACATTAAGCTTTTTTAGTAGTAGCAGTAATTTTGCCACCAATGGCAAATTAAAATTTACATCATTAGCCAAGGCAGATATTATACTTTTTCCAAAGAAAAAATATAATTCAAAAATGATAATTGTTGACTCCTATAAGAAGTTAAAATTGAATAAAAATAGTATAGGTGCTGTGTATTTAAAAAAAGGCAGAACACAAATTATTTTTGTACAAGAACGTTTAGATTCTAATGGATTAATATTAAATCCTAAATTTAAAAAGCATATTTTACATGAATGGCAATTGAATCCACAAAAACTCATAGATGGCTTAAAATAGTGCTTTATGGTGTTTTTTCACGCAGAAAAGAATAAAATTAAAAATTAATGTTCACAATTAGGCACATTTTTATGATAGAATGCTTCTATATTAAAGGAAATAGGAAAAATTGTGCTAAGTAAAATTAACTTTTTTAACAATAACAGAATTTATTTTTATGTCATTTTTGCTTATACCATACTTTTTTATTTACTTTTAAGTACGTATAAAAATATTGTTCCATTTGAAGATAAGGTCAAGCATATTCTTTTAAATCAAGCAATTAGTATGGTAGATGATACCTCTTCAAATCTTTTGGAGAGTATTATTGATCATAATGTAAGTTTTGTACATTCAAACTATAGTGATGAAAAATTACGAACAAAAAATGAAGAGTTACTGTCAATCATGAACAGTACGGACATTAATTCGTTGTTTGTTCTTCATCCCATCAAAGGAAAATATTTCTTTTTATTAGACACAGCAGAAGAAGACTCTTCTGCCCTTAATGAAATGTTTGTTCCTGAAAATACCAAAATCTTTTTAGAAGCAATTAAAGAGAAAAAAAATAAGATATTCATTCAAAAAGAACTAGAAACTGTTTCATTTACCTTACTTAAACCAATTATTCAAAAAGAGAGTGTGGTTGCTTTATTGGTTATCGATTATACAGAGAACCGTTTAACAGCATTATTAAATCTTTCAGCTGATATTTTGAGTTATTTATTAATCTTATTGTTAACACTTATTTTTGTTTTTTTATTTTACCTCATATACACACATTATGGCAAGTATAAAATTTATCGTAATCCTGAAACCAATACTTTTAATCGTGTTTATATGGTTGATAATTATGAAAAAATTAATTTTAAAAAATACTATGTGGCTTTAGTAGACATAGACTTTTTTAAAAGGGTTAATAATAGACATGGTCAAAAAAATGGTGATAAGGTTATTATTTCTGTGATTAAAATAATTACTAGACATTTGGAGAAGCATGATCAATTTATTCAGTATTCTGGTGAAGAATTTTTGCTCTTATTAGATAAAGAGAGTAGAAATGAAAAAGAATTAAGAAAATTATTGACTTTTATTAAAGAGGACGTGTATAGAACAGTTTTTGAAATTGATGATGATAAATTTAGTTTGACTATTTCTATGGGTGTTTTACTCAATACAGGCATTGAAAAATCACTTCAAGAAGTGATTCATAAAGCTGATACTGCCTTGTATGAGTCTAAACATAGTGGTCGTAATATGGTAAGTTATTTTGACATATCTCAACCTAAAAGGTTGTATCGTGAAAAATTAAAAGAGATGATTGAGTCTGATAAACTGGTTTGTTATTATCAACCTATTAGGGATTTAGAAACAAAAGAACTTCATCATTATGAAGCACTATTAAGAATTGAAGATGGTGATAATATTATTTTTCCTGATAAAATATTACCTGATTTAGAAGATTCGTATCTTTATACAAACTTGACAAAAAGAGTGATTGAATACAATGTTAATAAGTTAAGAACAGATCCTAAAATGATTATCTCTGTTAATCTTTCTGCTGATGATTTAGTAAACGATGCAATTTTATCAATTTTAGCACAGAACTCTGACTTGGCTGATCGACTGTTAATTGAAATTTTGGAAAATAAAAGTATTGATTATAAACGTGTTGAACTTTCAATTCAAAAATTAAAACTTTTTGGTTATAAAATTTGTATTGATGATTTTGGTTCGGGATATTCAAACTTGAACCATCTGTTAAAGCTCTCTATTGATTATTTAAAAATTGATGGAAGTATTATTAAAGAAATTCATCATGATAAACGTGCTTATAGTATTGTTAAAACTTTTGCAACTTTTTGTAAACAAAATAACATTGAAGTGATTGCAGAATTTATTGACAAACAAGATGTTGTTGATATTTTAAAAAGTTTTGGTGTAAAGTATGGGCAAGGGTGGTACTTCTCTAAAGCTGAACGCTATGAGAGCTTGGATAAAGATCATAAGTAATGATTTACTTATGATTTAATCATCATCAATACGCTGTCCACGTTTACGTCCATTAAGATCTAGGGGTACACCCACAAAATCAAATTTTTCTCTAAATATATTTGATAAATAACGCTTGTAAGAAAAGTGAAGTCCATCAGGTCTATTGGTAATAATAGCAATTTTGGGTGGTTTTGTCTCATATTGGGTTGCGAATTTAATGCTGACTACTCCACCATTAACAGTTGGTGGATGATGTCGTGCAATAGCATATTTTAGAACTTCATTCAGTGTTGAGGTTGGAATTCGCTGTTTGTAACGTTCATAAATGGCTATGATTTCATCTAAAATTTTGTGAACACGTAGACCAGTTTTAGCTGATATGGTGATTAGGGGTGCATAATGTAAAAATTTTAGTTGGTCACGAATATCTTCAACAGCTTTGGTATAGGTCGCTTCATCATCTTTATGTATGTCCCATTTATTGAGTACAATCATACAGCCTAGTTTATATTTTTCAATAAGATTAGCAATTCGTTCATCCAGTTCTAAAACCCCTGTTGTTGCATCAATAATAAGTAGGGCTATATCAGCTTCTTCCAACATCTCTTCTGTCCGTCCAAAGGCGTATTTTTCAATGCCTAGGATTTTACTACGTTTTCTAATTCCTGCTGTATCAACAAAAGTAATTTTACGCTCTTGGTATTCAAGTGTTTCATCCACAGGATCGATGGTTGTACCAGCAACTGATGAGACTACAACACGTTCTTCATTTAAAAAAGCATTAAGAAGAGAACTCTTACCTGTGTTAACACGACCGATGATGGCTACTTTAATGTCTTGATCTGTTTCATCAATGTCATCAACTTGAACCATATTCACAATGTCTTCAAAGGAGAGTTCATTCTCTTCTTCACGTTGTAGAGTTTCATCTGTTTCATTACGTTCTGGAATATACGTTTCAAGCCAAGCATAAAAATCATTCATGTATCGGTTATGACTGACAGACATAGGAAATGTTCTGTCAGCACCAAATTCTAAAAAGTCCCAATATCGAATGGATTCATCTTTATCATTGTCTATTTTATTAACAATTAATGCAATGGGTTTATTAAGATTTTGAAGTTGATAAAAAAGTTCTCTATCTTCTTCTTGAGGGATGTTTTTACCATCAACCAAATAGAGGATGATATCAGCTTCATCGGCAGCACGGAGTGAAAGTTTTTTAACTGTCGCAAACATTTCTGTGCTATCATCAATACCACCTGTGTCAATGACTTCAAAGTCACGGTTTCCTGAAATGGTTACCATACGTTTTTTAACATCACGGGTTGTACCTACAATATCTGAAGTAATCGCATCTCTTTGTCGAAGAAGTCGGTTGAATAGGGAGCTTTTTCCTACATTTGGTCGTCCTAAAATGGCAACTTTTTTTAATTTAGTCATTATGTATTATATCTTTCTATAGGGTCGGTTAACCGACCATTAAATTAGTAGAATTATAGCAGGTTTTTAATTATTGATTGATGTTGCTATATTATTTTCAGGCAGTGTTTCAACATAAAGCGATTGAGATGGGAAGGCAAAGCTTGAATGATTATCTTCTATAATCTTGATGATTTTTAGATTAATATCTTCTTTAATATCCATATATTTTTCCCAGTTTGCTGTATTACTAAAAGTATAAATAAATATACCAAGGGAGCTTTCATCAAAAGAGTTAAAGTTGACTAACATGGTTTCTTTTTGCGCAATGTCTTTATGATTTCTTAACATCGTTTTAATATCTGTTAAAATATTTTTCATCTGCTCACTATTGGTATTATAAGTAAGACCAATGTTCATTTTAATACGTCTAATACCTCGTCTTGAAAAGTTTTCAATGGGGCTGTTTGCAATGACTTGGTTTGGTAAGGTAATAAGTGCTTTACCAAAAGTACGAATTTTGGTAGTACGCATACCGATATCTTCAACGGTACCTTCAACTTCAGCAATTTTAATCCATTCTCCAATACGAATTGATTTATCCAATAGTAAAGCAATTGAACCAAAAAGGTTAGCTGCTGTATCTTTGGCTGCCAAGGCAAAAGCTAACCCACCAATACCTAAACCAGCAGCAAGTCCAGCGATATTGACACCCCATATTTGTAGAATGGCACCCATACCGATAAAACTAACAATAATACGCAATATAGTAAGTATGAAATTTCCCATTTCATGTGATAACTCTGGATTAAAACGTTGGGTGAAGTGGTAAACCGTATCTCTTAAGGCATAGACTAAGGAGTAGATAGCCCAAAAAACATTAAACAGAATCATGGAGTCAATAAGTTTATCAATAAATGGTGCTTCTAAAAATAGTAAAGCAAAGAAAAGTCTTACCCCAATAATAACAAATACAAAAGCAATGGAACCTTTGAGTGCTGAAAGAATACGGTCATCATAAAAATTTTTTGTTCGTTGTGTTAATGGTTGTAAAACGCCAATGGCTAAGTGTGCAAAAGCTTTACGTAAGTATAAAAAGAAAATAAGAAAGAAAATAGCAGCAATAATATTTCCCAGAGGAATGTTAAAATAAAGTTCAGTAAAATAAGCACCATATTCTTGATTATAAAATTCATTGAGCATCTTTTGCACATGAGGAAAGAAATTAATGTCTAAAGTTTCTACAAGTTTATCAGTTTCTATATCCAATGAGTTTAAATCTTGATCGGCTTGGCTTACATTACTTTCATTCATATACTACTTCTTTGTTTTTATTTTAAGTGCAATCTTATCGAAAAAAATTGATATAATACTTCTTAAGCTAAATAAAATAATAAGGATAATTATGAAATTAATATTAATGATTTTTTTTACAACAATTATGTTAAATGCAGACATAATTAAGGCTGATTATAAAGTTGAGTTTGGAATTATTGGTGAGATAGGTATTGCCAATGCCATTTTAACCACAGATAAAGATAGTTATGAAATTTCTGTTAAATTACAAGCCACAGGTATAGCCAAGACACTTTCTGGAGGAAGAAATGAACATCATGTATCACGAGGGCGTATTATTGGGGGTACAATGATTTCAGATTATTATCAGGTAACTAAGTCGCATGGTTCAAAAATGACGAATAAGCTTTACAGTATTAATCATGAAAATAAAAGTGTGAACAAAGAATATAAACGTTGGAAAAATGGAAAATTAACTGTTGATAAAAATGAAACATTGGATTTTTATTCAGCTGATGATTTATTGTCACTTTATTTTAATTTAGATAAAAAAATAACAGACAAACAAACAACTAAAGATTATATTTATCATGCTGTTGGGGCTGAAAAGCAAAAAGGTAAAGTTGAAGTTTCTATTCCTAAAGTATCTGATTTGGAAGAGTATGAAGAAGAAGTTGGGGTAAATGATTCCTCTTGGTATGCTAAGGCAATTGTACATCAAGATATTTTTTCCAGTGAAAAGGGTGAATTGTTATTACGAATTGGAAATGATGGTATTACCGAAAAAGCTGTTTTGAAAGATTTAATTTTCTTTGGTGATATTAGAGCTGAGAGATTATAAGCTAAAGAGTTTACTTCCTTGGAGGTAACTTCTTTAAACAGTTAAGACACTTTTTACTTTCTTCTTTAATAATACTTGAATTTCTGGCTTTTGTTTCTTGAAACTGTGGTCGATAGTAACGCACTAATTTACGTAGTTTTTGGTAGGACTTTCCTTTTATTCTCACTATTTTAGCTGATTGTTTTCTGACATATCTTGCAGGATTTACAGCACGACCTTTTTTATAAAGACCAAAATGTAAGTGAGGACCTGTACTTTGCCCAGAAGTACCAACATAACCGATGGTTTTTCCTTGACCTACATAGCTACCTTTATTTACGCCCTTGGCATAGCTTTTCATATGTGCATAGAGTGTTTTAAGTCCATTTGAATGTTGTACTTCAATGGTTCTTCCATATCCACCTTTCCAGCCTTTATAAACAACTCTTCCTTTGGATGAAGCAACAATACGAGAACCAGAACGTGCAGCATAATCAATGCCTAAATGTGGTCGATAACGTTTATGAATTGGATGATAGCGTCTATGGGTAAAGCGACTTGAAATACGTTTCATATTAGGTACAGGACGAATAAAACGTGTACTATAGGTACGCTTATATTGGGTGCCTAATGAGTCATAATACTTTTCATTGTCCATTAAAAAACCATAAAAAGGTTTTCCTTTAATTTCAATAAGACAAGCTTCAATTTGAGGGCTAGTGTAAGGTTTGTTATTTCTATAACGTTGGGTATAAAAAAGAATAATTTTATCCCCTTTTCTCATTTTATGAAAAGGAATGCTTTTAGAGTAAACTTCTTCCAGCTCTTTACCGTAGTACCAAGTTTTTGTGGCTTTGTATAAGTCTTTTTTAAAGCCATGCTTCATTTTAATTGAAATAGTACTTTCAATTAAATCATAAGGAATTTCGACATATTTATACTTGTAGCCCTTTTTAGTGTTTTTTAATTGGAGCATAAGTTCATCAGAAACAGGAATGTTAATGGTTGTAATTTTTCCATTTTTTTTGTTAATACTGTAACTTTGACCTGCTCTTATCTCTTGAATTAATTCTTGGTCTTCTTTATGCATATCATAGTAAAGTCGTTTAGAAATATTATGTTTCTTTAGAAAACCTAAAAAAGTTAGTTTATTACTCCACTTATATTCTTTGGCAGTAACATTTTGGGTAAATAGGAGGAGAGTAAGAAAGATTAGAAATGATTTTATGGGCATATAAAAGATCTTTGTTTAAATTTGAAACAAATTCTAACTGAAAGGTTCTTATATAAATATGATAAAATTTCAAAAAATTAAAAGGTTTTCTTTGAAAAAATATATTTTAGGCATGGACAGAGGTATTTTGTTTATGCTTTTAGCTTCACTCTCTTTTGCTTTTATGGGTGGATTTGCTAAAGTAGTTTCAGAAACCTTACCCCCTGTAGAAGTTACTTTTTTTAGAAATATATTTGGTGTCGTTCTAGTAGGTTTATCTATTTATAAAGTACCATTAAAGCAAAGTGGAGGGCGATTTTTACTCTTAATCTTTCGTGGATCCATGGGTTTTGCTGCATTGTTGGCTTATTTTTATTTGATTGCCCATATCCCTTTAGGGGATGCCATTACTTATAATAAAACATCTCCTATTTTTGTGGCCATTTTTGCGTATTTATTTTTAAATGAAAAGTTAGGAAAAGGAGCATTAGTTGCTATTTTACTTGGATTCATAGGAATCTTATTTGTAGCACAACCCGTAGGTGGTTCATTTGACAAATATGATATGTTAGGAATATTCTCAGGTATTGGTGCTGCATTGGCGTATACGTCTATTAGAGAACTACGAAAGTATTATGATACACGTGCCATTGTTATGTCCTTTATGGGAATTGGAACCATTGCTCCTCTTATACTAATGTTAATTACCCCATATATAACCGTTTCTGACGATTTAGATTGGATGTTTGCTGAGTTTGTGATGCCAGAGGGTATTACATGGTTGTATGTGACAGCTGTTGGAATATTTGCAACCATTTCACAACTTTTTATGACTAAAGCATATGAGTTAACGAAAGCTGGGATAGTAGGAACCATCTCTTATACCAATATTGTTTTTGGAGTATTGATTGGAATTTTTCTAGGGGATGCACTACCAAATATCTGGACATTTTTAGGGATTTTTTTAGTCATTAGTTCTGGGCTTTTAGTTGCACTTTCTAAAAAATAAGTATGTGTGGTAATGCTTGGCTAACACTTTTTTGTAAAAATGTTATACTATACACTTAAGTGTTTGAAGGAGGATTGTCTATATGAAAATAATCATTATGTTACTGATATCAATCTCTATTGCTTTTACACAAACTATTAATGAACAGATAAAATCTTTAGAGTATGTGACACCTACAGAACGTGTGGCATTGATGAATCAAATTAAAGAACAACTTATTGAGATGAACCAAAATGAACGGATGAATACTATTGAGAAGTTGCGTGCGAAAATGAACCCTTCTAAAAAGGAAGTTCCAAAAGATGAGCATTTACAGTATAAGGATGAAGCGCTTAAAAGAGAAGAGCATAAGAAAGATGAACCTAAAAAGTTAGAGCATGATGTTAAAGAGAGACAGTATGATCAGGCTGAGCCTATCAAAGATAGAATAGAACATAGCTATGAAGGATTTGAACGTCCAAAAGATCAGCATGAACGTGTAAGAGGGATAGAGCGACAAGCTTTACCTCAACATAGAGATATCAAGGATAGATAAATTATGTACAAACAATGCATTGTCATACTTATTTTACCTGTACTTCTTGTGGCATATAATGACAGTGATTTGGATGGTGTTGACGACAAGCTAGACCAATGTGCTAATACTCCTCTCACAGAGTTGGTTGACTTAAGGGGTTGTACCATTAAGAATTTGGTTTCAGATCAACATTTTGATATTGTATTTGGACAAAGTTATGCAGAAGAAGGAAACATTAGTTTAAATATTTCAGAATTTCAGATGGGCTACTACCATAAAAAATTTTCCTTATCAGTTTCAGGTACTTACGCTGATTTAAAAGGGGATACTTATGAAGAACATGGACTTAATGACCTTTATTTAGATGCTTATTATCAAATTAAACCTCTAAAAAAATTACGTATCCAATTGGGTATAGGTATTGTTTTTCCTACCTATGATAGTAGCGAAAATAAAACAGATTATAGGGCTTCTGTTCAAGGCAGTTATGTTTATGAAAACTTTTCATTTCTTGCAGGTTTTGGCATGACCATAGTAGGTGATAGTAGTGATGACACGGAATTTAATAATAGCTATTTTTACAAAGCAGGGTTAGGGTACTACTTTAATGATGATTTTTATAGTAGTGTTTCTTATAACCATACTAACAGCATCTATAGAAGTTTAGGAGATATAGAATCACTTTCATATTATGGCTATTATATGATAGATAAGCATTGGTTTACAAACATTAAATTTGCACATGGCTTAAGTGACAATGCACTGGATAATACTGTAGGCTTAAAGTTAGGGTATTACTGGTAATGATGAAAAAGATTTTACTAATGGAAGATGACAGTGACTTAGCTGAGACGCTTAAAGAGTTGTTAGAATTGAAAGACTATGAGGTTAGATTGGTTTCTAATGGGGTGGAAGCTTCTGAAGCAAGTTATCAACAGAAGTTTGATTTGTATGTATTTGACATTAACGTACCTCAGTTTGATGGTTTGGAACTGCTTGAAGCATTAAGAGGAGCGAATGACAGAACGGAGACCATTTTTATTTCTGCATTTATTGACCTAGAGACCATTAGCAAAGCGTTTAAAGTAGGAGCTAATGACTACCTTAAAAAGCCTTTTTACCCTGAAGAGTTACTCATTCGCATAGAAGCAAAATTTCAGACACATGAGCAGACTATTCGTTACAATAATCTTGTTTACAATCCAAAAAATGAAGTACTGCTAAAAGAAGCTAAAGAGTTACACCTAAGTCAAATGCAAAGAAACCTTTTTCAACTTTTTATTCATAATATCAATCGCATTATCAGCAAAGAAGAGATTTTAGAAGCAACAGAAATTTCCTCAGCTTCTGCCATGCGTGTTGCCATTACGAAGTTAAAAAAGAGTACGGACTTAAACATTAAAAATGTTCATGGTGAAGGCTACCGACTTGAAACGTGTTGAGATAGAGTCTTTTGTAAAGAGTTTTTTACTATTTTTTATCTCAATGAGTACGCTGATTAGTGGGCTTTTTTATCTTTATTATTTAAATGAATTACAAGACATTGACAAAGAGACATTGGCAAAAATGGGAATTTGTAATTATACTTTGGACTGTCCCAAATACAGCGTTGACTTTGTTAAAAAAGAGGGGCAAGTAACCTATAGCCTTTATAAAAATGAAGAAGAGTTAAGTAGTTTTTACCCCATAAAAGGTGCTGATGATTTCTTTTTAAAAATCTTTATAAAATATGATGACTATCATCAAAAAGTTGAGCTTCTACATGCTGTACTTGTCCGTTATCTACTTTTGACACTTTTGGTGGTTTTACTACTTTCCATAACGTTTTCTTTGTATGTGTTACATCCTTTACGCAGTGCCTTACGCTTAACCCAAGAGTTTGTTAAAGATATTTTACATGACTTCAACACCCCGATCTCTACCATGCGTTTAAATCTTTCACTGCTCAGTGAAAAACAAAAAGGTGACACCAAAATAAAACGAATAGAACGCAGTGTAAACACAATATTGTCTCTGCAAGATAATCTACGACATTACCTATTGAAATACCAAAACAAAGAAGAGCTTTTTTTACTTTATGATTTGGTGGTTGAACGGGTGGACATGATAGAGCGAAACTACATGGACATAGAGTACAGCATCGATATTCCCAAAGAACTCAACATCCAAAGTAATCAAAAAGCATTGAGCCGAATTTTAGATAACCTTTTAAGTAATGCGTCTAAATACAATAAAGAAGAGGGAAAAGTAAGCATTGTCTATAACCCTAAAAACAAAGAACTAAGCATCACCGACACAGGAAAAGGCATTGTACAACCAAAGAGAGTTTTTGAACGTTTTTACAAAGAGCAGAGTGAGGGCATCGGAGTTGGGCTAAACATTGTCAAGAAGCTTTGTGATGAGTTGGGTATTAAGATTAGTATGAGCAGTGAGGTGAATGTGGGGACGAAGGTTTATTTGAAATTATGATTTGCTAACACTTCGCTAACAAAGCTATTATAAAATTTGCATAGATAATTAATAATAAGGATATAAAATGAAGAAAATGTTAATGGGTTCGACAGTTTTAGGAGCATTTATGTTAGTTGGTTGTGGAGGTGGTGCAAGTACTTCAGAGGATACAACAACGGTAGAAAAGTCAACAGGATATTATGTTGATGCTAAAGTAAAAGGGGTTCACTATAAATGTGGTTCATTTGATGGAAATACTACAGAAGAGGGTGAGTTTACCTATGAAGTTTCAAAATCATGTACTTTTTCTTTAGGAGGTATTAAATTAAGAGATGTCAATGCTTCTGTTTTAAAAGACCATAATATTACTATTTTGGAAGATGATGAACCTGTCGCAAGAATGTTACAGTCTTTAGATACCGATGGAAATACAAGCAATGGAATTCAACTTTCAGATGCATTGGTTGGTATTTTAGAAGACAATAATATTACAGAAATACCTGAGGAAGCATCCGATATAGCTGAGTTGTTACATGAACTTCGTATTAGAGTACATGACTTTAGAGGAGACCTTGTTTCTGAGGATGAGGTCAGAGAACATTTAAATGAAACACGTCAAGATATTCGTAATCATGGTCATCGAACACAGCATGGGTTCTTAGATGTTAGTGATGCATCAGAGAGTTAATTTTTATTTTTAAGCCACTAGGTTTTATCTTTTTAGGATAAAGCTTAGTCTCCATAATTTCCCTTAATTTTCCCTACTTTTTTTAGATATACTTTCATCATAAGAACCTAACCTACTTTACGTTACTACTTAAGGATATGAATATGAAATTAATAGCTGGACCATGTGTATTAGAGAGTCGTGACAATGTAATGCATATTGCAGAATCGCTTAATAAATATCATGAAGATTGTACAAAAGATTTTTATTTTAAAGCAAGTTTTGACAAAGCAAACAGAACTTCATTAGACTCTTTTAGAGGCCCTGGCTTAGATGAAGGATTAAAACTACTTCAAGAAGTGAAAGAACAATTTGGGTATAAAATTTTGACTGATGTTCATGATTATACACAACCAGCCAGTGTTTCTGAAGTAGCAGATGTACTTCAAATCCCTGCTTTTTTATGTCGTCAAACAGATTTGTTAGTAGCTTGTGCTAAAACAGCTACTACGGTCAATATTAAAAAAGGACAATTTCTTGCACCAGAAGCAATGGAACATTCTGTAAAAAAAGTCCTTAAAACACGAGGTTTTCAGGGTGATGCTTCGTATGAAAATGCAGAGAAATATAATGTTTGGTTAACAGAACGTGGTTCGTCTTTTGGTTATGGAAACTTAGTTGTAGACATGAGAGGTTTAAAGACCATGAGAGCGTTTGCTCCTGTAATTTTTGATGCCACACATTCTGTACAAAGTCCAGCATCTGGAGGAGCAACATCTGGTGGTGACTCTTCTATGGTTCCTTACCTTGCACGTGCAGCAGCAGCTGTTGGTGTGGATGGCTTTTTCTTTGAGACACATTTTGACCCAAGTATTGCTTTAAGTGATGGCCCCAATATGATTGAATTAAAAAAATTAGATACGCTAATGAAACAAATTGAAGCTATTCAATCAATTGTAGAGTAACGCTAGGTGTGACTTTGTCACAAAAAAGATTACATTGGTTATAATTAATTTTAATTTAAAAGAGAAAAAGGAAGTAAATGGCACTTATAGAAGGTAACTTACAAGTAGATACAAGCAAAAAGGTAGCAATAATTAATGCGAGATTTAATCACTTTATTACAGACAGATTGGTAGAGGGTGCGCAAGATGTTTACGCTCGACATGGTGGAAATGTGGATGATTTAGATTTAATTTTGGTACCAGGTGCTTTTGAAGTACCTTTTGCATTAGATAAAGCTTTGGCTTCTGGTAAGTATGATGCTGTCTGTTGTTTAGGGGCAGTTATTCGTGGTGCTACACCTCATTTTGATTATGTTTCAGCTGAAGCAACAAAAGGGGTCGCTTCTGCAACCATGAAGCATGGTAAACCAGCAACTTTTGGTGTATTAACTGTTGACAGTATTGAACAAGCTATTGAACGTGCTGGTACAAAAGCAGGTAACAAAGGTGGAGAAGCAATGGCTGGGCTTATTGAGCTTATGAATTTATATACGGCTTTAGAGGCGTAATTGAATGATGGTGTGATAGCAATCACACCCTACGGCATTGAAATTGTAGGGGGGGGGACGATTGCCATCGCACCAATAAATATATATAAAAGTTCAAGTTTTGAATTTTTATATACATTGTAAAAAGGTAAGAATAAAATATGGCAACAAGACATCAAGCAAGAACAGCAGTAGTAGGACTTTTATACGCATATGATTTAGGTAATGAAAATATTTCAACTTTTACCGATGATATTTTAGAAGAAGATAAAATAAGAAATAAACAAAGAGAGTTTTCACATGCTCTTTTTAATGGAACCATTAATAATTTGGCAACCATTGATGCAGAGATTCAAAAACATCTTAGAAGTTGGGATTATAAATCCATAGGTAAAGTAGAAAAATCAATTATGCGTTTGGCTGCTTTTGAAATTATGATTGAAGGAACAGATAAGCGTATTATCATTAACGAAGCCATTGAGTTAGCCAAAGCTTTAGCTGATGATAAATCACCACGTTTTATTAATGCTGTGTTGGATGCTTTAGGTAAAGAAGAAGCAGCTAATATTGAGAAACCTGAAGAAGTTGAAGTTCCTAAAGAGAAGCCAGAGTAGGAAATTTCATTTTATTGAATAAATATATAAATTAAAGGAAACTAAAATGAGTGCCTTAAATAACAGAAGAATGACCGTAGATGAAGCGATAGAACTCATTGAAAAAGCAGATTTAAAAACTTTGGGTCGAATGGCATCAGAGATGAAAGCTAAACTTCATCCCAAAAAAATCACGACTTTTGTGGTTGATAGAAATATTAATTATACCAATATATGTTGGGTAGATTGTAAGTTTTGTGCTTTTTACACACATGAAAAAAAAGAAGATGCATATATTTTAACTTTTGATGAGATTGATCAAAAGATAGAAGAGTTACTTGCCATTGGTGGAACACAAATTTTATTTCAAGGAGGAGTTCATCCTAAACTTGAAATAGAATGGTATGAGGATTTAGTAGAACACATTGCCCAAAAGTATCCACAAGTTACAATTCATGGTTTTTCTTCTATTGAGATAGATTATATTGCTAAGCGTTCTAAAATTTCTATTTCAGAAGTGTTGTCACGTCTTCAGGCTAAGGGGCTAAGCTCTATCCCTGGTGCTGGAGCAGAGATACTTTCTGATAGGGTTCGTGATATCATCGCACCTAAAAAGCATGACAAAGATCAATGGTTAGAGGTTCATAGACAAGCACATAAATTGGGTGTAAAGTCTACGGCTACGATGATGTATGGAACTGTGGAGACAACGCGTGAACTTGTTGAGCATTTAGATTATGTGAGACAACTTCAGGATGAAACAGGTGGATTTAGAGCATTTATTATGTGGTCTTATCAAAGTGATCATACGCAGTTAAAGCGTGAGCTTCCAACCATTTCTAAAACCACACCAAATCAATATTTACGTTATTTAGCAGTAGCACGTTTATTCTTGGATAATGTACCGAATATTCAAAGTTCATGGGTAACACAAGGTTCTTACATTGGTCAGATGGCACTAAAATTTGGTGCAAATGATTTGGGTTCAACCATGATGGAAGAAAATGTTGTGTCAGCAGCAGGGGCAGCCAATACAATGAATCAAGATGAGATGATAGAGTTAATACGTGATATAGGTGAAAACCCTGCTAAACGTAATACAGCTTATGAGATTTTAGAAAGATTTTAACACATGAAAAAAATAAATTTTATAAAAAAATTAACAATTATAACACTAGTAATTCAAGGAACATTAATGGGTGCAAACCTTAGTCAATTAAAAATTAATAACACAGAAGTCCCTTTTATATTTGAAGAAGACAAAAACTTACCAATTGTTTCGATGCAATTGATTTTTAAGAATTCTGGGACACTTACCGACAGGAAAGATGGCTTGGTAAAACTTTCAGCTGCCTTACTTAATGAAGGAACTAAAAAAGATGGGAGTATTGGGTTTGCGACAAAGCTTGAAAATAGAGCCATTACTTTAGGTACACATGCAGGTAAGGAGACTTTTGTTATAGAAGTCGGTGCTTTAAAAGAAGAATTTTCTTATGCCATTGATCGATTAAAAGAGTTACTACAAGACCCAAACTATACAGAAAAGACTTTAGATAAAATTAAAACACAAGCCATAGGAACTTTAAAAAGAAAAGAGAGTGACTTTGATTATATTTCTGCTTTAGAATTAAAGAAAATGCTTTTCCCTAATAGTCCTTTGGCTAAGGCATCCTCTGGAACAGTGAAAAGTGTGGAAAGTATTACTTTGGTAGATATAGATAAACACTTAGGTGACCATTTGGGTGTTGACAATGCCATTGTTGTTATGGGTGGGGACATTAGGCAAAAGGAAGCAGCTTTATATGCTAAAGCGACTTTAGAACTACTTTCTATTGTGAATTCACCAAACATTGAAAGTATGAAAGCTGTAGGACAGAAGAAAGTAGAAGAAAAAATTGTGAAGAGTGAACAAGCTTATGTATATTTTGGTGCACCACTTGAGGTAGCTTATGATTCCAAAGAACGACATCTTGCTAACGTAGCTTCATTTATTTTAGGTAGTTCTGGTTTTGGTTCACGTATGATGGAAGAGATTAGGGTAAAAAAAGGTTTAGCTTATTCGGCATATAGTCGTTTTAACATTAACAAAACACACTCTTATTTTTCTGGTTATTTACAAACAAAAATTGAGAGTGGAGATGAGGCTGTAAATTCTGTTAAAGAAGTTGTTCAAACTTTTTTAGATAAAGGTGTAAGTCAAGAAGAGTTAACAGCTGCACAGCAGTTTCTACTTGGTTCAGAACCTCTTAGAAACGAGACACTATCTCAACGTTTAGGTAAAGCTTTTCAAGAGTATTATACCAATAAACCTTTGGGTTCATCGGTCGAAGATTTAAAGAAAATAGAAGCTATTAAATTAGAAGAACTGAATACTTTTATTAAAAAACATCAAGAAATCATAAAACTTTCATTTTCAGTAGTAACTGGGGCTAAAAAGTAGTGTTAGTATGTAGAGGAGAGAAACTCCTCTAACAGAGCTGCTTTAGAAAAATAATATCCTTGTGAATAATCTACGCCTAAGTTTTTGAGAATATTAAAAATATTTTCATTTTCAACAAATTCAGCAATGGTTTCAATATTTTGCTTTTTTGCAACAAAGACAATGGTTTCTACTAAATCTTGGGAAAATTTATCCTGTTCAATATTACGTATAAGGCTACCATCGATTTTAATATAGTTGGGTTGATAAGATTGTACTCGTGAAAAATTTGAAAAGCCTTTTCCAAAATCATCTAAAGAAATTTTAATACCGTATTGCTTTACTTTTTGAATAAAGTGTTGAATCATCTCTTTATTATTAATTTTCTCATCTTCAACCAACTCTATGGTGATTCGATGGGTTTCGCTTTTATGTTCTTCTAAAAGAGTATAAAACTCATTTTGAATTTTTGTATCTTCAATATCTAAAGCTGAAAGGTTAATGGAGATCCCTGTTTCTGTATTGTAAAGCGCACGAAATGAATTTTGAAGGGTGATGCTGGTAATTTTATGATAATACTTTCCCTCTTTAGCAATTTCTAAGAAATGATAAGGGGAAAGTATGTTGTTATCTCGATCGATAAGTCGTACTAATGATTCATATTTTTTTATTTTTAATGTTTTGTTATTGACAATTGGCTGAAAGTAAGAAACGATATTATAGTTGTCTATGGCTTCTTTTAACATCATAAACTTATTAAGTTTTTCATTTGATTCTTTTGTCATTTCATCTTTAAAGTTTCTCGCAACAATAAATTCTTCTTTAGTTTTTAAAATTTTTCTAAGACCAAGTTTTGCATTTTCTAGGCTCTCTTGACCGTAAGCCAATGAGCTTACAATGGAGAGTGTATAATTAACAATACCAATTTTAATTTTTTGATTATTAACTTTGATTTGAAATTTTTTTAGTGTATTAACAAGGTAGGTCATATCTAAACTTGAATCATATTGTTTGACAAAAGCAAATTTTCCATTATTAAGAAGATAAATTTGAGAAAATCTACACTCTTCTGGCATATATTTGAGTAGTTCTTTAGCAAAAAGTTTTTGTAGTTTTTTGGTTATTTTTCTGGTAAAAGAGTGTTCAAGATATTTGAATTCTTCAATTTTAATAAGAAAAAGAATGGATTCTGGATGTTGTTTTAAATAGTCATCAAGTTGTTCTTCAGGATGAATGATATTGGTAATAGGAATGGAAAGGGTTATGAATTGTTCAATTTCTCCATTAATATTTATGATGGGCTGAATGGTTGTCTGAAGATAATAGAGTAGACCCGACTTGGTTCGGTGTTTTAAAACACCTGTCCAGACCACTTGTGTGTGTAAAATTTTATGCCAAAGGGTTACTAAATAATTAGGAGAGTCTTCTTGAAATTTAATTATTTCATAATTCTGACCAACCAATTCCTCTTTTTGATATCCAGAAACTTTACAAAATTGTTCATTGACATAGGTAATAACTTGATCTTTATTTATTTTAGAAATAATTGCCGAAGCATTGGTAATGTTTTGATATTCTTTAATAAGGTTTTTCTCAATAACTTGACTTTTAATGAGATCTAATTGTATTTTTAAAGTATTTTCATTAATAGGCTTTTGGATATATCCTTGAATTCCATAGTTAATACTTTGCTGTAATATGGTATTTTCTATGTGCATTGAGACAATAAGAATAGGTATTTCGCTGTCAATGTTCCGAATCATTTTAATAAAGTCTGATCCATTACTGTTAGGCATGGATAAATCGGTAATAATTAAATCTATTGAGGTTGTTTTAAATTTGATAAAAGCATCTGATTCATCTTCTGCAAGAACTAAATTGGTACAGTACTTTTTTAAGAGATGAGCTGTAAGGGTTCGAGTAAATTTATCATCTTCAATATATAATACATTAAATTGGTTGGGTTGCGAAGATGAAATAATAGTAAAATCCTTTGTAAAAACTAGCTATATCCCCTAAAATTATTATAAGATAAAATAAGAAACAATTCAGTTTATCTTGAAGATATTTACTAAATATGTTTCTTAATGTTACATTTTAGAACATTTTATTATAAATAGAGTTTAATTATTATTTTTAAAAATATGACAGTATGAAATTTTATTGTTTTTATTTTTCATTATTTATGTATAATAAATAAAATAATAGGAGAGAATATGCAAGAAGCAAAAGCATTATTTCAAAAATTAAAGATAGTTTCACTTTTAGATTTAGCATTGCTTATACCTTCTTCTTATAATAATACCATACTTTCATCAAGTATAGAACTTACTAAAGTGCATACCTTAGAGGCAACAGTTAAGGAAGTGAATCGTTTTAATGGAAAATTACGTATAGATTTTTGGTTACCAGCTTTTAATCAGTGTCTAAGTTCTATATTTTTTAGGGTTACTCCTTATCATCATAAACTTTTTACAGTAGGCTCTACGCATTATATTCAAGGAAAGGTAGAAGAGTATAGAGGCTTGTTACAGATGAGTCAGCCAAAATCTTTAAAGTATATCAATCAACTTATTCCAAAATATGCTACGGTATTAAAAGAAAGTAGTATACGGTCTTTAATTGAATATTATGTTAGTGAACAGAGTCTTTATTCGGAGGGCTTGAATCAGTTTGAAGTTAAAACTTTGTTGGGATTACATTATCCTCAAAGTTTAAAAGATACAGAAGGGTATGATAAAGAAGTTTTAAAGTTTGTAGAAGCTTTTAATCATATGAAAAAATTGAAATCTAAAAAAGAGGATTTTCCTTCTATAGAAGCTTTAAGTGGAAAATTAAATGCTTTTATAGAAGCTTTACCTTTTACTTTAACAAATGAACAAGCAACTGTTATTGATGAAGTGGCACAAGATTTGAGACGAAAAGATAAAGCGACTAAACGTTTAATTATTGGGGATGTTGGATCAGGAAAAACCATGATTATTTTAGCTGCATCGGTTATTGCTTATCCTAGTTGTAGTATTCTAATGGCACCTACTTCTTTGTTGGCTATTCAACTTTATGAAGAAGCTTTAAAATATTTACCACGTCATCTAAAGGTAGCACTTGTTATGCAAGGTAAGAATGAAGGCGATTATAGTAGTGCAGACTTTATTATTGGAACCCATGCCATTTTACATAAAAAAGATTTGCCAAAAGCTTCTTTAGTAATGGTTGATGAACAGCATCGTTTTGGAACAAGACAGCGTGCATTATTGGAAAATATGATGGAAAGAGAGGAGAAAAAACCTCATTATTTACAGTTTTCAGCAACACCAATTCCAAGAACACAGGCAATGATGCAATCAGAATTGATAGATGTGAGTTTGATTACATCTACCCCTTTTAAGAAAGAGATTACAACTTTGGTCATAGGTAAAGAAGATTTCCCTGATTTACTAGAAGCCATTAAAGATGAAATAGCCCAAAAACATCAAATCCTTATTATTTATCCTTTGGTTGAAAAGAGCAGTGAAATTCCATATCAATCCCTAGAAGAAAGTAGAGGTTTTTGGGAAAAGAAATTTGAGAATGTTTATGTGACACATGGAAAAGATAAGCAAAAAGAAGCTGTATTACAATCCTTTAGAGACAAAGGAGATATTCTTTTAGCAACTACAGTGGTTGAGGTAGGTATCTCTTTGCCACGCTTAACATTAATTATAATAGTGGGTGCAGAACGATTAGGCTTAGCAACACTTCATCAACTACGTGGTCGCGTAGGTAGATTAGGACTGAAGAGTTATTGTTATCTGTTTACTAATAAAAGAAAAAATAACCGTCTAAAGTCTTTTTCAGAAACGATTAGTGGTTTTGAAATAGCGAAGTTAGATTTACAGTTTAGAAATTCAGGAGATATACTAGATGGTACAATTCAGAGTGGTATGCAGTTTAAGTGGTTAAATTTAGCTGAAGATGAGCATATTATTAACGTGGCAAAAGAGAGGCTTAAGTACTTGTAGTTTGAAAGGTATTGAGATTAAAAAAGTATGTTTTTATTGATTTGGTCGTGTCCAAATAAAGAGTAAGACTAAGGATAAAAGTACTATTTGTATGGAGAGTATCAGAGGTTTTAGTGAAAGTGCTAATGAAATGATAATAACAAGTAAAACAGAAAGGGTTGATAAATATTTTGCTTTTTTGTTAATGGCTCCTTTACGGTGCCAGTCATCAATCATCTTACCAAAGAGCTTATGATTTAGTAGCCAAGTATGAAGCTTTTCAGATGATTTTGCAAAGAAAAAAGCAGCGAGTAGAAGAAAGGGTACCGTAGGTAGAAGGGGTAAGATAACACCTAGGATGGCCAAACCTAGCATGATGAACCCCAGTGTTAACCAAATAAAATTGACAGCTTTTTTCATGAGTTCCCATTGTATCTATGGGAACTTGTCATTTGACTAATAAAGACCAAATTTACCATCAGCTCGTTTATACATAACTCTCATTAATCCATCATGATCATTAAAAACAATGAATTGTCGTTTATTTTCAGCTCTTAATGCTGTAATCGCTTCGTCAAAATCTAGTGGTTTATGAAGTTCTAAATCCATTGGTACAAGTTCAACTTCTTCTGTATCTAATTCAAGTACTGCTTCTGCTTCTTCCCCTAAATCTTTAAATGACATAACTTTATGGTTTTTGATTTTATCGGCATGTCTTCGTAGTGCTTTTTGCGCTCTGGAAAAAGCATTGTCAGCTGCTGCATAAACATCTTTGTCACTTTGTGTAATAACGATGGTATTTTTATCCTTTAAATTAAGGACAAGTTCAACCGAAACATTTTTTTTACTTTTACTATCGGCAGTAATAATGGTGTTGCTTGAAATTATATTTAAGTTGTATTTGTTTAATCCATCAATACTTTCAGAGATATGTTCTCTAATGGAGTCTGATAGATCATAATGTCTTCCCACTATATTTTTACTCATAATTTATCCTTTTGTTTTTAATGATTTAAAGTGAAAACTGTTAAAAGTTAGTCTCTTTAAGTATCTTAATTGTACTCTTCAATAGTTAACAGATAGTAAATAAACTTAAAATAATTTATTAAATTAAAATTTATTTATTAAAGTTTTTGTAAAGTCCTTCTATGAAAAGTAACATCTCTTCTTTGGGGGTCATCAAAATCCTGATAACTAACATAAACATCAACTATAAGCGAGATACTTGCTTGAAATCTAAGGGTTCCTGTATCAACCCATCGGGCAATTGTTTCACATCCTGGAATGGGAAGTTGAGATTCATTTCCTGCATATTGAATGACTGTTTGAATTCTATATAAGTTATCTACTGAACCAAAGGTAGCGTTAATTTCATTAACACAATCTGCTGTTCTCTCATAGTGTAGAGCATAGAGTATGGCTTGTTCTGTATAGGAACGTGCTAACAGTGCAGCTTGTTCTTTTTGGTATTGTTGGGTTGTTTCTTTAAGTGTTTTTCCTGTTACATTCATAATCAGTGAGGTAACTGTTGCCATAATAATAATGACAAAGATAGCCGTAACCATTGAGAATGCTTTTTTTGATTTTATGATCATCTTATGACTACCTTTTGTTTACAGGTTGTTACATTGAAGTCTTGTCCTATATCTTCTGATGCACAAAGCTTAAAGTTAATTACCCCACCATTTTCTGAAAACTTGAAGACGGTAACATTGGGTAAGATAATATTTTTTGTAACCCCTACATCCATATAACTTTCACCGTTCCATGGTTGATAATTTGAATAAAGAAAAAGATCAAATTGTCCAGTTTCAGCATTTCTCTCTGGTGCTAATGAATAGGCACTCCATGCTAATTTGTATCGTTCTGTAATAATTTTAGGAAGTATTGTGGCATTGTTTGGATCTTGAGATCGTGTAAAAGTAAAACCGTCAATACCATTACTAATAACAGGAAAAATACAACTAGTATTTGTTTCTACCTCAGGAATTAAGCCCATACAAGATGGATCATATACCTCTGTCTCCGTGTAAAAGTTATCATCTTGAGAAAAGATTACAGCAGCAGGTTCATTGATTAAGTCAACTTCTCCACTCGATAAGTTATCCATAATGGTTCTTACATTGGGCAGATTTGAACCAGGTGTTGTAAAACTATTCCTAGAAGCTGTTTCATAGTTTGCAATACCACTCCAATTAGGTGTTTTATCGGCTGCAAAACTATCATTGTCATAGCCTATCCATTCGATACTCGTATAGCTATTACCTGTTGGAATATCTTTTAGGGGTAACCATGAGGTAGGAGTAGCTGTCCCATCTAAAAAATCTTGATGTACTTTTGAAATGGTTGTTCCTTGAATTCTGTAACTAAGACGATTGACAATTTGATTTGCAACCAGTTCGGTTTTGGTGCTAACATTATAAACAGCACGTTGGGTTATGTAGTTGTCATAAACTTGCACAATGATTTGCGAAGAGAGTGAAGCCACAATGCCTAAAATCACGAGTACAAAAATAACTTCAATTAAAGAGAACGCTTTTTTCATTAGTATTGTTCCCCTCCTAGTGAGTATGTACCTAAATTAGATGAGAAAGCATGTAAGGTAATTGTTTTATCTAACTCTTCTACAGTGCTGTTAGTTGTTAAGGTAGTTTGTATATATTTAATTTGGCTTTCTATGCCAACGCCTAGAGAAGGAGTAGTAAATAAATTGTTAGCTGCATTGACATTTGAACTTAAAGTACCACCATTTGGTCTATCATCAGCATAGGTAACTTCTGTTGCAATTCGAATCATTGTATCAACATAATCTCCTAATCCAGCATTGGTTGAATTTTCATTATTAAAGACTGTTAAATTTACGTCAAAACCAGTATAATCATCTATATCATCAAAATCTCCACTGTCTTGTCCCAGTGCTGAAGCTGTTATGTTTACATCAGCTACAGTAGAGGTTCGACCTGACACATTTTTATCAAAATCAATTCCTTCTAAATTATAAGGACTGTTCACTAAAGGATTTGTGAGGGTAATAATAGGGGCGACACCAGCTGAAAGGTTGGTATCTCCTTCATCCCAATGTTTTGACAGTAAGATACCAGTGTGTGAGGCAATGGCTGCTATGGATTCTTGTTGTAGTGCAATATTAGAACTTTGTATGGATTGTTGAATTAGCATGGGTGCTGAAAGTAGCACAATCCCCATGATGACTAAAGCAAAAATCAATTCAATCATTGCCATTCCTTGTTTCATTTTTTTAATTATCATTCAATGTCTCCTTTACCATGACATTCTATTGGATGCTTTTTCATTCGCATTCATATTTAACATATTTCCACTCTCTCCAACACCAGATAAAATTCCAAAGTTAGGATTTTTGTAGGTTACTCGGTAAAAAGGATTACCATTACGTGTTATGTCAGCATGGTACTGTAACCAAGGATCAACATTGACCATTACTTCAACCCCAACACGTTGTGTTACTTTATTGTTTAAGGCATTCCCCATATATTCTGTAATGACATTTCCATATTTTCCTCGGTTAATGGTTAAATTAGTATCTGATGGATGAATGTTGACATCAGGGCTATTAGGAACAAGTTGTGTAATGGTTCCATCTCTTGTAGTATTGTGTCGTTTGACAGTATACCAACCATATTTTGTATGTTTTGAGTTGAGAGCTACGGTACTTGGTAATGCTTGAGAACACCATGCTACATTTAAGTCACAGAAAAATTCTACACCTAATGGGGTTGTTTGATTAAGCTCATAACTTTCAGGATAGTTCTCCATATCAGGTGCTACTCTTGAATAATAAAAGTCTCTTTCCCCATTTGGAATCTCACCGGTGCTATCTGCTTCCTTAGCTGTTTCATTGTTATCTTGCATTTTAAATGTACTTTCTGTAGCATTGGCTTCGATGCTTAGTAAGTTTACATGTATGGGGTTCATTGTTTCATTAAGTTCTTTACTAATATTATAAAGGATATTAATAGAACTATTTCCTTCATTGACATCTAAAAAAGCATTTGCTGGTAGGGTATAAATATCACTTAAATGTGTTTCTTCTACATTAAATGGGGTATCACCATTAAGAGAAATGATACGTTTAAATGATTGAACGGTATTATGATATGTTAATAATTCTGGGTAAGTTGTATTATTATCTAAACTATCTGTTGTAATAATATAGTTTAAGTTTAAGTTAACAGGTTTAGAAGCACATGAGTTTGTAAAGTTACTCAGAGGAGTATGCTTTTCACCTTGTGCTATGATGTCTGTAAATAAGTTTACACCCATTTTTTGACTTAAGTTTAAGTCTCCCATATAAAGATAGCTTTCAGGGCTATTATGAATGTTTTCTAAACTCGTATTTGTTAAGTTAAATTCATAAGCTTCATATTCTATATTCAGAGGGTTATAATTACTACTATTTGGTGTATTTGAACTGAAATTACAACCATAACGATTATTAACCAATGTATTAGAACTACTGTTGAAAATACAACCACTTAATTCCGAATCACCATTTGAGTCTATATCAGTATTTGTCCAGTTGATATCTGTAATATGGAAAGTATATTTACCCACATTATTATGAGAAATTTCAGCATTTTGGAGTGAACCATCAATAAAGTTGTAATTATTGTTGATAGCCATATCGGTTATATTATTGGTTTGATGACAAGTTGATTTATCTTCAAAAATGAGTGTGGCATTGAGTTCTTGAGAATTGAGTGTTTTGTAAGTGTTAGCTAAGCTATCACTGTTATCCATACTTGCATCCACACTAAGTTTATAATCATACTCAGCAGCAAGATGTACATTGGTATTATCACTATCATTTATTTTATAGGTTGTATTATTCTCTTGAATTTTAACTCTATAAGCTAAAGGACGAATTGCAAAATCATCACTTTGTCCTTCAATTTCTTGTGTACTTAAAGTATTTTGTGCATTTGTAAAGTCAGCATCATTGTTATATTGACCATAAAGTAAAGAACCGTTTGCATCAAGTAGAGCTGTAATTTTAAATTGTGCACGGCGTGTGGCTTGTGCAATTTGTAAGTCAAACTTATTTGTATCAAAAATTATTCTACTTTTTGCATTATTATCAAAATAAGCATAATGTGTATAAAGAATGTCATTTGGGGTAGTTGAGTTTTTGTCATAAAGCTCTATCTTTAAAGTAAGGTCTTGAATATCTGCTTCATGATGGTCTGTTGTATTTTTTTCATAACTTACAATAGAGTAATCAAAATCTTGGTTTGTGATTTGAGTATAAAATTGTTGTTTACGTTTAAAATCATATTCACTTGTAGGTGCTATAAATTCAGGAGCATTACTATCTGTTCTTTCAACAGAAAAGGAAACAAGATCATCATTTTTAATAATTCCTCTGGCTTGAGTATCTGCAAGGTTGAGTCGTTGAGGTGCTGTTAAGTTGACATAAAACTCTTCATTAGGCTCCATTCGCATATCGCCAACAACATTAACGGTAATATTTGCTTCTGTTTGACCTAACCCAAATTCTATAATGTTACTGTTAGAAACATAATCATTATCTGCTACAGTTGCACTGCCCATAGGTGCAATGGCATTTATACCATCATCAACCGTATAAAAAACACTGACAGCTGTTAGTGGGGCTGTGTCTAATCTTAAGTTAAAAGTAAATGCTGTACTCCCTGAATCTTTTTCTTCTTCAGAAACATCACTAATACTTAGATTAGGCACAACACAGGTAGGTTGAACTCGAACGGTACCATCCCAATTTAGACCAGTATTTTCATTACTATAAATCTCTTGTACTTCAGTGTCGGTTAAGGCACCATGAAATATTTTAGATTCATCTATTTGTCCATCAAAGGTAAGTGTATTGAGATCAGTATAAAACCTTGCAATTTGGAGAGGGCCACTATTGTGTTCAATGGTACGATTTATAGTTCGTTCTGAAATACCATTGATATAAAGTTTACTCTCATTAGCACTATGTACCATAACAGCATGATACCACTGATCTGTTTGAGGCGTTGTTGTTGATTGAAGGTAAGCCCAACCAGTAGAAGTATTTCCTTGAAGAGAAGCAATATCAAATCCTGTTCCAGCTTGAATATTCCAACCATCTTTTTTATTTAACTCTGAGCTACCATCTTCTAATTTACTAAAAACACCATTCCAAGTAGAATAGCTTTTGGCTTTAAACCAAGTTGAAACAGAAAAGTCTCCTACTGGATTGAGTAAGTCATTATGATTTACTGAAACATAAGAAGCTTCTGAAGCATCAAAGATTCCTGAACGACCCACTTTTGCATCGGCAATGGTATTGGCACTATTGTATGCTGTACCATGTAAGCTATTTCCTGAGGCATCAAGGACTTCATTGGCAACACCATTCCAAAAACATTCATCCATTTTGTATTCAGCAACGATATTATTAAGTGCTGAACAGGAGACAGGGGTTCTAACTGTCCCATCCCAATTAAATCCTGCTAATTCATTATGGTAAGTAGTATTAATATCAGCGTCTGTAAAGGCATGTGCAAAAATTTTAACTTCATCAATATTCCCTTGCCATGAATACGCATCACCATTGTTTCTACCAATTGATAAGACAGAAGAAGAATGATTAATGGTTGAGATGTATGCCGTACTATTTTCTAATACGCCATTAACATAGATATTAATACTTTCACCATCATATGTTCCAACGACATGTGACCATCCACTAGCTAAGGTAGCTTTAACATTATGGTCTTCCCAATGATTGATATAAAAATGTATTTCATTGGGGTCTTCATAAGAAGTTAACCCCCAACCATCATTCTTACTACTAGTAGAACTTTTACTAACAACAGAATCCCAATCTGTTAAATTTTTAGGATTAACCCATGCTGAGACAGTAATGGTTTCAGGTTGTAGTTGAGCATCATCAGGAACACTTACAGCTGCACCAGTACCTGTAAAGTAACCAGCTCTTTGAATTTTACCATTAACAATGGTATTGGCACTATTAAGGGCTGTTCCATGTAAATCATTTCCACTATTGTCAATAACTTCATTGTTGGTACCATCCCAATAGCATTCATCAAAACGATAATCAGCAACAAGGGCATCTGTAAGATTATCATCATTAATAATAACAACAATAATTGTTTTAGAGGTAGTGGTCTTTAAGCTACTTTTCAAATTGTTTTTATTAGTTGTTGTGACGCTATTTGTCTCTTTTGAACTAAGAGAGGTTTTATTACTAATATTATCGTCAACAATAAATAAAACATCATCTGGTGATGATAAGCTAAGGTTAAATGCTTCATTGTCTTCCACACTGATATCACCTTGAATTAGCATGGTAATATTCCCTTCAGTTTCACCTTCTTTAATATAAGTACTCATTATTTCAACATCTTCAGACGCTGTGGTTGCCTGTTGAAGCGTATCTACAGTATCTTTTTGCTGTATCGAATTTTTTTGAATAGCTTTATTGTATAATGGATATTTACTATTAGGAGTCATGTTCAATTCTTCAATATAATAGGTTTCATAACTATTATATTTTTTAGAATAAAATGTACTATATTTCCAATAAGAAAATTGATAAATGTTCCAACTACTCCAATAGCGTTTATAAGAAGTTGTATTACTACTATCTTCGTTATCAGTATCATCATTTTTTATTGTTGCTGTAATTTTAATATGACTTTTGTGTAACCTAGCGTTAATTGGGCTATGTATATAGACTTCAAACTCTTCATTTTCTTCAAGTGTTGTATCTCCATTAATTAAATAACTAACAATTTTCCATTTTTCACCAGCTTCAAAATAGACAGAGCTTGTAGTTTTTGTAAAGTCTTCTCCTTCTGTAGCTGTAATATTACGGGTTCCAATATTTACTTGAACGCCTCCCTCTGGCGCTCTTTTATTGAGTTTGACTAAAAACTTTAATTTTTCTGTACCAGAGTTTCCTTCATCAATGTGTGTTTTACCCCATTTGTGAATATGAATTTCAATATTATTAGGATTGGGATTTCTATCTACTACAGGATTTGGGTTTTCTTTAAAAAAGTGTTCTACATCTACTTGTGCAAAGTCATCGGTATAGACCTCTTCACCTGATGGGCTATAGTTTATGGTAATCCCTCCAGTAGGAGCAGGGCGACTTAATGTTAAGGGAATCGTAAATTCTGTCTCTTCATCATCCCCTTCTAGCTTTTCTAAATTATTAACGGTGATGGTTAGAGGATCATCAATATTATCTCTATAGTCAAAATCAAGTCCTAAAGGAGCAGCATTTAGACCATCTTGATTCATATCACCATCACTGTCTTGAAGGTTAAAGAGAAGATTTTCATAGGCAAGTCCATTAACATCTATATAGCTATCATTATGTTCATAGCTTGTTCCATTGTCTAGCCCATTAATCCCAACATCAGCATTGGTTCTACCATCATTATTTGTATCATTATTGCCTAACCCAGATTCATTAATATCAAAAATATTATCATTATCAGAATCTACGTCAAGATAATCAGCCATATTATCTCCATCGGTATCTACGGTTGTTGTGAGACCACCATTATAGGCAGTATCAACACCATCTTCATCAAATACTCTATTGGGTTTAATATAATCTTGTGTTGTTTGTGCTTCAATATTGTCTGGAATACCATCATTATCAGAATCTAAGTCTAGGTAGTCGGGAACAGTATCATTATCTGAGTCACAAAGAACTTGTTTAATAGTAATGTCATCTAATGCTAAATCATTTCCTCCACCACCAGGTGCATTGTTCTGTAAAACAATTTGAACTTGGCTATTTTCTTCTGGATTGATAGATAAAGAATAGTTGTTCCATGTAGCGTCTTGTAATATATCCCCTGTGTTCAGCATTTGACCAATTTGCGTCCCATCTAATGTTTCAAGATGAAAAGAGACATTTGGAAAGGTTTGATTAACACCCACGTTTAAGATATTTAAAATCCATAAATCAACAGTCAGTGGAGCATTTGGAATTACAGAAAATGTATGTCGATAAAATTCATCTGCTTCTAATGAGGCATTCACAACCATCATTCTTCCATTAGGATTAGCTGTATGATCCCCTTGGGTAGTCCATACCCCAAATTGTGATGCATCAGGGTTTGCATGTTGTACAATTGCATATTCACCATCATTAACATTGATATTTCCTGAATAATTAGTACAGCTACTTGACCCAGTCCCATCTTCATAACAATAAGTACTGTAAGAGGTCGAAGTTCTATTTCCTGTTCCAAAATCTTCAAATGCTATTAGGGTTTCAACACCTTCTGTACAGCTACCATATTCAACAATATCTAAAATTCCATCATCATCAGTATCTAAATCAAGTGATATTGAAATCGGAGCACTAAATTCTGAGGTATTATTTAGTATGTCTCTAGCTGTTGCAACAATAGGTTTATTTAGGCTTATGCTTGTTGAAATACTAGTATTAAATGTACCATCAGAATTGGTTGTAAAAGTTAAAAGATACTGATTTGCTTCTCCATGTGCTATATTTAGTCCATCACCAAGTTCAACTTCACCTAAGTTATCTCCATCATCTTTTTGTTGAAAAAGTTCAATTTCATAGCTTCCTGAAATAGGGTTGTTTTTTATGCCAACATATCCTTGTAGCTTCAATAAACCAGTTTCATAACTTGCATTTGTAAAAATAGGATAATCTAAATTACTATTTCCTTTGGCTGTATTTATGAGACCATCATTTGCTGTCACATCATCTAAATCTAAATCGATTCCTAACCCAACATTGTTATAAATAATATTTTTTGAAAGTTTGTTACGAATTCCTGTTGTAGAAATACCAATTCCACCTTGTTGATTGTAGGCAATGATATTGGAAAGAATGGTATTGTCATTACTAATAATCCTAACACCTTCTCTGGCATTACCAAGGTTGGTTTGATTATCTTCTCCTACTCCAATAAGGTTATTTTGTATGAGATTACCTGTTGCAGTACCTTGTAAATAGACACCATCTCTAGTATTACCTGAAATAATATTTTTATTAGCTATATTACTTGTACCAACTTCATTGTTACTTGCTGAAATAAATACGATACCTTCTTGATTAGATAAGGCACTATTTCCTGTAATATCAACACCAATTTTATTATGAGTGACAAGATTTCTTTCTATTGTAGCACCATTAAAAACAATACCTCTTTGTTCATTTCCTGAGATTAAATTATCATGAATGTAGTTATCAGTAGACGTATTTAATAGATAGACACCATTTTGTGTATTCTTAACAGAACTTAAGCCTGTAGGATTTGTACCAAAGTAGTTTCCTTGAATAACAGAATTGGTTGTGGACATCAGTAATGCACCATTACTTGACCCTGAACCAATGTTTCGGTCTTCAGGGTTAGCACCTCCTAATATTAATTGATCAACGGTATGACTTTGAAATGCACCACTTGTTAAGTTAATAATATTTGTTTGTTCCAGACCATTTACATCAATACCAACCCATGAACCTCTAATACGAATATTAGAGGTATTATACATATAGATTCCTGTAGCTGTATAGTTAATAACATTTAGTCCCCTTATTTCACTACCTGAAGAAGTAGCATTTTGTATATGTAAAGGGGCTGTTGTACTTGGTAATAATTCTGTTAATAAAGGTGATGCATCAATCGTAATGAGGGGTGTACCATTGTACCCAGCTATTCCCTGACTCCAAGCATCTACAACGGTTGGTTCTAAAATTTTAAGAGCATGTAGAGCATTAGCAGTAGCACCTAGTTTAAGCAATGGAATAGTTTGATGTGAACCTACAGTATCGATACAGAAACGAATCCCATTAGGTTTGATAGAAGTTGCACTGGTATTTGCATTTGTATTGAGTATGGCTTCTCTTAATGATCCTGCACCTTCATTATTGGTATTGGTAACGACAAAAATATCTGAAAAATTTTCTCTAGGAACAAAGTTATTTGGAAAACCACTACAAGGATCAAGTGCTACTGTATCACGATAATCAAAATCTTGTGTAGTAGGAGTAGCATTAGAACCATTAATATTGGTATCATTATCAGAGTCTTGTAAGTTAAAGTTCGTGCCATCATGCGATTTTGCATTTACATCGGAATAGCTATCATCTGTTTCAACAAGATTATGGTTATAAATTCCATTGTTTCCAACATTGCCATTAGCTCTACCATCATTGTCCGAATCGCTAATAACAGTAAACCCAGATTCTATAATATCAAAAACACCATCATTGTCAGAGTCCAAATCAAGATAATCAACTTCATCGGTACCATCAGTATTAATTGGAGTAAGTCCTCCATTAACCAAACTTGCATAAGCTGTATCTACGCCTTCATTGGTAAAGATTTTATTAGGTGGAATATAGCCTTGTGTTGTTTGTGCTTCAACATTATCTGGAATACCGTCGTTGTCTGAATCTAGGTCAAGATAGTCAGGGATAGTATCATTATCACTATCTTTAAGTGTACTAAAACCAATATTTAAATCATCAAACATAATACGAGTTGAACTGTTTGTTGCTCCATAAATATAAACTCTAAATTTATAAGTTGTTGAAGGACTTAGTATTTTTGTAGAAGTTACATTACTTATTGCGAAAAAAGGAGAACGATTATGGGTAGAGCTAATATGAAAGTCTGAAATCAGTCTAGTTGTTGTAACAAAGTTGTCAGATGAAAATTCAATTGAAAAATAATATGCTCCTTCTTCATCAGAGTTTGCCATTGCAAATTTGTCAAGGACAGTATGGTTGGCTAATGTATCTGCTGTCTCAAAAGTATATTCAATGTATTTATTGCCAATTTTTGCTTCTGCTAAAGTAGAACTTGCAACATCAGTAAGTATTCTTTGAGAATTACCTCCTGTATTGTCAATTATTCCTCCACCTAAAGTGAAAGGGCTTGCTGTTTTAATAATCGTACTGTCATTACTACCATACACATGTGTGTCATTATCGATATTTGTACAATAACCATCTTGATTAAATGTACCACTTGGGCTATTGTTATACCAACCTGCACTATAGACTATAGATTGAGATCCTTTCTCAATACTATCAAGAATTCCATCATCATCAGCATCTAAATCTACATCATCATTGATAATGGTACCAATAGCTGAAGCATTTCCTAACGTCGCACCTTGAAGATTAGAAATAATAATGGTAAATTGTTCATCTTCTTCAATGTCAGTATCACCATTAACCAAGATATTAATATCATAGCTTTGTGTATTTGCACTTAAAACAGCATTGGTCACTGAACCATTATTTACATAGTCACTGGGAGATGTTGCATTTGCTTCTACTGTATTGTTACCATCAAAAAGTTGATAATCAAATGAGATACTTGAGTCAGAAACTTGGTCTAAAGTTACGCTAAATGTTAGGTTTGTCGTTCCTGAGTCACCTTCTAAAACACGTGAATCTAAAATAGATAAGGAGGTAGGGGAACCACAATTAGTACTTAATCGACTTGTCCCATCCCAATTTCTTCCAGCTAACTCATTAGTATAAATTTGAGAAACTTTAGTAGAATTGAGTTCTCCATTATAGATTTTTATTTCATCCATATAATCTTTAAAGTGATAATGAGGATGTCCTATTGGGCTATCTGTTTTTCCTGCAATACTAACTTTAGAACGAATATTTGCTCTGCTTGGAATTGGTGTTCCTGATTGGGTTAGTGTTTGGAGTGTACCGTCAATATAAAGTTTGGATTTTGTAATATCTCCATTATTAAAAACAGCAACAATGTGATGCCATTCATGGGCATAAGAAGTATAGTCCACCCCCAATATATCTGCGTTTCCAGTATTAAATCCTAATTGACCATCATTTTTAATAAAGAAACTATATCTATCTAATACTTCTCCCCATGAGACCAGTGATGCACCCCAGTTATACCCATCTGAAAGCGTTGAACCATTCCATTTAATCCAAAAAGATACCGTATTGTTCTCTCCATCATTAAAGTTTAGTGTTGAGGCTCCTAAATCTTTGGTAATAATACCTTCTTCAAACTTTGCAGCACGATTAATAATTTTTTCACTCTCACTGCTTACTATGGTACCAGTCACATCTCTATTGGCAATTTCGATATTACCATCAAAATTATTACCACTACTATCTTTGACTTTTAAGTTTGTAAAGTCACATTCATCAAAACGGTACTCAACAATCAGTTCAGGCGTTGTATCACAGCCCCCACAACAATCAACACCAAAATTAAAGTCATCAAGTCTAATACCATTGTTTCCACTACTTTGGTCATCATAAACATAAATTCTAATCGTGTATGTCTTGTTTGGTTCTAATAATATAAATTCTGTAGGATTATACTCATAAGTTTGGTGACTACCTGGTGTATTTGGATTATCAGGTTGTCCTGATGTATATCCTTGTTGTTGGGCATCCGTAAGTGTTTTTAAATGATTAGAAAAGTTTGCTTGATCAGATACTAAAATAGAAAATTTATAAGGGTAATAGTCTACTTGGTGTCCATTGGCAACGGTAAAGACATATCGACTAATATATTTATTGCCTGTAAAATTAGCTGTGGTGAACTTATATTCAACATAATCATTATCACTAATAGCACCTTCTAGGGTAGATTGATCGACACCTTCCATACTTAAATGACTTCCAGCAATGGTCGCTTGAATTCCTGATCCATGAGTTTCATCAAATGCTTGACTAATTACGGTATCATCTTTCCCAGACTTGATATCATTGGGGTAACTTTCCCAATATCGGTTTGATGTGGGAGTATTATCAGGGCTATTGTGCCACCATCCTGCTACATAATTTCCAGTACCTGCTGTACCTATTGAACAACTTGCTGGAGGTGGTTCATTTGCACAGCCAGGCGTACTAAATAATTCAGATATCTCAGTAATATCTAAAGCACGTTCATAGACTCTAACTTCATCTAATTTACCTGGAAAAGTTTCACTATCATCATTATTTCCCCCAATTCGGGTAGGTTTATCGGTACCTGTTTGATGAGAAACTCCAGTGGCTGTTTCTTTTAAGTTCCCATCGACATAAATTTTGGCAACTTGACTACTTTGGTCATAAGTAAAAACCAAATGGTGCCAGTCTCCATCACTCATGTCCTCCTCTGCACTAAAGTAATGACTACCATTCCTTAATTGAGGTTTACAACTTCCTCCATTGATGTACATACCCACATGACCAGTTCTCCATCTATTCTGTTCAAAAATGGCTGTGGTTGAGGGACAAGAATTACTATCAAGCTTTGCCCAAAGTGATACTGTATAGCTTGAAGTTGATAAATCATTGTGGTCACTGGGTTCAACATAGTCATCATCATTAAATTGAAGTGCAGTACCATCAATTCCTGTTGTCCATGATGGTGAATTATAAAGGGTCATATCATAACTGTTATGTTCATCAAAAGCTTTTGTTCCAGAACCTTCATTGAATGACCAATAGGCAAGTAGCCCATCAGTGGTACAACTACCAGGTATGGGTGTTTCTTTAATGCTTATTTCATAATCTTCAATTTCTCCATCAGGAGAGACAAAGTAGTTGTTTTCATAACTCGTACCATTGGCATAGTGTTCACTATCACATCGATAGACACGTGAAGTGGTAAGTCGAATACGCATAATAGTGTTACCAACCGTTAAATTATTCATTTTAGGTGAATAACTATTTGACCATTGTATGGTAACAGTTTGGCTTGAAGAGGAAGAGGGGATAACTAAGTTATTGGTATTAATCGCTTCATACTCTTCAAAAATACCATTTCTATCAAAATCAATCCATGCTGTTATGTAAGCATTTTGTCCACTATTATTAAAGACTTTAACAGGAACATCATAGTTACTGTTTTCAATAAATAGTGTTGGTGGTATCGTAACCCCATCACTATCATCACTACCATCTCCTGAAGCATCACTTGAGGATTGTTGATTATTTTCAGTATCAGGTTTTGTATCTCCTAAATAAAGGTTATCAGAAGGTATATGACTTACATGAGGATATTCTTCAGGAGCATCTCCATAATCTTTTTTTTCAGTTTCAGAGGCACAAAAATCATGACTACTCGTACCTCCTGTTGGTGTACCTGTAGGATAATTGTAGTTATCAAGATAAGTAACAATAGCAGAAGTTGTATTCACAGCATAAAAGTCTGTTCCTAGTACAAGAACTAAATTTCCTTTAGAGTCATTAAACATGGGAATAGCTACTGATGAAAAAGTATTTCCATTACTATGGGTAATGACTTTGTTAGAAACCATACTTCCGTTGAGAACATCTATTTGGATAAGACGTACTTGATTGGCAATGGTAACTGTCCAATAAAGATAACCATTACTCCATGCAAGGTCACCACCATAAGTGCTAATAGAACCAATGTTGTCAACATAAGCAACAAGTGTGGTATTATTAGGAGCATCTGCTGAGAATGTTACGACAGCAGCTCGATTATTATAAGAAGTAATGCTATATAACAGACCATTCTTATCTGAAACTAAAGCAAGACTTTCATAGGTATTATTTGAACCAGCAATCATACCTTTATTTGAGATAATTTGTTTGGTTAAAGGATTGATTTCAAGTAACTCACTCCCTGTGATTGTTGCATAAAGTTTACCGTCATTGTTATAGGCTAAGTCCCAAAAACCATTTTGATTGCTTGTTGTAAGCGTTTCATTAGAAGCTTGTTTTGTTGAAGCATTCCAATCAAGTTGCGCGATGCCTCCATTTTCATACTTACCAATTAAGATTGTCTCATTAATATTTTCTTCTAAACATGTGGGTGATACAAATTCATCTTCACCAATTGCATAAAACTTTAAATCGGCTCCTGCTGTCCATTGTCGTAAACCATAAATTTGAGATACCCCAAAATCTGAAGCTTTAATAACACCCATCCATGGATGTTGATAAGGTGAAAAAGGCCCCCCTATACCAAAATCTGGATCCCATCCATTGCTGTTATTACTGGTTTCTGGAAAAACAACGATATCACCGATAGGATTACCTGATATATCAAGTGCTTGAAGTTTAAATTCATTATTTCCTTCTCGTTCATGATAAAAAATATAATCATCACTTTCAAGATAATAACCATTGTATGTAATGTCCATAATTAATCGTTCATTACTTTCATCATCATTACTTACATAATCTTTAATATTAGTTGTATTTAAAGCACTCTCTGCATTCGCATTGGTTGCATCTAAGGCATTATCGTTAAATACAACACCCTTATTTGAATCACTAAGACTTAAATAGTCAGCGTGGAGTGTAACAGAAATGTCATTAGTGGCAAAATTATCAAGTACCGTACCATTATCTAAGGTTACTTTTTTGATATAAACAGGAGTTGAATAGTTCACAGAGACAGGTTTTGTTCCTGACTCTACTTGGATATAATCAGTTCCATTGATAATATATTCAACTTCTTGTATTTTGTAGGTTGTTCCATTAATTGTAGCTGCATAGAGTGAGTGAGTCAGTATGAAGAGTAGAATAAATAAGTATTTCAATGAACTCATAATTAAATCCTATTATTAAAGTATAATTAATAATAGAATATTTAATCTGTACTTAGTTAAAGTTTAAACTATTAATATAGTTTATAATTTTAATTTTAATTTTAATATTTAAAAATAATTTATAATATTTAAAAATACATCTCTAAAGTAGGCTGTTACCAATCTATTTTAGAGTTCTTTTCACTGTTAGATCCACTACTGATAATATTACCAGTTTCACCAATACCTGAGAGTTCGGAAGCATTTTGCTCACTACAACTAACGGTATAAGTTGGACGACCATTATTTGATGGATTATCATGATAGAGTAAAGAAGTATCAGGTGTAATATTGATTGTGGCTTGATCATTAACACCTGAACAGTTATTAAATGTCTCTTGAATAGTTGGATTTCTTCCCAAGGTAAAACTAATATTATTATCAGGTGCTATTGTCAGTAGCAGTGGACGACTTGTAGCTAAGGTTTGGACAAGACCATCTAAGGTTTGATTATGATTCATAGAAATATACCATCCGTCATTGACTCTTGCAATACCTGTTTTATCTGTATTTTCTGGAATACCTGTTTTTTCACAATAAGCAATTTTTGCTTGACAGAAGATGTCTATGTTCAAAGGGGTATTGATAGTAGGGTTACTATAAAAATAAACTTTTGGATAATTGATTTTATCAGGTGCAACCCTACTAAAGTAAAAGTTTCGTATATCATTATTTAAGTCTTGGCTTCCAATTGGAAAGTAGTTGGGTGTTATTTTACCATTGGCTGAAGAGTTTGAGGCAATAGAGTTTGCATCTAAGCTATCAAATGTCATTTGCACAGGATTAATGGGTAAAGATAGGTGTTTTTGGATGTTATATCTTAAGTCTAAGAAGCTTGTTCCATTATTTTCATCTAAAAATTTATTGGCATTAATATTTAAAGGTGTTGCCATATTTGTAATGTTGTCAAAAGTTCTTGTGCTTAAAGGCTCATTATTAAAACGTGCCATACGGTTGATATTGACAGCAACTTGGTGTCGTGTAGGATGCTTAGCTGTTTTGATAGAAGTAGCTCCATCATCTGTTGTCATATTAACATCTAACATCAGGACAATATCTTCAGCAAAACAATTTTCTGTAAAGTTAGTTGTTGTTCCATCATCTTCATTTTTTGCAGTAATTGAACCGAGAAATTGTAAGGAAACATTATGGTCATCAATATCAACTTTTGACATATAGATAAAATCATCATGCCCACTACTTGGTAAATTATTCATACTAAAATCAACATCAAAGTAGTAAGGATAAAAAGAGAGGTTTATGTCTGAAATACCTTCAATATGACAACCAGAAGGTTTGTTTGGATTTCTTGAAACTGTACTGTCATTATCAATACATTGATTTTTAGATGCATCTACTGTTGTCCAAGTACTATCTAAGAGATTTAAAACATATTTACCGACATTTGTATGGTTAAAGTTTAAATCATTAAATCTACCGTCTGAAAAATTGGTATTAATGGTTCCATTACTGTCATCCACACAACTAGAAGAAGAAGCAAAAGCTAAGTTAGCAGTAAAGTTTGCATTATAGCCTTTTGAGGCGCTATAGTTGTTACTAGGATATTGCGTAGCAATGACGGTTAAGTTATAATCATAACCAGCTGCAACACGTAAAGGATTTGGAAAGCTATTGATGTTTTCTTTGCGTATAATATCTGCATCAGCAATGCTAACATAAAAATCTTCAGGGCGAATCGCAAAGTTATCTTGGGCATCATCTAAGCGACTATTGGTACAGAGTGCTGGAGTACTAAGACAGTTTTCCTGAATAATATTACCAGCTGTATCAACACCATAGGTCACTCTAAAACGTGCATCTTTGGTAGCAGGTAAATCATTTAAGTCATTGAGAGGATGGGTAATATTAATACGCGAAGTTGATAAAGTATCTAAAATATGAAAAGAGTATTGGTAAAGAGAAGTATTACTTTCCATATTCATTAAATCAATTTTAACTGTAACGTTGCTTACATCTTTTTCAGCTGAAAAGTCTTCTTCATAAAATACCAAAGAGTAATTAAAGTCACGACCAACTGTTTGCGTATACCAAGCATTACGTTCATCACTCATAATAACATAACCTCCACTGTCAGTACGTTCTATATTAAACTTACCTCTTAAAGCATCTGATCCAAATCGTACCATATAGTCTTCAACCTCACCATCAGTGGCTGTTTCGGTAGGGTTTAAGTTTGGTGTTGAAGAGTATCTAAAACGTAAATAGGTATTAGTATTACTGCTTAGACCATTAGGAACATTAACAGAAATTATATGTGTTCCTGTTGTTAATGAACGTGCTGTTATGATATTTTCTCCAGCATCATTAAAGTCTCCATCTATGTTGTAATCAATCCAAACATTTAGGTATCCAACTTTAGAGACTTTTACTTTCAAATCATGTAAGGTATTGAGTGCTAAAAATGTACCATTTAGGTCACTCCCATCGGCTAGGGTAACCCCATCTTCATCATCAATTCCGTCAAGGTCATCCCCATCAGCATTTACTGTATTGAAGGTATAAACATCATGATCAACATCATCACCCATAAAAATGTTATTAGAAATATTATGTTTTGCTGTTCCATAAGAGACAGGAGCATCTCCATAGTCATTGAATACTAAAGCAGCATTGACACAGTTTGCGCCATCATTAAATGTCGCAGATTGTGAATTAGAAACTAAATTCTTGTCTCCTGTTGCGATGTTAAATTCAAAAAAACCATTACCTTTACTATCATTGGCGAAGAAACGACCATTTTTATCAGAAAATGAGGAGTCAAATTCATAACCAGGATGATCGAGACCGATTTGCGTGACTGTTCCATTACTAACATTTATTTGGGTTAATTTACCATTTTTATCAACACCATACAAAAAAGTATTATCAGGAATAGCATCATTAATATTTTTGTAAAATGAAAAATCTTGAATGGCTACTTCTTGAGAGAGCGTAATTTCTGTAACAGATTTATCTGAAAGTTTGATTCTATAAAGCTCTTTTTGTTTACTTCTTCGACCTGTCACATAATAATAACCATCAGCAATGGCTCCTGCATAAAGTTGTTTGCTATTAAAGCGACTAGGTAATCCAGCAACTGTACCTAAATTAGTAACATTTGCCCCTCGACTAAGTCGAACGAGTTCTTTATGGTAGAGACCATAAATGAAGTTATCATCAGGGTTATAAGCTGTTGCATTATATAAGTCTGTAGCACCTGTATCTTCCATCACGATGAAATCAAAAGGATTTTTTGTAGTATCTATTTTATGGAGCCACATTTTACCATTGGCACCATTTTGTCTATTGGTACTACTGGAGATGTACATAGCATTATCACAAGTAAATGGGTCACTAGGAGTATAACAACCACAATCTCTGCTTGTTCCATCCATATTTCTATCATTGATAACATTTTGGTAAAGGTTATCAACTTGAATAGCATTCATTTCACCTTCAAAAATATAAAATTCATCGTAATAGCCAGAAAGCCTTGTCATCTTAAAGTCATCACTAATACTTCTAATCCCACCTGTATAGGGATTAGTACCTTTTTCTACACCATTAATATAAAGTTTCATGCCTTGTGTTCCAAAGCTAATGGTTACATGTATCCACTGTGTATCTAAATCTGTTCCATCATTCAATGTGGTAAAAAACACTTCGTTAGTAAGTATAATATTTCCATCAAGATGAACTTTAATAGTACCTTTCTTTTTATCTCCACCAACACGAACAACTTGTACTTTAAAAGCACCTTTTTCAAACATCCAAGAGTCTTCAGTATCTGTCCAAACATTATGATGGTCATAAAGAAGCATAGAAACAGTTCCGTTGTCTAGTTCATAAGCAGAATGATGAGGTATCATGGCTGTGCTACTACTACTGTTTTTACCTTTTAATGCAGTACACATATAGGATTTGTCATCATTGTTAACAATGCTAGTGCTTCCACTGATTACATTGTTTCCAATACTAGAATGGTCAATTTTCCACTCATCAGCACCACAGTCATCAAATCTAAATTCTCCTATATTTCTAATGCTTGAAGGATTGCTATCATCATTTAAAATAAGCCCTTTTACCTGAATAGTTGAAGAACTCAGTTTTAAATTAGAAGAGGCATTAAAAATCTTAAGAGAAAATGTTTCATTAGGTTCAAACGTTGTGTCTCCTTGAATTTTGACTGGAATGGTTAAGCTTCTTTCTCCTCCTACAAAAGTATGTGTTTTCGTATTAATTTTTACATAATCATTATTAGAACTTAATGCTGTATCATCTTCTGTTTTATAATCAAATGAAGAACCAGCAACAGCTACTTGGTCAAGTTGTAAGGTAAAATTTAAATCTTTTTGACCAGCATTCCCTTCGACCATAGAATAAGAACCTAAGTCAAAACTTAATTCAGGGTAAGTACCATCATCATTGATAATATTTCCTCTTGCTGTATGTCCATGAATGACAATATTATTTTCATTTGTAAATTTTAAATAAAAGGTTTCATCATTTTCTATTTGTGTATCTCCATTAATGGTTACAGGTATGTTGATGTCTCGTGTCCCAACAGGAATATTGTAAGTGCTTGTGCTAATGCCTACATAATCATTATCTGAAGTACGTGCATCATCATCTTGAGTATAGTATTCAAATGAACTACCTGCAATAGCATCAGCATCTAAAGTAAAATTAAAATTGAGTATTTTAGTACTGCTATTTCCTTCAACAATAGAGAGGTCAGCTGTAGAAAAGTCAACCCCTGGATAAGTACCATCATCATTCAAAATTTCAGATTCAGAATCACTGTCTATGATATAAGGACTACCTGAAATAAGCATTTTAAGATTCTCATCAGGTTCAATAATATTATCACCAATAATAGGTACATTGATAATCTTTTCTCTATCCCCTAGATTAAAAGTGACAGAACTGCTGGTAGTTATATAGTCTGATCCAGCTGTAGCAGAAGGACTCGATCCATCTTGTGTTGTATAGTCAATGGTTAGAGGCGTTGCTGAGGGATAATCTTTTGCTAAGAAAATTTTAAATTCCATTGTATTGCTATCACCACTATTACCTTCTAAGACATCTGAACTGGTTATGTCAACTTGTATGCCATCATCATCGTTAATAAAAACGAAAGCTTCATTATCAACAAGTGTTCCACTGGAAATAGAATCAATAATAACTTTAAATTTTTTAAGTGACTCAGGGATAACATCACCTTTTACCGTAATTGGAATAGTCACACTGTTACTATTGGCTGGAACATTAATTGTACCACTCGCACTGCTATAGTCTGTTCCAGCCAAAGCTGTATCGTCTTCAGTATGATAATTTAGGGTTAAGGCTGAGGGAATATTTTGATTAAATTGAGCAATGACAGAAAGAACTTGATCACTGTCAGTCTCTGTCACACCTGTGTCAGCAAAATTATTAAGCTTTAAAGGTTGAATATCATCATCAATAATACTGGCACTGGCAGTGGTATTGTTTACTTGATACCCTGTGGTAGTATTTGAAATGGCTAAGGAAAAGTTTTCTGTAACTTCGTAAGTACTATCATCTAAAATAACAACAGAAATACTTTGGCTAAGAGGAGATGCAACGCGTGTTGGGGCATCACAAGCACCATAAAATATGATGGTACCACTTTGTGAGCTGTAGTCACTACCTGCTGTAGCTGAGTTGTTTTGGGTCGTATAACTAATGGGTACAACATTACACCAATCAGCTTCTTCACTTAGTGTGATTGTAAACACGCTTGTTCCAACATTTTCTTGTACAATTGGAGCATTATTCATCGTAATTTGAATATCTGAACCATCTGCCTGTAGTAACTTGCTAAAAAAAATTAAGTAGAGAAAGATTAAGTACTTAAAACTTATATTCATTTTTAATCCTTATTAAATATATAAATTAAAGTATTATAATCTATTTATATTATCTTAAAGTTTAATATAAGTTTTATATTTTTATATTATATTAAAATATTTTACCAAGTCATTTTTTGTACCTGTTTATCATTGGCTGTATTATTAAGGATATGACTTGTCTCTCCTATGCCTGATAGTGAAGATTGAGTATTTGTACATGAAAGACTATATTCTGGTCTTCCAGCTTTACTTATATCTGAATTATAGAGTAGTACGGTATCAGGAACAATTTCCACCATAATTACATCATTGCTATTGTTACAGTTATTGAATGTGTTGATAACCAATCCATTACGACCCTTTGTTAAGTCAATATTAGAGGAAGGATTAACAGTGACAGTGACGCTGTTTGGGTTTAAGTTTTGTATCTTACCATCCGTACTAAGGTTATGATCTAAAGAAAGATACCAACCTTGATTTGATCTATTTAAGCTACTTGTATCAGTATGTTTAAAGATATTTGTTTTTTGACAATATGACATGTTTTTATCACAAAAAATATCAACATTTAAAGGCGTTCTGACTATTTGTGTGTTGTTAAAGTTAATTTTAGGATACATGACTTTATCAGAACTGACTTGTGTAAAGTAAAAATCTCGAAGGCTTGAATTTAAACTTTGTATGCCTTTAGGAGTATGAATATTAGAAGTGACATTTATTCTGTCATTGGCAATGGAATTTGAATCGCTTGAATTTACTTCAATATTTTCAAAGCTTATTTGAATAGGATTAATTGTTTCTGATAAGTTTTTATTAATATTATAACGCATATCTAAGTATAGTCTACCATGGTTTGCATCTAAAAATTTATCAGCTGTTATAAGCGTGTTATTGCGTATATAATCTAAATTATTATTGACCTCGAGGAGTGAACTGTTACTGTCACTGTTAAAATTGATAAGTCGACTTAACTTAACATCCGTTCTTGTTCGTATGGGACTAGGAGAGGTTAAGAGTAGGGTGTTATTTCCATCTTCAGAGAGGCTGTTTGCATCAAGTGTTAAATTAACATTCTCAGCTACACAACTGTTTGTGAAATTTGTTGTCGTAATGTTATCTTCACTTTGTGCTGTAATATTTCCTTCAAATTGAATGGCATAGTTATTGTTAGTATTACTTAAGGTATACATATAAAGAAAGTCATCATGCCCACTGTCTGGTAAGTTATTCATTGTAAAATTAATGTCAAACTGGTAAGGGTAAAAGTGTGTATTAATGGCTGAATTACTGACAAGGTAACATCCTGATAATGCATTACTATTTGCCGAAGTGTTATTACTGTCAAGAATACAATCGCTGATTGTTTTATTGGAGTCAACCCTTGTCCATTCAGTATCCTGTAGGCTTAAATGATATAAGCCTACATTTTGATGTTCAAAGAGACTCATATTATTTTGACCATCTTGAAAGATTTCATTACTACTGTTATTACTTTCATCATGACAGTTACCACTGCTACGAAAGGTTAAAATACGTGTGGTTGAAGTGTTATAGTCAAGTGCTTGGATATTAGTAGTCATATTCATGGCTGTAATGTTTAAATCATAATCATAGCCAGCAGCAAGTTGAATGGCTGTATTATCTCCATCATTACTATTTTTACGTAGCATTAAGCCATCTAAAATTTGTATGTTAAACTTCTCAGGACGTATGGCAAAATTATCACGTGAAGTATTGGTATTTTCAAAATACAAAGATTTCATATTTTGATAGTCCATAGCATTATCATATTGTCCTTTAACAATGGAACCATTAATATCAAGAATATAAGAAATATGATAACGCATATCTCTGTGTGCTGAAGGTATAAGGAGGTCATTGACTAAGGTTCTATCTAGTCGACTACTAGGAACAGCATCCGTAAAATAAAGATACTCTTCATAAAGTACTTTATCACTATTATTGATGTCTAAGAGTTCTACTTTAACGGTTATGTCCTCTATAGCTTCTTCTAAATTATTAGAGGTGTTTTTATCATAAGTGACAACAGCATAATTAAAATCTCTACCTGATATCTGTGTATAAAGCGCTTCTTTTCTATCTTGTGTCATATTGTCAGTAGTATTACTGTTAGTTCGCTCTACATTAAAGGAGACAACATCATCATTTAAAATTGTTCCCATACCTACAGCATTAAGAATGGTTAAATTTAATGGATTATAAAGGGTAAGATAAAAGTTTTCATTCTCTTCCATTTTGGTATCTGTTTGCACTTTTACTGTAATATTAGCTTCTGTAGTTCCTGCCATTAAGACAATGTTAACAGATTGGTTAAGATAGTCATTGTCAGCTAATGTTGCTGTACCGTCACTGATGGTATAGGAAAATCCACTGTTAATAGGTGCTGGTTTATTAAAGTTAATGCGAAAGACAAAGTCAGTTAAGCCAGTATCTCCTTCATATTTTATGACATTGGTGTCGACCCCAATCATTAACGGCAAGGTAATATTAGCATCAGGACAAGAGGTTCCATCATTATATATGGTTAAGTCTTGTGTATTAGAAATATTATACATCTCTCCTGTATTTGTATCAACATTGTAAAATCCATTTTCATTGGACATCATAAAAAGTTTACCTTCAATATCCGTAAAGACTAAGGAAATATAAGAACTCATGGATCCCTTATTACTTCCAATATTGCTGATAACTCCTGTATCCTTATGAATTTTAGCAATATGGTCATTTTGGTAAACAGCATTGTTGATGAGCATAACATAAAAATAGTCTCCTGTTTCATCAATTGCCATATCCCAAAAGCGTACAGCACTGGACATATTAATGGTATTAATAACCGTGCTTGAATTAATATCTATTTTATAAAGTTCCGTATTTGCTGATCCATTACCTGATACATAAAGATAACCATCTCTATCAAATTCACCAGCATAAAGTTGTTGGGCAGGTAATCCTGCTATTACACCTAAATCTTGAACCGTAGCATTACTATCAATTTTGAGCAGATGATTTCCATCAAGAGCATACATAAAGTTGTCTTGTATATTATAACCTAAAGCATTATACCCATCAGCAACACTTAGATATTCTGAACCTATCGCAGTATAAGTATAAGGATTGGAACCTCTATCAATACTATGTAACCATGTCTTCCCAGAATCTTCAGCTCCTGTACCTAAAAGATTTCTATTTGAAAGGTAGAGGGTTTCATTACAGCTAAAAGGTTGCATAGGTGTGACTGGAGGGCTAACAGGAGGTGAGAGCATATTAAAATCACAACTTGCCATATCATAAAAAGATTCTGTGCCTACTTTGGTTGTATTCCAAGTAGAGGTATCAATATAATACGTTCCATCAGGTGTATTGGCATCTGAACCATAAAGACGTGTAATACTACTATTTTGTATCCATTGAGGATCAGAAATACTTGTCATACCATTGAGTGTACCTTGATAGGCTACACTTGGACTGCTGTTTATATTGGATACTTTCCAAACATAATGTCCATCGGCATCAGAAATTAAAGCATCTCCTGTACTATCAAAAGTAATATCATAGTATAGGGTGTTAGCGATAGGAAGGTTAATTGATAATTCTCCAAAATTTTCACCTCCAGGTGCTTGTACGGTTGTACTCGGCCATGTTGACCAAACGGTTGTAACCACAGAGGTATTTAAATCAACTTTGACTAAATAAGAACCATCTTTGAGTATAAAATAAAGATTACCACTGGGATCCGTTCCTCCACTAATCCACCATAAGTTTTTATTTGGATAGGGTAATAATATGCCTGTATCTGTAGCTTGTATGGAGGGTGTTGAAGGATCATAGCTATAGATAGGTGTTGTTTCACCCAAAGAGAGCGTTGAAGCACTTTGAACAGCATAAAGTTTGTTGTCTAAACTTTTCGTTAGAGAAATGGATTTAAAAGGAAAGGCATCATTTTTGAGTAGGGTAGTTGTCATACTGTTGGTGGTTGTCCCAATACTTGTTATTTCATGAATAGCACTGTGGTTATTTAGACTATCATAGTTAATACCATAAGAACGACCATCACAAGGATTACTAGAGGGTAAGGATAAGTATTCAATATCTCCCATACCTGAGGACTTTTCCCAAGTAGAACCAACTCCATGATAGAGTTCTGTGGTACTGCTTTTAGAGGTTGCGAATGAAGTATCACCCATAGCTGTTGCTGTTTCATGTTGGGCATCAGAAGTTCGTATAAAACGTGTTCCTCCTGACTCATGATTAAGAGGATCCATTAAGTTTGCCAATACTACTTCTTGTCCTGAACAACTTGTTTTTGCCATTCCACCAACAAAAGTTTGACTGGTACCTGAACCCCAATGGGCATAGATAGCATCTTTATAATGGTGTTGTTCATCACCGTTATCGGTATTCCATGTTTCATCAGCATTTAGTACCCAAGTACTACCCGAAGGGGTGGCATTGAGTATAAATCCTCTACTGGCATGTCCTGTAACTAGGTTAGAACAGCTCGTATCTGCTACATAATTACCTTCAGCAAATTGCCAACCTGTACGACTGGTAAGACCAATAAGCATATGACCATTGTTATCAATTTCCATGTTGGTAATAAGTGGCACATAGGCATTTTTTAAAGCATAAGTAAAATTACTACAACTGGAACCATAAGCATAAGGATCATCACTCCAGTAACCTGCCCATGTAAAACCTTTAGCATTTGTGACAACAGGGATAAAAGTACTGGCATTTAATTTCATAACATAGGCATCAACATCATGGTAATCAATGGTTGTCTCTGCTGAACAAGTTACCCCAATATAAATATCACCATTAATATAATCTACCCCAAATGGTCGTACATTTCCAGCACCTCCTATACATCCAGGGTCATTAACGGCATAACGATTAGTAACTGTTTTACTGGCGACATCAATTTCTAAAACTTGACGGTTTGTCATATCCATGGCATACATTGTGCTGTAGTCATCAGATAAATCTAATCCCCCAATTCCTTCTTTTGCCACACGACTGTATGCCCAAACATCATGACTGGGTGTAAAAGGCGTACCTAGACCTCTATTGGCTGCTGTTTCATAGGGAAAAAGTGTTGCTGAAGCACCTAAATGGCTTAAGGTATTTAAATCCATCCAGAGTGTAGGGGTCTGAGTGTTTACATCTATTTCATAAATGGCACCCAGTCCATCTGGAGAGAGATCAGCATGACGACGCAGAAAGGCAGCAGTATAAAGTTTGTTATTGTTTGCATTATAGGCTTTGCCCCAAACGGTGCCAACTTCATTGGCTGTTGCCAAAGTTGTTGGGGTAGGAAAATCTCCCATTTCTCCTTTATGGTCATAATCGAAAGATAATACGGAGGCACGATTAATATTAGTAGCATCAGTTCTTAGTCCTGATGGCATGACAGAAGTAACAAGTGATTCACAACTTGCTGCTTGAAGGAGAGGGGTAATAAAAGAGATTATTGATATTAATAGAATATAAATTTTCTTCATGCTTAATCCTAATATAAAATAAGTTTAATCCCTAAATTTATATTAGAATAGAAAGTTTAGACTTAATAAAGAGTTAAAATTATAAAAAATTAATTAATTATATATACTAATAAAATTTTTTTATATTTTATTATTGTAAATTGTGTAATTTTAATGCTTTTAATTGTTTCTTAGAATTAAGATTTAAAGGATAATGGCTTAAAATATAGTAAAGTATAATAGGTTTTGAGATATTATATTTCTTTAATTAATAGACAAGGTTTATAATGAGAATAAAAACAGATATGAAACAGTTATTGGTATTGATGATGACTGTGCTATTTTTGGGTGCTTGTAGTGATAAAGATGCCATAAACGAATATGATAAACCAGCACTTCATTGGTATGAAAATATTGTCAAAGAAGTGGCAAATATCAATTTAGATAGAGCTGATAATCTTTATATTTCACTAAAAAGTGAACATGCACGGTCACCCTTACTTCCTACTGCAACAATGTTATTAGCAAATGCACACATGGAAGATCAAGCTTATATTATGGCAGATTATTATTTGGATGAGTATTTAAAAAAATATGCAGCTGGTTCACGTGTGGAACAAGCGAAATTTTTAAAAATAAAAGCAGCATTTTTAGGTATTAAAGATGTGAATAAAGAGCAAAAACTGATGATGGATACACTACTTGAAGTAGAAAAGTTTGTAAAAGTTTATCCAAATTCTATTTATTTACCTGTGGTTTCAACGGTTAAAGTACGTTTACATATGAGTCAGTATTTACTTAACCAGAATGTTGCGAGTCTTTATGATAGATTGGGTAAAGATAAAGCAGCTGAAATTTATAATAATAAAAATGCACACTCCCCACTTAATATGGCTGATATTAAAGCCCCGGAAATTGGTTTTGTTGATGCCATTTTAAAGTAAGTTGGAAAGAAACAGATGCAGTTAAGTAATTACGAACCCTTTCCAACACAGGTACCCATTGTTATAGAAGACAATCTTTTTCTTTATCCATTTATGATTTCTCCAATCTTTTTAAGTAAGAAAGAAGATATTGAAGCAGCAACGTTTGCCATGGAAAAGAATTCACTTATTTTGTTAATAACCACCAAAGAAGGTTTTGAAGGTTCTCGAAAAGAAGAAGATTTACATAAAATAGGTGTGATAGGTTCCATCATGCGTAAAGTACATATTCCTGATGGACGTGTTAAAATTTTGTTTCAAGGTATGGCAAGAGGTGAACAAATTGGCGATTTAGCAATGATGAATCTGAATGAAGTTTCATTTCAAAGTTCGATGGTACAACTTTTAGAAAATCAAAATTTTGATCAACTTAAAGTTTCAGCTCTTATTAGTATTTTGAATGAAAAGCTTAAATTATTTGCAAAGGTAAATAATAGTATTCCTGCTGATCTATTAAAGACAATTTCTGAAACAGATGACCCTTATCGGATTGTTGACTTAATTGCATCTTTGTTAAAACTTTCAAAAACAGATGCTTATGAAGTTTATGCAAACCCTGATATTGAAAAGCGTCTTCTTCAAATTATTGATATTATTGCATCTGAGATGGAATCTGCTAAAGTAGAAAAAGAGATTCGATCCAAAGTGCATACTAAAATTGAACAAACCAATAAAGAGTACTTTTTAAAAGAGCAAATTAAAGAGATTAATAAAGAGTTAGGTGTCGATGCACAACGAGAAGAGGAACTTGCAGAATTTAGAAAAAAACTAGAAGCGATTAAGTCTCATGTCAAAGAAGATACTTTTAAAGAGATAGAAAAACAACTTGAACGTTTTGCACGTATGCATTCTGATTCAGGAGAATCAGCACAAATTCAAACTTATTTAGAATGGGTATTTGAGCTTCCTTTTGCAAAATTAACCTCACAAGCATTGAAAGTGAAAGATGTTCAAGAAGCGTTAGATAGAGATCATTTCTCTTTAGAAAAGCCTAAGGAACGTATTGTAGAATTTTTCTCTGTACGTGAACTGGCAGAAAAAAGAGCAATAACTTTAGAGAGCAGTGCAGGAACCATTCTTTGTTTTTCAGGACCTCCTGGTGTAGGAAAAACTTCTTTAGCCAATTCCATTGCTAAGGCTTTGGGTCGTCCTTTGGTTAGAATAGCTTTGGGTGGTTTAGAAGATGTTACGGAGCTAAGAGGGCATAGACGAACGTATGTGGGTTCTATGCCTGGGCGTGTTGTTCAAGGACTTATTACAGCTAAGAGTATGGATCCTGTTATTGTTTTGGATGAGATTGATAAAGTAGGAAGAACACATCGTGGTGATCCAACAGCTGTATTGTTAGAAGTTCTCGATCCAGAACAAAATAAAGAGTATCGTGATCATTATCTAAATTTTGATATAGATTTAAGTAAGGCTATTTTTATTGCAACAGCCAATGATGTTGGGCAAATTCCTACGCCTTTACGTGATAGAATGGAATTTATTTCAGTGAATTCTTATACCCCTAATGAAAAGTTTCAAATTGCGAAACAATATTTAATTCCCCAAGAGTTAAAAAAACATGCTTTAAATGAAGATGAGTTTGAGATTACTGAAAAAGCATTGAAATTATTAATCGATGAATATACCAGAGAACCAGGTGTACGTGGATTGCGCCGTAAGGTTTCTGGGCTTATGCGAAAAGTAGCCTTAAAACTTCTTATGAATGATGAACAAGAAAAGATAAAAATTAAAAGTAAAGATTTAGCAGAGTTTGCAGATAAAAAAGTTTTTGAAATTTCAGCCATTGATACGCAACCTCTTTTGGGGGTTGTTAATGGTTTAGCATGGACATCAATAGGTGGAGATGTTTTAAAAATAGAAGCGATTAAGTTACGTGGTAAGGGCAGTGTAAAACTTACGGGTAGTCTTGGAGATGTGATGAAAGAGTCAGCACATATTGCCTTTTCTGTGGTCAAGATTTTAGTGGATTCGGGTATGTTACCCATTAATAAAGAGTTGATTCCTTTAAGTGTTAAAGAGAATGAAAAGCTTGAAACACTTGATGTGAGTGAAATTTATAAACGTTTTGATTTACATATTCATGTACCAGAAGGGGCAACACCAAAAGATGGCCCATCAGCTGGTATTACCATGGCAGTAGCCATAGCTTCTATATTATCTGAAAAAAGAGTAGACAATACCGTGGCAATGACAGGTGAGTTAACCTTAACAGGTAAAGTTTTACCTATTGGTGGTTTAAAAGAGAAACTTATTGCAGCTTATAAAGCTGGTGTCACAAAAGCTTTAATTCCTGAAAAGAATTATGAACGAGATTTAGATGAAATTCCAAATGAAGTTAAAAGTGCAATAAAAATTATAGGAGTTTCTGTAATAGATGAAGTCTTAGCTGAGGCTTTGGTTTAGTTCATAGAGATTTATAAACAACATAGCTAAGTTCCAGATTTTGTAAATATATAGAAGTATGGAGGCTTAGAATGTTTCTTTTAGCCAATAAAATAAATAAAAGTAGAACTTATGGTTAAAAGCCAAACCTACTTTTACCTATTTCCTAATAGAATCCCAAAATGATATCTATAGCTGAATTACGACAAACCCTTTCCCTGCTGATTTATAACAAATACTTTGAATTTTTTATGATGAGTATTATTATACTTTCTGCTTTACTCGTAGGAATTGATACTTTTGAGTTAGATCCTATTTATCAAGGCATTATTTTTTCTCTTGATCAGATGATTACCATTATATTTGTAATGGAAATTATTATGCGTATTACCTCTTATGAAAAGCCATTGGATTTTTTTAAAGATGGCTGGAACATCTTTGATTTTGTCATTGTGGCTGCAAGTTTAATCCCTATAGATGGAAATGAATCGGCTGTGGCTCGGTTACTGCGTATTTTTAGAGTTTTACGAATTATTACCATATTACCTGAGCTTAAAGAGATTATCAATGCTCTTTTTAGATCGGCAAAATCTATTGGGTATGTAATGATCTTAATGTTTATTATTTTTTATATTTATGGTGTTATGGGAACCATACTGTTTGAAGGTGCTAAGTCAGGGGCATGGGCAGACTTAGGTGTGGCACTGTTAACACTTTTCCAAATTATGACTTTTGAAGGTTGGACGGACATTATGGCAGAGAGTATGGAAACACATCCTTACTCTTGGGCATTTTATATCTCATTTATTGTTTTAACAGCGTACACTTTTTTAAATATGATTATAGGGATTATTATTGAGACGCTTAACGATGAACACCATAAAGAAGAAGAGGAAGATGAAAACAAACTTTTAAAAGAGTTAGTAGCGCAAAACAATCTATTAATTAAAAAGGTTGAAGATTTAGAGAAGGTTGTTAATAGTCGTTAATAAAATGCTGTAACTTTGTTAATGTTAATGCGTCATAATACGGTTATCAAAACTTAAAGGACAAAAAATGAAAGTTTTAAAAACATTAGCAGTAGTAACAATTTCAGGAATTATGGCAACGACAGCAGTAAGTGCAGAAAATATGAAGAGAGATTGTAACACAAGTAAGTGTGACAGAGTTGCGAAGTATGATAGAGGTGGAAAATATCATAGAGGTGGTAAACACCAGATGAAAGTAGCACTTAAAGCAGCAGACATTACATCTGAACAAAAAACAGCTATTAAAGAGGCGCGTAAAGCTATGAAAGAAACCATGAAATCAAAACGTCAAGAGATGAAAGCTTCAGGTTCAAGAGCAGAGTTTATTAGTGTCAATGGTGTTAATAGAGAAGCGTTAATTGCAAAGTCAGTTGAAAGAGCTACTTTTAAAGCAAATATGAAAGCTGACATGATGGAAAAGATTTTAGCAATCTTAACCGATGAACAAAAAGCAAAGTTTGTACAAGCGTTACAAGCAGAGAAAAAATAGTACGCAAATTAGTTATAATGCTTTATGACAAATATATTGATGATAGAAGATGATGCAGAGTATGCTTCTCTTCTAAGTGATTTTTTAGCCAAATACAATTTAAAAGTGACCAACTACGAAGACCCTTATTTGGGTTTGAGTGCTGGTGTTGAAAAGTATGATCTTCTCATACTTGATTTAACCCTTCCAAACATGGATGGGCTTGAAGTTTGCCGTGAAGTGGTGAGTAAATATGATATTCCCATTATTATCTCTTCTGCGCGTTCGGATCTCTCTGATAAAGTGTTAGGTTTACAACTTGGTGCAGATGATTATCTTCCTAAACCTTATGACCCACAAGAGATGTATGCACGGATTGTTTCTTTACTTCGTCGTTATAAAAAAGTTCACAATAACCAAGAACCCATAAGCCACTTAGTGTTAAATGAAACCCAAGAGGAGGTTACGTTATATGGTGAATCTCTAGCATTAACCCCTGCTGAATATGTGGTCATACGTTTGCTTATTAAGAACAAGAATAGCACCGTTTCAAAAGAGCAGATACTTTATGATTCAGAAGTTTTTGAATATGGAACAGATGGCTCTTTAGCTGTAATTGTTAATCGTTTACGTAAAAAATTAGGAGATGAGGTAAGCATAAAAACGGTTCGTGGTGTGGGGTATAGGTTACTCTCATGACACTTTATAGTAAAATTCGTATTATTTTTTTAGTGGCTACTTTACTACTTACAGCTTTTTTTGGCGCTTATCTTTTTATTCATAAAAGTGAATATATGCATTCAACTGAAAAACGCTACATGCAAACTTCCAGAATTGTACTTAAGCATTTTCGAGATGCAAAACGAAATCAAGAAGCAGTAAATTTTGATGATAAAGAGTTCTTAGCTATTATTAGAAACAGTGCATTTAACTTAGTTCATCCCAATAAGATGAATAAGATTGAAAAAGTGTTAAAGAAAGTACAAGTACGTTCAATGAGACGTGTAGAAATTCAAATGTTACGTGATAAAAATTATTTTTATCTCTTTGTTAAACATCGTGAATTTAAGATACTATTAGAAGATCAAATTGAACGAAAAATCCCTTTTGAACTTTTTGGATTTTATGTTTTAGCACTTTTGTTTTTGTTGTTTTTGTATTTTTGGTTAACACGAAGTTTACACTCTTTAAAAGTTTTGCATGAGAAAATTTTGAGTGTAGATAAGGGTGATTTATCGGTCTCTTTCAAGAGTGAAAAAAGAGATGAAATAGCGCAAGTATCGAATGCTTTTGATGATGCTTTAAGAAAAATAGAATCACTAATGGAGTCTCGACAACTTTTTTTACGTACCATTATGCATGAACTTAAAACCCCCATCGGAAAAGGAAGACTCCTCAATGAGTTTTTAGAAGATGAAAAGAAAAAAGATCAGTACGACATGGTTTTTGAGCGTTTAGAGTTACTCATAGAAGAGTTTTCCAAAATAGAGCAGATGTTAAGTTCAAGTTATGAATTAAAGTTAAACAAATACAACGTTCAAGAGATGATAGACCAAGCTTTAGAACTGATGATAATGGAAGAAGAGGAGATAGAAGAAAAAGTAGAGATTAAAACTCTTGAACCTTTTGTTTTAAATACAGATTATGAACTCTTCTCTTTAGGTTTAAAAAACTTGATAGACAATGCATTAAAGTATTCGACAGATAAAAAAGTGATTATTAGAGTTTACAGTGATAGAGTTGAGATAGAAAATGTTGGTCAAGCTTTTATGGAGAACTTAGAAGAGTATGCACAACCCTTTAACAGTAAGGGTAATGGACTTGGGCTTGGTTTGTATATTGTTCAGAATATTATGAAGATGTTGAAGTTGAGGATTGCTTATAGGTATATAGAGGGAAAACATTTATTTTCTATTTTTAAATAATCTTAGAGTTTTTAGATACTTTTAAATAGAGTGTCGTTATTGTTTTTAAGTCTTTAATTTTAAAAATTATAGTATTATAACCCTAAATATTAAAGGATTATAGATGAGGTATCTTAAAAGAGCCATAAGAGAAGACCTAGAAGAGTACTTAAAATATTTCCCTGTACTTCTTATAAGTGGGGCTAGGCAAGTGGGTAAATCTACTTTGGCTCTGAATTTAGATATTGAAAACTACATTACCCTTGATGACATAAACATTTATGAAATGGTAAAAAATGACCCAAAAGCATTTATAGAAAATCTAAAAAAACCTGTTATTATTGATGAAGCACAGCGACTACCTCAGTTGATGATAACCATCAAAGAGTATATTGACAAAGATAGAATAAATGGGCAATTTGTATTAACAGGTTCTGCCTCACTACAAGGCTTTAAAGATATATCGGACTCATTAGCTGGTCGTGTTGGGATTGTTGAATTGTACCCTTTGTCTTTAAAAGAGAAAGCTCAAAATAAGCAAAATATTATAGATATGTTTCTTGGTTCTTTAGATGAGTATATTTTAAAAAATTATGATAATTCTAAATTTACAGATGCCATTATAGATGGGGGATATCCAGAGATTTTAAAAATCGACAGCCAAAAAGCAAAATACCTTTGGTTTAGCTCTTATATCCGAACTTATATTGAGTCTGATGCACGAGAATTGGCAAATATACGAAATATTGATAAATTTATAAAGATGTATAGACTTTGTATGATACGCAGTGGAAATATGTTTAACAAAAATGAGCTACAAAAAGAGGCAGGGCTTGATAACAGAACCTTTGATAGCTATTTTGCTGTGATGGAACATACTTATCAGATAAAGAAGTTACAACCTTTTTTCAAAAATCAACTAAAGAGGCTTATTAAAACACC
>CACVAU010000086.1 GCA_902727915.1 uncultured Sulfurovum sp.
CTGGAGCCAAGACAGTTCGGGCTTTTTCCTCTTTTGAAAATGCTTTGGTTTATGTCATCTTTGAAGAGGGGCATGACATCTATTTTTCTCGTGATAGAGTTGCCGAGAAAATTAATGAACTTCTACCCACCATTCCTAAATCAGCACAGATAAAAATGGGACCTGATGCCACAGGAATTGGTTGGGTGTATGAGTATGCTTTAACTTCCAAAACCAAAGACCTGTCAGAGCTTTATGACTTACAAGAGTACTATTATAAATACGCACTATTAGGCATCAATGGTGTATCAGAAGTCGCAACAGTTGGTGGCTTTGAAAAGAATTATCAAATCACCATTAATGAACAAAAGCTAGTAGAACAGGGTTTAACCATTCAAGAGGTAACAAAAGCCATCAAAGCAAATAATGAAGATCGTGGTGGTCGGATAATCTTAGAAAATGGTTATGAACAGATAGTTCAAGCTAATGGTTATGCAAAATCCGTACAAGATTTGGCTGACATTGTCATAAACAATCACTACCATGGAAAACCTCTTAAAATCTCTGATGTTGCTACGGTAGATATGGTTCCTTCTTATCGTCGTGGTATGGTCGACTTAAATGGTGAAGGTGAGGTAGTAGGGGGCATTGTTGTTGTTCGTTACAAAGAGAATGCTTACGCTGTCATTCAAGAGATAAAAGAAAAGTTAGAGAAAATAAAACTTGCTGATGTAGACTTAGTAACCACCTATGATAGGTCAGACTTAATTACTAAAGCCATTAAGACTTTAACCACCACACTATTCGAAGAGTCTGTAGTGGTACTGGTTATTGTTTTACTCTTTTTACTACATTTTCGTTCAGCGTTAGTCATCATCATTACTTTGCCTCTGACCATTGCCATTACTTTTTTACTCATGAAGTGGGCAGGGGTTGAGTCTAACATTATGTCGCTGGGAGGAATCGCCATTGCCATAGGAGCGATGATAGATGCTTCCATTGTCATGGTAGAAAACGTCCATAAGAAATTACAAGCCAATGGTGGTGAAAAACTTCAAGGAGAAGCACGAACAAAAATTATTTTAGATGCAGCCAAACAAGTTGGACGACCTATCTTTTTCGCGTTAATTCTTATAGTGGTTTCATTTCTACCTATTTTTGCATTGTCAGGTCAAGAGGGTGCTTTGTTTAAACCTTTGGCATATACTAAAACCTTTGCCATGTTAACAGGGGCGATTATTTCTATAACACTTGTTCCTATTTTGATGGTCTATCTGGTTCGAGGTAAGATTTTAGATGAACGTAGAAACTGGTTAAATCGTTTTTTTATTTGGCTCTATTCTCCACTGCTTAAAGGGGCGTTGTGGTTACGTTTTGTTATGCCTGTTGTGTTGATAGGGGTTATTGCTTATGGGGTATGGATTTACCAACAGCAAAAATGGGAATTTATGCCACCTCTCAATGAACAGACTTATATGTATATGCCTGTAACCCCTTACGGCATAGGGATTGACATGGCAAAAGAGTTAACGCAAAAGACTGACAAAATTATAAAAGAGAACTTTCCAGAGGTTGAAACCGTATTTGGAAAAGCAGGACGTGCCGACACAGCCACCGACCCAGCACCTCTTTCTATGATAGAGACTATTATTACTTTTAAACCAGAGAGTGAATGGCGAGAGGGAATGACTTATGAAAAGCTCATGAATGAGATGGAAGAGAAGTTACAAATAAAAGGTTTAACCAACTCATGGACTTATCCTATTCGTGGGCGAATTGACATGTTACTTTCAGGTATTAGAACGCCTTTAGGTATTAAACTTTATGGTGACACAGCTGAAGAGTTAGCCAAGCAAGCCCAAGAGATTGAGAAACGACTGAAAAGTTATGGAGGAACACAATCAGCCTTTGCAGACAAGGCAAACTCTGGTTACTATTTAAATATTGATTTAAATGATGAGAAAATTGCAGAATACGGTATTACTAAAAATCTCATATTAGACACCATTTCAAATGGAGTAGGGGGCATGACAGTAGCCACACTCTATGACGGTATAAAACGTTACCCCATTTCAGTACGTTATGAGCAGTCAAAACGTTCAAATTTAACCAGTATAGGAAGCATACGGGTTAAAACGCCTTATGGCTATACCCCTTTAGAAACCTTTGCACATCTGTATTATAAAGAAGCACCTTCTATTTTAAAAGCTGAAAAAGGTAAGAAAGTAATTTTTATTTACATTACACCAAATCCAAACATTACTTCTCAAGTTTATAAAAAAGAGGGAATGAAACTTTTAGAAGATTTAGAACTACCTACAGGTTATTACTATGAGTGGGCAGGAGAGAGTGAGTACTTAGAGTCTGCTATGGAACGTTTGGCTTTTATTGTGCCTATTACGCTGTTTATTACATTTATTTTAATCTATTTAGGGTTAAACAATATGAGAAATGCACTCATAGTATTTTTCACTTTGCCTTTCGCAGCTGTAGGAGGAATTGTCTATTTAGACATGCTAGACTTTAATTTTTCTATTGCTGTGGTAGTTGGGTTCTTGTCGCTCATTGGGGTAGCAACGGAGACAGCGATAGTTATGATTATCTATCTTGAAGAAGCTGTACAAAAAGTTGTTAAACGAACCAAAGAAAATCTCAAAGAAGCCATCTATGAAGGGGCTGTTTTAAGAGTTCGTCCAAAGCTTATGACAGTCTTTGCTATTTTGGGTGGATTGTTGCCTATTATGTACATAGATGGGGTGGGGTCTGAAGTAATGCAACGGATCGCTGCTCCTATGATAGGAGGGGTTGTCTCTTCGGCTGTGTTGACACTTTTGGTGATTCCTGCTGTTTATTATGTGGTTTTGAAAAAAGAGAAGTAATAGACTTCTTACAAAACTATTTTTAAAATGTAGTAAAATATACTATTCGTCCTTTATATCCAAACCTGATAGAAGGTTTGGATATAGCTTGAGACTATTTTTTTAGTAATCCAAAGCGTAAATAAAGAGCTGGTAAAATCACCATATTAAGAAGCGTAGAGCTTAACAGTCCAAAGAGAATGACCATCGCCATAGGGGCTTGGATTTCACTTCCAGCTTCTCCTACTCCTAGTGCTAAAGGTACCATTGCCAATCCTGCTGAGATAGCTGTCATTAGGATAGGTACGAGACGCTCTTTGGCTCCTTGCTTCACAGCCTGTTCAAAGTTGCTAACCTGCTCATGTTGCATGAGGTTATGAATGTGAGCAATCATGATTACTCCATTACGCGTTGCTATACCTAACAAAGTGATAAACCCGATAATGGTTGCTACCGAGAGAATACCCCCTGCCATATAGAGTCCCACAACCCCTCTTATCATAGCAAAAGGTAGATTGAGTAAGATCAGCAATGCATCTCGAATAGAAGCAAATGCCATATAAAGAAGAATAAAGACCCCAAAGATAACAATCACCCCTAAAATAATCAACATATTAGAAGAAGCTTCAGCACTCTTAAACTGTCCACCATACTCGACTGTGTAGCCTTTTTGAATATATGCTCTATCGGACTCATACGCTTTAGCCACAATCCATAAAGAAGAAAGATCAGCTAATTTATAAACCTCCATCCCTTTTTTAACAGAAGAACCTTCTGTAATAGATTTTTCAATAACAACACCTGAGTATGGTGAATATGCAACCGATGTTCTTTCCTCTTTTAAAATAATCTCCTCATTAAGATTGAGCAGGGCTTGGGCTTGGTGTTGCAAATGTCTATAGTGCTTATCGATATTTTTCTCTTGTAGACGAAGCTGTTGCTGCATCAACGCAATGGGTGATTGCTCCAATCCTGACATCTCACCAGCTTGTTGACGTACTGTTGCTTTTTGATACAGTTGATGACTCTGGTTTAATTGTTGCTCTATGATAAAGCGTTGTCTCTTCGCAGCCAACAGCTTATAAAAGAGAGTTGCTGCTGAAGGGTATGCTCCTCTTTGAGGTAGCTGCTCTTCTCCAGTTCTAAATGAGCAAGCCTTTTTTTAGCTCGATGTTCACCCCATGATGGGAACTGCTGACTCACCTCTAAGTAGGTGTACTCCACAGAGCCTTCAAGCCCCTCATCAAACTCCATTTCTAAAGCAGGATTTTCTCATAGTGTTGATTGGGTGACTCTGCTTTTGTCGATATGAAGTTGAGTCTCATCTTGCTTAAGAGCAAATGAAGCCTCTAAAGCTTTTTCTATAAAGCTATTTAGACTATATCGCTCTGTTGATTCGATTGCATGGCAATAATGCATTACCAGCAATAGTAAAATAGTGATTTTCATCAATACATTACTCCTTATTTTATGTAATTTAATTATTAAAGTAGTAGGTTTTTAAATCTATATTTTCAAATAAGAAGTATGATAAGGAGGTGCGTGAAAAAGCATGGAGCGTAAACGCAAGGGGGGGGAAGCTTAATAAAGCATGTATGATGTGGCGTAATTTTAATGCATAAAACTACGATTTTGTTCCACAATAAAAGTAAATGAAAACCAAAAGATTTAAAAAAGAGTAGTACCAAAAGAGCCGTGCCAAGAATGACATGCTCTTTATTAAAATTGATATGCTCTTCTAAGTAGTGTAAAATGAGTTGATGCGATGAGAGTTTTTGGGTATGGGAGTGGTGGTGTGTATTATTATGATGATCTGGAACAAAGTACTTACCCAAATTCCATGCCATACTAATGATAATCAGAAGTAATAATACTTTTTTTAACATTGAGTCACTTAACTCCTCTTTTTCATACTTTGCTTTTACTATGGAATTATTTTACTCATCACCGAACTGTCTAACACATCAATCCGAATGTTACAGTTCTCCATATCTTTGAAGTGTTCTTTGGTATTTCAGCTTCAGTGAACCCTTCTGAATTATAACTATCGTATACATGAGCTATTCTACAGTTAGCTCTTGTGCATGAGACGATAGAAACAGTATGGTAGCAAGTAATAAGACTATTTTTTCATAATTATACTTTTTCACTCTACATTTTTAGATGAAGATAAGTGATGTCTATATTTGATACGATAGTTAAACGTTACTTTAGTTTTACTTGTACAAGTTTTAATGTTTTGATAGGTAAACCCTATGAGAAGTTCAGTAAAGTTTAAAGAGAAGATATTTTAATTTCAAAAAATTTTTTGAAAGAGCGAATTTTATGAAAATGAGTTAGATTGGTTTTTAATGTAGTTGTATTTACAAAAATTAAATTACACCTTGTCTATTTGTAATAAATAAAACTTCACGTCTCAAGTATTTTAGTTTCTTTCATAATAAATTATTATTTAATTCTACCTAATTCTAAGATAGAATACACTATTCAAACTATAAGAGGATGGATTATTGCTATACTATACTTTTAAACTTATCATTACAGCACTACTAATTGTATTAATTTCTGAAATAGCAAAGAAAAGTAGTCTCTTTGGTGCCTTATTGGCAGCGATACCTTTAGTTTCAATACTTGCTATGACTTGGATGTACATAGATACAAATAGCAGTAATAGTGCTATAGAGTTTTCAAATAGAATTGTTTGGTTAATTGCTCCATCTATGACACTTTTTATTGTGTTCCCTCTTTTGATACAAAAAGGTATTAATTTTTACATCAGTATGGGTATTTCAATCATAATGACAGTTTTAGCTTACTATAGTGTGATTTATATACTTGGAAAATTTGGAATTAAATTGTAAAAATAAGGTTTCAAGATGGAAAAAATAAAAAAATAATTAATACGCTACTGTATAAAAATGAGAAAAATAGAGAACTTGAAAAGAGTAATTTTGACATGGATACCTATTTAACAAGTTCAAGAAATATCTAAAAAGATTCATATATCAGCAAGTAATATTAATAATATATTTGAAAAACTAGAGTGGTGTAAAAAAGATAATGAACATGGTTGGGCTATGACAAAGTAAGGTGAATATCATGGGGATAAAGTATGTCATAATAGATGGAGTAACGCGAATTATCTAGTTTGGAAAGAGTCTATTTTAGAGAATCCCTATGGGATAGAACTTTCACTCATATCATATTTAATATAAGATAAATTATATAAAATATTTAGAGGCTATATGCTATCTTATGGGGCTTACCCTAAAGGGTCGGGCTTGAACCTCTCCACTGCGTTCCAAGGCGAGTACACGGTACATCGCACTACGTGTTCTAATCCCTAAGCCATTGAACAATCTATTAAAAAGAGACCACTCCACAAGACTTTTACTTTTTTCTCCACGCTGCTCCTAAAAAAGAAAAACCCCTATTCCATTACTGATAAAATATTGACCTCTTATTTATCTCTGCCCGATTTTTATAAGAGAGTATTTCGCTATTCGCTGCATACCCACTCATAAAAGGTCACAGAGAAAGAAGAGCCAAATATTTTCTAAGTTTTTTTTCAATAGCTTATTCAATTCAATTGGAAAATCTACACTAACGTTCCGATTCTTTCATATCTTTTTATTTTCTTCTCAAGATGGAGATGCTTATGTCACTTTGGCTGTTCTCATCCCCTCACGCTTCGTTACCCATATTCCTCACTTCATTCTAGCTAAAAACACTGCGTTAATACTGACTTTGGAATAAAAAGGATTTTATCCCAAACCAAGTATTTTTTATCTCTTCTTCATTCGTCAACAGGGATAACGAAGCGTGATTGGACGAGAAAATCTTAACCATGAGTTGCAAGTTTCTCCACCTTGGAAAATAAAAAAGAGGTAGGGGATTCAAAACAGCTCATAAACAAGAAATTCAACCATTAAGCACGCTTATCTTTATAAATAGAATGAAAAGGATTTAACAATGAATTATAAAATATATCATAAAAAACAATTGCTCAATGAATCAATTAATAAAAGAAAAGAAAGTTTAACCTTCACTCTTTTCTTTAAAATTAATCATCTCAGTTTTGCTGTACAGTACCAACCTCATTACTTTAGAAGTACAGGATTAGCCCATTTTAGTTTTTATGCTCTAAGTAAAGGCTTTGAAGGTTTTACAGAAACAGGGTATCGCTCATTGTTTGTAAATAACTCTAAAAGTATCTCTTCCTATGAAGAAATTAAAGCCTACCTCTTTAAAAAATTAAATGAACAAATAGATTTAGAAAAAGCTTCTACCGAGCCTATTCAATTAAACCTTTTTGAATTCTAGGAGATGGCTATGAAAATAAATAATAAGAAAAAAAGTTTTTTTGTAGTAATTGATGGAAGTGAAGAGGTGCTGTATCTGAAATGTTTAGATTTAGATGAGGCAGAAGATGAAGTAAAACGTTTTTTAAAAGTAGATGCTCTTAATGACTCTATAGAAATAATTTACTAAAGGGCTGATAATGAAATATGAAGAAGCACAAGAAGCATTTATAAAACTAATAGAGTCAAAATGCTATGAATTCCAAGCATGGGAACTCTTTACAGACTTTTGTAAACTCTCAGCCATTAGTATGTATCAACCTTTTTTAAAAAGTGAAGAACTTGAAAAAGAGTATATGCAAACCATCAAAAAATATAAAAAAGAGATAGCCGAAATATTTCCACAACTTTTAGCCTTTGTTGTAATGGGGCTAGAAGATAAAATGGGTGATTTTCTAGGTGAATGCTTTATGGATCTAAAGCTAGGCTCAAAATATAAAGGTCAATTCTTTACCCCTTATAATATCTCTGTTTTTATGGCTTCCATTTTAGGAGAAGCCACAGGAGAGAAAGAAAGCTTCTGTGAGCCTTGTGTCGGCTCTGGTGGCATGATTATTGCTAGAGCTGAGGTACTCTCTAAAAAACATGGATTAGCCTATCAAAATATTATGGAAGTTCACGCTGTAGATATAGATATACTCTGTGTTCACATGAGCTTTATACAATTATCCCTTTTAGGCATATCAGCAGAAGTAGTTCATGGCAATAGCTTATCTCTTGAAGTCTTTTCAAGATGGTACACACTCAAATATATTATGAATGCTTCAAATAAACAACATGTACCAAAAGAAGAAGAACAATTAACAGAAGAGGTTTTCACAGAAAAACAAGAAGATAGTGAACCCAAAAAAGAAAAAGTCACTTTACCTTGTGATGATATTGAAAACAAAATACTTTACTCCGATACTGAATTAGAAGTTTTTGCAACAGGAAAACTTTTTTAACAAAACCTTATTTAATGATTCTATCCTCATCAACATTAGAGCTATGAGGATTGAATGCTTTAGCTTTAGAAAATGAAGGATATGAGATAATAGGTTCTGTGCTTTTTTCTTCTTTGTTTCCTTCAAGCTCAAAATTATCTTTCTTCTCTTGTTCAATTTTCTTAGAGCTACTATTAAGCTTTTTCTTTCCCTTTAATTCTTTTCTTGCATAATAACAAAAAGCTTGATAGTCCAAAGTAAGATTGTAGGTATCAACAACTTTTTGATGTAGAATTTTAAAAACAACAAAACCTTGATTAAAATATAAATCTTTAATTTCATTAAGATGAGAGTAAAACTCAATCTTAAGCTCACCAGAACCACGAATAGCCATAAAAACCTCTTTATTTGGAGTATAGTAAACTAGAATTTTAAATAAATTCAAAATATTTCATATTATATCAATATAAAACAAAAAGTAACAAAAATAACTAAAAATATGATATAGTTTTAAATATATTCAAAAGAAAAAAGGGCAGGATGGGATAATATCCGACAAAAACAAGTTTTTATCACAAATTATCGTCCTGAAACTTATTCGCCATAAAATGGCTTAACGAAAAATAAAGAAAAAGAAAAGAATTTTTGAAGAACAAATCAAAAAATATTGAGTAAAAAAGAAGCTAAAATCATCTAAAACACCTTTTTATCCATAACGGTAAAATAACAAAAAACTAATATTTATTAATATCAAAGAAGAAAGATGACACCTAAAAAAGCCCAAAGAACCAAGCATATAGACAGCCGACTAACTGAAGATGAATACAATATCATCTCAGAAAAAGCAAAAAACACAGGACTTTCCAATTCAAAATACATAAGAAACCTAGCCATGAATTACCCCATAAAATCCACCGTTGATCAAAGAGCCTTAGCTGAACTGGTAAAGTGTAAATCAGACTTAGGAAGATTAGGGGGCTTATTCAAACTATGGTTAGAGAGTGAGAATGGTACGTGGGGTAATCTAGGTGATAGACATTATGAAGATATCTCTGACTTGGTTGATGATCTAATAGCTAAAGAAGATGAGCTACTTCAGATTGCCAGAAAGCTTTTGGATTAGTTCTTATGATAGTTAAACAAGTTTCGTCAAAGGGAAAAGGTTCATTTAAAGCATTGGCAGCCTATCTACTTGATTTAAAGAATGATGGTGAGAAAGCAGAAATGTATGATTTTTCTAATTGTCCATTTGATTTGGTAGAGGAGAATATATCCTATATTAAACAGATGCAAGAACTTAATCAAATGGTACATTCTGATAAGTCTTTACATTTGGTAGTCTCTTTTCAAGAAGAGGAGAAGCCTAGTTTAGAGGTATTAGCTGATATTGAGATGGAGTTGTTAAAGAGTCTAAATATGCAAGAACATCATAGGTTATCGGTGAGTCACAACAATACCAATAACTTTCATTTACATATTGCCGTTAATAGATTGAATCCTCATAATAACCTTTTAGTTGATCCATGGAAGTCTAAAATGAAACTTCAAAAAAAAGCTCAAGAGCTTGAAGAGAAACACAAATTAAAAAAAGACAATCATCCTGTTCAGTTGATTGTGGATGAAAAGGTGTTTTTAGTAGAGGGTAATAAAAGTTCTAATATTAAAGATAACCAATACAAAGACCAGGAGATACATTCTGGTATGAAAAATCTTTTAACATGGATTAAAGAAGAAGCTCTTGATGAGATACTTGAAGTGCTTAATCATTCTACAAGTACTTATGAAGATTTGCATGACGTTTTAGCGAAATACAATTTAGAATTGAAGAGTAGGGCGAATGGTTTGGTCATAGGAGATAAGCATAGAAAACTTTTTGTTAAAGCGAGTGATGTTCATCGTTCTTTATCTAAAGGAAACCTAGAGAGACGATTTGGGTTGTTTCTTGAAAGCCAAAGTAGTATCAGTGCAGAAAAGTTTTTTGGAAAGCCTAAGTCCTTTTTATGGGAGAACTATCAAAGGCTAATGGAGCAGCGAAAGATTACTAAGAAAAGTGAACTCTCACTTGAAAAAGAGAGTAGGTTAGCATTAAGACAAAGTATAAAGTTAAAATATAAAGAGCAGCTAGCGTTAGTAAAATTTAATAATAACATACCCTCAAATCAAAAGCCTCAACATCGACAGATTATTTATGCTCATCAAAAAGAAGAGCTTCAAGAATTATCAGAACGTTTTAGTCAAAAGAGAAAAGATATTCATAAACTAAATAGACTTTATTCGTATAAAGAGTATCTTTTAGAAAAAGCTCTAAAAGGTGATGAAAAAGCACTTGAAGCATTAAGACGAACGACGATGAGCTTTAAAGCAAATGAGAATATTTTACGGCATCCTAAAGGAAAAGTAAATCATCAACTTTGGGAGAGTTTAAAGGTTCAAATAACCAAAGAGGGAAAAGCTGTTTATGAAGTTGAAGGGAATGGAAAAGTTATTGATACAGGGGCTTATCTGAAAGTAACGGTTGAAGATAATGATAGGGCTATTTTAACTTCATTGCAGATGGCTAAAAAGAAGTATGGAGATGTTTTAGAGATACAAGGTAGCTTAGAATTTAAAAAGCGTGTGATGATGGTGGATGAGCGTTATGAGTTAGGGTTGGAGTTTACAGATAAGGCTATGAAGAGAATTCAAGAGCAGGATGTTAAAAAGGGGATGGGGCTATAGGTTCACTTTTAAGTAATATTTACATAGAAATTATTTTCAGGAAAGGAAACTTTTCTGTAAATAGTGAGTTGAAGGGTTCTCAAATAATAGTTTATAGAATTCTTGTTATGTTAATCAAGTGTGAAAATTAATAAAATTCCGATAGACTGAAATGTTATTCATATAGTTCCGAACAAATTAACGAAATTCCATTTAATGGATGTATTATGGCAATTGCTTTTTCAAATTAAATATTACTAGATTGAGTCCAACTTGTTTTTGAATATTATAAATTCATTAAAATATTAGGATGGGTGTCTTCGACCTTGTTCCCAATTTCGTAAAGTCGCAACAGAAATATTTAAAAGTTTCGCAAACTCATCTTGTGTTAAATTAAATTTTGAACGAATCTCTTTTGCATTAGGCTCATCAATATAAAAAGTACGACTAGGAGTATTTTTTTTAGCTAATATCTCTTTAGCTTCTTTTGTACTTGCTAATAATTCATTAAATAATGTATCATCCATCTTTAGTCCTTCATAAAAGTTTTTCTAAGTATCTCTATCTGTTTAGGGCTTAAGTCTTCAGTTTTATTTTTTTCATAAACGAAAATCATTAAAATTAGACTATCATCTTCATGATAGTAGTAGATATTACGAATCCCACCACTTTTACCACGACCTTTAAATCTATACAAAAAAAGACGATGGAGCTTTGAGCTATTTTGTTTGGCGTTCCTTTGAGTTTTTCAGTTAATGAGTAAAAAAATGTTAATTTAAGATATTATGAATACTAATATCTTTATAAACAAGTTCATTATAATACTCATTAGCTGTTACTCCAAAGGGTGTTACAAATATAAGTCGTATATTATATTTGTATTTTGTTTGTTCATTGAAAATAGAAATCTTTTCTCTTAACTCTTCATAATATTTTTTTGTAATAGTAAAGGTACTGTCATAATATTTACATTCTATAATATCTATGTTTTTACTACCATCTACATACTCAAGTAACATATCTATTTGAGCTCCTTTGTCCCCTCTATGTTGCCAATAATGTGTTTGTGTGTTAACACCAGAAACACCTAATTGTTCTTTAATTTCATGCGTGTGAATATGACAGAGGTTTTCAAATGCAAAACCAGCCCATACTTTGTAGCGTTGAGAAAGAGCTATTTCTTTAAAGTTGATATTTGTTTGATCTTTCATCCATTTATTGTAGAAGTAAGAAAAAGGATCAGTAGCCCTATAAACCTTTTCTCGGCTTTTTTTACCAAATAGAGTAACTGAAGAGATAAAGCCTGAGAGTTCTAATTCATCTAAAACTTTGTTAATAGTTGAAGGAGAGGTATTTAGCTCTTTGGTTATCTCTTTTTGAATGTATCCACTCCATTTAGATGAGAGTAGATTCATGATTTTATAATGCCATTGTGCATTTTGAAAAAGAGAATGGTAGAGATCTTGGTATTCAGTAATAAGTAGTCCATTTTTATTAAAACATTGATAAGAGATATTTTCAAGTTGATGCTTTGTACAGTCAAGATCTTCAAGATATTTAGCTACTCCCCCTAATACAATATAAGTATCGACTATAGATTTATCGCTGTATTTACAATGCTTACTTTCTAAAAATTCTTTTGTAGTTTTTAATCTAAAAGGCTGCATGTGTAGTTTTTTTGTTACTCTATTATGTAGGGTCTTTTTGTTTTTAATAATTTTATTAATCATGTAGGAGGTGGCTGAACCACAGACAATTAATATAATATCTGTTCGTCTTGTACAAAAGTCATTCCAAAACTCAGAAAAAGCAGATAAAAATTTAGAACGGTGTGTATCGAGCCATGGGAACTCGTCTAAAAAAATGACTTTTTTTTCATTATCTAGCGTTTCAATGTAATCTTCAAGCATAAAAAAAGCATCTTGCCACTCTTTAAATTTTTCCTTTGTTGATATTTTACCTTTTGAAGCTCTTTCAATTTTTCTTACAAATGCATTAATCTGTGTTGTTTTTGTTGAGCCATAAACACCTGTAATTTCTATACTATGTAAGTTATGTGTTCGAATAAAGTGTCGAATGGTTTCTGTTTTTCCAATTCTACGTCTACCATAAACAACGGTGAAAGTAGAAGAAGCCTTTTTTATTAAGCTTTCTAAATCATGTAATTCTTCTTGACGACCTATAAACATATTCAACTCCAATATATACTTATTTTGATGATTATAGCAAATTAACCCTGTATTTATTGGAATTAATTCACTATAACTTATTCATAGTATGAATTAACTATTAATAATAGTAGGATAATTCGTGTTATTCTAGTTAGATGACTATAAATACTGGGTAATCAAATTTTAGGTGTAGTAGATAATTTAAAGTCTATCTACTACTATTGACACTCCGATAAAGTTCAATATTCTTTTACCAGAGAATACTTTAGGAAATTATAGTTTCATTCTTATTGGCTACTTAATTACACTTGTCGCTTCATCTATTTCTAGTCTTTTTATTTTTCCCATAATCTCACTATTCTAACATAAATCTTATTTGTGTTTAATTCTTAGGTACTACTTAACAGAAAGTTTACAGGAGATATCACGTCCTCTTTTAACACCTGATGAATGCATGAGATTACCAGGAGCTAAAAAAGATACTAATGGACAAGTGGTAGAAGGTGGGGATATGCTTATTTTTATTGCAGGACAAGCACCTATTTATGGAAAACAAATACTCTTTTTTAAAGACCAAGTTTTTTTAGATAGATCTAAAGTAGCAGTATCTCAATTTACCTCCCCTACTTTCAAAGATGAAGATGAAGTAAAATTAGCTTGAGTTATTTGTCATCTGTAAGTTCTTTTCTTTTATCACTTCTAGCTGGAATGTTTGTTGGGTATGTTTCTTGGGGTCACAATCTTAGTTTCACCATACTATCTTTATCTCTTTTTCTTATTTATATGATAGTTGATAAACGATGGCTCCTATTTGGATTTGTATGGGCATATTATCTTATGGCGAGTCGAGGCTTTTTATTGGGTGTAGAGAACTATTATCAAAGTTTGGGATATGCTTTTTTAGCTTGGGTGAGTGTGGCGACAATTTCAGGTTTACTGTGGATTTTGATATGGAGTAGATTTTTTAAAAAAAGACTTTTACTCTTTCCATTTCTTTTAATCGTTATGATAGTTCCACCATTTGGTTTTATATCATGGGTTAACCCTTTACCAACCATTGCTGTTCTACTTCCTAGTTTTGGCTTTATGGGTATTTTTATAGAGATAATGGTTATTTATGCATTGGCTCTATTGTGGAGGAACTATGCTTATGCTAGATATTATGGGATACCTCTCATCAGTATTATTCTAATTTTGACAATCTATTATTTTCCTCCTACTGTAACAAAGAATTTATCCATTGAAAGTGTACAAAGTGACATTGAGTATTTCCCAATGACCTTTAATAAATCAAAAGAGTATAAGACTTTAAAAACCTTTTTTTATAAAGTTCAAAACACTCAAAGTTACAATATCCTTTTACCTGAAAATGCTTTGGGAAATTATAGTGCTGTTCAATCTATGTTATGGCAAGATTTAAACAAAAGTAGAACAGTCTTTGCAGGAGCTACCATTTATAATGCTAAACGTTCTAAAAATATTAATGCTCTTTTAGAGATAGAACATAATAGAAGTAAAATTCTTTATAAACAAAGAGTTCCTGTTTTAGGGGAGATGTGGAAGC
>CACVAU010000087.1 GCA_902727915.1 uncultured Sulfurovum sp.
TTCTATTGATTTTATGAACTCTTCTATTAAGCAGTATATTGTTATCATCTTTTGTTCCATAATTATCGCCTCTCACAGCTTTTTATGGAACTTTACTTTATTTCTCTTTAACTAGCAATTTGGGTTACTTTAATAGGTTTATTGTTTGCATCTAAAATCTTTTTACCATCATCATCCAGTTTATCAATTTGCTTGGTGAATTTCCAATATTGTATGCTTGTACCCTTCTCTCCTTTCTTAACTTGTGCCTTAAGGGATTGGGCTTGTTTAAAAGTCATCCATCGTGGATCACCATTCATTGCCATGGATTGTAGGCTTAAATTTAAAAAGTTGATTCCTTCATACTGTTTTCCTGTTATGGGATTAAAAGGGGCATTATCATGTGTGACTGAACCAGACCAAGGTTTTATCCAAGGAGCTGTACCATTCTCTAGGGCTTCAATGATGTCTTTAGAGATTTTATCAATATAGGAGAGGGTTTTATCTTGACGTTTTTTCATAATGCTCTCCTTTTAAAGACTCTCATCAATCGCATCTAAGGCATCTTCTTCACTCAATGCTCTCTCTTCAAATGCTCCTAACTCCTCTGCTTCGTGGGCTGAGTAGGTAATTTTAATGGAAGCCAAACGTTCTTTGTCTATTTTCTCTTTGAGTAGGGCTTGGGCTTCGGTCTCTACTTTTTTGAGTACACTTTTTCCTTCTTCTATTTGAATCTCTTTTTTTTGTTTTTGCACATTAGATTCTTGTTGATTATTTTCCATTTTTTGTAATTCCTTTATTTGAGATTCTCTTAGATATTGACCTTTATAGATACGGTAGAGGTCATAGTTTAATTGGGTTTTCATTGGGGCTACAAGAGCTTTTTTATAGGCATGAAAGAATTCTTTAGGCAGCGTTATATTATTTTTTGATGGATATGAAGTTTGCTTAGCTTGAAGTAGGCGTTTGGCACCAAGGTAAGTTTGTTGATACTTGTTGGCTAAAGCAGAGATAATAATTCCTTTGCTTTTACTCGCAGCATGAATAAATTTCCCTTTTTCTAAATAGACACCCACATGGGTAACTGGAATACCACGTGAGGGATCTGTGTTGAAAAAAAGTAGGTCGCCTTTTTTTAGGCTTCCTTTTACTGTTGTTCCTACTTTGGATTGTGCATAGGCTGTACGAGGTAAGTTAATGCCTATTTTATTAAAAATATATTGGGTGTAACCAGAACAATCAAAACCACTGGGCTCTTCTCCTCCCCAAACATATTTTCCTCCAAGATATTTTTTGGCTAAGGTACTCACTTCCATTTGTTGATTGGCAAGTAACAGGGTAGAAGAGAGTAGTAGAAGGTGAAGTGTCTTTTTCATCTAATATGCCAAGGGTTCAAGAATAATATCTTTGGTAGCAAAGATGTTAAATCGGTACCCTGCTCTAATTTCAAGCGTTGGAGCGATATTCATATTTTTTTGTATCATTTGTCTGGCAACTTGACCCAATTCGGAAATTAATGCTCCTAACATCTTTTGTCGATTGGTTTCAATAAATTGGTCAGCTCGTGTGTTATCAGACACAGCAATTCCTCCTGTAATGGCTCCCATAAAAAGAGCTGAACCAAAGATTTTAAAATAGTGGTTATTAACTTGATCATTAAACCCAGCAGCTCCTTGTTGATTCATCCCATTCATACCATCAAGATTGAGTGTTTGACCATCAGGAAAAATAATTCGATTAAAAGCAATGAGTACCCTGTTTTGACCATACTGAACATTTGAAGAGTAAGCACCAACAAGGGTTGAGCCTTGAGGGATTAAAAGATGTTCTCCTGTGGCTGTGTCAAATACATTTTCACTCACTTGGGCTTTAATTGGTCCTGGCAATTCAGAGTTTATCTCTGTGATGAGTACGGAGGGAATGAGTGTGCCTGTCTTCATCTCATACGGTGAAATGGGTTTTGTTTTTCTTGCAGCTAAATAGTTATGAGAGGCTTTTTGGTTTTTTAAAAATTGTTCATTATGATTTAGATTAGTATCTTCATCATTGGACGTATTAGCACCTTTATAGGCTTTGGCAATTTGGGTGTAAATATCAGCAGGGTTAGGGGCTATGATATTGGATCTATGCGTTAAGTCTTTAGGGCTAGATTGGCTAAAGTTTTGTGCGAGTTTCACTTTAGTTGGTGCTGATAGGGCTGTTTTATAGAGTTCAAGTTTATAACTTTGTAAGGCTAATCTCTCTTTTAAAGATTTATTAGAGAAGAGATTTACTAAGCATTAAAATTGTTTTTCGTTATTAACCTTAAAAATAAAGTATCTTACTTTTGTACAAATTTTACTGTATAACCAAAAGATATTACATATTCTTCTATATATTTTTTAGCTTGTTCAGTTGCTCTATTTAATATGTCTGCATTCCTAGCATCTCGAATTAACATATTTTTTGCTTCGTTTCTTGCTTTGTCTTTTTCTGAATCAGATGGTTGTCCTAAAATATTTCCTATACCATGTCTTTTATATAGTTCTATAGTGGGTGTTTGTTCTGGATAGACATGTAATATTTTACTTGTTGGAAGAGATAACATTATTATTCTTTTTTCATTATCTTGTTGAAGTATCTGTATTTTATTTAGTCAAGCATGAAAAACCAATAAAACCCCTATACTTAGTCATTTAAAGCCAATAATACGGTATAATTTCGACCATAAACCCCAAAGAAACAACTAAGTTTCTGGTCGAAATGGATAAAAAAA
>CACVAU010000088.1 GCA_902727915.1 uncultured Sulfurovum sp.
ATTATAGGAACTATACAGCCTAAGAGTGTTATGATTTCTTTCATGAGATAACTTTTTAGTTTTTTTGCTTTAAAATTATATCTGTTATCTCTCTCTTTTCTCTCTTGATTTTTGGCTAAGGTATTGAATTCATATTACAAGGGTTAAATAAAGCAAAAAGATAAACATATTTCTAATCAGTTTTTTTGCTATATTAATTTCAAACTATAAGTACATTTACTCTTAATTTATTATACGAGGATAGAAGATGAAAAAAGAATATAATTTTTCAAATGGAGAACGAGGAAAATTTTACAATCAAAACGCAACATTTAACCTAATAATGATAACGACACTGAGCCACTAACAAAGCATCATCTGTAACTTTATAAACCAAACGATGCTCAATCGTAATACGGCGTGACCAATAGCCTGACCAATTGTATTTTAACGGTTCAGGTTCACCAATGCCCTCAAAAGGTTCTCGTTGAATCTCTTTTAAAAGACGATTAATTTTCTTTAAAATCTTTTTATCATGCTGTTGCCAATGAAGATAATCATCCCAAGCATCATCTGAAAAGCTGAGTATCATTCTTCAATTAGCTCTTTTTTTATGCCTTGTCCAGCTTCTAATTGAGCAATCGACCTATTTAAACGTTTTGCATTGGCTTGACTCTGCATCAAATAAGCTGTCTCTTCCATAGCTCGGTAATCTTTCATGGAAATAATAACCACGGACTCTTTATTTTGACGTGTGACAACTACAGGCATACAGTTATCAACGACATTATCAAAAGTAGATGCTAGGTTTTGGCGTGTTTGTGAGAAATTAATGGTTTGCATGGGTCACTCCTTGTATATGTACATATATTAGTACATATTTTCTTTATAATTGCTTTAAAATATTTTGAGAAATCTAAACTGAATATTTCTTATATAAAATCATCGTTTCTTAGTCTTCTTAATCTCTTCTGGAATAATCCCATCATATCCGATGTCTTTAATCAAATAACTAGATTTTATCAGTAAATTTAATTTTACGATAGTCTTTTAAAAAAGTCTTAGCCCTAAAGAGTTTTAGCATTTACTTTGCTTTCTTCCAAAAACTCATCTAAACTAATGGTCTCACCATCATTATTTTTTGCTTCTTCCATTGCTTGTAAGGTTATAGCATTCGGAACTTTCAATTCAAAAGGAATTCCTTTTTCATATTTTACACGCTTTAAAAAAAGCGTAATAGCCTGTGAAGTACTAAGCCCAATATGACTTAAAATCTCTTCAACCTCTTCTTTTAACTGACCATCTACCCTTGCTCTTACTGTTGCATCTAATATCATAAAGAAACCTTTTTTATTTATTGTAGCCTTTTTGTGCTACAAATTAGCTTTTTTCTAAAAACTCCCCAGACCTCATCAACAAAATCTCCTCAGAAACAAACCCCTTATCATTAGACAAAATTAAATCACAACCAACTTTTTTAGCCATCACATACTGAATCGTATCTTCTAAACCTGTAAAGCTTTTATTCTTTTTCATTAAGGTACAACTCTCTGCTACCTCTTCGTTTCCAAACTCAACAACAGAACAAAGTTCGTTAACGTGTATAATTGCATCTAGTGCTTCACTTTTACCCGATTTTGACAAAATGTAATAGAGCGTAGTTATAATATCACAAGAGGTAAAAAGTGTAACATTTTTATTCGCTAAAAGTATCTTAATAGCTTCTCTACTTTCAGCATAAAAAGGTCTATTTTTATCATAAATATCAGCCACAATATTTGCATCTAAAAAAACTCTTTTATAATTCACGATTCGCCTTAATAGATTGAATTGAAAAATCTGTCAATAAGCCTGTCGCTGAACCATCAATTGCATTAAAAGCTTCCATACGTTTTTTCACTTTTATCTCTTTATATCGCTCTTCTATCATCTCTTGAACCAATGAAGTCATAGATTGTTTAGTCTCTTTAGCTAACTCTTCAAGATATAGAGCAATATTTTTATCAAATACAAAATTTTTTCTTACAGTTAGTTCCATAGGTAAAATCCTTTATGTATAAATTTTTATGTATTTATAGTAACACAATATCACTCAGTTGTCAAATAAGTTATCTACTAGACTTATCTCAAACCCTCAAAACCCCATTAGCAGACCTAAGCTTCAACACCCTCTTCTCTTCTTCTGTAAAAATATAATCATCTTTTATTTTATCTTTCTGCGTTTCGAGTATTTGACTTAAAATCTCAGAACCACCATCGTGTTGTAAGATATCAAGCACTAAGTATCGACCATCATTAAACTTAAGGGTTAAAACATTGCCATACGTAAGGGTTTCAGGGGAACGTGAAAAAAGTCCTTGTAAAAACAAGACAAATTTTAATTTAGGAACCCCAAAAACAATGGACTCAATGCTACTTAATTCAAACCTTGTGTTCACAGGTTCACCTCTACTAAGTACCCCCTTATTTAAACTCCAAACCTCTTTTTCAAAATACTTTTTCCGTCTGTACAGCACGTAAATAGCTGTCAATGCTGTACCCGTAATTAGCCATATTATTTGACGTTCCCCTAAACTAAAAGCATTAATATCAGCAACAACATCAATAAGCGTAAAAGGTAAAACGGCACCCCAAAAGACAAAGATGGCTAAAATACTGACGGATTCTCTAAAATAACTTCGCTTACTCAACGTTGTTTTCATTTCTAATGCTCCTTCAAAACACAATTCTTTTTAAGAGAAAAATTCTAACATAACTAATGCCAAATCTGCCCAAAAATCATACAACCAAAGCCCATAATAATCCTAAATTCTTACTATAATGGAGCCAATAATAGTCATGAGAGGACAAGATGTTCAATAAAATTAAAAACTTTCTCGGTGTAGATATCAAAACAGACAAATACAAAAAAGTAGACAATGCCATGTTTGGTAAAATCTCCAACTTCAAAACCCCAGATGAATGGGTACGAAGTACTTGTGGTTACTGTGGTGTGGGTTGTGGTCTGTACATTGGTGTGAAAGATGGACGACCTGTTTATACCAAAGGTGACCCTGCTCACCCTGTGAGTAAAGGAACACTCTGTCCAAAAGGAATTATGGAACATGAGATGGTCAACTCCTCTAACCGTATTCCTGAACCTCTGATTCGTAAAGAAGGTGAACTTCAAGCCGTCGAATGGGATGAAGCTTTTGAACACACAGCCAACAAATTTAAAGCCATTCAAGAAAAGCATGGAAAAGGAGCTGTTGCGTGTATCTCTACAGGACAGTTTTTAACCGAAGACTTTTACACCCTTGGTAAGTTTGTACAACTTGGGCTTGAAACCAACAACTACGACGGAAACACGACGCTATGTATGGCTTCAGCCGTTATGGGTTACAAACAAACCTTTGGAAGTGATGGACCTCCAGCTTCGTATGAGGACTTTTCTCATGCTGATGTTATTATGCTTATTGGGGCAAACATTGCTGACAACCACCCTATTTTAAAACTGCACATTTCTAAAAACAAAGCTACCACAGGTAAAGAACCAACCATTATTGTGGTTGATCCACGTTTTTCTAAAACAGCGAACATGGCAGATATTTTTGTACCTCTGAAACCTCGTACCGACTTAGCACTCATCAATGGTTTATGTTACATCATTTTTGAGCAAGGTTGGGAAGATGAAACGTTCATTAAAGAACGAACCACAGGCTACAGAGAGTTTAAAAAACACATTATGGCATCCTATCCTCCTCAAGAAGTATCCAATATTACGGGCATTGACGTAAAAGAGTTGTACCGTATTGCCAAAGTCTATGCCACAGCTGACAAAGCCATGTCGGCTTGGACAATGGGGGTCAACCAAAGTACCATGGGAACGGACACCGTTTCAGCCATTTGTAACTTAGCCCTTATTACAGGAAACCTTGGAAAAAAGGGAGCTGCTCCTTTCTCCATCACAGGGCAATGTAATGCCATGGGAACACGTGAATTTGGGTTTACATCATCCATTCCAGGTTACCGAAACTTTGCCTCGGACACGGACAGAGCCATCTTTGCAGACATTGTCGGTGTACCCACGGAACTGGTTCCAAACAAAAGAGGTTATGCTTATCCACAGATTATTGATGCCATTGACCGTGGGGAGATTAAAGCGCTTTGGGTCACAGCCACCAATCCACTGGTCAGTTTTCCTGACCAAGAACGTCTACGTAAAATCTTTGCAAAACTGGACATTTTGGTCGTACAAGATGCCTTTATGTCAGAGACAGCCCAAATAGCCGATGTTATTTTTGCAGCAGCCACATGGTCGGAAAAAGAAGGGGTTTACACCAACTCTGAACGCCGTTGTAACTATGCCAAAAAAGCTGTTGAACCTTTGGGTAAAACCATGAGCGATGCCAATATTGTGATGGAATTCGCCAAACAATTTGAAGGTAAACATGAACTGCTCTTTAAAAACTTTCACTCCAGCAAAGATATTTTTGATGAAATCAAAAAAGTAAGTGAAGGACAACTTTGTGACTACTCAGGAATGGACTATGAAAAGATAGAAGAACTCGGAGGCATACAATGGCCTTGTAATGAAGCCTACCCTGAAGGGAAAAAGCGTCTCTACACCGAAGGATTTGAGTGTAAAACCACCGATGGAAAAGCCAAACTACTTCCTCTTGACTGGATGCCGTTAAGTGAACAATACAACAACGACTTTCCAATGAATCTCAACACAGGACGAACAGTAGAACAATGGCATACCCGTACGAAAACAAAAAGTATTGCTTTACTCAATGATTTGGCTCCTGAAGCTTGGGTAGAACTTAACCCCAAAGATGCTCAAAAATTACAAGTTAAAAGTGGTGACCGAATTAGCATGGGTTCAAAACGAGGAAAAGTTAAAGATATTGTGGTGAAAGTAACTGAAGTGGTTCGCGAAGGTGACTGTTTTGTTCCTTTTCACTTCTCGGAACAACTGATTAACAACCTAACCATTCCAGAGTTTGACCCAAAATCTTTTGAGCCAAACTTTAAACAGTGTGCTGTAAACATTTACAGTGAGGCTGTTCCAGAGGGGATAAAACAAGAAGAAGTCAAAATTTCTGGTGCCTTAAAAGAGCCTGTAGGTTCGATTTTATCGAACGAAAAGATTAAAGAAGCTACTTATGAAAAGAATATATAGATGTTCGATAAAATCGAACCTACGGCATAAAAATTTAAGGTAAACATGAGAAATAATACACTTCCAATCCTCTTAAAAAACCCAAAAATCCTCCTCATAGGTGGAGGAAACGTAGCCTTACAAAAAGCACAAGTTTTATCGCATAATAACATTGAATTTAGCATCATAAGCCAACAGTTTAATAATGAGATCTTAAAACTTTGTGACAATATTCGACAAAAGAAATTTAAGCTAAAAGATATTGGGGAACATTCCATTATTATTGATGCCACAGGCAATGAGAAGGTTGCTAAAAAGCTTTTGAAATATAAAAAAACACATGATATCTTACTGAATGTCGTTGATGTTCCAAAACTCTGTGACTTTTATTTTATGGCACTCACTAAAAATAGACCTCTACAAATAGCCGTTTCCAGTAATGGGGCAAGTCCTACAGCAGCACAGTACTTTAGAGATGAATGTGAAGCATTGATTCCTGAAAATATTAGTGAATATTTAGAAAAAAAACAACAACAAAGAGACAATAACATGATAGATGTAGAAAAAACAAATGAAGAGTTGAAACAATTAACCAGTAAAGTATATTTAGTTGGATGTGGTCTGGGTGACCCTGACTTATTAACTTTAAAAGCTTATAAAATCATTCAAGAAGCTGACGTAGTCCTACATGACAATCTCATAAGTGATGAAATCATGGCATTGGTTCCTGAAGCAAGCACCAAAATCTATGTGGGAAAGAAAAAAGGACACCACTCAAAGTCACAACATGACATTCATGAGACCATTTTAAAATACACAGCCAAAGGCTTAACCGTAGCCAGACTGAAATCAGGTGACCCTTTCATCTTTGGTCGTGGTGCTGAAGAGTTACTCTTTTTAAATGAACACGACATTCCTTGTGAAGTTATTCCTGGAATTTCTTCGGCTGTTTCAGCGCCTTTAGTAGCTGGTATTCCCATTACGGCGAGAGACTATGCTTCATCATTTTCAGTCGTTTCACCTCATTCAAAAGGGCATAGCCTCAATCTTACATGGATTGACCTTTTACATAAAGAAAACCATACCGTAGTGGTACTGATGGGGCTTAGTCGTATTCCTGAGATTTTAGAAGAAGCTAAGGTACAAAACATTCCTAGTAATATGCCTTGTGCCATCATCTCTAATGCCAGTCGCCCCAATCAAAAAGTGGCTACTTGTACCTTAGAAACACTAGAAGAGGCATCAACAGGTATGATTCGCCCTTCTATTTTAGTTTTTGGTAATGTTGTGAATGCTTTTTTGGATTAACTTAACGGTAATCCAAAATTTACAAGGCACTCGACTTAATCACCATGAGTTTCTGATTGCTCATCTCTTCCATGGCATCAGAAATTCCACCTAAACCAAGTCCTGAGTTTTTTGCACCTCCAAATGGCATCCAGTCTACTCTAAATGCTGTATGGTCATTTATCATTACGGCTGTTGCATTTAGTTTCTTCACTGCTTTCATGGCTACGTCAATGTTTTTTGTAAAAATAGCAGACTGAAAAGAGACATCCAATGCATTCGCTCTAGCAATGGCTTCATCTATATTGTTATAAGCATAAACACAAACGACAGGACCAAATACTTCTTCAGTAGAAACGAGTGCATCATCACTTGGATTAAGTAAAACTGTAGGTTCGTAACAAACATCTGAAATACGTTTTCCACCTGTCAGAACTTGTGCACCTTTTTCTTCAGCTTCTTGTACCCACTCTTCCACACGGTTTACTTCATTTGGATTAATAAGAGGACCTACTTCTGTGCTAGGATCAAGTTGATCACCTACCACAAGCTTTGAAGCATACGCACTTAATTTTTGAGCAACTTCATCACAAATACTTTCATGAACAAAGACACGTTGTACTGAAACACAAACTTGTCCAGCATGGTAAAAACCACCTTTACCAATAGCAGGAATCAACTCATCCACATCAGCATCAGCTTCAATAATAACAGGTGCTACTCCTCCATGTTCCAGTGCTACACGTGTTCCATTTGCAACTTTAGAATTTAAGTACCAACCAACTTGTGCTGAACCAATAAACGTTAAAAAGTTAATTTTTGGTGATGTTGCCAAAAACTCTGAACCGTGACGGTCACAAACAACAGCTTGTGCCCACCCCTTAGGTAGTCCTGCTTCTTCTAAAATTTCTACTAAACGAACAGCTGACATAGGTGTCTGCATTGCAGGTTTTATGATAACCGTACAACCTGCTGCTAGAGCAGGAATTACTTGATGTACAGCTAAATTAAAAGGATGGTTAAAAGCAGAAATAGCAGCAACCACACCAATGGGTTCTTTCATGGTGTATGCCATACGATTTGCTGAACTTAATGTGTGACCCATGGCAATCTCTCTACCTTCACCTTTACCCATCTCTTCTATGGCAAGTTGTACACCGTTAATAGCACGGTTTACTTCAACTTGTGAATCCATCCATGGTTTTCCACCTTCACTAGAACAGAGTTTAGTAAGTCCTTCTACATCTGACTTCATAATCTCAATAACTTTTTCAAAGATAGCTACCATTTTATATTTTGGTAAGCTATCTCTTTGTGTGTCAAAAGTCTCTCTTGCCAAATTTATGGCTTCTTTAACCTCATCAAGTGAAGATACCTTTACTTCACCAACCACATGTCCATCAAACGGCGATGTTACTTCTATATTTTTCATTTTTATACCAAACAAGATTTATTTTTTAATAGTTCATTTAAGATACTATGATTAAGCGAATAATCAACGGCTAAGTCAATTAAATGCACTCCTTTACTGTTTACTGCTTTATCTAGAACACTTATGAATTCTTCACAAGACTGAGGACAATGTCCAATGGCACCATATGATTCAGCATAAGTAATGAAATTAGGATTATTGTAGTCCAGACCATAATTGTCAAAGCCCATACCTTCTTGTTTCCATTTTATCATTCCATAAGCATTATCATTAAGGATAATAATTACTAAATCCAATCCTAAACGTACAGCTGTTTCTAGCTCTTGTGAATTCATCATAAAACCACCATCTCCACAAACAGCAACAACTTTTTTCTCAGGATAAAGAAGTTTTGCTGTCATTGCTGACGAAACTCCTGCACCCATGGTTGCTAATGCATTGTCAAGTAACATGGTGTTAGGGGCATAACATTTATAGTTTCTTGCAAACCATATTTTATAAACCCCATTGTCTAAAGTAATGATATCCTTTTCACCCATGATATCACGAATAATTTTAACAGAACGTTGAGGTAAAATTGGAAAACGATTATCTTCAAAATACTTACTGATATGCGTTTCAGTCTCAACAATCACTCTTTTAAAATAAGAGAAGTCCCAATGTTCAGGAATTTCTAATCGCTTAGTTAAAAGTGATATATTTGTAGAAATACTACCCAAAATATCCACTTGTGGGAAATACGTATGATCTACAGCCGAAGGAGAAAAATTCACATGAATTACTTTTTGACCTTCTTTCATTAAGAAAGGTGGCTTTTCAATAATATCATGTCCTATGTTAATAATTAAATCAGCTCTATCAATGGCACAATGTAAAAAGTCATCATTAGATAAGGCAGCTGTACCTAAACAAAGAGGATGTCGTTCATCAACAACACCTTTCCCCATTTGTGTTGTAAAGAAAGGAATACCTGACGTTTCAATAAACTCTTTTAAAGGTGGATAAACGCATAAACGATTTGCTCCAGCTCCAATAAGAATTAATGGCATCGTTGCTTCATACATAAGATTTAACGCTCTTCCTATACTTTTATCATCAGCAACAGGATAACGGTTGGAACCTACTTTAAAAAAATTTTCTTCAACCTCTTCAGCTGCAATGTCTTCAGGAAGTTCTAAATGCACAGCCCCTGGACGCTCTTGTTGTGAAAGTTTAAAACTCTCACGTACCATGGCACCAATATTGTTACCATGAACAATTTGCTTACTACATTTAGTCAGTGGTCTCATCATATCCACAATATCAACAATCTGGAAACGCCCTTGCTTACTCTTTTTAATCGGTTTCTGTCCTGTTATCATTAACATAGGCATACCACCTAAGTTAGCATAAGCAGCTGGTGTTACTAAGTTTGTAGCACCTGGCCCAAGTGTAGCAAGACAAACACCTGTCTTTCCTGTCAAACGACCATAAGTTGCTGCCATAAACCCTGCACCCTGCTCGTGACGGGTTAAAATTAATTTAATGGATGAGTTTTTTAGGGAATTTAAAAAGTCTAAATTCTCCTCGCCTGGAATACCAAAAATATATTTGACACCTTCATTTTCTAAAGCCTTAACAAATAAATCTGATGCTTTCATAATGTTTCCTTTAATTATATTATCTCATAGTATATTCTTATTTTATAGCATTCCTATAACATATATAATTTTTTCCTCTTTTCATAGAAATAAATATTTTAATATTAAAATTTTTCCAAAACAAAATAAGCAACTAAGTCTTTTCATATTACTTAGTATGATTAATGGATAAAAAATTATAAACTCCTAAAGCAATGATAACAATCCCCACGCCCAAAATAAGATAAAGTGCATGAATCATATCTGTATAGTCATGTAATGCGACCTTAAATACTACCATTAAAGCTTCAATCGAAAGGGCAATAATAATGGCAATGGAAAACTTAGTCAGTACCATGTCATCTTGACTCTCTTTCGCATAACTTTTAAAATACACTTCTCGCTCCAAAATGGTTTTGGCTAAATCAAAAATAGCAAGTCCCAAAGTAATAGAAACGATGGGTTTAAAAAGTGTGTCTAAAGTAAAACCATCCTCAATCAAATGACTAAAAAAAGAAAATAATGCATACCCAATCGCTAAAAATGCAAAAAATATTAGAGAAAATCCTATTAATTGATAAAAAAACTTTGTAAAACAATCAAAAGTTGGATGTAATTCAATGAGTCCTAAACGACCCAGCAGTTCACTCACCGAAAAATCCATAAAGACATAATGTTCTTTCTCTTTTTTCATAACAGTAATACAAATGTTGCCTGTTGCTGAACTAAGGTAGGGTTCACTAATTGAAATCTGTTCATTTTTTTTAATAAGTTTTCTTTCTAAATACCTTCTGTCTTTTCCTTTTTCATCTTCTTTCACTTTATTTCTATAAATATTTGCTGTTATCTGTTGACAATGAGTATCAGCAATGTAAAGTAATTCCATTGATGGAAAACTTTTAAAATTCTCTTTGTAGCGTTCTACCTTATCATGTATTGCCCCATTATTTTTTAACGTATTCATAATGAAAGATTCTATCTCTTCCTTATGTTCATTATATATTTCTATAAATTTTTTCATCTTTTCTTCTATTTGTTTTAATTATATTAATTATAACACCATAAGGATATTTAAAAGGCAATATTATGATTAAATTTTAATCAATACTTAGCCCACATTAAAACATGTTTATTTAAAATAAATTCCCTATAATAAGCCATGAAAAATTTAAAACTAAACAATGTATTTATCCCCTCGTCTGTTCCATCTAAAAAATTAATGATAATTCTCCATGGTCGTGGTGACTCTTCGGCTGGTTTTACATGGTTACCCCCATTTATTAATAAGGAAGATATGAACTACCTATTACTTGATGCTCCAAATGATTATTATGGTGGATACTCATGGTATGACTTAGCACCAAACCAAGAAGAAGGGATTCTCGATTCATCTCAAATACTCACAGACATTTGTGATGAACTTTTTGAAGAAGAATTTGATGTATCTCAAAGTTTTCTATTTGGTTTTTCACAAGGTTCACTCTTAACTTTTGAATTTGGAGCAAGGTACCAAAAAGTATTTGCAGGATACATGGCTATCTCTGGTTATATTTATAATGCAGAAAAACTATTAGTAGAAATGAACCCCAAAGTTAAAAATGCTAGTTGGCTTTGTACGCATGGTACAGAAGATGCTGTATTACCCTACTATACTTCTAAGGCACAGGTAAAAACTTTACAAGATGGTGGTTTTAACATAGATTTTAAAACTTATGAAAAAGAACATAATATTGATAGAGAAGAATTAGATATGTTGGTGAGGTGGGTAAGAGATACTGCTTCAAGTATCTCTTAGAGAAATATGTCCGAAGTCCTTAAATAAGGACTCTCTCTTACTTTTTCTCTTTAGGGTCCGTACCATCATTTTTGTAAATACCACAACCAATAAGTTGCTTTTCACCAATTCCTTTTACAAATGAAGTTTTATCAGCTTCTTTTTCTGTAGTAGGATGTGTCCAAACATAATCAACCCAACCTTCACCATCAGCTTTTACTTTAGCAATAAAATCTGCAAACAGAGTATTTCCAGCTTTATCTTTATAATCTAAAAGATTTTTACCTTTTAATGCTTTTTTAGGATGTGCTGTGATATTACCATCAAAGTCATTAGCAAAAATATACATGTCACCTTTAACCCATTTACTCTCTTTTTGATTAAACTCCTCAACACATTTAGCCACACCTACAACTTTACAATGTGCCACACCTGCTTCAATATGTGCTTTTACTTCATCCATTTCTGCTTGTGTTGCACCAAATGATAATGATGTACAAAGTGCTAAGACTGTACCAACTTTTATTAAATTTTTCATTTTTTTTCCTTTTGTTATTATTTAACCCTACCACTTTAACGTTAAATACTTTGACTTTTATCAATTACTAGCCATTTAAAGCTAGGCATTTTAGGCAGGATGTATATTTGACCCACCTAGAACTATATTTTTATTGCTCATTTATTTTTTCCAAAGCAAGTTCAAAACCATTATCAGCTGATTGACGGTACCATAAAGCTTCTTCTTGTAATGCTTTGGCTTCATCTTCATTTTCCCATACATACCAAAAAGCCATAAGGTATTGCATAAACTTATCATTCCCTGTTGCTAAAGCATACACATTTTCTCGATTTTCATAAAGATAATCTTCTAAACTATCTGAAAAACCTTTTTCTTCAAAAGTGTTTAATATCTTAATAAAAAATATTTTGGATTTATCATTCATATTGATAATGGAAAGAGGAAGCGTAGGAAAAGAATCACTTGGTTCAAAAAAGGCACAAAAGACAGAAGCCAAATTATTACCTTCTTCAGCTGCCCTAGAGATTTCTTCTTGAAAGCTTATAATCTTTTCTCTATTTTGAGGATTAATTTCCCCTGTAATAATGTCTTCTATCACATCACTGTATGCTTCCATTAAATCATTTACTTTTTCATCTGTGTACTTTTTAACACCCAGCTTCGTCTCTGCTACTTTGGGTTCTTCTTTATTTTTCTTAAAGGTATCTAATAGCTCTTGGATTTTATCATCAGCATATTCTAACTTCTCCATAATAACTGTTTTCATATTTTTCATAGAAAACTTTAATGCAGAACCTGTTCCAACTTTTTTTCCCAGACTAACGTCTTCGTTAATCTTTTCTTCGTTAACAAATGGTATGGCTTCTTTATCATATTTTCCAATCTCCCAATGCTTCATTACCCCATCAAGGATTCTCATGGCTGTTTGAAACATTATTATTTCATTGGCTATATTATTTAAAAAATTAAGAAAAAGAAGTTGAATTTTTTCTATCTCCTCACGTTCTTCTTCAAATTTTTCTAATGCACCTAAGTATTCAGCTGGATGAAATCCACTGTTCTTCACAAAATCTTGACTCAAAGCATCTCCCTGCCGTGCCATATCTAACTCTTGTAAAACAAACTTTCTAGCCAACTCTTCTGAAATAATTGTTTCATTTATTTGTTGAACAAGTTTTCCTTGTTCTCTTTTCAATCCATTAACATAAAGTTTATCCTCAAACTCTTGTTGTACTTTTGTACGTTTCATACATTGTAAAGTAGAACTAAAAAAATTAAGTGCTGTGTGTATCATTTCATTCCTTGAATGCTATATAGAAGATTATTCTTAGGCTATTATTTTATCTAAATGTTGTTTTATCTCTTTCTAAAAAGAAGTTATTGACGTTCATATTATCAATCCAAATATAAGGTAGCGACCCTTCCCTTTTTATTTTGGACTAAATACGTCTAAAATATTCCCTATAATTCTCTTGTGCCAAGGTAGTTTTAGCACTACCTACTTGCATATTTACCTTGTAAATGATGTATGAGTAATGCACAGGAGTTCCATATTATAGGTCATAGGTTCGATTCCTGTCACATCATAAGATCTGTAGCTCAGAGGTAGAGCAATAGTATTCCAAAAAATCTTTAAAGATTCATGTTAAATGAAATGGACTTAAAACCCATCTTACAAAAATTTTATGAATGACAAGTACTAGGGCATAGGTCTTGTAGTTATTTGAAAAGCTTAGGAACGTTACTCTTTATGGAGGGTAGCAAAACTCAGTAGACCTTTTAACTCCACCTTGCTCCGTAATGTCATCATTCAAAGGAGAAAAAATGTTTACAATTGATGTAAAAGAGAATGAAAAAGCGTTGCTTTATAAAGATAAAAAATTTATAGAGTTGTATAAAACGAGAGACACCCAAATATTTAGCTATCTCTACCTCAACAGATCATCCAAACCAATAACATTAATCCCATAACTACGCTTATGAATTCCCTTATCTTCGGTAACAAACACATCACATCCATTTTTAATAGCACACTGAATTTGTAATAAATCTTCAAAATCTATCTTCTTCTTATCGACACAAGCCTCT
>CACVAU010000089.1 GCA_902727915.1 uncultured Sulfurovum sp.
TGTACTGATACTTACTGTATCTGCTACTTTTATGATCAACTCAAAGCTATCAATGCTAAGAAATTTAAGTATATTATTAAAATATATTTACATTTCTTAGAGGTGGGCCTAGAGGGAGGGTTATACCTGGCTCCATTCCGAACCCAGAAGTCAAGCCTCCCATCGCCGATAATACTTATCCTGTCTGGATTGGGAATGTAGGTCGCTGCCTCTTTGAGTTTCTTTTTATCTTCCTCCCCCCTTTTTTACAATTGTTACTTATATTTTTTTTAGCTTTTTTACCCATTTTAATTTATTTACTAATAACTCTTAGCTTGTATTTGATAATAAAAGAAAATTAATGTTTAATTACGCTATAATCGCGAAATTTTTAAACTTCCAAGGATAAACCATGTCAACATTAAATGTATATTATGACAAAGATTGTGATATCAATATCATCAAATCAAAAACAGTAGCAATGATCGGTTTCGGTTCACAAGGGCATGCACATGCTGAAAACTTAAGAGATTCAGGTGTTAATGTTGTTGTTGGTCTTAGAAAAAATGGTTCTTCATGGGCTAAAGCTGAAGCTAAAGGTTTTGAAACACTTACAGTATCAGAAGCATCTGCTAAAGCTGATGTTATTATGATTCTTCTTCCAGATGAAAATCAAAAAGAAATTTATGAAGCTGAAATTGAGCCTAATTTAAAAGAGGGTGCTACAATTGCCTTTGGACATGGTTTCAACATTCACTATGGAAGAGTTAATCCAAGAAAAGATATTAACGTTACTATGATTGCTCCAAAAGCTCCAGGTCATACTGTACGTTCTGAGTTCGTAAGAGGTGGGGGTATTCCAGACCTTATTGCTGTTGGTCAGAACCCATCAGGAACAACTAAAGAGTTAGCTCTTTCTTATGCATCAGCTATTGGTGGTGGTAGAACAGCGATTATTGAAACAACATTTAAAGATGAAACTGAAACAGATTTATTCGGTGAACAAGCAGTACTTTGTGGTGGTGCAGCATCTTTAGTTCAAGCTGGATTTGAAACTTTAACGGAAGCTGGATATGCTCCAGAACTTGCATATTTTGAATGTCTTCACGAACTTAAGTTAATTGTTGACCTTATGTTTGAAGGTGGAATTGCAGACATGAGATACTCTATCTCTAATACAGCTGAGTACGGTGATTATGTTTCTGGTAAAAGAGTAATTAATGCTGAATCAAAAGCAGCAATGAAAGAAATTTTAACAGAAATTCAAGATGGTAGATTTGCTAAAGACTTCATCTTAGAAGGTCAAGCTGGTTACCCTCGAATGAATGCTGAAAGAGCAAATGACAAAGAAAAGCTTATTACTAAAACGGGTAACTCTCTTCGTGAGATGATGCCTTGGATTTCAGCAGGTAAAATTGTAAACCAAGATACTAACTAGTTTTTTCTCTTCTTTACACTCATCTTTAAATGATGAGTGTCCTTTAATTAATTTCTCACTTTTTTAACAACTTTCTTTTATTTATGCTAAAATTCATCATATTTAACTTAAGGGACTTTATGCAAATCTTATTAGAATTTAAAGGTTTTTTAGTAGCTATTATTTTAGGATTATTGTTTACTTTTGTAGCAAGTTTTCTTTTTACGTTTACACAGTCACTACTAATTGGATTAGTTACTTTGTTGGTAGCACTTTGGACGAATGAAGCCTTACCTTTGGGAGTCGTTTCTTTACTTCCTTTAGTCTTATTTCCAAGTTTTGGAATATTAGACCTTAATTCAGTCTCTTCCAATTATGCTAATCCTATTATTTTTTTATTTTTAGGTGGCTTTATGTTAGCCATTGCTATTGAAAAAGTGAAACTACATCTTTATTTTTCAGCCAAATTATTAAATTTTTTTCCAAAAACTATTTTAGGTATACTTTATGCTTTAGCAATTACTTCAGCATTGTTAAGTTCAATTTTATCGAATACAACCATAACCTTAATGTTAATGCCCATAGCACTTTATCTTAGTGATAATATAAAATTAAAAATTAGATTCTTATTGGCAACAGCGTATGGTGCAAGTATTGGAGGTATTTTAACGCCTATTGGTACGGCACCAAATATGTTGCTACTTGGGTTTTTAGAGAAAAAAGGCTTACCCTTATTAGCTTTTGGTGAGTGGGTATATATGATGCTTCCTGTAGTGTTGATAATGTTGTTAATTATCCCATGGTTACTTTCTTTAAGTGTAAAAAATGAATCTGTAGAGGGCATAGGGTTATCTGTGATTCCTGTTTTAACAAAAGAACAAAAAAGACTTTATGGAATCTTAATTGCTTTAGCCATTACTTTATTTGGTTCAACACTTTTAAAGGAATATGAGGGATTTATTTTAAGTGATAAGCTTATATTGTTAAGTTTTGGTATGTTAATGTTTATGCCTAAAATAGGTTTTTTAACTTGGGATGATACACGAAGTATACCTTATGAGATTATTATGCTTTTTGGTGCAGGTTTTTCTATTGCTATGGCATTTACAAATACAGAATTAGCAAATGACATTGCTGGTAAATTATCCTTTATCAGTGATTTTCCTCTGTATATAATGCTTTTATTTGTGGCACTTTTTGTTGCATTTTCTACAGAAGTTACTTCTAATACAGCATTAATTTCAATAGCATTACCTATTTTTTATGCTTTTGCTGAACAGATGCCTATTGAAGAAGGAATGATCCTATTAATGACAGCTACCATAGCAGCTTCCTATGCATTTATGTTACCGATAGCAACCCCACCTAATGCTATTGTTATGTCTTCACGGGTGATACCTGTGGGAGAAATGGCAAAAGTTGGATTTAAAGCGAATTTGATTGCTATAATGGTTTTAAGTTCGGTGGCTTATTTTTTATGGGGAGTAATGTTATAGGGCATGAATTTATTTTATAAATATTTAAGCATATAGGCATTATTTATTTAATTTTGTTATAATATATTAAAATTAAATTAGAAAGATATAGTGATGAATTATTGTGTCATTGGAGATGTACATGGTGAATATAAAGCATTAATTAATTTAATTGCTAAAGTACCCAAATCTTCTCAACTTATTTTTGTGGGAGATTTAGTGGATAGGGGAATGCAAAGTGCGCATGTTGTAAGGTTTGTAAGAAAATATAAGCTTCTTTGTGTTAAAGGAAATCATGAGGTGATGATGATAGAACATGGGTCAAAGTTTATTGCAGATATTAAGTCTGGACAGCCTATTGAACAGGATAATATATGGTTGAAAAATGGAGGAATAGAAACACTTATTTCTTATGATTTAGTTTCAATGATTAATGGTAAGCCTAGTTTACATCCTTTTGTTAAAGAATTTATTTTTCAATTTGAAGATGACATAGCATGGATGAAACGCTTACCACTCTATTTAGATTTGAAGGTTAAACATGCTTCTGGACGTAAAGTAATTGTATCGCATTCAGCCATTACTGGAGTGTGGAACTTGAAAGATAGTTGTGAAGAGCAGGATGCCAAAAAATTTGAGGATATGGTATTGTGGGGACGTATTAATCCCATTGACAGTGAGCCAATCTTTAATATTTTTGGGCATACACCACAACAGTATTCAGCTGATATTCATAAACATTATGTGAACATTGATACAGGTTGTTATATGAAAAAAGAAAAAGGATTTGGACTTTTATCTGCTTATTGTGTTGAGACAGGTGAAGTGTATGCATCAAGTGATTTAAGTTATGAAGAAGTAGGCTAATGATTAAAACTTATACAAATTATATTAAAGCACTAGACAATATGAAAAAGTATCCAAAAGAGTTGTATACTTTAGGCGATGTGACTTTATTAGAACGACCAAAGGTTTCAATTGTAGGAACACGTAAACCATCTATTTATACCCAAGATCAAACTAAAACTTTAGCATCAGCTTTAGCCAAACGAGGCGTTTGTTTGGTTTCAGGTGCTGCTATGGGTGTTGATGCATTGGTTCATCAAGGGGCAGGGTTAAATAATACCATAGCTGTAGTTGCCAATTCATTGGACATACGTTATCCTTCAATTAATCGGCATATGATTGAGGGTATTGAGAAAGAAGGTTTAGTGATAAGTCAGTTTCCTGTAAGTACAAAGGCAGCTCCTTGGTCTTTTGTTGTTCGTAATGAGCTTGTAGTGGCTTTAGGAGATATTTTAATCGTAACTGAAGCTGATGTAAATTCTGGTTCCATGCGTTCTGTTGAGTTTGCCTTAAAAATGGGTAAAGAGATTTATGTTTTAGCACAACGATTAGGTGAAAGTAATGCGACCAATCAATTACTTGAAGATGGGTTGGCACAGCCAATTTATAATATTGAGACATTTGCCAATAAATATGGAATCGTTCCCACAAGTGAAGTCGTTTCTAAAGATGATTTTTTTTATTTTTGTCAGACATCACCAACTTTTGATGATGCTGTTGCTCAATTTAATGATAGGGTTTATGAAGCAGAGTTAGAAGGACTCATTTATATTGAAAATGGTTTAGTGAGACTGGTCTAATAAAGTAGGCAACACTTTTATGCCTTCGTATTCTAAATAGAGGTCTTGGTTATTTTTAGAAAGATGTGTACTTGTCTTAATGAGTTTCATTTCATTGGCTTCTAATTTTTGATCTTCAATGTTACTTGCATAACTTTTTATCCACACAGGATATTTACTGGTATTTAAAATCCAAAAGTCAGTATAGTCTATTTCATTATCATTTTGTACTTTAACACCATGTTGGCGATTACTGGCAATGCCTTTAAGTAAAAAAATATCATGGTAGTAATCATCTATTACTTCCTCTTCTAATAAATCACCTTTACCATTTCTGGAGACATAGGCAAAAATATCTATATTATCTTTTGTTTTTTGATTGATTAAAGTATAAAGATCTTTTTTCTCTTTCATATTTTCCATACCAGTAATTGAATGATAGGCATTAATATGACCTTTTAATATAATATTTTGAAAGTTATCAAAGTAATAATATTCATCTTTAATTTTTTTATTACGTATCATTTGAGAGATTTTACCTCCAAATCTTTCACTACGTTTGGAGATGTTCTTATTGAGTATGGGTTCGATATGTTTATCATTTAAGACACCTAGAAAGGCTAAAAAGTCATTGAGTTTATCGCCAATATAATTAAAGAAACGGCTAATAGGGTTATTTTCTCCTAAAGTTTTTTCGATAAGGTTTAAGAGATAAGAGAGTGCAAATACTTCAAGTATGGGTGCAAACCATGAGGAGGTTAGCCAAATGGCTACTTTAGAAACAATAAGCCATAAGGCTTTAAAGAAACCAATGACAATTACTTTTAACTCTACAAAAAGTGCTAAATGGGTTAGTAAGTCTGTAATGTACATGACCCAAACCCCAATACCTAAAGGGAGAACGATTACCACAAAGTTTTTTATTTTTGTTTTAAAACTTATGGCTTGATAGTATTGTAATAGTTCTTTAAAAGGCTTTTTAAAATGGCTAATAATATGTTCATCAAGCCATTGTGAGACAACATTGTCAATTAGCCATCTTTTCATGCCTAACAGTAAGGCCTGAAAGAGGGTTAAACCTTTTAAAAAGTGTAAAATTTTAAGTTTTGATATAAACCATAATGACAATATAGATGATTTAAAAACAAGTACAACAGCTATCATATAGCCCATAATATAGTTATATGAAATAGGGTGTACATAGGAAAGTAGAACCATTATAAGTACAGGAATTATAATGGCAATGAGTGCCTTATATCGACGTTTCATTAAGGTTAGTTTAGTCTGTCTCTACGACATCAGTTGCATAAACACCTGTAAGACTTTTCCAAATGATAGAAGCGTTAATTCCAATCCAAATAATAATTCCTACTGAAATGGTACCTGTCCAGCCCATTTGTGTTGCATTAGAAAAGTCAAGTAATCCATATTGGTTTAATCCCCAAAGAAAGGCTAAAATAATAAATACAGTAGCAATTGCTCCAGCAATACCAATTGATTGTAAAATAGATTTAATGGCTAAAATCCATAGTCCTATCATCAATAGTATGGCAAATGGGGTAAATCCAGCTAAAATATCTTGTTGTGAGATATAGTGAAGAAAGTGGTGTCCCAGTGGGTTCCAAGTTCCAATAGCCAATGCTAGGGAGAGTATTAGGGTAACCCACCAGCGTAAATGTTTTTCAGTTTTGCCTTTTTTAGTTTGATTGGTTTTTGTCAGTATATCGGGTAACAAAATATATTTCCTTGATTTTAATTTAAATAATTATAGCTAACGAAAGAGAAGAAAAAGATAATAAAGTGAGTAGAGGTTCTATTTTATTGTCTAAATAGAACCTCTGATTTAGAAGTTATTGCAGCAGTGTACGAATATCGTTATTTATTTCATTGTAAGTTACTTGACCTCGGTAACTAGCTTCAGTCACACCGTCTTTTATAAGCATAATAAAAGGCAATACACCTGTCCATCCATAAGTTTTTTGAACATGATATTGTAAGTTTGTAGCAGTATCCCCAGAAATAATAGGGTAGGTAATTTTATGCCGTCTAATTAAGGCATTGGCTTGCATAGGTGACATTTTACCTTCAACTTGTAGGGCAACTATTTCTAGTTTATTACGATATTGTTGATGTAATTTATGCATAATAGGCATCTCTTTAATACAATGAGAACAGTTTTTACCAAACATCTCTAAGATAACAATTTTATTTTTAAATTCAGGAAAAAGATAGCCATTTGAACGTTCCACAATGGTTATATTTTGTCCTTGAATACTTTTTAGTTTGTGGACCTCTCCACCTGTTTGTGTAACCATTTTTTTAGGTTTTAATTCTTGGGTTTTTATGAGTCCTTTGTTACAAGAATTATTTGCATTTAAGTCATCAGAACACTCTGGTGCTATTGTTGTTAAAGATGGATTTGGTACAGTAGAAGTAGGCATTACTTGACTTACTTTTGTATTTTGTGCTGGTGTTAGCTCTTCGCCTCCAAATATCCCAAAACAACCTGTATTTAGCAATAAAGTAGTTGTTAGAATGGATACTTGTGCTAATCCTATTGTTGTGATTTTCATTATGTTTTCCCTTTTTTATTTTGATGATTTACTTGTTTAATTGTTCAACCAACTCTTCAAGCTTTTTTTTATTCATGTATCCTGCTTTAACTTTAATGACTTCACCATTTTTATTAATGGCAAGGAGTAGAGGTAAAGGTGTGCCTCGTGTATAACCAGCTTCTGTTGATATGTATTCAATAAAGTCACCATGGTTAATACCTGGGATAACATTGTAGTTCATTTCATAATCTTCAACAAAATCTTCGAGTAAATCAGCAGGATATCCTTGTGATTCAAGCGCCACAATCTCTAGTGTATCTTTATGTTTTTTAGTGAGTTCAATAAATTCTGGAATTTCTTTAATACAAGGAGGGCATCTATATCCAAAGAGAGAAAGTAAAACAGCTTTACCTTTAAATTCTTTAAACTCTAAATCAGTTCTTGATTCAGAAATTTTTAATGGATTAACCGTAATGGTTCTATTGTCAAAAGTTGTCAGTGTAAAAGAGGGAATACCTTCAGCCTGTAAAAAAGTGCTAAAGGAAAATATAAGGGTTAGTAATAATTTTTTCATTTAAATCCTTTGAAATATTGAATATATTTAATAAACTATTATAACCAAGAAAACATGTATTTATTGTGTAAACTTAGTGGAATTTTTAGAAACCAAGGATTTAAAAATTTTCTTATCCTCTATCTCTATTACCTCCACCATTACGGCTCCCACGGTTACCTCCAGCATTTCTGGAATCACGATTACCACCACCAGCACGTCTTTCTCCTCCAGCTCTACGCTCTCCACCTCGACCACCACTACGATTACGGCTTCTGTTTCTTCCACGTCCACGTCCACCACCATTTCTGTCTCCACCTTTGAAGTTTTTAGCTCTTTCAATTAGTGCTTTAACTTCTTCGCTACCAAGACCAATAATGTCTTTACCTTTAACATCTACCTCTTGTTGAACAATGGTTGCGAGAAGCTGTGCGATGGTGACAATGTCAATGTCATGTTGAAGTGTTTTAACCATGTCTTTCCCAGAAGCTGTTACTTTGGTATCGGCAATTTTTGCTAGTAAGTCAGAGTCTTTACGTGTTTGAACTTCTTGACGGGTAGGAATGACTTCACTGACCATTTGTGTCCCAACATCTTTTTCAATTCTTTTGATGGTTCTAAGTTCATTTGGAGAAACCAAAGTAATTGCTTCACCTTTGTTACCTGCACGACCTGTACGACCAATTCTATGTACATAAGATTCAGAATCAAAAGGAATATGATAGTTAAATACATGCGATACATCATTAACATCGAGACCACGTGCTGCAACATCCGTAGCGATAAAGATTTCAACTAAACCTTGTTTGAATGAACGGATGGTATGTTCACGTTGCTTTTGCTCCATGTCACCATGAAGTGCTGCAACTTTAAATCCTTGTGCTGTCATGTAAGAAGAAAGTCTATCTACCTCTTTTTTCATTCTACAGAAGATAATACATTTTTTAGGGTTTTTGTAATCAATAAGTCTTAAAAGTGCATCATCTCTTTCGTAGTCTGCTACAACGAAGAACATTTGCGTAATATCTGTGTTTGTTCTTTCACTCTTTGTAATGGTTACTGATTTTGGATTATCAAGAATTTGTTCTGCAAGAATCTTGATTTGTTTCGGCATAGTAGCTGAAAACATAAGTGTTTGACGCTCAGTTGGGAGGAAAGTAAAAATATTTTTAATTTCGTCTAAGAAACCCATGTCAAGCATTTCATCTGCTTCATCTAAAACTACAAAACTTGGGTTAATGCTTACTCTTTTTGACTGAAGTAAATCTTGAAGTCTTCCTGGTGTTGCTACAATAATATTCGCCTGATTAATTCTTTCAATTTGTTTGTTGTAAGGTGTACCACCATAAACAGTTGCTGTTTTAAGACCACCTGTTTTACCAAAACGAAAAAGCTCATCTGAAACTTGCATAGCAAGTTCACGAGTAGGAACAATTACTAATGCTTCAACCCCTTTATTTCCTACCATTTGTTGAATCACTGGTAAACCAAATGCAGCTGTTTTACCTGTACCTGTTTGTGCTTGACCAATAAGATCATGACCTTCTAAAATAAGAGGAATTGCATCAGCTTGTACAGGGCTTGGTTCTTTAAATCCAGCATCATTAATGGCTTGGTTTAGGGTATCTTTGAAGTTAAATTCTTGAAATGTCATATAGGTTCTTCTTTATGGTTAATTTTGTAGGGTGCTATGTAGGTGCTAATTCAAAACAGAAACAGTCATATTGTAGTATTGCTTTAGTTATAAATGGCGATCGTTGACCCCAATTTTTGCAGCTAATACCAAATGTTCACATCGATCAGTATGATGTTTTGTATGCTTATGTAGTTAGGAAAATATCCTAAAAATAAGAGATGTTTGATATACTCTTGCAGAAATTTTGCGAATTATAGCGAAATTAAATAAAAATAGATAGTATTAATTATGCTTATTTATATTTAATATAGGAGTACCTTATAAAAGACTTTTATCTTTTATAAAGCTTTTGAAGATTAGATATTTTCTCTTTCACTACAATCAATAGAAATAGGATTGTTAAGAATGTCTTTTGCCAGATTTTGAACTTCTTTTGGCATGGTCGCTGAAAAGATGAGTGTTTGACGCTCTGAGGGAAGGAATTTAAATACATTTTTAACTTGTTCTTCTAAACCCATGTCGAGTATTTTATCTGTATCATCTAAAATAACAAATACAGGGTTAATACTTATTTCTTTAGATTGAAGTAAGTCTTGAAGTCTTCCTGGTGTTGCTACCATAATGTTAGCCTGATTAATTCTTTCTACTTGTTCCTCATAAGGTGTACCACCATAAACAGTGGTAATTGTAAGACCAGAAGCTTCAGCAAAATGAAAAAGTTCATCTGAAACTTGCAAAGCAAGTGCAATGCTAGGAGCTAAAATTAACGTTTCAATACCTTTTCCTCCTACCATTTGTTGAATCACTGGTAACCCAAATGCAGCTGTTTTCCCTGTACCTATATGTACCTGAGCAATTAAATCATTACCTGTTAATATATGAGGAATTACATCGGCTTGAACGGGGCTTGGTTCTTTAAATCCAATATCATCTATGGCTTGGTTTAGGGTATCTTTAAAGTTAAATTCTTTAAATGTCATATGTGTCCTTTTTTATGGTAGATTTTTAGGAGAAAATAGGTGCTTGTTTAACATAGTAATGAACATGATTTTAAGTTCATAAATCAGTCTATATTTAATCCCGTTTTATAGCTGTTATCAATTATTATATAATAATTGTGAATCTCTTAAATGCTTATGGTACTTAGTGCTTTTAATGTTAATCACTGCCCTAAAAATAAGAGATGTTTGATATACTGATGCTTTAGCGATTATATCAAAAATAAATAAAGATAGATAGTGTTTATTACACTTATTTATAAATAGGAATAACATATGAAAATGAAACATTTTGGTCTTTTAACATTCTTTCTTTTAGTGGGCTGTTCTTTAAATGCTGTGAATGATAAAGAGGTAGAAAACCAAGTAATAGGACAAGAACAAATTGAAGCAGTTTCTGTTAAACCCCATAGAACACTAGATGAAAAAATAGGTTCGATGTTAATGGTAGGTTTTATGGGAACTTCTGCACCTAAACATTCTCAAATTTGTAAAGATATTAGAAAGTATGATTTAGCAGGTGTTATTCTTTTTGATATGAACCCTGTTAATCATAAACAAGCAAAAAATATTTCAGGTAAATGGCAACTTACAAAGTTAACACGAGAGTTACAGGCTTGTTCTAAAGATGGAAAGCTACTTATTTCTGTTGACCAAGAGGGTGGTAAAGTCCAACGCCTTAAAAGTAAATATGGGTTTTATGGCAAGTTTCCAAAAGCGTCAGATGTCATTCAGTTAAGTGATGCACGTGTGCAACAACATTATAATGAGATGGGTGCAGAGTTAAGTTCTGTGGGTATCAACTACAATTTAGCACCAGATGTTGATTTGGCAATTAATAAAAAAAATTATGTCATTTATAAATTAGGACGCTCTTATGGAGCCAATCCAAAGCAAGTGGTCAAGTATGCTTCTATTTTTATGGATGCCATGCATAATAATGGTGTCTTGACTTCTTTAAAACATTTTCCGGGACATGGCTCTTCTTTGGGAGATACCCATAAAGGTTTTGTGGATGTCACCAACTTATGGAAAGAGGTTGAGTTAGAACCTTATCGACTTTTAGCACAAACACATAATATTGACACTGTAATGGTAGCCCATGTTTTTAATAAAAAATTAGATTCAAAATACCCAGCAACACTCTCTAAAAAAATAGTGAATGGAAAATTGCGTCATGAATTTGGTTTTGATGGGGTAGTGATTACTGATGATTTACAAATGGGTGCCATTAATAAGAAGTATGGTTTAAGAAATACGCTAAAACTAGCCATTAATGCAGGAAATGACATTCTACTTTTTGGTAATCAACTGTCTGTAAAGAGTATGGTTAAAACGAGTACCTTGGTTAATAATATTAAAAACTTAATTAACAGTGGTGAGGTGAGTTTAAATGATATAGAAGCTTCTAATAAACGTTTAGATAGTTTAAAAAATAAACTTTAATTTTTTAAGTAATTTTACTCTGATATTATTATATTTTTAGCACTAAAAATAGTGTGCTAAATTTTATTTTCGAGTAACTTTTGGTTTCAAAGAAAATTTTCCAATTTCTTCTAAAAATGTAGTAGCATAAGCCCCTTTTGGAAGATAAAACTCAATGGTTAATGTTTGCTTTTCTTCATTATAATTCAACTTCAAATTTTCAGGAAAAATCCAAGCATAACGTCTGTCACCTTTGAGTGCATAAAGTTCATTGTCATCATATGGTAGCTCTAGGTGCTTAGCATCTGCCATAGATCGATGTACTTTTGAGCCTACTAGTAGACCTGTTGGGCTTGATTTATGTGCTTGAAATTCATGTAAGGCTTTGTCAAAATTTTGTAAAAAATAAGATTTCCCAAAGGGGTAAGTTTGCATGTCATCACCAATGAAGAGTTTAAAAAATTGTTTTTGTTTGGCTAAAATCTTGACCAAATCAAGAGGATATTCTAAAATTTTGGCTGCATCTTCAGGTTTGTTTTTGGAGATGATGTTAGAGAGTTTTATACGCTCACTTAACCAAGTGTTATAAAGATAGGATTGATAAGCAGAGACCAAAAGTTTCTCTTTAGCCCCTTTGAGTTTTTTACCTGAATGGGCTATTTCTTTACCTTGTAAATAGGATTTACTGTCTTCTCCAAAACGTTGGTATCCATAGTAGTTTGGAATGCCATTTTCTATCATGTTTTTAGCAACTTTTTCGATAGCTTTTTTAGTGTCTTCTGTCACTTTATGAAGAACAATAGAGAAATTATTACCTTTGAGTTGACCCACTTTAATAGGAAATTTAGAGTAGAACTTTTCTAAAATTTCTATTTTTTCTGTTGTTAAGTTTTTGAGTACATCTCTTTCATACTGTTTAGGGATAGAAATGTATTGAATGGTTGTTGCATTTTTGTCTTTGAGTCCAGCATAACCTATGTCTCGTTGTTCAAGCTTACTGGCTTTGGCAATGACGGTGATGAGTTTAAAGGTACTCATATCTGATTTTTTAATTTTTAAAATCAGATTAGCCCCTTTGTCTGCAAATTTAAAAAGAGGAATTTCTTCGACAAAAAATCGTTCAATAGTTTGAGCAAAGTTAAATTTTATGGGGTCATGATTATAGGCATAGGTTTTATTCATGTGGAATTATAACATAATACCTAGCCTAAAATATCTACTCAAATTCTCCTGAAAAGTTGAGTTCATAGAGTGAAGCATCGAAAGAAAAGATGTATTTACTAAACGCTTCGCTTGATAAATAGGCACTGTAGTTGTTTGTAAAGGTAATCCCTTCAACTTGCCCTTGTAGAGGAGAAGCAAAGTTTAATCGTTTTTTATTAGCATTAAAAAAGTTATTACCATGGTAATTGGTGAATGCCCATACATTAACATTTAGCAAAGGGGAGTAGGTTGTTAATAGAAGTATGTCAAGCTCTTGGTTAATACTGGCAGCTGTTACCATACCTTGAATATTAAAGGTTGAGATACGCTTAGCTATCTGTTTTCCTGCTTGGCTACTAAGTTCATAAAGGCTTGTCTGTTTGTTTTGCCAATTTTTTGAAAAAAGGTAAAGTTTGCCATTGTGAGCTATCATGGCTTCACAGTCATGATTATGTTGTTTTGATCTTGAGGTAAAAACTTTTTGGTCGTTATAATGAAAATAAATAACTTCAGCCCTTACACTTTTTTGTGTTCTTAAAGAGGCACGAGGTATTTTGTAGACTCTAAGATCTCTACGGTTACCAAGGTTGTTTCCGAAATCACCAATATAGACATAGTTATCATCATAAGCAATGTCTTCCCAATCTTTGTTTTTTGCATTTGAAATGTTTATGGTTTTCACAATACGACCATTGCGTTCATCTATTTGATAGAGTGTTGCTCTACCTCCACTGTCATTGAAAGTCCAAAGTTTACCATCAAGTTTAATGAGTCCTGATGTCTCTTTGATGCTGTTAGGAAGTTTAAATTTTGTATTAAAATAACTTTGTCCATGTTTAGGTGTTTGTCTAACAACAGGCGCAGGAGGGTTAGGTGTTTTAGGTGGGATTACACGTTCATTTTTGGGTGCAGGTGAAGAGATTACTTGTCCTAAATTTGGTCTGTTTCCCTGAGGAATACGGTGCGAATTTGCTTGATTAGGTGCTTGTACCGTAGGCTGAGATCTTGTTATTGGCTTTGCTGAACAGCTAAGGATGAGGAGAGGAAGACTAAGTGTAATGAGGAGATTTATTTTGTTTTTCATACTTAAGAGTATAGCAAAAATATATTACTTCCGTTATACTTTTAAAAATAATAATAAAGATAAATAATGAATAAAATAATAAGAAACATTGTATTTCTTTTAATATTAAGTGAACTACTTGTTGCTAATTGCTCAAGCAGTAAAACTTTTTGGAAAAATAAACTTAGTACAGAGGATTCAATAGAAACTTTTTTTATGAACAATTATAAGTGTCAAAAGTATTTTTATACGCATTTGAATACAGTAGAAAAAATTTATTTTGATACTGTGCTGTATCCTAATAACTTAAGTGAAAGGGCTTATATTAATCGATGGAAAGCAATGTTTCTTAATGATAAAGCCTTTTTCAAACAATTTACATTTTTTAATAATTATTTTATGAAACATCATATGAAAATAAGTAAAAAAGAGCTTTCTTGTTTTCAAAAACAAAGAGGATTTACCCAAGATTTATCTAAAAATAACTTTTATAATGCGTTGAAACAGCGTGATATGTTAAACGATGTTAGTTATCTTTATCCTTTAATACGTTGGGCTTATGTTCATAAGGGCATTGATATGCAGTTGAGCCGAGAACGTGTACGCAATGCTGAAGATATTTTTGGTATTAAAAAAGGAAAAGTAGGCGATGCCCAACAATATGCACGGTTTATTGCTTTATTTTCTGAAGAATATGAAAGTGTATCAGCCGATCTTTCTTTGGCATTAAATATCCCTAAGATTAAAGCTTATAAACTTTTATTGGTTATTACTTATCTTGAATCACGAGGTAATATCTTTGCTGTATCAACGACAGGTGCATTTGGTCCAACACAGTTAACTTTACACTATTATATGATGTACGGTGAACCCAATAATCCATTTTCAGTAAAAGCTAGTTTAGTGAAGTTAGCCAATAAATTTATTTATTATAAACGTATAGGTAAATCACTCGACAGTGCTGTGATTGCTTACAAATCTGGAAGTTTAACGAAATGTCAAAATAGTAATAATCTAGGTGATGTTGATTGCCGATATTATTATGATTATAAGCGCTATATGGGTGAGATGAAATATCTTACTAGCAAGGGAGAAATTTCAAGACATTTAACAGGTAAGTCTTATTTTAATAAGGATTTTAAAGACTTTAAGCGACATAAGAATAGACATAATTTAAAACATTATGAACCCTATCAATATGCTCTTTTAAAACAAGGTATCTTAGGAAGTAGAGCTGTTAAAAGTAAATATCTTCATGGTAGCTATTTTAATTCTTTAGGTAAAATGAAACGCAGTGACATTTATGAACTTCAAAATCATTTTGGGGTGCATAATATTGGTGTCATTTCTGATAAGAATGTGTGTTATTGATGAAAAAGATGAAAAAAACAATTTTTATATTTATTATCCTTTTAGGAATATGTTTAGGAGGATGGTATTATAGTGTTTCTTTTGCTGTCCAAACAAGGTATGATTTTTATCATTGGACTTTTAAATATGAAGTTGAGGAGGCTCAATTATCTCCTCGATATATTAAAGTTTTAGATATTTCTTTTAATACTAATTTAGATATTAGAAGAACGCTTTTTAAAACACAGCCAACTAAGATGCTTGTGCCTGTTATTTATATTGACAATCCTTTATGGTCAAAAATGAAAGCCGAAACAATGGTAAAAAAAGTATTAAAAGCATTGGAAACAATGCCGATTAGCTACAGAGAGATTCAAGTTGATTGTGATTGGACAGATAGTACAAAAGCATCGTATTTTGACTTCTTAAAGCTTCTCAAAAAAGAAAGCATTAAAAAAATTTCAGCAACCATTCGTTTACATCAAGTCAAATATTATACTCAAACAGGTGTTCCTCCTGTAGATTATGGTGTGTTGATGTATTATAATATGAGTGACTTTAAAGATTTAAAGACTAAGAATTATATTTTAGACTTGGAACTTGCACAACGTTATCATTATAATTTTGACGATTATCCTTTGCGTTTAAATCTTGCTTTACCTCTTTATAGTCAAGGCACAATTATTCGTTTTGAAGAGGTAGTTGGTATTATAGAAGGAATACGAGAAAATGCTTTAAATGAATATTTTAAAAAAGTAAAAAATCACTATTATAAAATTACAAAAACACATTATTTTAAAGGAAGATTACTTTATGAGGGCGACCTTATTCGTATTGATGAAGTGAGTAAGAAAGTACTTGAAGAGAGTTTATGGCGTTTGAAGAAAGTAATGCCTAAACCAGAAGAGATAGTATTTTATCGTTGGGGTAATCGAGCATTATATGGTGAAGAATTTTTTAAGAAGTTAATTGAAAAATGGTAACTTAGGCTATAAGCATAATCACTCTTTAATGGAGTGAATGCTTAAGAGATTAGCGTTTAGATGCTTCATACATAGGGATGGTGGTAGGTAGTAACGCTTTAATTTCAGCGATACGGTTACTTGGTGCAGGGTGTGTTGAAAGGTATTCAGGTGGCGTTTCTCCATTCGCTCCAAATTTTTCCCAAAAAGATAAGGCTGATCTTGGGTCATAGCCTGATTTTGCAGCTAAGATTAATCCAATGTGATCAGCTTCATACTCTTGTGTTCGTGAATGAGGTAACATAACACCAAGCTGTGTTCCAATACCAAAGGCTTGCATAACTGCTGCTGTTTGTACAGGTTGTCCTCTACTTTGCATTACAGCACCTAATACTTGTCCACCCATTTGTTGTAGTTGTCCAGAACTCATTCTTTCAGCACCATGACGTGCTAAGGCATGTGCAATTTCATGACCCATAACAGCTGCGAGTTCATCGTCATTGGCTGCATATTTAAAAAGACCTGTGTAGACAAAAACTTTTCCACCAGGTAGACAAAAAGCATTGCCTTCTTCATCATTGTCTATGACAAAAAAATCCCATTTATAGTTAACTTTATGTAAGGCTTCTGTTGTTTTCGCAATACGTTCACCAATTCTCTTAACTTGTGCATTCTTTTGTGAATCGGTACTTAATTTTTCACTTTCTAGTACTTGTTTTGCACTTTCAAATCCAAGGGCTAACTCTTGTTGAGGAGAGACCATGATAAGTTGATTTCTGCCAGTAATAGGTGCTTTAGAACATCCTATGAATAAAAGTGCTAAAATGATACTCGCAATTATTTGTTTTGGAAAAGTTTGTTTCATTGAAAATCCTTTGGTGAAATGCACTTATTATATCAAAGATAATTTTTAAATACAAGAGGAGAATAAATGTTTAATATTGTGTTAGTTGAGCCACAAATTCCACCCAATACAGGAACCATCGGACGGCTTTGTGTTAATTTAGAAGCAACTTTACATTTGGTCAAACCATTGGGTTTTGACATTGATGATAAGGCAGTAAGTAGAGCAGGGTTAGACTATTGGAAAGACTTAGATTTAGTTCTTTGGGAAAGTTTTGATGCATTTTTAGAAGCGCATCCCATAGATGAAAGTGCTCATTTGGCAACTACTAAAACGGATAAACTTTATTTTAATGCAACTTTTAAAAAAGGAGATTTTATACTTTTTGGTTCGGAAACAAAAGGCATAAGAGAAGATGTGTTATTAGCCAATAAAGCGCAATGTGTGACCATTCCAATGGGTGGAAAAGGTCGCAGTTTAAATCTTGGGGTTGCCACAGGGATTGTGACCTATGAAGCCTTACGACAGAATTATGATGGTTTTGAAAAAATTACCATTGTCAACACGTTAGAGGAGTAGTTGATGTCCATAGGAGATATTTTATATATTATTGCCATTATTCTTTTTTCAATTATGACTTTTGCCATTATTAGAGGAAATTTTCAACGAAAGTTTGATGAGAATGGCAATAGACATGATCTTAAAAAGAAGAAAATAAAAGAAGATAAGTAGTTATTATAGATTAATTAGTATACTATGGGTTCATTTTTTAAAAAGGAAATACTAAATGAAAAATAGACTGATAAAAACACTTACGCTTATGGCACTTTTGCTAACAACAGCAATGGCAGGAACATGGATTAACATTACCATTAATTTGAATGATGTTACCTTAGAAGACTTGGCATCTACCTATTATGGCGATGCCTCAGAGACAAGGATAATTTACAATGCAAATCGGGATGTCATTGGAAAAAACCGTAAACTACGAAAAGGGATGGTTTTAGAAATACCTGTGACAGAAAAGTTTAGAGATCAACCTGAGCATTTAGGTTGGAGGTAGCGTTTAAAGTGTTCCCATTTTTTTGGGAACACTTAGTTTCATTTGTTACTTTCTATTCTTCCCAGCAATAATGAATCGTAAAGCATTTAATTTAATAAATCCTTCTGCATCTGATTGATCGTAAACATCATCTTCTTCAAATGTTGAGTGTGCTTCTGAGAAAAGTGATTTTTCTGATTCACGTCCCACAACCATAACATTTCCTTTGTATAGTTTCAGTTTGACCGTTCCTTCTACATGCTCTTGTGTTTTGTCAATGGCAGATTGAAGCATTTCACGTTCTGGTGACCACCAGTAACCATTGTAGATTAATTTTGCATAACGAGGCATAAGTTCATCTTTAAGGTGGGAAGCTTCTCTATCTAAAGTGATGGATTCAATGGCTCTATGGGCTTTTAGCATAATGGTTCCCCCTGGGGTTTCGTAACAACCACGTGCTTTCATACCTACATAACGGTTTTCTACAATGTCAATTCTTCCAATGCCATGTTTATTTCCATAAGCATTAAGCTGAGTTAAAATAGTAGCTGGACTCATGGTTTCACCATTAATGGCAACTGGGTCACCATTTTTGTAGTCTATGGAAATGTATTCAGCTTCATCTGGAGCATTTTCAGGAGAAACTGACCATAACCACATGTCTTCATCTGGTTCTTTAGAGGGGTCTTCAAGTACTAAACCTTCATACGAGATGTGTAGTAAGTTTGCATCCATTGAATATGGCGAAGCTTGACCTTTTTTCTTTTCAATTTTAATACCATGTTTTTCGGCATACGTTAAGAGTTTTTCACGGCTATTTAAGTCCCATTCTCTCCAAGGAGCAATAACAGCAATATCAGAATTTAGCCCAAGGTAACCCAGTTCAAAACGTACTTGGTCATTTCCTTTTCCAGTAGCTCCATGACTTACAGCATCTGCACCTGTTTGGGCTGCAATTTCAATTTGTTTTTTAGAGATAAGAGGTCTTGCAATAGACGTTCCAAGAAGGTATTCGCCCTCATAAATGGTGTTTGCTCTAAACATTGGAAATACAAAATCTTTTACAAACTCTTCACGTAAATCTAAAATGAAAATATTTTCAGCTTTAATGCCCATATCCAATGCTTTTTGACGCGCTGGTTCAACCTCTTCACCTTGTCCAAGGTCTGCTGTAAAGGTTACCACTTCACAGTTATATTCGTCTTGTAACCATTTTAAAATAATGCTGGTATCAAGCCCACCAGAATATGCTAAGACAGCTTTTTTAATCTCTTTTTTTGCCATGAATATGCCTTATAAAATTTTGTTGAAATTTTAACATACTTATATCTTTATTTGGCTTTACCATTTGGATAAGCTTTTTTGCATATAAAATCATGTTTTCATATTCATATATGACAATTATATCTAATTTTATAATTAAAAATGAATATATTTACAATCATTATTGATATAAATATAATATTATAAAACTTTAAGTATAATATATTTACTCTAAATAGTAAAAAAGAACCAAACAGGAATGAAAAATGGATAAAATTCCAAGTAATATAATCAAGTCCAAAATGAAATTAAAAGGCATTAAGTCTAAGGAACTGGCTGAATTATTAAAAGAATACGATGAGAACTTAACAGAGTTATCACTAAATAATAAGTTTAGTCGTGGTAGTTTTTCTGCTACTTTCTTTTTTAAGTGTATGAGAGCTTTAGACATTGAAGTGTTAAGAGAAGAGGAATGGAGATAGATGATAAATTTAAATGATATACATAGAGAATTTGATGACGTTTTTACAATAAATAGCCGATAAGCATTAAACACTAGGAAAAGTTTATTCTATAATATTTATCATAGTAATCAAATATTTTTTGTATATAAAGAATTATATTATCCCAATTTAAATAAGCCGAATAATCAATCCAAACATACTTCATAAATTCCATTGGTGTTTAATTCTTAGCTACTATTTATGAGTTATAAACCTGATTTTTCTGTTGTTTCTAAAGTAAAAGATGAATACATAGGAACCAAAATATATATCGCTGATAATACAATTGGATACTTGTCTGTAAAAACAGCTGATAAAGCTCATTATATTTGTTCCATACTTAATTCTAATAAGATTAAAGCTCTTTTTTCTCTGAGGTCAAGTAAAAGTAAATGGGGGATTTCCATAGATATGGTCAATAAAGTACCAATAGAGGAATATAGTAAAGAAAACAGTTTACATAATGAGTTAGTATCATTATCAAAAAAAGCACATAAATTAAAAGATATGAAAAAAATTGAAATTATTGAGAAGAAAATTAATGATTTAATTACAAATAATCATATTTTGGAATAGGAATCATAATTTAAGTAACAAGCCCAATAAGCTAATTACAAAGGAAAGATGTCTTAAAAAAGAGATAATGAGGATGTGATATAATTCTATTTGAAAAAAGATAAAGGATTTTTTTGCATAAAGAGTTAAATACTATTCGATTAATTAGAAATTATATGGCTGAAAAAAATCAGATTGATGAAGATACTAATAATATAGACCAAGTTTATAATGTTTTTAAATTTATTTCTGAAGAGGGTAATCAAAAATTTTATTCTCTTTATATATTAAACTATTTATACAATTTTATTGTAAGTGATGAGGTTGCAAAACGAAAAACTTCTGCTAGGGTTTTTGAAGATTTATTAGCAATATTACTTAATGGAAATATTACAGATACAAAATCAAGAAAAAATCTTCAAAGTGATGTTCCAGATTATTTTAGATTTACAAAAGATAAAATAGCAGGAAATAAACGTGAAAAGATAGATCTCTTATTTAACAATAATTATGGCGTATCGGTTAAAACTCTTATGAAAAATAATAAAGAGATTAATTTAGGTTCATTTGAAAAAAAAGTGTTATTTGATGATTTTGGTATTTTGAATGTTTTAACAGAAAGAAAAACTTCTAATGAAACTCAAATGGGTTTAGGTTCAAAACCACAACTCAAAAATTTATTTGAACATTTAGAACAAAATAATCAATATAATGAGTTTAAAATAAGATTAGTAAATATGTTTGATTATATCTTTTCAGATGATATGATTTTAGCAATTAAAGATAAGACAAAACTTGAACTCTATTTTATTGAAGGGTCAGAGTTTACTCAGTTAATTGAAAATCATAGTCATGATATTAATGACTTACTAACTATTCTCAATAGATGGGAAGGAAACAGTATTAGAATTGATAGAACAAAATTAATTAATACAACAAGAAGAAAAGTTGTTTTAGATTTTTCTATTCTTGATAGAAGTATTATGAAAAAAATAAATGATTTTGATGAACTTTTACATACAAATTATATTAAATATTTTCATGAAGAGAATCGTGAAGAGTTTGAATATGAGATTATTTTAAATATTGATATTTTATTTAAGGAGTTTGAGCAAAACTTTGGTGAATTATCATGAAGGTTATTTCTTTGTTTGCTGGTTGTGGAGGATTAGACTTAGGTTTTAAACAAGCTGGATTTGATATTGTATGGGCAAATGATTTTGATAGAGAAGCTACTGAAAGTTATGGACATAATATTGGTAAGCATATTGTACATGATAGTATTTATAATATTAAGACAGATGATATTCCTGAAGCAGATATTTTAATTGGTGGTTTTCCGTGTTTGGGTTTTACTGTTGCTAAAGGGAAAAGTAGAGAGTTAGGGTGTGATTATAATCAGCTTTTTACAGAATATGCAAGAGTTTTAACAGCAAAACAACCCAAATATTTTGTGGTTGAGAATGTAACAGGTATTAAAAGTGGAAAAGAGTTTAATGATTTTTTTCATGATGTAATTTTAGAAAGTTTTATTTCAAGTGGCATTGGATATAGGGTAAAGTATGAAGTGTTACTTTCTTCAGATTTTGGGGTACCTCAGAATCGAAAAAGGGTTATTATTTTAGGAACACGAAATGATGTTGAACTGGAACCCAAGTTTCCTTTGAAGTCAATTGTAAAAAAGTTAACGCTAAGAGATGCCATTGCTGATTTACCAAAAGAATATGACATTGAAGTAAGTAATCATACAGGTAATAAACATAAAGTCAAAATTAATGGTTATGTGGGGAACAGACAGTTGGATTGGGAAAAACCATCACCTACCATTACAGGTCGAGGAAGTAGAACTGGAGGTGCTGTGATTCACCCTCATCCTGATAGACATCGAAGACTTTCTGTTCGAGAGTGTGCAAGGATTCAATCATTTCCCGATAACTTTGTTTTTAAAGGGAGTAATGGTGCTTGTTATGCACAGATTGGTAATGCTGTTCCCCCTATTATGTCTTTTGCTATTGCGAATGAATTTAGACCTCTTTTTTCTGTAGAACGGTTAAGGTTTCAAGCGCATCAATGGAAGCTTCCTTATGCTGAGTTAATTGTTCAAAGAAATAATATACAAGCAGTCAAAAGTTAAATATTTACTTTTTTTCTGCTTTAAGATACAAACCTTCGCCATCCCATATGGCTTCAATTTTTGTTAGTGTATTTTTGATGAAGCAAAAGTCATGAATGACTTCGGTATTATCTATGTCATCTTCTTCAAAGAAAATTTGAACAGAACCAATATGGGTTTTTTCATAATAGATTTTTAAATTTTCAGAATCATGCTTAAGTTCCAATTGTACATCACTATCATCGATTGCATATAATTCAGCTCTTTTTTGTTGGGCTTCTTCTGTTAACAAACTGGCTGTTGTTAGGAGAATGTTTAAGTAGTTATGATTTGTACCATTTCTTATGGTATATAATTTTTTCTTTTTGAGATAAGCAAATCTATTGTCTTGTTTCATTTTTTGATTCATCCATTTTGGATCATCGTCAAAGTCTAAGTATCCACCCTCATAGTTTGATGAGAAACCACCCATAATTTTAAGCCTTTTTCATGTAATTACTTGATTATACTGTAAAAGTAATATTGGTTTTTTTAAAAAAATTAAAATTATTTGTTAATACAGTGTTCAAGTACTTTACTCTATAATTAACCCTTATAAATTATAAGGATTTTTAATGAAAAAAATAATATTAAGTTTAATGGTGGCAGGTAGCCTGTCTATGGCTGATAGTTTTGCACAAGTTGGTTTAGGTTATTCACAAGGTGATGATGAAGGTAATTATGTAACAGGTTTTGCAGGTATCAATGTTTTGAGTAATATTGGTTTACGACTAGAGTATACTAAAAACGTTGATGAACATCCTGAGTTTTCCAAAGAAGATGTTAGTCGCTATGGTATTTTTGCGACTTATACTTTACCAATAAGTTCTTCATTTTCGATTACGCCAAAAGTTGGTTTAAGTAAAGTAGATGGTGCTTATACCTTAAAAGGTGTGACAGAAGAAGTTTCAGACTCATCAACAGAGTTCACTTATGGCCTAGAGTTGAACTATGCTTATAATGAGCAAGTAGGACTATATGTAGGCTATACAGATTATGGTCAAGAGTTAGAACTCAATAATATTGATAAAAATAAAATGGATACTCAAAATTATACTTTTGGGATTAAGATAGATATATAATACTTCTCGTCACTTCAATTAACAGATAATTAACACTTTTTTAGTAGTATAAAACATACTACTAAAAAAGGAAAACAATGAAAAAAATTATTGTTCTAATTACTCTACTACTACTTTCAGTTGCAACTGTTGAAGCAGGAAACAAACAAGCCCTCAAACATGCAAATCCTATGCCAAATTTAATGCGTATTGCTGTTGGAAACGCTGTCTTATTAAACATTAATGCCGAACAAATGAAAGCATTAAAAGTTTGGATGAAAGGGAGTAAACCTATCATGCAAGGTATGGTTAAAGAATTAATGGCACAAGAAAAAGCACTTTTACTAAATGCTTTAAGCACTGATACTGCGATAGAAAAGAAGGCTGATGTTTTATTAACATTACGTAAAAAAATTATTATGATGAAAACTGAGTGTCGAAAAGAGTTGAAACGTATTTTAAGTAAAGAGCAATATGCCAATATAATTAAGATTTATAAAAGCGTACAATAATTTATTCTTAAGTAAATTTGAATAAGCTATAACTTATTTAAAACTTAGGAGTAGCATATGGAGTATGTTTTACTATTTATAGATGCCCTTATAGACCTTAGTAATGAGATGGCTATTTTTATTCTCTTTGGTCTTCTTTTTGCTGGGATAATGCATGAACTAATCCCTGAAACGTTGGTAACCAAACATTTGGGTAAAGAGAATATTTGGTCGGTGATTAAATCAACTGTTTTTGGTATCCCTTTACCTGTGTGTTCTTGTGGGGTTATCCCTTTAGCCACGAGCATCAAAAAATCTGGTGCATCAAAAGGTGCAACACTCTCTTTTCTTATTTCTACCCCTATTACTGGTGTTGACTCCATTATGGCAACTTATGGAATATTTGGATGGATATTTACCATCTATAGAGCCATAACCTCTATGATAATTGCCATGGTAGCAGGAATACTGACTAATATTTTCGATAAAGAAGAACCTGTAAAAGCAAAATTTACCACCGTAGCACCATCTAAAGAAACATTAGTAGATGACGCTTGTTGCTCAACAGAAAGTTCATGTTGTGGAACAGACACTTCTAAAAAAGAGCATTTTATAGTACGTGTTTTAACCTATGCATTTGGAACCTTACTAAAAGACATTGCTAAACCACTTTTCTGGGGTTTACTACTTGGTACGTTAATTACAGTAGCCATACCTTCAAATTTGAGTGAGATATTGGTTGAGTATGCTTGGCTTTCATATATTATTGTAATTTTAATTGCTGTGCCTATGTATGTTTGTGCAACAGCTTCACTTCCTATCGCTGCTGGACTCATGCTTTCAGGTGTTTCGGCAGGAGCAGCTTTTGTATTTCTTTCAGCAGGACCAGCAACCAATACCGTAACCATAGGCGTTGTGAAGAAGATGCTTGGAACACGCTCACTTTATATTTATTTAGGCAGTATTATTGTGGGTAGTATACTTTTTGGTTTAGGTCTAGATTATTTGTTCTCTGTGTCAGAAATTGATCCTAAGACATTGGTTCAGATGGATGAACATACTGGGCTATTTGCATTTGTTTCTAGTTTGATTCTTTGGTTTTTCATGGCGTATTATTTACTTGAACCTTATATTAAAAAAGAACAGTATGGAAAATGTTGTGATTAAAAAAGAACAGCAAAGTTTTATTTTTATAGGAGTATGATTTTAGAGTAATAAAAATTTATAATATCAGGATATAAAATATGCTTATCAATAAACTTTTTGACACTGCCATTGTGGGTGGTGGTGTCGCAGGAACGGCACTTCTTTTTACTTTAGCGCGATACAGTGACTTAAAAAACCTCATCTTATTTGAAAAATATGATGAGGTTTCACAATTAAACTCCAACCCCAAAGCCAATTCTCAGACACTTCATGTGGATGATATTGAGAGTAATTATACCTATGAAAAAGCTACCAAGGTTAAAAAATCTTCTTCAATGATTTCAAATTACATCCAAAATTTTGATGAGATAAATATTTCAGGATTTAAACAAAACAAAATGTTATTGGCCGTGGGAGATAAAGAGATTAGTGCATTAAGAGAACGTTATGAAGAATTTAAAATACTTTACCCTTATCTTGAACTTTGGGATGAAGATTTTTTACGAAAAGTAGAACCCAAATTGTTAGAAGGCAGAGAAGAGCCCATTTTAGCAATGGGTACTAGAAATCAAATTACAACGGTGAACTATAAAGCACTAAGTGAAAGCTTTGTTCAAAAAGCGCTAGATACCGATAAAAATATTCAAATGCGTTACAACGAAGAGGTTACGAAGATTAAACGGGCTGAAGATGGTAATTATATGATTACCACAGATACCACTTCTTTTAGAGCAAAATCAGTAGTGGTGAATGCTGGTGCCTATTCATTGCTTTTTGCACAATCAATGGGTTATGGTAAAGGGTATGCTATTTTACCTATTGGAGGATCTTTTTTCTTTACAAAAAGGAAACTTCTTAATTCTAAAGTCTATACCATGCAAAATCCAAAACTTCCTTTTGCTGCCATACACGCTGACCCTGATTGTACACAAGGGTGGAATACACGTTTTGGACCTACGGCTTTTGCCTTACCTAAGTTAGAGCGTTATCATGCTTTACATTTAAAAGATTTTATTTCGGCATTAAACATAGATAGCGATGTAATAAAAGTCTATATGCGTCTTTTTAAAGATAGAACCATTCGTCGGTATATTTTAAAAAATGTCATAGAAGAGATACCTCTTGTAGGCAAAGAGATATTTGTGAAAGATGCACGAAAACTTATACCTTCGATAGAAGTTCAGGATTTAGAGTTTGCTGATGGTTATGGTGGTATGCGCCCACAGGTGATAGACAAGCTCAATCATGAATTACTTTTAGGTGAAGCGAAGATAGAAGAGGATGGGGTTATTTTTAACATGACCCCAAGCCCTGGTGCCACAAGTTCACTCTCCATTGCTTTAGATGATGCTTTAAGTATTTGTAAAACATTAAATGCTAAGTTTGACATCTTAAAACATGAAAATGAAATACAAACATTGAGCAGTTTTCCTTTAGAGTTAGTGGAAGAAGAGCGTAAGTTTGCTTAGGCGTTTCGTTTATTAACTTATAATTTAGATAGCCAGTTCTTATTAAAAGCAATTTGCATAATTGTATAGAATATGTTATGGTAGGGATAAGGAGTCTTTTTTGAAAAATAAAAAAACAATTATTACTTATGGAACCTATGATATGTTACATGTGGGACATATGAAACTTTTAGAACGTGCAAAAGAGTTGGGTGATTACCTTATAGTAGGCGTTACAGATGAAAATTATGATAGATCAAGAGGAAAACTAAATGTTGTAGAGAGTACGAAGAAACGTGTAAAATCCATTGAAGCTTTAGATTTTGTGGATAAAGTAATTGTGGAAACACATAAGAACCAAAAAGCAGAAGACATGGTAGAGTATGATGTAGATATCTTCGCCATTGGTGATGATTGGGTTGGGGCATTTGATTACTTAAATGAGTATACACATGTTGAATATTTAGCTCGAACAGAAGGGATTTCTAGTACGAAGTTAAGAAAAGAAAATTTTGACATTATTAAACTTGGAATTGTGGGGCTTGGACGGGATACCCAAGCCTTTATTGATGAGGCATCTTTTGTCTCTAATTTAAAAATTAATCGTATTTACTCACCAGACTTTTTAGCTGTTAAAAAATATACTAAAAAGTCCAATGTCATTAAGTATGGACATGATAATTATGATGATTTTTTAGATACAAGCATATCAGCTGTCTATATTGACACGAAGTTAGAAGCACATTATAGTCTGATAAAAAAGGCAATTTTGGCTGGTAAGCATGTTCTTTGTGAAAATCCTTTGGCCTTACATAAAAATGAGTTAAAAGAGTTACTCTCTTTAGCAAAAGAGGAAAAAGTTCTCTTACTCTCTGCACTTAAAACAGCATTCTTACCAGCATTTAATCAACTACTAGCAGAGCTAGAAGAGGGGATAATTGGAGAAGTGAAAGAGGTTAGGGCAACGCGTACTTCTCTTTATAAAGAGCAAGACTATCCTGACAGTTTTATGGAACAAGGAGCAACCAATATCTTGTCTTCTTATCCCTCTTTATTGGTTAACAAAATTTTAGGAAAAAGTAAAGACCTTACCTTCTTTGATCAAGGTTCTGAGGGTTATGATGTATCCAATTTGATTATTTCTAAACATAAAGGTGGGGCAGTGGGTGTTTCACGTGTGGCAACAGGTATCAAGTCTGAGGGAACGGCTGTAATTTCTGGAACGAAAGGATACATTCATATTCCTGCGCCTTGGTGGCTAACTAAAAAGTTCTATGTACGTTTTGAAGATGAGCATAAGTCTCAAACATTTAACTATGAATTTGATGGGGATGGATTACGTTATATGATTGCTGAGTTCTCATCATTAATCCAACGTGGAAAACGTAAATCTAAAATGTTAACCCCTTCGGACATGGTGGGCATTAACAGAGTATTGTTAGAGTACAATGAACGAAAAATAAATGAAAATAAAGAGAAGGAAGCATAGATGATATATGAAGATTATTATATCTTTACCCCAGGACCTGTAAAAATGTCTGAAGAGATAATGGCAGTTGGTGCAAAGCAGACCCCATATTTTAGGAATTGTGAGTTTTCAGACGTAACATTTACTTGTGAAAAAGGACTTCTTGAAATGGTGAATGCGCCAGAAGGATCAAAAGTTATTTTTTTAACGGCTTCTGGTACAGCAGGTATGGAGTCTGTGGTGATGAACCTTTTAAATAAAGATGACAATGCACTGGTTGTTCATGGTGGTGGTTTTGGAGGTCGTTTTGTAGAGATTTGTAAGACGCATGATATTGTTCATACCGATTTTAAAGTGACCAATACAAACTTGTCAGATATTGAAACTTTAGCTCCTAAAGAGAATTACTCCTCACTCATAGTCAATGCGCATGAAACATCTGTAGGACATTTATATGATTTAAATGCCATGGGAGCGTATGCTAAGAAGAATGATTTACTTTACATAGTAGATGCCATTTCTATGTTAGTTACAGATCCATTGGACATGCAAGAGAGTGGAATAGATGTGGTGGTTGCCAGTTCACAAAAAGGCTTAGCCTTACCTCCTGGGTTAACCATGGTTGTTTTAGCACCAAGGGCTTTAGAAAAAGTTCAAGATGTTAAGAGTCTTTATTTTAATTTTAAAGATTATCTTAGTAATGCTGAGCGAGGTCAAACTCCTTATACTCCTGCCGTGACCATTATGTTACAGCTAGAGGCTAGATTAGCTCAAATAAAGCGAAGAGGTGGTGTCGAACAGAGTATTCATTCAGCGCAACAAATAGCTGAATACTTTAGAGAAAATATTAAGGGACTACCTCTTAAAGAATACACATCTTTTATGCCAAATGCTATGACTACATTAACACCCACTGATGGTAGGTCAGCCATGGATATTGTTAATGACTTAGAAGACAATTATAAAGTAATGGTTTGCCCAAATGGTGGAGCACAGCGTGACCTTATTTTTAGGGTTTCACACATGGGTGAAATGACTAAAGCGTATACCGATGTTCTTATAGATGCTTTACATGATTATTATAAAATAGATAGAGTATAAATGACAGAAACAAAAGCCTTACGACAAGCACAGCTTATTATGCTTGAAATGTTGGTTGAATTTGATGCCATATGTACAAAACATCATTTCAAATACTGGTTAGATTCAGGTACGCTTTTGGGTGCTGTTCGTCATGAAGGCTTTATACCTTGGGATGATGACATTGATTTATCTATGCCTGTTGAGGATTATAATAAATTCATTGAAATTGCAAAAGATACATTGTCGGAGAATATCTTTTTTCAAACAAAAGAAAGTGATGAGGCATTTAAATTTGATTATATAAAACTACGTTCTAATAAAGCAAGTATAGTGGAATTTCATGAAAAAGATAGGGAAGTGGGGTATCATCAAGGTGTATTTGTAGACATTTTTCCCATGCTAACGTTAGAGAACAGTAAAGAAAATCAGCACTTTTATGAAGATACTTTTGAAGAGATACGTGCTTGTTCTTCTGTATCTTTACATACCCCTAATGGTGTGGATGAGCCAAAGAAACGTGAAGCACTTGTAAGTTCTTTAGAACAAAGACATCAAGGCTGGGAAAAAGAAGATACTAAAATTATTTATTCAGGAAAAATGCCAGATGTGGCTGCTTGGTTTGACTATAAAGAGATTTTTCCTTTAAAAAAGATGCTGTTTGAAGGCTTAGCATTTTGGGTACCTCATAATCCTCATCACTATCTTAGTGAGAATTATTCTTTTAATTATATGGAACTTCCTCCTGAAGACAAACGTGCCATTCATGCTTGGAAAATAGAGTTTAGTAAATAAAATATATGATATACTGTTTTTATGACACGAAATATAATCATAGTACTGATACTTATCATCGCAATTCTTTTTCTGGCTTATTACTATAAAGCGAGTTCATTAAAGTTAGACGCTACAGGAATTAGTTTAAAAGTTAAAGAAAAGGCTGTTTCTTTTGATAGTAATAAAGTAAAAACTATTGCTATAAGTTTTTCAAATGTGAATATTATGCAGAGTAAACTAAGTGATGGAAGTTACTTTGAAGTGGCTACTTGTGAACCTCTTTATGAGTTTAATCAAAATACTAAAGATGTTGTAAAAACACTTTTTGAAGCAAATAGAGTAGATGAGTTATTTTCTATAAGAGGGCTTTCAGCCATGAGAGTGACACTTAAAAATGCACAAGTTGTGAATCTTTTTATAGACGACAATGATATGAAAGAACTAAAGTTTGTCTATGGTGTTCCCTATGAAAAGTTTGCTCCAGCTGTAAAAAAGTTAATGGGAAAAAGTTTTAAAAATTTCCCCATAGGAGGGCTTTTTGAACTCACAGTACCTCTTAGTCAATGGAATGTTATTAACAATGACTTTAATGGGATTATTACTTCGATAGATTATTAAATAGATAAAATTGAGTTACTTTATCTATTTAATGGGTGTAAAGCTATTATAGCCCTACGTTTAAAGCATTTAATGTTTCATAGGTAATGCCACCTGTTGCTAAGGAGTTATCGCGTTGGTATTTATCCAATGCTACTCTGGTATCTTTTCCTAAAACACCATCTATTTTACCAGGATTATAATTTTTTCCTTCTAGGGCATTTTGAATTTTCAGCACAACATTTTGATTCATATTGGTTTGACAAAGAATGCGTTTCCAGCTTTGGTGAGAAGCAGATACTTTTTCTTTTTTATTGACAATCTTATAAACAGCTTCAATGGGTGTTTTTACTTCTTGAGCTTCTTGAATCAGTTTTTTAACTTTCATTGTTTTATAACGGGGTTCAATGGCTACTTCTTTAATTGAAGCTGCTGTATCGAGAACAATTTTGGTAATTTTTTGACTTTTAGCAGGTGTTTCTACGAGACAGATTCTATGTCCTGTATGTTGTAAACCTTTATCAACGGTATTACCAACTTGAATCCATGAAAAGGTTGCTTTTGTATCAAGTACACTGGTTTGAACTTTACTGTTTACTGCTGGGATATTGATGGTTTCTGTTTTAGCAGGATTGATAAGTTTTTTAACTTTAATGGTTTTTGAGACAGCAGGTACTTCAATAACTTTAGTCGTGGCTGCTGTTTTAACGACTTTTTTTCTAATGGTTTTATATTTTGCAGGTACTTTAACCAAACACATAATTTCACCTGTCGCACCATCTAGTTTTTGAGCAGGGTTTGCTCCTTTTTTCCAAACAGTTTTTTCTTTTTCAATTAAAATTTTTTCTTCGGTATAGTCATAAGTAGCAGGAACGGTTAAGGTTTTTTTAGAGGCAGGGGTAAGAATAATGGTTTTTTCAACCATTTCATAAGTCGCAGGAATAATTTTAGTTTTCTGACTCTCTTTTTGTAAAATAACTTCTTGAGAAACTGTTTTATATGTTTCTGGAACAAAATACTCTTTGTAACAAGTTTTTGGTACAGTATTATCCAAATCAACACCCTTAAGTTTTGCTGCTACGAGAATTTCTTTACTAACAGGGGCTGCATTTCTTTTGAGACTGACTTTCCATGATTGAGAAGAGGGTCGTACTTCAACCATTTCAGTCACTTTTTTAAATGTAGCAGGAATGGTAAGCAGTTTTTTACTTGCAGGGCTAATTTCTACCTTCTCATCAACCCATTCATATTTGGCTGGTGTAATAGAGATTTTATTAGACGCTTCTTGGACAAGAACACGGTCTTCAACTGTTTTATACTTAGCTGGTACAACAACTTTAGCATAACACTCTCCAGCTTTTGCATTTGGTGGGGTTAGGGATACCTCAGCGTTTACATAACTAATAGGTAATAACAGGGCTAATAGCAATGATGAATATTTTGTTTTCATAATAAATTTTCCTCAATTCTTTAAAGTTCAAATACAATTTGATTATAAGAGTATATAGAAAAATTACTTTTTTTATATTAAATAATATTTATTAGTATTTTATTTTAATGTTCATAGTCCTTTTAGTACAATTAGGTAGAGTTTTTCAACGATATTATCATTGAGATGGATGGTACTTTGGGTATTGTAAAGTGTGAAAATTTCGTTTTTATTTAATCTATGTGCATAGATACAAGTGGGATGGGCAGGTAAAAATGCCCTCATTAATCCTACTTCATCGTCCAACACTTGTTCGCAGACATAACAAAAGCCATTATCATAGAGGCGACCTTCGTAATGAAGCAGTGAGACATAGGCTTCTACCGTTAATCTTTTTGGATTTTGCTTGTCCCATTTACGTGCAATTTCGAGAAGTAGATTAAAATAAAAAGGGTCTACTTCTATGGTATCTTGTAAATGGGGTTCAAAGAGTTTAATAAAGTTTTGCCATATCAATAAATGATTGTTAGAAAAAATCCAAGGAAAACTGATGTGAGAAAGTGAACGCATATTTGACATAAAGTTGTTTTTTGAGACTGAAATTTCAAAGTCTATAAGATTACCTATTTGAAGTATAGAGTGTCTTGCACCAAAAAAACGCCAGTAGTTGCTGACTGAATTTTTATCGAGTACGGTAACAATAACATCTTCATTTTTAGCGCTTCTAATGTTAATAATAAACCCATGCATTAGGTGACCTATTTTTCTTATAACAGTACATAATTTTTATTAAAAAATAACTTATATTAATCGTTTGAAATCTTTCTTGGGGATTTAAGTGTGCAGATACTTTTCATATACTTATGATAGTTATTAATACAAGTAAATTCTAATATAATTTTAGGTAAAATCGAGCCAATTTTGGGTTGGGGATATAACCTAAAGATATTAAAAAAAGGTAGCTTATGCAAGATCTCTTTACGTCGTTTAAAGATAACTGTGGTTTCGGACTGTTAGCATCAATTGACAACAAACCAACCCATAAAAACTTAGAGGATGCTGTGACGTCACTGTCTAGAATGATGCACAGAGGAGCAGTTGCTGCTGATGGTAAAACAGGAGATGGTTCAGGACTATTACTTTCCATTCCCAGAACATTTTTCTCTAAAGAAGCTGCTTCAGTAGGCATTGAACTTCCTGAAACCTATGCTGTTGCCATGGTTTTTGCAAATCATGAAGCAGACTTTGAGGTTATTGAAAAAGTTTGTAACAACAATGACCTAAAAGTACTTTATACCCGTACAGTACCTGTGGATAAAGAAGCATTGGGGGAACAAGCTTTAGCATCATTACCCACTATTAAACAATTGTTCATTGCACCTAATTCAGCTGTGGCTTCACAACGATTTGATGCATTGGTTTATCTTTCTCGTCGAGAGATTGAAGCTGAACTTTCTGAAGATAAAGATTTTTATATTCCTTCATTTTCAACGTCTGTAGTCTCGTATAAAGGGCTTGTTATGCCTACGCATATTAAAGAGTTTTACACAGACTTGGCAAATGAAGATTTTGAAATTTCATTTTGTCTTTTTCATCAGAGATTTTCAACCAATACCCTACCTCAATGGAAGTTAGCACAACCTTTTAGAATGATTGCGCATAACGGTGAGATTAATTCAGTTACAGCAAACAGATTTAATGTAGCAGCAAAAATGGCATCGGCAAAATCAGAAGTGTTTTCTGATGAAGAGATGGATAGGCTCAAAAAAGTTATTCAAAATAACATGTCAGATTCTGCTTCTTTAGACAACTTTATGGAATTCTTAAGAATAAATGGTGTTGACTTTTTTAAAGCAGCACGCTCTTTAGTACCTGCGCCATGGCATAATGCGCCTCATATGGATTCTGATTTAAGAGCATTTTATGAGTATGCAAGTACGTGTTTTGAACCATGGGATGGACCAGCAGCTGTTTCCATGACAGATGGTCGTTATATTGGTTGTGTACTAGACAGAAATGGACTTCGACCTTCAAAATACATCATTACCAAAGATAATACGCTGTTAATTACTTCAGAGTATGGTGTTTTAGATATTGAAGATGAGGATATTATGGAGCGTGGGCGATTACAGTCTGGTGAAATGATGGGGGTTGACCTTAAAAATGCAAAAGTACTTAAGTCGAATGACATTGATGAGTATTTGAAAGTTTCTAATCCTTATGACAAATGGCTGGATCAGAATATGGATTATCTTCAAGAGCATGACCCTGCACCTGAAAGATTGACATCCAATATAAAATGTATGTCTGGCGAGATAGAAGAGAAACAACGTTATTTTAACTTCACTTTAGAAGTTATTAGAGAAGTTGTTAAGCCAATGTTGGCTGAAGGTAAAGAGACAACAGGTTCTATGGGGGATGATACCCCAATAGCAGCTTTTTCAAATGAGCAAAGAAACTTTACAGATTTTTTTAAACAAAAGTTTGCACAGGTAACGAATCCACCTATTGATCCAATTCGTGAAAAAACGGTTATGAGTTTGAACACTGGTTTTGGTGAAACTCAAAATATTTTAGCTGACTCTGCTGTGCATGCCAAAAGATTAAAAACAGTTCTACCTGTGATGTCTGCAGCTAAGTTTTCTTTACTGCAAGAGTTCGGTGATGAGCAGGATGAAAAGTATGATCCTTCTTATAAAGTTGGTCAATATGACACAACTTATACGGAAGATTTAAAAGCAAGTTTAGATTTATTGGTTCAAAAAATTGTTGTGGATGTTCGTGACAATGGTGTAAGAACTGTTATTCTTGACGATAGAGCATTGAATGAGAATAATAAAGTAATGCCAATGCTGATGGTTGTTGGTCGGTTAAGTCAAGAGCTTTTAGCCAATGATGTTAGACACTTAGCCAGTATTGTGGCTGCTACAGGTGAAGTATTTGATCCTCATTCTGCTGCGTGTATGTTGGCTTATGGTGCTGCTTCTATTTTCCCTTATTTACTCTATTATACTATTCGAGAGATTGAAGGTGAAAGTGATGAGTTGGTTCATACTCTTAGAAGATTTAGACGTGCAATGGGTGCTGGTCTGATGAAGATTATGTCAAAGATGGGTATTTCTACTATCTCTTCTTACCGTAATTCAAGACTTTTTGATGCTATTGGTTTAAGTGAGGAAATTGTAGCAGATTGTTTTGAGGGAACAAGAGGTTTACTTAGTGGTTTAGAATATGCTGATATTGATGCACGTATTAACGCAACACATGCACGTGCTTTTACCAATAATTTTGAAGGTAAAAAGAAGAATCTTTACAAAGGTGGGTATTATAAGTACAAAAGAGGTGAAGAGTTTCATGATTTCTCTCGTCCTACCATTAAAGCCATTCAGGCTTCAGCAACAAGTGGTAACAAAGCTGATTATGAAGAGGTTAAAACTTTAGTTAATGAGAGAGACAAGAAGTTTATTAGAGATTTTTATGACTTAAATTCGGATAGAGAAGCCATTTCGATTGATGAGGTGGAACCTACATCGGAAATCTTTAAACGTTTCTCTACAGCTGCCATGTCGATGGGGTCAATTTCAGAAGAAGCACACACGACTTTAGCTGCTGCGATGAACCGTATAGGTGGTAAGTCAAATTCAGGTGAGGGTGGAGAAGACCCAAAACGTTATGGGACAGAGTTAAACTCATCTATTAAGCAGATTGCTTCTGGACGTTTTGGGGTGACTCCTGAGTATTTACGTTCTGCCACTGAATTACAAATTAAAGTGGCACAAGGTGCAAAACCAGGTGAGGGTGGACAGCTACCTGGTTCTAAAGTTTCGCCATTAATTGCTGAACTTAGATTTACAAAACCAGGGGTAACCCTTATTTCACCACCACCTCACCATGATATTTATTCTATTGAAGATTTGGCACAGTTGATTTTTGATTTGAAACAAGCCAATCCAAAAGCAAGAGTAGCTGTTAAATTGGTTTCTACGGCTGGTGTTGGAACGGTTGCAGCTGGTGTTGCTAAAGCTTATGCTGATAAGATTATTATTTCTGGAGCTGATGGGGGTACAGGGGCAGCACCTATTGGGTCTATCCGTTTTACAGGTAATCCATGGGAGTTAGGGCTTATAGAAGCACACAATGCACTGAAAGCCAATAATCTTAGAGGTCAAGTAACACTTGAAACAGATGGTGGACTAAAAACTGGACTTGATGTTGTTAAGGCAGCCATTCTTGGGGCAGAAGAGTATGCATTTGGTACAGGTGCCTTGGTTATTGTTGGTTGTATTATGCTTCGTGTTTGTCATTTAAATACTTGTGGAGTTGGTGTAGCCACACAAGATGCTAAATTAAGAGAAAAGTTCTCTGGTAATGTTGATAAAGTAGTGAATTATTTCACATTCATTGCTGAAGAGATTAGAGAAATTCTTGCTGATTTAGGGTATAAGTCTTTAGAAGAAATTGTGGGTCAAAATCATTTATTAAAAGTTATTAATGATGAGTTTGCTAAGAAGTTTAATTTAGAAGAGATGCTTTATAAGCTTGAGGGTGTTAATACTTGTCAAGTACCATTTAACGAACCTTATGACCAAAATGAGTATGAACAAGAGATGATTAAAGAGTTAATGCCAACGATTGAAGATCCTTCAATTCCAGTGGTGCTTCACAAAGAGATAGGAAACCTAAACAGAAGTTTCGCAACAAGAATTTCTGGTGAAATTGCAGCCATACATGGTAATACAGGTTTACCTGATGGAACCATTACCTTAAATATGAAGGGTACAGCTGGTCAATCATTGGGTGCCTTTATGTCTAAGGGTATTAACATAAAGCTTAATGGTGCAGGTAATGACTATATTGGTAAAGGTATGCATGGTGGTAACATTGTAATTACTTCTGAAAAATCTGGTCAAGAATTTGCACTTGGTGGTAATACGTGTCTTTATGGGGCAACGGGTGGTAAACTTTACGTTAATGGTATGGTTGGTGAACGTTTTGCTGTTCGTAACTCTGGTGTAATAGCTGTGGTTGAAGGAACAGGTGATCATCCTTGTGAGTATATGACAGGTGGTATTGTAGCTATTCTTGGAAAGACAGGTGTTAACTTTGGTGCTGGTATGACGGGTGGTAAAGCATTCATCTATGATGAAGAAGGTGGTTTCTATGAGAAAGTAAACCCTGAACTTGTTGAAGCATTACGTATCGATACAGATGAATGGGAAGATCAAGCCTTTGTATTAAGAAGATTGTTAAAAGATTATGTTGAGAAAACATCCAGTGAAGTAGCTACCTACATTTTAGAACATTGGCGTTCAGAAATTAGAAAATTTTGGATGGTATCACCAAGAGGTGCTAAACCAACGCTTTTGGCTGATAAAAAAGGCGAATAGTTTTTAATTTACTTTTATAAAGGACAGTTTTTGTCCTAAGTTTTTGTTATACTCTTCTCAATTTAAAATTGGGAAGTAAATAAGGATGAACCATCATCATGTAAGCGTAACAATAAATAGTAGCAAAAAGCCTTCGTACTTTACAGGTTCAATGCTACGAGGAGCAATGGGTTATGCTCTTAAAAAAGTAACCTGTATTAACCCTTCTTATGAATGTAAAGGTTGCTTTGCTCAAAGTTCTTGCCTTTATTATAACTTTTACGAACAACAAAACAACTTTCATAATTATCGTTTTGAGATAGAACTGGGTTCTGAAAAATTTAATTTTGCTCTTTATCTTTTTAATGAGGCATGTGAAAGTTTAGCTTATATTTTAAGTGCCTTAGAGATGACACTGACACAGATAGGCTTAGGCAGAGAGAAGCAAACCTTTCATGACTTCAATATCAAATTAAATGGACAAAAGATTTATGATGGTAAAGAATTCTGTAGGTTCGATTTCATCGAACAGAACATTTTAAAAATAGACAGCTTCTGTCCAAATCTTAAGATAAAATTACGCACACCACTCAGAATTAAAAAGAACAATAAGTTCTTAAGGGATGATGTAGACATTGAAGATATCTTACGCTCTATCTATCAAAAAGAGCAAGAGTTTAACACAGGTAAAAAAGCTTTTAAGTTGGTATATGAACCCAGTTATACCACAGCCGTTAAAGCATTACGTTATCAGTCATTAGTTAGAAAGAGTAACCGACAAAAACAAAAACTAAACATGGATGGCATAGTAGGAGAAATAGTTGTGATGGGGTTAGATGAAGAGAGCCATAGACTTTTAAAGGTTGGTGAGGTTATCGGTGTTGGTAAGCAGACGGTTATGGGGCTTGGTCGGATTGAGGTCATTGATTTGTAGGTTCGATTTTATCGAACAATTTTAGGAAAGAGAGGGAGAGAATGGAATGCAAATAGCACACATATTCAATGAACTAAAACCAAAAGATAAAAAATCATTTATAGATACACAACTGTTTGAGATAGATTATTTTAAAAGCTACAAGTTTAGTGATTATACAGATAATGCATTAGATAATGACTTTTCAAAGAAATACTATCATGCTTTAAATCCGATAGAGGATAAAAGTATTATCTCTAAATATGATGATGAAAAGTTAAAACGGTTAGTTAGTACTTTAGCTGATGATTTATTACTTATTAGTGGTGATTTTTGGGGAATTCAGAAGTTTATTTTTGATGGAGTGACGACCTCTAAAGCTTCTAAAATTTTAAGAAGTCGTTCGGCGATGGTTCAGCTTATTACTTATGCTGTTGTAGATAGAGTTAAAAAAGCTTTTGAAGGTAGTGAAGCATTACTCTTTGGGGCTGGGAAGTTTATGATTTTGGCTAAAAATGAGAATATTCATAAAATAAAAGAGATTCAAAAAGAGCTAGATAGCTACTTTTTAAAAAACTTTTTTGGTCAAAATGGGTTTATACTCTCTAGCAGTACCACAACCAAAGAGAAACTTTTAGACCAAAAAAATATGGAAGAGGATTTATTGGCTTTGGGAGCTGATAATGATGATAAGAAGCTTAATAAGTTTGATCTATTGAATATAGAAGATGATACTATCATAAACAATATTTTTAATGAAGCACAAAAAGATGATGCTATATGTGAATTTTGTTCTAAGCGTGTTAAAACACATAAGGTGGATGATACAAAAGCTTGTGGAGTTTGTTTTAATGAGATTGAGCTTGGTAAACAGCTCAGTAAAAAACCTTATGTGAGTATTTTCTTTTCTGATAAATTAGAGAGTAAAGATAACATTCTTATTATTACTCTTGGCAATCAAAACTATTATGCAAAGTTTGAAGCTCAGGTTACGGTAAAAGGTGATAGTTTTGATATTGGTTCAGAACCTTATTTTGATTACCCTAAGTGGTCACTCAAGTCTCATGTTCCAACAGATTCTAATAAGGAAATTAAAGATTTCTCTACTTTATCAGAGGGTAGCTCTGGACTCATGGCACTAAAAGCCGATATAGACAAACTAGGTGATACCTTTAGAGAGCTGTATAAAGAGGATTTTAAAAAGTTTAACCGTTTATCTCGTGAGGTTGAGTTTTTCTTTTCTGATTATATTACATCATTAGTGGCTAAAAGAGAGAATGTCTATACGGTTTTTGCAGGTGGGGATGATTTATTTTTAATAGGTGAGTATAAAGAGATAGTAGTACTTGCTAAAGAGATACGTGATGAGTTTTATAGTTTTGCTTTAGAGAAAACAACCATCTCTATGGGGCTTGTGATGTTTAAACCAACTACCCCTATTACTTTTGTTTCCAAGATGGCAGATGAGGCAGAGAAGAGAGCCAAAGCCATTACTGTAGATGGTAAAGATAGAAATGGAATAGATATTTTTGGTGTTTCCATGAAATATGACGAGTTTATAGAGATAGAAGAGAGCTTTAAGCGTGTGACAGAGTTTTTGGAAAAAGAGAGTGATGATAAAACAGCACTTTATTATCGACTCATAGAGCTGTGTGATATGAAAGAAAATATCAATCAAGATATACGCAATGCCATGTGGAAATCCAAGCTTAATTATCTCTTTAGACGTAATGTTAAACGTGAAGATAATAACAGTGAGATATTTACGCTTTTAAGTAATTTAATTGAAAAAGGAGAGAAGTTTAAACCCTCTATCTTTTTGAAAATTTATAACAACCGAGACAAGAAAAAGGAGAAGTGAGATGAAGAATTTTGACCCAGATTTTAACAATACAGAGAAATTAGCAAATCTTTTTGGAGATGAGGCAAAACGAATTGCCAATCTACTGAATGATGGTGGATACAGAGTTGATATTAGTACCACACAGTTTAGGCAATTTTATGAGAAGATTTTAGAGCTTAATGACAAAGCAGAAGGGAATGAAAAGTTTAATGTTGAGGTTTTACCTTTTGTGAAGTTGCTCAATTCAAAAGTCCAATACTCTCACTCACGAAGAAATTGTGGTGAGAAATTTGTCATGATGATGGAAAAGTCTATCGCAAAAGTCAATTCAGCAGAAGAGCTTCAAAACTTCAAATACTTTTTAGAAGCAATCATCGGCTATATGCCAAAAAAATAGGAGGAGATGAGATGATAACAATTGATAGTAAATTAACATTGGTAACTGGGTTACATATTGGTGGGGCTGATGATGGTATGAAGATTGGTGGGGTTGATTCTCCTGTAATGAAACGTGAAGTTTTTTGTGATGAGAATAGTGGTGAGGTTGGATTTGGTTATAAACGAAAGATTACAGAGCCTTATATTGCAGGAAGTTCACTCAAAGGGAAAATTAGGACTCTTTTAGAACACTACTTTAGGCTTGTTGATCCTCTTGGAAAAGGGAGTGTGGTTGATAGTAAATCAAGCTTTGGGAATGAGACTTATCGTAATCTTATTATAAAGCTTTTTGGAGAGAGTGCAGGAAATGATGGTATTGAAGGTGAGATAAACATTACACGAGCTGTTTTTAGAGACTGTTTCATTACTAAAGAGGTTAGAAAAGCTTCACTTGATGGCAAAATTAAACTTACAGAAGAGAAGTATGAAAATACAATAGATAGAAAAACAGGCACAGTTGATAGTAGAAGTGGAGGTGTTAGACAGATAGAGAGAGTTCCTTCAGCAGTAGAGTTTGATTTTACCATGAGCCTAAGAGTTTTTGAAAAAGACAGTGAGGTATTGTTTAAAAATACCATTTTACTAGGGCTAAAGCTTCTTGAACTTGATGCACTTGGTGGCAGTGGAAGCCGTGGTTATGGACGAGTTCGATTTGATGATATTTCAGGTGAAATCAAAGAGCTAGATGAAAAGATTAAAAATGAAATTAATAAAGGTTAAAATCACCCCTCATTCATCATTTGTTACCTTTCCAAAAGGAGATACACTCTTTGGGCATTTTGCGTATCATACTTTTTTAGAAGGGGAAGAGACGTTTAGGAATTATGTCAATGAGAAGCCCAAGATTATCTTTTCAGATATTTTACCTGATGGGTATTTGTATAAACCTACATTGCCTTTAAAGGCGTTTGGCTTAGATGAGAATGAGAAGAAAGCGTTTAGAAAAAAAGCTTGGATAAGGGTTGATACTTTACAAGATGGAAATTTGATTGAAGCTAAAGAGTTGAGTTTTTATAAAAAAGAGATAAAAGTACGAAACTCACTCAATAGAGTCTCTTTTAGCACGGATGATAGTGGAGAGTTTGCTCCTTTTAGCTTAGAAGAACTAAGTTTTACTTATCAGCCTGTTATTTATGTGATGTTTGATGAGAATGTTTTTGATGAAGAGCAGATTATAGAGCGATTGAATCTTATTGGTAAGGTTGGATTTGGTAAAAAAGGAAGTATTGGGAAAGGACATTTTTCTGCGAAGTTAGATGAAGCGTTTAAAGGGTTTGATGAGGTAGAGAGTAATTACTATTTAACTTTGTCTCCAACGATTTTAAACAAACAACCCAACATTCAAAAAGCTTACTACAACACCTTTAACCGTTTTGGTAAATCGCATAGTAGTCAAACACCTTTTAAAAAGCCATTGCTCATGGCAGATAGTGGAGCAGTGGTCAAGCTTGAAAAGTGTGAGCCTTATATTGGTAGAGGGGTTGAGAATGGAGTCAATCAACAGTCATTTGTTCAAGGCTATTCCATCGTTGTTCCATTTAAATTTGAGGGGCTAGACAATGGCTAATATACGACTAAAATTAACAGCATTAAGCCCCATACACATAGGGAGTAGTGAAGTTTATGAACCGACCAATTTTATTATGGATGAAGGTATTCTCTATAGCTTTAGAGATGAGGACTTTTATATCAATCTACCTGATATTAAAAAAGAGGCGTTTATGCGTATCTTGAATGAGAATAAATCAGATAGTTTTGTACGTATTCATAAGTTTGTTAAAGATAATAAAAATCTTGTTAAAGAGATAGCTACAGGTATGGTTTCTGTGACTGATGGGCTTCAAAAGGATTATGACAAACTTTTAGGACAAGTTCGACAGTTTGAGGGGAAAGGTAGAACAACAGAACGTGTCTTTAATAAGTTTGAAATTCAAAGAATTCAGCGAAAGCAGGTTAAAACAGAGGCTGGGACTTATGCTAATACAGGTTATATTGTTGGAAGTTCTTTAAAGGGGTCTATCTCCACAGCGTATCAAGAGTTGGTCTATAAAAAAGAGGGCTTTAAAGCCGTAGAGCAGAAGTTTCAAGCCAAAGGCAGAGAGATTAGCAATAATCTTTTTAAAGCGTTTAAAGTTAGTGATAGTATTGTTAAAAAAGTCAATACCAAAGTGGGTTTTGCTCTGAACAAAGAGCGTTTTGAGTATGACTTTCACAACCCAAATGCCAATGTTAAACTCTCTACTTATATTGAAGTGATTGAAGCAGGGGGTGAGTTTACGGTCGATATTAATCATGGTTCATTGGATATAGAGGAGATTTTAGAGAGCTGTAATAGTCACTATATGCCAATTTTTCGTTCACTCTTTTTAGATAAAGTGAATGGTAAAAGTGAATACATCAACAAGTATCTTTCTTCTAACTTTTATGAGAGTTACCGACACTTTCAACTGAAACCTAATCAATACTTATTACGTGTAGGTAAACACAGTGGGGCAAGGTCTGTTACTATTGATGGACTACGAGAGATAAAATCAAAACTCAGTGGTGGTGGAAAACATCGAAAGCCAAACAAGTTTGAGTATAGAGAAGATGAAACAACGACTTGGCTTTTTGGCGAAAACTCTAGTAGTAACAATGGGCTTTTGCCTTTTGGTTGGGTATTGGCAGAGATAAGTGAAGAAAAAGAGAGTGGAGCAGAAGCCATTGATGGACTTTATGCTTTACAGGTTCAACGGATTAAAGAGAGAGTTGAAAAGAACTTGGCTATAGAAGAGAAACTGAAAGAAGAAGAGGAAGAAAAAGCACAAAGAGAGCTTCAAGAGAAAGAACGACTTGCTTCGATGACTCCTGTTCAACGGCTTATAGATGCTTACAATGATTTATCTGTCTTAATCAACGAGATGAAAGATGAGAAGCTAGAAAATTTTGAAGAAATTAAACTGGAGTTGGCTGGGGAAGTCAAAAAAGAACTACAAAAAACCCCTAAAACTTGGGATAAAGCCAAAAAGAAAGCGTTGGATAGAAAAAATTATATAGAGGGTTTATTAAAATGATAAAAAATATATTTTCAAACAGTTATGCTCAAACTTCTTTGGCTGTGGCTGCTGTGGGTGGGTTGATATCGGATGAGATAGGGCAAGGGTATTGGGTGGCATTGCTCATGGCAGGAGTACTGTTTGTGTATGCTTTGTATGATGAGAAGCGTAATGTGGAGATTTATTCTCAGAAAAACTTACCCATTCCCATTGTGTTTAATGTTTCTAATCCAGCTGATACGAAAAGTGCTTTGGGCATTTTGTTTGACAAGTTAGAAGAAGCGTACCCTAACCATCAAGCGAACCTTAAAAAGCATTTTAACATTATCGAAAATGATTTGATTTTTAAATATGATGGGGATATTTTTAATGAGAAACGCTTTGTTGATTTTTTAAAAATTAGCAAACATAATATTAAAAAACTGGAGGCGCAAACGCCTAAAAATGTTCATTTTCATATTGTCTATATTGGTCCTATTGCCAATGCTATTTTGGTGGGTACGCTTTTTGGCACCGAGGGGGTGACACTGTATCAGTATAACAAATCATCCAACAGTTACAATACCATTTTAAGCATCAACAGTCGTGCCTATAAAGAGGGGGTTGATGCATTTAAAGTCATAGAGAAGAAAGAGATAGGTGAGCTAGGGTCAGAGGTAACGGTAGCCATAGACATGGCATCGCATAAGGTGGCATTGTCTGGCTTAGGTTCATCAGTGGTGCATTTAGAGAGTAGATTGGGGGCGACCATAGAGAAGAGTGAAGATTTTATTCGTGCCAATCAAGAGATATATACGGTAATTAATGCGTTACAACAACATGTGCCTAAAATTCGTTTGGTCTACTCTATGCCTGTTACTTTGGGCTTTTTGTTGGGTATGAGTATACAGAACTACTGGGACATAGAGATAACACAATATACTGAGGGTGAATATAAGAGTGTGATAAAACATCTTAATGAGATTAAATACTATTTTTAACGAAGGGGGCGATAATGGTGGTTTCAATTTTAGGAACATCAGGGGCATTTAAAGGTCAAGAGCCTTGTGTTCCAGCAAAAAATGAAGAGGGGACGATTAAGTTTCAGAGTGCAAAGTATCATAGTGAGGTTTTGGGTAAAAAGAGTGGGGTTTACAAGAATGCCACAGAATTTTTACTGGAAAGTTATGATGACAAATTTGTCTTTATAGGCACAACTTGTGCGATTGACTTTCAAAAGATTGTTTTAGAAGAGGCACTTACAAATAAAGATGTGCAATTTGTTAGCATTGAAGATGATAGCTTAGATGATATTTTTGAAAAGATTTTAGAGTTACTTCAAGAGAATGATGATGTTGTTTTAGACATTACTCATGGTTTTAGGCATCAGCCAATTATGGCGATTTTTGCATCTACTTTATCACAGTTTTTAGAGCGAAAAGATCTAAAGATTATTTTTGCTAAAGAGGTGGTCATGTTTAAGGAGTATCGTTATATTTATTTGGATGAGTATATTGAGATTACGCAGATATCTCTTTTGTTGACTGGTTTTATTCGTACTTTTAATTTTATTCCTGTTAAGAGCATGAAGCTTTTAAATAATGAGGTTTTTGAAGCGTTTTCCAAGTCATTACTTTCTAATGACATGAGGGGTGTGGAGAAAAATTATGTACTTTTAAAGCAGGAGTTGACACGTTTAGAAGAAAATAAAGAGTTCAAACATATTTCAAACCTTATTCTTAAGGTCAAAGAAGAGTTAGCACTTTTGGATATGTTGGCATTTTTTGAACCGTATCAAAAGTATATGGTGCTTTCAAAATTAATGGTAGAAAAAAATTATCTTATTGTTGCTTTGGCGTATGTGTTTGAGTCGGTTCGAGAGTATTGTTCTTATTGTTTTGAAGATATTTGTCAAGGGATAGCGTTTGAAAATGACTATGAACGTAATCATACGGTTATGGGTGTTATTGGAGGCTTTAGCAGAGATAACAAGATAGTGCGTCGGTATAGAAACATTTATGTGCTTAATAAAAGAGCATTTAGAGAGGTAAACAAGCTGTACAATAAACTGAGAAAACGCAGAAATGATTTGGCACATATTAACCGTACCAAAGAGTTTGCTAGGATTAAAGAGGATTTAGAAAAGCTTATAAGTGATGTAGAGGTGCTTTTTAATAGGGGTCTTTTAGATGATATCAAGATTTGAGAGCGTTAGAAGTTTTTTCAAAACAGTTTACGAACTTTTTAGCTAAGTTTAGATTAAGTCAAAATATAGGGAAAGTCCGAGAAATCGGACTTTCCTTTTTTTTGTCCATATTTTTAAAAGTTCGTAAACCTCAAAGATTTTCTAAAATCAAAACAGTTTACGAACTTTTATTATTTTTTAAGTTTAAGATGCCTATTTTTCGGTACTTCTGAAACTTAGATTTGGCTAAAAGTTTGAAAACTCCTGACTTTAGAGATAACTTGAATGAGTTTACGAACTTTTTTTGGGCTTTAAAGTCCGAAATATAGGCACTTTAAGAAAAAAACAGGCTAACTTGGTATATGATAAACCTTTAGTTTACGAACTTTTTATGAATGTTCCATAAAATAGCATTGTTAAGTGATTTGAATATTTAAAATAACACCATAGTTTCCCAGCCTATAGGCTATGACCTGACTGTATTTATACGATAAGGGATTGAAACCTGTAGCACCACGCTTCGCTGAATCTTCCACGCTATCATGAATGACCTGACTGTATTTATACGATAAGGGATTGAAACTATGAAAATGTACCATTTTTATTAACAGACAGCTGAACATATGACCTGACTGTATTTATACGATAAGGGATTGAAACGTTTATGCCCATTTTCTTCCCATCTTACTGAATAGTATTGATATGACCTGACTGTATTTATACGATAAGGGATTGAAACAAAGTAGACTTAGGATTAGATTTTTCATCTTTTCCCCTTATGACCTGACTGTATTTATACGATAAGGGATTGAAATTATTTATGTTGATATTATTTATATGACAATTTGATATATTTTTAATTAAAAATATTTTTTTATGTTATTCTTTTGAATCCAAAAAACTTGGAGGCAGTATGGGTAACAAAGATGTCATTAGTAAAGAACTACTGAAAAAAATAGCAAGAGACATAGCAACACATATCTTGAAAATAGAAATAAAAGATGATATGGAATTGATAGATAAAGAGTTTACTCGTGTTGAAAAACGCGATGCAGATTTATTGTTTAAAAATGGTAATGATATTGTGCATATAGAAGTACAAAATGCCAATCACAAGCAGATGCATTTAAGAATGCATCGTTATTATAGTGATATTTTGTTTGAATTTGAAGCCTATAATATACGACAATATATGCTCTATATAGGTAAATATAGTTGTAGTATGAAGCATAAAATTCAGCGAGATAAGATAGACTATAGTTATGATATAATCGATATAGCAGACATTCCTTGTGAGTCACTGCTCAATAGTAATGATGCTTCGGCTGTGGTATTGGCAATATTGTGTGATTTTGAAGGAAGAGACAAACAAGAAGTGGTGAACTTACTCCTACAAAGACTCAAAGCATTGAGTGATGAAAAAGAGTATAAGAACTATTTGAAGATGGTGAATATTTTGTCATCAAATCGAGACTTAGAAGATGAAGTAAAGAGAGGAACAGAGATGTTAAGTGTAGATATTGAAAAAACACCTTTTTATCAGATTGGTATTGAAAAGGGTATGGAAAGAGGGATAGAGCAGGGTATTGAGAAAGTTGTTGTGAGTATGTTGAAATTAAATATAGATATTGAAATTATTCAAAAGAGTACAGGATTGACGCTTGAAGCGATTGAAGCATTGAAAAAGAAGATATAGAATTGTTTATGAATGTTCTTTAGATATCTGTAGGTTCGATTTTATCGAACGTTTTAAACCATTGAATTATTGATGTTGAAATGATTTATATTTATAAAAATAAGTAGACATCATTTGTCTTTTCCTTTAGATATACTTTGTCAAAAATTTAGGATAGATAAATGGTAGAACTTCTCCATTGGTTTCAAACAACTTACCCAGAACTTAAACACTCACTTTTACAATGTAATCATAATTTTGATGATAATGACACGAACCCTTATCATGTAGAGGGGGATTGTTGGTCACATACCATGATGGTGTGTAAAATAGCTGAACTCTATGGTTACGATAGCGTGGTGCAAGTGGCTGCACTATTACATGACATTGGTAAACCACCCTCACGTAAAATTAATTTAGACAATAACCATGTACAATTTTTTGGTCATGAAGCACTTTCAGCGAAAATGGCTGAACCCTTAGTGCGTGATTTGGTTAAAGAAAATAGGCTAACAAGCAATGAAGCTGTAGAGGTGCTAGATTTGATTGCATTACATGCTTATTTGTATAAAGAGCATGATGTCAATAAGATAGTGGAAAAATTTAAAGGGAATGTTGAACTGTTTAAACACTTAGTCGAGCTAAACCATTGTGATGATTTGGGAAGGTTTTCTAAAACCATGGGAACTTCAACACTTGATACGGATGCTATTTTAAAACAGTTGTCTTTTTAGTGGACAGAATTTGTCCAAGATTTGTGTTAGAGTGCTTCTTTTGAAATTAAGGAGAGCGTATGAAAAAGTTAAAAACACGTAAAGTTTGGGGGTTTAACCCTGTCACAAGAGTAGTCAAGAGTAAAAAAAACTATAATCGTAAAAAAGAGAAACAGGCTTTCAAACGAGAGGGGTTGTAATGGCAATTGATACAAAAGTGAAGAGTATTTTTACCTTGATGCAACTTTTGGTTGAGCGAAAAGTATTGAGTGCCAATGATAAAGCTTTGGCTACAGAGTTGGGCTATACTACCAAAACACTTGGTCGGCACTTGGAAGATTTGTCGACACTTTACCCCAATATTATTAGCATTAAAAAAGGCAAAAGTAAAAGCTATGAATTGGTAGATATTGCTTATGTTTTTGAGAAAATTGTTACTAGCAGAGATGATTTATATTGGTTTTTTGATTTACTGGAGCGTTGGGACAGTAATATATTTTCTGATATTGGGTATGAGATATCTAAAAAAGATAGAGATGTCTTTTTCTATAAAAATTCTCCTTTTGAAGCGTTAGAAACTCAGGAACAAAAAGATATTTTTTCTACGTTAAAAAAAGCCATTATGCACAAGCAGTATATTGACATAGATTATTTTTATGATGAGGCAAGGGTGCATCGAAGAGCCATAGCTTTAAAGTTGATTTTTATGCATCAAAATTGGTATGTTGCGATTGTAGATGAGACCATAGGCATACGATTTTTACGTGTCTCTTTTATTGAGAAGCTTCAAACTGTTGTCAATGACTCTTATGTCAATAAACTGAGTCAAGATACTTTGGAAGCCTATAATTACTTTTTAAAAACCTTTCAAAATCCTATGAGTAGGTTTGATAAGCCTAAAAAAATTGCTAAACTACAAGCATTTGCCAAAGTAGCCAAATATTTTAAGCCTCATATGAAACGGCACTTTAGTTCTGAAGTATTTATAGAAAATTGTGCTGATGGTTCAGTGATTTTCTCTGTAGAATATACGCAGTCTATGGAGATTCTTCCTTTTGTGAAAAAATGGTTACCAAACCTTAAGATACTTGCTCCACAGTCTTTAGAAGATAGGCTACGCGATGATTTGAAGGCGTATTTAAACTAATTTCTTCTGGGTAGGTTTTGACCTACTTCTTCTTTTATTTTAAAAAAATCTATAAATTTTATATTATGTTTTTGGGGACAGTTTTTGTCCATACTTTATACTACAATTTTTTATATTTAATAATTTAGGAGATAGAAATGAAGAATCAATGGAATCGAGTCATTATACTTTTTGTATTTATTTCAGCTATAGGTTTAGTTGATAAGTATTATAATAGTGGTAAGCTGTTATGGGAGTATTATGTTGATTTTAGTGTAGTTGCTACGGTTGCGTTAGCCATATTAGCTTTTATGGGATATGTGAGATATATACATGGTGAGGATACCATTAAAATATATTTTCAGAAAAAAGAGAAAAAAGAAAAAATTGATACAGGGCTGATTGTACTTAGAAAAAATTGTGTTCGCAGTGAACTACAAGGATTATTAGGCATGATTCATGTTACAGGTGGTCGTTATGATTTAAAGAGTTTTCAAAGAGATGGAGAAATGCTTGAAGTTATCAATCAAGTTCAAACCAATAAGTTTAATGAGATTGTGATTAAAGTAAGTGAAAAAGAATTAGAGCAATTTGAGATTTTATAAGGTATTATGTTTAAAAAAGAGGTACAAACTTTTTGTAAATGCTCCATAAAATAGCATTGTTAAGTGATTTGAATGTTCAAAATAACATTATGGTTTCCCAGTCTATAGGCTATGACCCAACTGTAGAAATACGAAAGGGGATTTTTATTGTAGGGGGCGATTGCTATCGCACCGAAAAGTAAGTTAAGCCTTTCGGCGTAGACTTTGCTTTATGCCACTCTTTGTTATGTGGTGCGTTGAAAACAGCACCCTACAAATTGCCATCTTTTTTTAGATGTAAACCATACATTTATTACATAATCAAAGTAAAAAAAATCAAAAAATTTGACCCCAATAATATTTTAAATCCCGTAGGGTGTCAATTTATTGCACCATGATATTTACACCCAACACTAATCAAAAATATCATTTTTATGGTGCATTGAAATGCACCCTTAGAATATTTCAAATAGAAGGAATTGAACGAGGCATAGAAAAAGTGGTTGTAAGTATGTTGAAATTAAATGTGGACATTGAAATTATTCAAAAGAGTACTGGATTGATTTTTGAAGCGATTGAAGCATTGAAAAAGAAGATATAGAACTGTTTATGAATGTTCCTCAGATCTTGGTAGGTTCGATTTTATCGAACGTTTTAAACCATTGAAATCACCTTATTGATGAACAAGCTTTAGAACTTTCTCATGTTATTAAAGGTATAAAGCCCAATATTGATCTATTTTAGTTTACGAACTTTTTAGCTAAGTTTAGATTAAGTCAAAATATAGGGAAAGTCCGAGAAATCGGACTTTCTTTTTTTTTGTTCATATTTTTAAAAGTTCGTAAACCTCAAAGATTTTCTAAAATCAAAACAGTTTACGAACTTTTATTATTTTTTAAGTTTAAGATGCCTATTTTTCGGTACTTCTGAAACTTAGATTTGGCTAAAAGTTTGAAAACTCCTGACTTTAGAGATAACTTGAATGAGTTTACGAACTTTTTTTGGGCTTTAAAGTCCGAAATATAGGCACTTTAAGAAAAAAACAGGCTAACTTGGTATATGATAAACCTTTAGTTTACGAACTTTTTATGAATGTTCCATAAAATAGCATTGTTAAGTGATTTGAATATTTAAAATAACACCATAGTTTCCCAGCCTATAGGCTATGACCTGACTGTATTTATACGATAAGGGATTGAAACATTTTTACATTATTTCTCGAAACTCCTGCTTGGTCTAGTAGTATGACCTGACTGTATTTATACGATAAGGGATTGAAACCTAGTGCGACGGTAGAAAAAATTATTTTTTTCATGTTATGACCTGACTGTATTTATACGATAAGGGATTGAAACCTCCAGCTTTAGCTTTTTCGACTCCAAGTCTCTAAATGACCTGACTGTATTTATACGATAAGGGATTGAAACGAAATCATCGACAATCCTTTTTCCATTTTTTACCCATGAAAATGACCTGACTGTATTTATACGATAAGGGATTGAAACTTTGCTAAAACTTTGCATGACTCAGGTAGAATAATGACCTGACTGTATTTATACGATAAGGGATTGAAACTTCTTTTTTGTTCCATTGTTAAATCCTTTTATCTTTATGACCTGACTGTATTTATACGATAAGGGATTGAAACATTTTTGTATTTTTCATTTTAAATCCTTTAAGATTCATGACCTGACTGTATTTATACGATAAGGGATTGAAACTCTCCGTTTATCATGGTGCACACAAGCCCAGCAGTTGATGACCTGACTGTATTTATACGATAAGGGATTGAAACATAATTATCCCTCAAAATTTAGGATAATTCATTTTGATGACCCAACTGTAGAAATACGAAAGGGGATTTTTATTGTAGGGGGCGATTGCTATCGCACCGAAAAGTAAGTTAAGCCTTTCGGCGTAGACTTTGCTTTATGCCACTCTTTGTTATGTGGTGCGTTGAAAACAGCACCCTACAAATTGCCATCTTTTTTTAGATGTAAACCATACATTTATTACATAATCAAAGTAAAAAAAATCAAAAAATTTGACCCCAATAATATTTTAAATCCCGTAGGGTGTCAATTTATTGCACCATGATATTTACACCCAACACTAATCAAAAATATCATTTTTATGGTGCATTGAAATGCACCCTTAGAATATTTCAAATAGAAGGAATTGAACGAGGCATAGAAAAAGTGGTTGTAAGTATGTTGAAATTAAATGTGGACATTGAAATTATTCAAAAGAGTACTGGATTGATTTTTGAAGCGATTGAAGCATTGAAAAAGAAGATATAGAATTGTTTATGAATGTTTTTTAAATATTGATGGCAAAATGATTTATGTTTGATAGAATTGAACCTACAAAACCCCAATCATAATTTTCTAATCAGAAAAGAATAACAAGGTTTAAGCTATACTTTTTGAGATTAAATTAAACAAGGAAAAATAAAATGGATTTAACAGCTTTATTACAGATGGGTGCGAATGCAATACAAAACAACAGTGATGATGCAACAACAGGATTAGACAGTAATGCTTTAACCGACGCATTAGGTTCTCTACTTGGTGGTGGTTCTGATGGTGGAATTGATTTGAGTAACATTATGTCAGGACTTGCAGAGAATGGTTTAGGTTCTATTGTTGGTTCATGGTTAGGCAATGGTGAAAATGAAGCAATTTCAGCTGAATCGATTACAGACTTGTTAGGTGCTGATAAAGTCTCTGAGTTTGCCTCTTCTTTAGGGCTTTCTGAAGATTCGGCAACAGGTGCTTTGGCTGATATGTTACCCAATGTGATAGATCAAGCAACTTCAGGTGAGGGTTCGATTATTGATACCATGTTAAACCAAGTTGGTGGGGCAGAGGGTGCTATGAACATGCTTTCTAAGATGTTTAAATAAAACTTTGTAGGATCGGTTTACCGACCTACATTTGACAATATGCAAAAAATACTACTTTTCCTCTTTCTTTCACTTTTTCTTAATGCAACAACCCTAAAAATAGCTTCTTACAATGTTGAAAATCTTTTTGACATGGAAAATAATGGGCATGAGTATGACGCGTACAAACCCAACAAACATAACTGGACAAGAGAGAATTTAAAGCAAAAGTTACAAAATGTTTCGGAAGTTATTTGTGATGTGAATGCAGATATTATTGGGTTACAAGAAATAGAAAATGAAAATGTGTTGAAGCTTTTGAAAAAAAGTTTAAAAAATATTGGTTGTTATTATAAGTATCATGCCATTAGTCATAAACAAAACTCAGCCATACAAGTTGCTTTACTGTCTAAAGTTCCCATTAAAAATGTTAAAGAGATTAGCGTCAATCGAAAATTAAAATACCGAAATATTTTAGAAGCGAAGTTTATGATAGAAGATGAAGCACTTTATGTTTTTGTCAATCATTGGTCTTCAAAACGTTCAGCTGAGAGTGCGCGTAGTGCATCAGCCAAGGCGTTGGTTCAAAGGTTGAAAGATTTAGATAAGGCAAGTGCTTATATTTTATTGGGAGATTTTAACAATGATTATGATGAATACTTACAATTAGCAGAAAAACATAATGATACAGCTGGTCAAACAGGCATTAATCATGGTTTAAAAACAATTACGAAGCAGGAGAAGTTCCTTAGAAAAGAAGCTTTAGTTGCTGGGAATTTTTTTCATTATAATTTGTGGTTAGAACTTCCCAATTATAAACGCTGGAGTCATAATTTTTATGGAAATAAACAGGCACTTGATGCCATACTGTTACCCCATACACTTTTTGATGGCAAAGGCATGGAGTATGTAGATAAGAGTTTTTCAGTGCTTAAAAAAAGATATTTATTTCATAAAAAAGGGTATATTTTTCGATGGGCATACAAAAAGAATAGACATCAAGGAAAAGGCTACTCCGACCATTTACCTGTGATGGCTCATTTTTCAACAAAAAAACCGTTTAAACAAGAAAGTAAAAACCCACATGTAGGTAGCATTGACAAGTTACAGGGTAAAGCACATGGTTTACCGATGTTATTAAAGCATGTTAAGGTGATGACACATGAAAAAAATAAAGTTAAAATAGCCCAAAAAGCTTCAAAGAAAACAATGCTCATCTATGGTACAGAAAAATCTTTTCAACTAGGACATGTATATGATGTGATGGTTTATGGATGTAAAAACTATGAAGGTGAGTATGAAATTATTGATTTTGAAATAGAAAAAAGATATGATGCGCCTACTTTAATCAAGGAATCGAAATGACCTACTATTCAGAAATATTGGCTTTTCATATCATTGCCGTTTTGTCATGGATGACCATGCTTTTTTACATGCCTAGACTGTTTGTTTATCATCAAGAGAACAAAGAGTGTAAAGCCTTTACAGATGTGGTCAAAATTCAAGAGCGTAAGATTTATAAAGTTATTGGTATGCCTGCCATGTGGGCGAGTATTGCCTCTGGTGGAACACTTATTTTCTTAAATTCAGCACTTTTAGACCAAGGCTGGATGATAGCAAAGATTTTGATGTTGTCACTTATGATTGCTTACTCTTTTTCCCTAGAATACTTTAGAAAAATACTTGAAAGAGATGAGTGTGACAAGAATGGTCAGTTTTTTAGAGCTTACAATGAAGTACCAACACTTTTTGCTATTTTGATTGTGGTCTTTGTTATTACGAAGTCAGTACCTGTTTATTTTTCCATAGGTATTACACTGTTTTTTGGGTTTATTATTTATAAGATTTTGACTAAGTAGGGTCTTGTCTCTGACAACACCATTAAATGGAAATTGGCATAATTTTGATGTATATAATTTTTTAATTTTTCTGTTTGCTGTACACGGTGTTTTCAGGGGAAAACACCCTACGGTTCCATATGAAGTGTTTGCTGTATTTCATAAATAATCTCAGGATGTTGATCAAGATAAACAGCACCACCTGTTCCCCCTCCAAGTGTTCCAATTATGGCAGCAATTTTGAGCCATGAGTAAGGACGCTCTCCTGTTACTTTCCCCGTTTGTCCATTTATAGCATAGTTATAAATTTTCTTTTTCCATTTAAATTTGGCTGTCCAAATAGGAAAGAGGACATTTTTGTAGGAGCTGTTGCTGTAGGCTGTTTGTATGGAAGTAATTTGTTGTTGATCTCCACCAATGTCGGCTTTAATATCTTGACGAATGACATGGTTCATTTTCACTTTGGCTAACTCAAAACCATTGTCCAGTCCAATGGTATATTCTTCAGAATGAAAGCCTGAAACGTATTTTTCGTTAAAAGGTACTAAGCGATTGGTATGCCAAGGGGCTAGGTTATCTAAAATGGCATGAGAAATGGTTTTTGATGCACCAATGGTAATGTCATCGAAGGCATTAGAGACACGCCCAGACACAGCCGTCCAGCGAATTCTTGATTCTTGTACCCTTTGTTGTTCTTGTCGACCATTTATGGTAACAGTACGCTCTACAGTTACATAGTAAATATCTCCTCGTTGACCACGATATTGTGTTTGTGTGTCAGCATCATAAGTCCAATGAGGTAAATAGTAGCCTTTTAATTCTTCATTACTTGTTGCCAGTTTTTTGAGTTTGGAAGGGGCTAACCATAAAGAGCCAATCCATTTTTTAAATTGTGTTTTAGCTTCTTTGTTTGAAAGCTGAAAAGGTAGTAATGATTTTGGACTAATTTCTTTTACAAAGTCGGTTATGGCAGGTGTGTCACAATAGGGACAGTTAGAAGAGAAAGAGTAGGGGGTCATCGTGAAAGTGGCAGCACATTTATTACACTCTATTTTTTTAGAAATTTCTTGTTCTGAAACTTTATCCAAAGAGTTGAGTGCCGATTCTAAATCATATTCTTGAATTTTTTTTAAGGATTCTTTGATGGACTCCTTAGTAGCACAAAATTCACAATCTAAGGCATTATGAATGGGGCTAAACCTTAATGGTGCCCCACAACTTTTACAGGTAAAGTTAATGGATTTAAATTTCACGGTTTTAACTTTTTAGATTTTTGGTAAGGGTGGTGGGGTCGCATTAAAGTATTTTTGAAGAATACTATAGGCCTCTACCCAATCTTTTTGCCCTTCTGTCCAGACCAAAGTTGTTTTTTCAATTTTATTTTCACTGATAAAAAGTTGAATGGTACGGATATCATAAGGCCCTTCTCTTTCCTCATTGAGCGCAACATAATACATGGTTGAGTTTCTTTGTGGTAATGGTGGAGGAGTATGTTTGTCAACATTTTGTTTGTTTAAACTCTCAGCCATGTTTTGACCCATAGCAATTCCTGCACCCATTCCAATCATTTCACCCATGGAACCACCTGTATCAGAACCTAAAGCTTGACCTGTTTGGTATTTAATATTATCATCTAAGTTTCCTGTGATTTCACGACTCGATCGCGCATCTAAAGCTTTTTCGACATTCGTTGGTAGAGAGATGTTCTCAACTAAAATTTTTGTAAGGTTTAGTCCATATTCTCCAAAGTAAGGGGCAATTTTTTCAGAGATATATTCTGAAAACTTTTCATAGTTGGATGCCATATCAAGTACAGGTATTTTACTGTCACCCACAATGGTTGTAAACTTTGAAATAATAAGGTTGGTAAGTTGTGCATCAATTTCATCAACAGTAAAATGATGGTCTGTACCCACAATTTCATTCATAAATTGCTTTGGGTCAGTAATGCGAATTTCATAGGTACCAAAAGCTCTTAGTCGTACCATGGAAAATTCAGGGTCACGTACCATAATAGGGTTTTTTGTTCCCCATTTTAAGTCAGTGAAACGTTTGGTATTGACAAAATAAACTTCAGCTTTAAAGGGTGAGTTAAAGGCATGATCCCAATGTTCAAGAGAAGTCATAATGGGTAAATTTTTAGTTTCTAGCTCATAAATACCAGGTGCTAAAACATCTGCAATGACACCCTCATTAACAAAGATTGCCATTTGTGATTCTCTCACTGTTAATTTTGCACCATATTTAATTTCATTATTATGTCGTGGAAATTTATATACCATGGTATCTTGTGATTCATCTGTCCACTCAATAACATCAATAAATTGTCCTGAAATCCAATCAAATAGTCCCATGTTTATCCTTTTGTTACATCAGAAACACTCTTTTCTGGTAGTGCTTCTAGTTTGGCTTTAGTTGCTAAAAGTGCTTCTTTGAGTTCATGTTCAGTATTTTCAAGCTCAACCAATGCTTTGACTCTGGCTTGTTTTCCTTCAGCAGCAATTTCTAAGGAGTCATTTAAGGTGGCAATCAAGGTGTTATTGGCTACCTTAATGCTTTCAATGTCAAAGATACCACGTTCGACTTGTGTTCTAATTTCTCTATTGGCATCTCTTAGACCTTCAGCATTTTTCTCTAAAAGTTCATTTGTTAAATCAGCAGCATCTTTAAGTGCTTTTGCCGACTCATGTGATCTAAAAATGGTGACGGTTTGTGCCAGTTGGTTTCGCCAAAGTGGTACGGTGTTCACCAATGTAGAAGAGATTTTATTAATAAGTGATTTATCATTTTCTTGAATCAGTCTAATACTAGGAAGGGATTGCATGGTCACTTGACGAGAAAGTCTTAAGTCATGGACACGACGTTCTAAGTCATCAGCAAAGCCTCGAACTTCTTTAAGTTCTTGTATGGCCATCATCTCGGCAGATTCAGCTTTACTAATGTACTGAGGTAAAACTTGTTCTTCCAGTTCTTTTTTCTTGATTTCTCCAGCTTCAATATAAAGCTCTAGTTTTCTAAAGTAGTCTAAATTGGCTTCATATAGTTTGTCTAAAGAGACCACATCTTTCATGAGGGTGCTTTTATGTGTTTCAAGATTGTTAGAAATTTCATCAATTTGGTCACGAACATCTTCATAGCCTTGCATAAACTTTACCAAAGGTTTTGTTCCCCCAAAAAGTTTAGAGTACCATGGTAGTTTTTTGTTAGGGTCTAACTCTTCAATGTCAAAACCTTTAATGGCAGCTACCATCTCATTTAAAACAGCACCTGCTGCCCCTGTGTCTTTGTTTTTAACCCCATCAATCATTCTGTTAGAGATATCATCAAGCTCTTCTTGTGCTGAAGCACCAAAATAAATGATAGAACTTCGGTTATTAAAATCAAGTTCATTAAGTGCTGTTTCGAGTTGATCTCTCTCTTCGGCTTGTACGGCTGGTAGTATTTCACTTTGTTCTTCTATAGTTGTTTCGATAATTTCTTTGGTTTTTGTTTCCATAGTTTTTTCCTTATTTCTTAATTTTTAATTTGTTGATGTAATACATCAATATTAACATCTAAATCAAATTCATTGTTCTTCTTTAACCGTGCTAGTTCTTTGTCAAATCTTATTTCGACATCATTGAGTAGCTGATGCAGTTTTTCTTTAGTTTCATCTGTAATATCATCTTCATCCATAGAGGTATAGGAGTTGGTAACTTTTTCTAAACCATCTAAATAGACCAATAAGAATTTACGTGCAACACGAATATCTTTAGGATCATCTTGGATGGTTTGAATGATATGTTTGGCTTTTTGTGTGGCTAAAGAAAGCTTCTTTTTGAGTACTAAATCATTAAAGTTATTATTAATATGTGATTCAATTCCTGAAAGTTTTGCTTGTGCATCTTTAAGGGTTTTTAAAACCAATTCAGCTGAAACATCACCAATATTTTCCAGTTTATCCGTTCGTGGGTCTAAGCCATAATAGAGGAAATAGCCTATCATTGCGATAATGGCTAAGAAGATACCTATAAATATAGACTCTTGACCAGCAATGGAAGCTGAAAAAAAGGTAGCAATACCTAAAAGAATGGCTGCAATACTTTTATAAGGTTTTGTGGGTGCTTTGGTGAGCTTTTCTTGCTGATATTTGAATTCATTTGCTAAGCCCCAAGTATTGAGTTTGACAACAGCATAAAAAAGTCCAAAGGCTACTAAGTTTAGACCAAAAGCAGGAATATTTCGTGCTATTAAAGCTAAAACGACCGATAAAAAAAGGGGAGTTAGAAAGAAATAGAGAAGAAGACCTTTTTTAGCTTTAGAAGCACCGAATGGTGTTTTGGGGTTGTATTGTTTTGCCAGTGCCATTTATTATCCTAAGACCAGTTTACCCAGTGGATACCAAACGGCAAGTCCAGCTGAGAGTAAAATAAATAAAAAACCGAATATTTTTTGCAAAGGTTTCCTTTGTGCATAAATTTTGTTTTATTCTATCATAACATTCTTATGGATTTAGGCATTTTTAATAAATAATTTTGGCGAGATATAGTCCTTCAGGAGGTGCCAGTTTACTTTTACTTTTTACTGTGAGGTTCAGTTGTTTTTGTAGTGCTTCTATGGTCCATTTATCTTGTGCGACCTGCATGGCACCTGCCACCATCATTCTTACTTGTGAGCGTAAAAATCCATTGGCTTCAAAATAGATGATATGATAATGCTTATATTTTTTATAATCGGCTTTATATATAACTCTTATATTGGTGTGGGTAATAGACCCTGTTTTAATAAAGTTAGAAAAGTCATGTTCTCCCTCAAAAACTTTCAGGGATTTTTGTAAAAGCTTCTCATCAAAAGGAGGATAGTAAGCAATATAGTCTTGTTCAAATACAGAAGGGATAGAGGTCTTAAAAACATAACGGTAAAGACGCTTTTTGGCTGAAAACCTTGAATGAAAGGTATCGTCAACCCATTCTAGCTTCTTAATAGAGACATAGTGTAGTTTTTGATTCAGTGCTATTTGAAGTTTAGTGAGGTCTTTCCAGTAGGCTGGAACTTCAAAATCGATAACTTGTCCTGTAGCATGTACTCCAGCATCTGTTCGCCCAGAGCCTCGAATTTGCTGAAATATACCTAATGATTTTAAGCCAGTTTCTATCTGTGTACTAATGGTTTTCTTGGTACTTTTTTGCCTTTGAAATCCTTTAAACTTTCCTCCATCATAACTTATGGTAGCTTTTACACGCATTTAAAAAAACCTTAAAACAAGACGTTTATAGAGATAGAAACCAATTAGTAAACTCAGGGTACTAAAAGTAAATAACATTAGGGGAGTCCCTTTGGATTTTAAGATGATGGCAAGTCCATAAAGTACAATGCTACTTAGGGCAAGAACATGGTAGGCATAATTTTTTTGGTAACGAGGATTAATAACAGCAAAAGAGGCAACCATGGCTAAGCCTATTAGAGGAATAAGACTGGCGAAGATAAAGAAAAATATTTGTGATTTTTTCTTAGGATTGAGTGATAAATTAATCCAATACTGTACGATATTACTATAGGTAAAAGCATCTGAATTCAAACTTTGAAAGACTTTCATGGTTTCATAGTTTATTTTCTTTAGAGCATCCTCTGTAAAGGTATAACCTGAGCCTTCTTTTAAGGTTAAGGTGATTAAGGAGTTATTATTTTCAAAATTTGCTTTTTTTGCGATGAAAAGTTGATTGGCATGTTTACTGTCTTTTTTATAGATAACAATGTCTCTCATTTCATCATTCTCTTTACTTTTGACATAAACAAATAGGTCTCCAAATTTTTGACCCAATTTAGAAGGGTTAATGTTAATTTGTGCTTGTGAAGTTTTTTCATGTTTAAAGGCTTTAAATTGTTGTTTGGTTTTGGGCATAAGCGCCAATGAAAGAATGAGTAAAATAATGCTAAAAAGTAAGGCAATAAAAGAAAAGCGATAGAGTATGGTTTTGGCATTTGAACCAAGTGCAAAGAGTGCCATGAGTTCATTATCACTTGAAAGTCGTAAGAGTGTCATGACAATGGCAACTAAGAACGAGATCGGTAGGGTATAAAAAAGAATGGAGGGTAAATTATAAGAGAAGAGTTGCATCATCTCGATAAATGAAATTTGAATAGAGGTTGTCAGTGCTGAAATTTTAATAATAAACACAAGTGAACCAATAAAAAACAGGGGTAAGAATATGGTAAAAAAAGAACTTTGAAAGTTCTTTGATAGGTAGCTGGAGATTGAGGTTTGTTTAGCCATAAATAATTAAGTCTACAATGCTTTGAACTTCGTTGTCAAACATATAAGTAATGAATGTTCCGATAATTAAAAAAGGAACAAAAGGTATTTGCGTATCTTTGGCTAATAAAGAAGGAACTATGGCAACAATTGCAGCGATAAATAAGGCATACAAAAAGGCAGGAAATCCAAGTAACGCACCCATGGTTCCTGCAACAATAATATCTCCTTCACCCATGGCTTCCTTATTTAAAAAGAAAGAAAGGTAATAACGTAAAAGGGTCATTCCTCCAACAGCTAACAGTGCGTCTTGTATGGAGTCTAAAAAAGTAGGACTGATTACAGCCAAGGCTAAGGCTAAAAGATTTAAGTTGTCTGGTATCTCCATGTATTTGAAATCAATCATTACTAAAGCCAAAAGCAGGGTGAAAACAGCAAAGACTATGGGTAAGTACCAAACCAAACCAAGTTTGTAAAAAAGAGATAAGGCAATAATACCTGTTGTTAGTTCTATGAGTGGGTATTGTTTTGATATGCTTTCAGAACAAAAACCACATTTTCCTTTTAAAAACAACCATGAAAATATGGGTACATTATGGTACCACTTTAAAGGTGTTTGACATGATTGACATTTAGAGGCAGGGAATACAATACTTTCTCCTTTTGGAATTCGATAAATGACAACATTTAAAAATGAACCAATTAAAATTCCAAAAATAAAAACAAAAAAAGCAATTGTTAACTCTACAGTCATTCTAGTCCACCAAATCGACGGTTTCTATTGACATATTGGTCAATAATGTCTTCTAATTCACCTGTTGTAAAGTCTGGCCATAGGGTTGGGGTAAAGAAAAATTCAGAGTACGAATTTTGCCATAATAGATAATTGGAAAGACGTTGTTCTCCACTGGTTCTAATCATTAAGTCTAGGTCAACATACGGGGTCTGAAGTTCCTCTCCTAAACTTTCTTCTGTAATTTCTTCACCACGTTTGGCTAAACGGTTAGCTGCTTTAGCAATTTCTTCACGTGAACCATAGTTAAGTGCTAAAATTTGTGTAACATTTGTATGCTGTGCTGTTTCTTTTTTTATGTGTGCAATGGTCTCTTGAAGTTTAGGTGAGAAGCCTTCTATGTTACCTACCGTTTCAAATTTTGCACCAAATTTATGATAGGTTTCTAGTTCATTTTTAAGCCATGAATCGAGTAGTTTCATTAAAAAACTGACTTCATATTTGGGTCGTTTCCAATTTTCAGTACTAAAAGCATAAAAGGTTACGGTTTCAATACTTTCATGTTCAGCACAATATTGGGTGATATCCCGTGTAATATTGGCTCCTTGTTCATGACCTTTTGTACGAACAAGACCCCGTTCTTTTGCCCAGCGTCCATTACCATCCATGATGATGGCAAGATGTTTTAAAATATTTTTTTCTTTGCTCATTATTAATCTTTAAAATTTATTATTGAGTTGGTTCTAACTTTTGGCTCTGTTCCAATATTTTAAATGAGAGGTCAAGTTTAGAAGCTTGACCTAAATTAATGCTGTTCTCTTTCGTAATGAAAATAATACTGTTATCAGCTGTTCCAAAAGCAGAACTGTCTGCGAGTAGATTATAACATACTCCATCTATATTTTTATTTTCGATTAAGCTTTTAGCATTAGAAAAACCTTTTTCTTTGTCCATTTCTGCTTTGAAGCCAATGGTGATTTGTCCTAAGTTATTCACGGTTTTTAAAATATCATCAGTCTGTTTCATTTCAATATTCCATTCCTTTCCGATAGTTACTTTTTTTGTTTTACCTTTGTTTGGAAATTTAGGTGTAAAATCAGCCACAGCTGCTGCCATAAATAAAAATGGTTTTTTTAAGGAGTTTTTTGTTGAAAGTACACCTTTAAGTGTTGCTAGGGTTTGCATTTGCATCTCTTGGGCTGAATGTACATTAATGGTATGAATTTGTAAAGGAATTTCTTTATGTTCCTTGCTACTAATAAGGGATACTTTTGCACCTTTTAAGTACAAGGCTGTGGCCAAAGCATTTGCCATTTTTCCCGAAGAGAAGTTGGAGACATAACGCACTTCATCTATTTTTTCACGTGTTCCTCCCCCTGTTATAAGCACTTCTCGATCTTCCCAATAGCTTTCGAGTAGTAGTATTTTGGCTGTTTGATAAAATATCTCTTGAGGTTCAGCCAATGCACCATTGCCTGTATCACCACAGGCTAAGAGTTTGGATTGTGAATTAACAATGTTTACCCCACGCTTTTTTAACGTTTGTAGGGAATCAAGGGTTGAGGAGTCTTCTATCATGTTGGTATTGGCTGCCGGGGCAATTAGAAGGGGTTTGCTTAAAGCGAGAATGGTTTGTAACAAAATATTATCAGCAATACCATTGGCAATTTTATTAATGCTATTGGCTGTTGCAGGTGAAAGAACAAAAATATCACAAATTTTACCAATATCTATGTGATTTACTGTTGTTGCCCAAGATTCAGACTTTTCAGTCAGTACAGGATTACGTGTTAGCGCCTCAAAGGTAAGGGCAGAGACAAAACGTTCAGCAGAAGCTGTCATAACAACATAAACAGTTGCACCAGCTTTAATAAAAAGACGGGCTAGATCACAAGCCTTATAGGCTGAAATACTTCCTGTGACTCCTAGAAGAATGGTTTTGTTAGTTAAGTTAATTTGCATGTTTGAATTGTAGGGTGTTTTCCCTGAAAACACCTCATAAATATGATTTTTTAAAGTTCTTACTTTGAAAAAAACTTATAAAAAAAATCAGGTAAAATTTTTAAGGCAGAACGGGTAATGGCAAGAGAACCTTTTTTGATATCTTTATTGAGTGTTGTTCCTGCAGCAATAATAACATCATCTTCAATCTTAAGAGGTGCAACCAACTGACAGTCTGATCCAACAAAAACATTTTTACCAATAGTGGTTTTATGTTTAGCCTTTCCATCATAATTACAGGTTATAACACCAGCACCAATATTAGAGCCTTCTTCAATGCTTGTATCACCAATATAGGCTAAGTGACCAGCTTTAACACCTGTGAGTGTTGACTTCTTAATTTCTACAAAATTTCCTACATGGGTATCTTTTAAATAGCTTTGTGGACGTATCCTTCCCATTGGTCCTACATCAGAGTTTTCTATGGTAGAGTCTTCAATTATAGAATGGGTTTTAATATGTGCATTAATCAGTTTTGAAGCACCTAAAATACTAACCCCATTTTCTAAAATACTTTCTCCCTCAAAGGTGGCTCGACAATCAATGTAGATACTGTCTGGAAAACGCATACTAACCCCAGAATCCATGATTTCTCTCTTGATTCTGTTTTGCATAATTATCTCTGCTTGGGCTAAGTCAAATTTGGAATTTACACCTTTAAACTCTTCTTCTTCAACATAGATAGGGGTGACAGTTTTATGTTCATCTACAGCCATTTTTATAATGTCCGTTAAGTAATATTCTTGTTGGGCATTTGTATTGGAAAGTAGAGGAATGTAACAATTTAATAGGTCAGTATTAACACAATAAATCCCAGCATTAACAGTTGTGGTTTTTAGTTGCGTTTCGTTACAGTCTTTTTGTTCAACAATTTCTTTAACTTCTTCATTATTGATTAATACGCGCCCATAACCATCAGGGTTGCTTAATTTGATAACAGACATATTAATATCTGCATCACCACCTGTCAATGCTAAAAGAGATTCTTCGGTAATGAGGGGCATGTCACCATTTAAAATTAAGGTTTTTTCATATTTAGTTTTTACGCCTTTCATGGCACCACCTGTTCCTGGAAATTGTGTTACATTTTGCATATGGAAGTGAATGTTTTGATATTGAGATTCAACTGCTTCTTGTACTTTGTTTGCTTGATGATAAAGTACGACTGTAATGTCATCTGAAATTTTTTGACCAGCATCAATAGCATGGAAAAGCATTGCTTTTCCTGAGATTTCGTGGAGAACTTTTGGGGTAGTAGATTTCATTCTACTGCCTTTGCCTGCTGCTAAGATAACGATAGAAATTGACATGGAAAATACCTTTATAATTAAAATATTATTTTTTGTTATTATAGCCAATGCGTCATTAATTAATATGTTATAATCTAAAAAAAATTAATTAAAAGTAGATTAGGATAAATGATGGATAAAGTAGGACTAAAACTTTCTAAAGTAATTGATTATGATCTTTTTGAACCTTTACAATATTGGTTAGATTATGAAGTGGAGTATGAGGATATTTTAGGGTATATTCAGAGTGATGAAGTAATTGAACTTGAACTTGAAGAAGATGAAAATAGAGTAGAAGACCTTGAAATGTTGGGCATTTTCCTTGAAAAATTTACACAAAGTGAAATTTGTTACGAAGTTTTTGTCATGAATAAAGAGTGGGAGAAAACAGAATTTGTCTCAATAGCTTAATCGTGTTAATTAAATTGGGTCAAATCGAAACTTAAATCACTAAAAAAAACATATTATTTGGGAATGCTCAAAATAGTAAAAATAACTGTAGAGAATATACACATTTTAGTGAATCTTTAGATAGGAAAATTCCTTTTCAACTCATTGTAATATAATCATACTAAATTAGTATTATAAGTTTTCTAAATAAAATGAGCCAAAATTTATTTCATTTAGTATCAGTTGTATTTATGATAAATGGCTATTATATAGCAATTACTATATTACACACTTATTAGTTTTCAAAATGTAAATATTATCTTTTTTATAAGATATATCTATATTTTAGATACGATGTCTTAGCTTATAAAGCTGAGGTCATTTCATTTTTTGAACACATTCACTAAGGAGAACCACATATGTCAAAGAAAATAACAGTTGGTCCGGTAGGTTATATGCCACAATCGGCGCCATCTATGGGTGTTGAGTTATCACCTGAAGGTAAAGCATTACTATATGGTAATATTGTAGAAGAAGAAGAAGCGATGAGAGATGCTGCTAAAGCACTTCTTACAATGGCTAATCCAACAATCTTCCCTGGTCCACAAGTTTTGTGGGACTGGAGAGAAGATGTTGCCGATAAGTCAGCAGCTATCTTAGATTTGGCATCAGAAATTCCTGGTTGTAAAATTATTCCAATGCCAGATTATAGACCTAAGTATCCAAAAATTGATGTTAAGGCTGAGATTAACCCTAATCACCCTAACTTAACAATTTTAGACAATAAAATTAAAGCAGCTGTTTTTATTGGTGTTCACTGTCACTATGCAAACCTTACATTAAGAATGATTAGAGCTGGTACTGGTTGTTATACAATAGCAATGTGTGCAATGATGGGTCACGAAGAAGCAATGGCTTCTATTCGAGATGTACATGCTGATGATATTGCTAAGTTTAAAGACATTGTCATCGAAGTTAGAAATGAACTTGGTATCGAACATACAACAACAATGCCTCCAGAGAATCCTTCTTTACCAAAAGAGGATTGGGGATCACTTACGCCTTCAGATTATGGTGAGTATCGATCGCTCATCATGAGTAAAAAAGGCGAGCACGTTACAGCTGTTGAATAAGATTTAGGAGATAAAATGAGTTTAAACAAAACATTAGTAGATATGAATTACCTCTTAAAAGAGGCACCGAGAGAAAAGCACTTTATCACAGGTGCTCAAGCAATGGCTGAAGCTGTTAAAAGAGCAAGTGTTGATATGGCAATTGCTTACCCAATTACACCACAGTCAGAAGTAATGCACCTTGTTGGTGACATTTATGCACAAGGTCACATTAAAGAGTACTACAGAGCTGAAGAAGAGCTTGGTACTATGTCTGCAATCGCAGGTGCTGCTAGAGGTGGTGTAAGATTATTTACAGCAACTTCAGGACCAGGTCTTTTAAGAGGACTTGAAGCAATTGTATCTTGGCCTGGACACAGAGTACCATGTGTACTTGGTGTACTAACAAGAGTTGTAAATGCGCCACTTTCAATTCAGCCAGATAACATTGAAATGGCATACTTAATGCATTCAGGTGTTATTATGTTACATGCTGAAAATCAGCAAGATACATTTGACATGACTTTAGCTGCATTCGCAATTACTGAAAAAGTTGATGTATACATTCCTGTATCAGTATCAACAGAAGGTTTCTTTGTAACACACGCTAAGGGTTATGTTGAAATGACTCCTGAAGATATGGCGTTTACTGAACCAGATCCATACCATGCACCAGTTCCAGCAATGGATAACGAAGTGCCACCAGCGAGAATTCAAAGAGATGCTCCTGTACAAAAGTCAAACTTTATGTCTTACTTGATTCACTCAGTATGGCAGCAAGAGATTTGGGATTCAAATGCACGTTCAATGAAGTATATCTATGAGTATCTTGGAGGACCAATTGAGGTTATTAATCCAAATGCTAAAGTAATGA
>CACVAU010000090.1 GCA_902727915.1 uncultured Sulfurovum sp.
TTAGGTGAAACCCTTATGATTCCCTCGCCTCTTATACTCTAAGTGGCTCCCATTGTTCTTGGACGCGTATTATAGACAAATCCTCCCACTATGTCAAGAGGTTTTCCAAATTTGTGCGAAATTTGTGGAAGTTTTTTTTCACTTACACTATATAATATAAATTAAAAATAATTCTTAATCTAAAAGGCTACTTTTATATATTTATAGAATATTATTATATAGTGTTTTGTTATTTTTTAATTATCTAATTTAAGTATGCTAAAAAACAAAATAATAGATAATATGTATTATTTTAAGGTATAGATGAGATTTATTTTTTTATAATCTGATTGACTAACTAAATTTAAATGTCACTAAAAAAGGAGAATATTATGACAATTAAAGAAACATTAAGATTATCACTTATTGCAGTAGCAGTAGTGTCATCAGCACAAGCAGCAGCTATTGACGGTGATGATTTACCACCAGCAAAACCAGGGCAATGTTTTACAAAAGCATTCTTCCCAGCTAAATATGCTACATCTACAGAAAGAGTATTAGCTTCACAAGCAAGTGAAAAAGTACAAGTAATTCCAGCAAAATATGGTTGGGGTACAGAGAAAATCAAAGTTACTGATGGTACACAAAAAACCGTTACTGTTCCAGCAACTTACAAAACTGTATATGAAAGAGTCATGTCTAAACCAGCTGCAAAAACATGGAGAACTGCTTTAGGTAAAAATGCTCCTGAAGCATCTCACACACTTATGAATGCTGCTCAATCAGCTGGTATGAATACAGGTGCTGCACAACCAGGTTCATGTTTCTATGAGTGTTATGCTCCAGCAAAATATCAAAAAATTACAGAAAAAGTTTTAGCTTCTGAAGCAAGTGAAAGAATGTTAGCTGTTCCAGCTCAATATAAAACTGTAACTAAAAGAATCCTTGTATCTGAAGGTACAGAAAAACTTGTTAAATCTCCAGCTCAATACAAAAATGTAAAAGAAAGAGTAATGGTTTCACCTGCTAGAACAGAGTGGAAAAAAACGAAATGTGGTGATAGAGGATGTAATCAATCTGAAGTTGTATGTTTAGTTGAAGTTCCAGCTGTTTACAAAACTGTTACTAAAAAAGTTGTTGCTAAACCTGTTGCTACGCGAAAAGTAACAACTCCACCTGTTTACAAAACTGTTAATATTCAACAATTAGTTGCTCCTGCATCTAGTAAAAGTATTCCTGTTCCAGCTACCTATAAAACTATTACTAAAACTCAAAAAGTTGCTAATGGTCAATATGGTTGGACAAACAGTGCTTCTAACTGTTCAAATGCTTTATCAACCGGTATGGCTGCTTCTGGTGGTGCTACTGTAAATAACGCTTCTGGTGCAAGTAATGCATCTGCTGCTTCTGCTGGTTCAAGACTTTCTTCTTCTGCTAGAGCTACTGGTAATAAAGTTTGTTTAACAGCAGCTTCTGCTCAATACAACAAAGTTTCTAAAAGAGTTGTCGCAACTCCTGCTAGAACTAAAGTTATCACTACTCCAGCTAAGTACACAACTGTTAAAGTTAAAAAACTTATCGCACCTGCAAGTGAAAGAAGAATGGCTATCCCTGCTACTTATAAAACTGTAACTAAAAAACGAATGGTTGCTGATGGTTATGCTAAATGGGTTCCAATTGTTTGTAAAACTAGTATGACTCCTGAAATGATTGGTAGAGTTCAACAAGCACTTAAAGCTGCTGGTTACTACAAAGGTCCTATTGATAGAATTTGGGGATCTGCTTCTAAATCTGCAACTAGATCTTACCAAAAAGCTAAAGGTCTTCCTGTTGCTGGTCTCTCTGTTGCTACTATGCAATCTTTAGGTCTTTACTAGACTTATTTTCTCACCAAAACTAAAGGTATTCAAACCTTTAGTTTACTACCCTTAATATTTTTTTTTATTTCCTAATATTTTTTTTTATTTTAAGCTATGCATGAGCTAAGTTAACTTATAATCCAATTATGCGTTAACTTTTTACATATAAATACATAGGAGAATATTATGACAATTAAAGAAACATTAAGATTATCACTTATTGCAGTAGCAGTAGTGTCATCAGCACAAGCAGCAGCTATTGACGGTGATGATTTACCACCAGCAAAACCAGGGCAATGTTTTACAAAAGCATTCTTCCCAGCTAAATATGCTACATCTACAGAAAGAGTATTAGCTTCACAAGCAAGTGAAAAAGTACAAGTAATTCCAGCAAAATATGGTTGGGGTACAGAGAAAATCAAAGTTACTGATGGTACACAAAAAACCGTTACTGTTCCAGCAACTTACAAAACTGTATATGAAAGAGTCATGTCTAAACCAGCTGCAAAAACATGGAGAACTGCTTTAGGTAAAAATGCTCCTGAAGCATCTCACACACTTATGAATGCTGCTCAATCAGCTGGTATGAATACAGGTGCTGCACAACCAGGTTCATGTTTCTATGAGTGTTATGCTCCAGCAAAATATCAAAAAATTACAGAAAAAGTTTTAGCTTCTGAAGCAAGTGAAAGAATGTTAGCTGTTCCAGCTCAATATAAAACTGTAACTAAAAGAATCCTTGTATCTGAAGGTACAGAAAAACTTGTTAAATCTCCAGCTCAATACAAAAATGTAAAAGAAAGAGTAATGGTTTCACCTGCTAGAACAGAGTGGAAAAAAACGAAATGTGGTGATAGAGGATGTAATCAATCTGAAGTTGTATGTTTAGTTGAAGTTCCAGCTGTTTACAAAACTGTTACTAAAAAAGTTGTTGCTAAACCTGTTGCTACGCGAAAAGTAACAACTCCACCTGTTTACAAAACTGTTAATATTCAACAATTAGTTGCTCCTGCATCTAGTAAAAGTATTCCTGTTCCAGCTACCTATAAAACTATTACTAAAACTCAAAAAGTTGCTAATGGTCAATATGGTTGGACAAACAGTGCTTCTAACTGTTCAAATGCTTTATCAACCGGTATGGCTGCTTCTGGTGGTGCTACTGTAAATAACGCTTCTGGTGCAAGTAATGCATCTGCTGCTTCTGCTGGTTCAAGACTTTCTTCTTCTGCTAGAGCTACTGGTAATAAAGTTTGTTTAACAGCAGCTTCTGCTCAATACAACAAAGTTTCTAAAAGAGTTGTCGCAACTCCTGCTAGAACTAAAGTTATCACTACTCCAGCTAAGTACACAACTGTTAAAGTTAAAAAACTTATCGCACCTGCAAGTGAAAGAAGAATGGCTATCCCTGCTACTTATAAAACTGTAACTAAAAAACGAATGGTTGCTGATGGTTATGCTAAATGGGTTCCAATTGTTTGTAAAACTAGTATGACTCCTGAAATGATTGGTAGAGTTCAACAAGCACTTAAAGCTGCTGGTTACTACAAAGGTCCTATTGATAGAATTTGGGGATCTGCTTCTAAATCTGCAACTAGATCTTACCAAAAAGCTAAAGGTCTTCCTGTTGCTGGTCTCTCTGTTGCTACTATGCAATCTTTAGGTCTTTACTAATCAGGCTAAATTTTTGAAAGTTTTAGAAGAGTTACTCTCTTCTAAAACCTTATTAAATTACATTCATTTCAAGTTCTTTCAACTTCTTTTAAACATCAACTCAATATACTAATTTCAGATATATCAATCATTTATTGATATAAATAATTTATTAAAACTTTTAAAATTTTTAAAAGTGACACACAAAGGATTTATATGGCTCTTTATGATAGAGATTATAACAATAACGCTACAACAGCAGGTTACACAACAGATACCGGTACAGCAACCGTTTCATTTATGAAACAAACCTACCAATTACTTGGTGCTAGTATGGTATCATCAGCACTAGGTGCTTACTTAACAATGCCATATGCAGCAACTATAGCTGGATATAAATGGTTCCTATTTGGATTTGTACTACTCATGGTATTTTTTGGCTTTAATATGACAAGAAAAAATCCAACATTACACCTAATAGCACTTTTTGTATTTACATTTGCAATGGGTGTTATGCTTGTTCCTCTTTTAGCTATGGTTATTGGTCAAGGTAATGGTATGCTTATTGGTAATGCATTTTTAATGACATCGGTGCTTTTTGGAGCATTAAGTCTTTTTGCTATTAACTCAAAGAGTGATTTCTCAAGCTGGGGTAAACCATTATTTATTACAATGATTATTATCCTGATAGCTTCATTAGTAAATATGTTTATCTTACAAAGTCCACTTATGCATGTTATTGTAACAGCTGGTATATTATTATTGTTTTCACTATTTACAATCTATGACACTCAAAACATAGCAAATGGTGCATATGATTCACCTGTAGATGCAGCTGTATCTCTTTTCTTAGACTTCTTTAATATGTTTACTGCAATTCTTCAATTATTAGGAATTATGGGAGACGACTAACAATCATATACCTTTAGGGATTTTTTCCTAAAGGTTTAACTACTTTTTTCCAATTACTCTCACAAAAACCACCTCAAACTCTAAATAATCTAAGGGATACTTTAACATTAAAGATTTTATTGCTTTATAATCCAACTGTTTAACCCCTCCACTAACACCTGATTTTTTAATATATCGAAGCATATCATGAACAGAATCAAAGGGCAGTTGATATTCAATTAATTCAACCTCATAATTAAATACTTGATTCAATGCCTCTAAAATTTCTTCTTTTGTTAAAATAGGTGAATTAATATTAATTGTACTATGTAGTGTTTTAAATGTATTTGCAGTAAAGAATGAAAAAAGGAATTCATCAGACAGTAAGGCTATCTCACTTAATAAATTGGTTAAATTATTACTCCATTGTAATGCTGAAGATGAAATAATTAAATCGAATTCATTTTTTAAAAAATGCTGAGATAGTTTCTCTTCATTAAAATCCAAACAAATTTTTTTTACACAAAAAGCATCTTGATGAATAGCCAACATCTTTGCAGAAAAATCTAAAGCAACAAAGTTTGAAAACTCAATATGACGCTTAGAAATATTTTCAAAAATGGCACCATCTCCAGCACCAATATCTAAAATTTTTTTATACGATTTTTTATCTAAAAATGTACATAATTTTTGGGCAACATCTTTTTGAATTACATTATATTTATTATATTCATCTGCAAATTTAGAGAATGCGTTAAGTACTTTCATTTATCTCAATTTCAATTAATTTAGGGTATAATCGCCGAAATTATACCCAGTTTGAAGTATATGCTTCATCATTCGAAGAGGAAAAAATGATTTCAACACTACTAGTTGTCCAAATTCTTTTAACAATATTCATTGTTATTGCTATCTTATTACAAAAAAGTTCAAGTATTGGTCTTGGTGCTTACAGTGGGAGTAATGAATCTATGTTTGGAGCAAAGGGACCAGCTGGTTTCTTGTCGAAAGCAACATTTGCCCTAGCATTACTATTTGTACTTAACACCCTAGCTATGGGATACCTCTATAACCAAGAGAAAGAACATTCTGTAGCTGATACTATCAACACAGCTACTTCTGTACCAACAACGGAAAACAATACCTCTACTACTGACTAATATACTTGTGGGTTTATCCCCAAGTATAATTACTAAACTCTTTCAAACATCAAAAAGGACAATCAACCATGTTAAATGAAATTTATGAACAAACAAGAGAACAAATGGGAAAAAGCATTGATGCTTTAAAAAGAGACTTCTCAACACTTAGAACAGGGAAAGTAAGCACCAACATTGTAGATGGAATTAGAGTAGACTATTATGGAACACCTACTGCACTCAATCAAGTTGGTTCAGTTGTTGTAACTGATGCTACCACCATTTCTATTACTCCTTGGGAAAAAAACCTCTTGGGTACTATTGAAAAAGCCATTCAAGAAGCAAATATTGGGGTAAACCCAAATAATGATGGTGATTTTATTAAACTCTTTTTCCCAGCGATGACCTCTGAACAAAGACAAGAAATTGTAAAACAAGCAAAAACTATGGCAGAAAAAGCAAAAATTGCTGTTAGAAATATTCGTAAAGATGGTAATGACAAAGTTAAAAAACTGGAAAAAGCTAAAGACATTTCTGAAGATGACTCTAAAAGAGGACAAGATGAAGTTCAAAAAATTACAGATGCAAGTATAGCCAATATTGAAAGTACTTTGTCTTCAAAAGAAGTAGATATTTTAAAAGTATAATCATGAATATTGAACAAGAATACATCGATGCAGAAGCACTTTTAGACGGTCACTTTCTTTTAGCCAGTGGAAACCACTCAAAACGTTATTTACAAAGTGCAAAAGTTTTGGAAGATCCAAAACGTGCTGAACGTATTTCTAATGCATTGGCAGAAATGATTCAAAAATCAGACATCAAAATCGACACTGTTTGTGCACCAGCACTAGGTGGTGTCTTAGCTGGTTATGAGTTAGCACGTTCTTTAGGTGTACGCTCAATTTTTGTTGAGAAAAAAGAAGGTGGTATGGAACTCCGTCGTGGATTTAAAGTTCAAAAAGGTGAAAATATCTTAATTTGTGAAGACATTATTACCACCGGTGGCTCAGCCATGAAAGCTGCCATTGCCATTGAAGAACTAGGTGCTAATGTTATTGCCTTTGCTTCACTGGCAAACCGAGGATTCTGTAAAAGAGAAGGTTCTAGCCTAGAAGCCAAAGCAGAGTGTAAACTCTCTTCTAAAGTACCATTCTTTGCCTTAGATGACTTTACTTTTGAAATGTACGCACCAGAAGACTGTCCTCTTTGTGAAGATGGTTCAGTTGCCATAAAACCAGGTAGTAAGTCTTAATAACTACCTAAAAAAGAGCTTTATCTCTTTTTTACCTCCACAGTTACTTTACAAAAGTTATGTTATACTCTGTCCATTATAAAACAAGGATAGATAATGAGTAAAAAAATATTAAAACCTATTTTAGCCTCTGCTGTTACCATCGCCCTAATGGCTGGATGTACAGGTACAGGAATGCCAACAATTAAAAATGATAATGGTACAACGAACAATACACAAACAGCAGCAGTTATTGGTGGTTTACTTGGTGCTGTTATTGGGGGAACAACAGCTAATAGAGATGGTAAGCGTGTTGCAATTGGTGGTGCTATTGGGGCTGCTGTTGGAGCTGCTGTTGGATATAGTTTAGATCAGCAAGCAGCAGAAGTAGCACAAACACTCAATACCAATGTTAATAATAACCCAAATGCTGAACAAAATTCTAACAATGATTTAATTGTTTCTAATACAGATAAGTTTGTAAAAATCATGTTTCGTGACCCTATGATGTTTCAAACTAATTCGTCAACACCAACAGCTTCTGCTGCTTCAGAGATAAGACAAATGATTCCTGCTTTACAAAAACCAAGTTATGCTAATATGATTATTCAAACCGTAGGGCATACCGATAATAGAGGGAGCTTTCAGCATAACCAAGATCTATCTGTCGCGAGAGCTTCATCAGTGGGTAACACCATTAAGTCAGGGGGAGTTACAAATCCAATTTATTCAAAAGGTTGTTCATTTTCTAAGCCAGTTGTACAAAATACTTCAGCAAGTAATATGGCACTAAATCGAAGAGTAGAAATTTATCTCTATCCTAATGAAAGTACTGTCATCGATCCTTGTATCTAAGGAAGAATGACAAACACGTTATTATTTAAAAGTATAATAACGTGCTGAATAATCTCCTTTGAGTAGAATCTCATTAACATAAAAAACAAACATTGGTGTTTCATTCTCATTCATACCAACAGGAACAGGTAATGCTTCTGTGATATTAATGGTCTTTTCAAGCTTTTTTAGAAGATCACGACTCTCAAAATCTTTAATTGAAAACTCATCTACTAATAAGTCATAAGCATTTTTTTTATCATTTGTATATCGTTGCACTTTTTTAGTTACAAACAATGCATTGTCAAGTTCAGCATTGCCTCTCTTTAAGAGGTATTCAGCCATATCAGAATTTTGTGCTTGAACTTGTAATGCACCCATGACAACAATACCTACTATAATAACGGACATAATAACTTCTATAAGTGTGAATGCTTTTTTAAATTTATAATTCATATTCATTTTTTTCCTTTAGTAGAATGCAGCAGAGTCTCGTAACGAATACCCCTCTTTTAACCAAAGTTCTTTAGCCTCTTCCATATCAGCTACCTTTTGAGCCTTTTCAAAATAAGCAGGTAAATAGTAAATACCTTGATTATTCACAATAACCATTTGAGTAGCACTTCCATTGGGATAAAGGGTATAACGTAAACAAATTCTTTTATCTTTTAATCTTCCCAATTCATCCAATTCAACAAACTGATTATCATTATCCAGAAGATGCACTTTGACATCTTTTCCAAATTTGATACCACCATCATAAGGAGAAATATTCCCTCCTTGCATGACGTAACACTCTGTACATTTGTTAATACAAAGTAGTTCAACCTCTCCTTGTCCTTTAAAAGCTTCTTTAAACGTTGCAGGAAGAGTTGAAGGATCTAAAATATCTATTTTTTGTTGTTCTTTAACAGCTGAAGAAAAAACCAGAAAACCTATTAGAGAAACAATGAGCACCACAACAATAAGTTCAAAAAGCGAAAAAGCTTTATGTGTACCATAAACTTTTTTATCTTTAGAAGACATTCTTGTAAAACTATTTATTACAAACTGAGAATTTTATATCAGTAGCAACTTCAGTCCCACCTTCACGTCTATCTGCACCATAAGAAATAATATCAAAACTATTGCCTGTTTTAATATAAATCATTTTTCCTTGCCATCCATCCTTAGGTTCTTTTTCAAGATAAGCAGATGTTCCATAATTAGGGTATTTATCAGTGTCAGGATTCGTTTTTAATGCTGAGAATCCTTCTTCTGTATCAGGATACATACCATTATCAAGTTTAAACATTTTTAAAGCATTCTCTGCATTTTTCATATTAACACAGGTAAGATCAACTTTTGCCTTATCTCCTGCTCCAATCACATTAGGAACAACAGCTGCTGCCAAAATTCCTAGGATTAAAATAACAACAAGTAACTCTAATAGTGAGAAAGCTTTCTTGTATGTTTTTTGATGTTTATCATTAATTTTAGTAGTTAAGCTTTTAATAAGTAAGGTACTCATTAGCTCTATTTTATGGGTCATCGTTAATTTCCTTAATTAAAGTTTGTTATAATATTGATGATTTTACTTGAATTGAGCTTTATTATGGATAAAAGAAAAACAGGCATCGCACTTTTTATAACCTTGATGGTAATCGCCTCTATTATGTCCATAATAGCTGTCTCATTTACCTATTTAGAAAAGGTACAAAAGGATGCTGGAACGACCTCAGCACTGATACAAGCAAACCTATTACATGGGAATACTGTTGACATTTTAAAAAAGTTTTTTCCAACAGGTTCAGACAACAGTGAGAAGTTAACACTTATCTATACCATGCCCCTGCTATTAAGTGAAGAAACGAGTAATTTTTCAGTAAATCTAATGTGTCAAGCACTCATGGTAGCTGCTCCTTTAAATTGGCTAACTTCAGAACAAGCCTCAGGTCCACAAGAAAAAAGTAATTTAGTAAGAGATGTCTTACGATATGTTATAGAATTATATGAAATAGAAGACCCTAATGGACTTGAAGCATTAATACTTCAAAGTATCACAGGAGAGACTTTAGAAAATGAAGATTATGAACCTAGATTAAAGAGACAAAAAGGCATAGTTTCCAAACAACAATTTGATAGGATTTTAAAAGAATATGCCTTAGAATATGATGATCAAAAAGTATTTACTATTCCTTGGGAAAAGTATTTTAGTTTTGTCAAAGTAAATCCAAAAACAAAAATCGATGCTAACTATCTTTCAGCTGAGTTCATCTCAGCAGCATTTGATATTCCAATTGAAATCATCCAAGACTCTTGGATAATAGGAGAGAGTACTTTGAGTACATTTTTAAGAGATAACGCTATCTCTACACCAATTAATAACAGCATATATTCTAACAAAGCACTGAATGCTATGCACTGTGTAGAAACATTTGCCTATAAAGAGAGGCTATACGAATTTAAATTTAACTATATAGAAGGAAGGAGTAACAACTTTGAGTTTAATGGACAAAAATAACACTAGACTATTTATTCATAAAAATATGGAACATGTTTCATTAGAACAGAACGTTGAGATTATTTTAACCCCACAATTTTATACCTTTATACATGAAGAACTCGACATAAAATTTTCTTATCAAGCAAAACAGATAGCAGGAGCCCTTTTTGATGATTATCTTGATGCTTCTAGTCAACACCAATATTATGTAACAAAATGTGAAAATTCTTGGTGCTTCTATGCTTATGACATTGAAGAAATAGAAGCTTTTTTAGAAAGTGTTGGTATTGCTAAACATCGCGTTTCTAAAATTTATTTTGCACAAGCACTTCATACTGAATTAGAAGAACCTATTCAACTTTCTGAGAAAAACATACTACAAACAATAGAAGGAGTTGTAACAGTTATTCCTACACGTTTAATGGAGTCGAATGTCTATTTTAAAACTTTAGACTTGTCTGATATTAAATTAAATAATGGTGTTTCTCTGGGTGCATCTCATAGCTCACTCATTTCACTTAAATCAACCGTTATTCTCTCTTCATTATGTTTAATTTTAGGAGTCATCTTTATTATTGAAGGTAACCGTATCAGTACATCCATTTCAGGATTAAATGAGCAATTAGTAGAACTTTTAGATGAAAACCCTAGCTATGGTACAAGCCTTGTAAGAAACAGTATTTTAGAAAAGTACCAACCCATTGATAACAACGAACGTGCAAAGCGTCAAAGCATTAAAGAAATTTCAAAATTACTATCAGCCAATAGCCAACTAACAACACTCAAGATTGAAAAAACAACCATCAAAGCAACGATTAAGACATCAAATGCGACGATAGTAAAACAAGTCATCCAAAATGCCAATGCAAAGCGTTTCAAAAGTTCTAAAAATGGATTGAATGTCCAAGTGGAGAAAAAGCTATGAATATGATGACATTACAACGTTATAAAAATGAATTAATTCTTTTAGTTGCCATACTCTTTACTTTTTTTGCATTTATGTATAAACTCTCTGCACAAAGTAATGTAACTAATAATAAAGCAAAGATACAACAACAAATTACAGAAGTTAGTAGTATTACTACCCTCAAAGAGCAATGGGGAGGAAAGCAACTCGCCAATAAAGTGAAAGTTTTAAAAAGTGTTGTTCCTGCTTCAAAAGTAATTACCTTTACAAAAAAATCAAAAAAACTCACGACTTCTTACAAAAATTTAACAGGTAATGAACTGAGTAAACTTAGCAATAAACTGATTAATATACCTGTCCAAATTGTTAGTTTAAACATTCAACAAAGTGCTAAAAATCAATATACAATGGAGTTCACATGCAAATGGTAAAACGAATTGTTGGTGGTTTTTTCTTAAGTCTTATTTTTTTATGGCTTTTTGCACCTAAAGTAGAACTTTATTATCTTTTAGAAAAATCTTTAAAAGAGAAAAATATTATTATCTCTAATGAAACAGTTAATGATACATGGTATGGTCTCAAAATTGAAAATGCTGAACTCTATATCGATGGTGCTAAAATAGCAAATATAGAAGCCTTTAATTTCAACTTTTTCTTTTTTTACAATACCTTAACAATAAATACAATTAAGATGGATAGCTCACTGGCTAAATTAGCACCAAAAGAGATTAACAGCATTTATGCAAAATATTCTATTATTGACCCACTCAATATAAAATTAGACTCAAAAGGCTCATTTGGGATAATGGATGGAAGCCTTGCTTTTATAGAACGAAAAATAGAACTCTTATTTCCTGTTCCCAAAGAATTGAATAGCATTAAAAAATTCTTAAAAAAAGACAAAGAGAAAGGATGGATTTATGAAACAAATTATTAATGCTAAGTACCTTTCAACCTTAATCTTTCTTCTTTCAATTATGGTTGTTATTAAACTTCTATGGATTGTAACTGCTATTGTATTTTTACCCAATACTGGTGAAGAATACCAAAAGTCAACCAAAGGGAAAAAGCTTTATTACCGTGTCCGTTTAACCAATGAATCAAAAGTCATTGCACCCATAAAACGTGTCACTCCAAAAACAAAAAGTGTCCCTTCCATGTCAGGATATAAACTTTTAGGACTTTATAATTCAACAAAAACGTTAGTAGTCACTGTTGAAAAGAGTCGAAAAACTTCGATTTTATCAAAAGGTGAAAAAATCAATGGCTTTGAACTTATGTCAGCTGGTAATAATTTTGCTATTTTCAAAAAAAATGCACAAGAGTTTAAACTTGCATTAGAAAGTTCTAAAAGTACTAAAACTGGAAATATAACGACACGAAGAAGTACTCAAGCCCCTCAAGTTAAAAAACCGTCAAGTACAGGGATTATAGACGAAGATGGCATCAAACGCATACCAAAAACTTTACTGACAAGTTATACCAAAGATATGGATAAAATTTGGAAAGACATTGGTCTAGCACAATATAAACAAAATGGTAAGGCTGATGGATTTAAAGTAAACTTTGTCAAAAAAGGTTCTGATATCGAAAAGCTTGGGCTCAAGCGTGGAGACATACTTAAAGCTGTCAATGCAGAGTCACTAAACTTAAGTTCAGCCATGAGCTTGTTTAATAATATCAATGATTTAGAAAATTTAACATTAACCGTTGAAAGAAATGGTAAAAGTGAGGATTTAGAATATGAAATTCAGTAAAATAGCAATAGCACTAACCTTAGCACTCAGTGTTCAGGTACATGCCGAAAAAGTAAACATTAACTTTGCAAACTTAAGTGTTAATGATTTTGTTAAGATGGTAGGTAAAATTACTGGTAAAAACATTTTAATTGATGGTGAAATTAAAGGTAAAATTAACTTTGTAGCCAATGATGAAGGTGTAGAAAAAGATGAACTTATTCCTCTTTTAAATGCTATTTTAGAAACTAAAAAGATGACATTGGTAAATAAAGGTAGTTATTTTCAAGTTGTAAAATCTGCCACAGCAGCTGGAGAAGGGTTACCTGTTACCAACAACATTAATACAGGTGGAAGAACCATGAAAACGGTTGTTTTTCAACTTGCTAATGTGAATTCAGCTGTTATTCGTACTAAAATAAAACCCCTACTACATAAAAGTGCCAAAGTCGTATCTTTTAAGAAAAATAACCTCTTATCCATTACAGCTTATCCCTCTACACTACGTTCAATTAAAAACCTTATTGATAAAATTGAAAATAAACAAGCTAAAAAAAGTCAGATAGTTCATTTAGAAAATGCTCGTGTCAAAGATATTTTTCCAAATATTCAAAACATGGCAAAATCACTTTTTCCTCAAGACATTGTCTCTGAGAAAGTAGATGTTCTTCAGGATATCTCAGGAAATGCCATTATCTTAGTCGGAAAATCCTCTAATGTCCAACGTTTAGAACGATACATCCGACAACTTGATACTGAGGGTGAAGGTGATTTACAAAAAATGCATGTTATTCCTTTATCAAACTCTAATGTGGAAGAGATGGAAAAGATTTTAAGTAAAATTGTTCCTCAAATGACAGGAACAGGTGGTACAGGTGCACCTGTAGGAAAAGGTGGTAAACCGATACAAAAAGCTGTTATTGCTTCTGATTTAGAACGTAATGCACTTATTGTATTGGCCAATGCTGAACAATATCAAAATATTTTAGATACGGTTCAACAGCTTGATGTTGAGAAGTCACAAGTCTATATCCAAGCAAAAATTGTGGAAGTCAATACCAATTTAGCAGAAAACATAGGAATCAAATATGGATTAAATGGTGGTTCCATTACCTCTAACGGTCTCTTTTCTTTAGCTGCCAATGCTGGTGCTCCTGCCCTTGCATTATCGAGCGATTTACTTGGTTTCTTAAATGGTAACCAGCAAACCCAATTTGATAATAATGGTAATGCTTTTACCACCACAGAAAGAGCTTTTGAATTTGGAAGTGTTAACAAAGTATTTGCCTTAGGTGCACAACTGGACTTACTTAAACAAAATGGTGCTGCACAAATCTTGTCAAGACCTTCTGTTTTATCAACCAACAATAAAGAGTCAACCATCTATGTTGGTCGTACACAATCTATTCTAACCCAATCTCAACAAAGCACACAGGGTGCATCTAATGTTCTAAACAATTATTCTCGTGAAGATATTGGTATTACCTTAAAAGTCAAGCCAAGACTTTCTGCCAATGATAAAGTTTCATTAGAAATTGAGACAACAATCGAAGATATCTTACCAGGTTCTGGAACTTCTGCTGACAGACCTACAACAACAAAAAGATCTGTTCAAACCAATGCCATTATTAACCATGCTGAAACCATTATCTTAGGTGGACTTATCAAAAGTGCTGATGGAAACTCTGTTACTAAGGTGCCAATATTAGGAGATATTCCAATTCTTGGTAAACTCTTTACTTCAAGAGGTGACTCATCTTCTAAAGTAAATGTTGTTATTTATATTACGCCTTATATTATTAAAAAAAGTTCAGACCTTACCAGTTTACGTGAACGTTTAGCTGAACTAGAATCCATACAACAACAATACAATAAAATCATTATGGAACAATTAGAAAATGAGACAGGAGAATCCAGTAACCCACGACATGAAACCTTCTCCAGTTCTTCGAGTATCGTCAGAGATGAAATCAAAGCAAAACCAAGAGTAATCACGCAAAATAGAGAAGTGAACAATGTTTATACCCCTACAGTATCATCTCTACCTGTCAGTAATTATAATGTTGAAAATGACTATGTACGTAGTGAATCCATTATGGATAGCTTCAATCAACAAAGTAATGTAGATTTAAATTCTTTAAACACAGGTGTTGAATACAATGAAGGCACAACTTTTACAGATGTACAACCTACACAACAAGCTGTTCAGAGCTACCATACTCCTAGCACAAACAAAGCATATTCTATTCAATTAGCATCTTCTGACAGCGAAAATAGAATCAATCGCATAGTAGGGAATTTACCAGCTTCTCTACAAAATAATATTAGAGTCATTAAAGTAGGTAACTTATACAAAGCCTTAGCACTAAATAGCCCAACCTTTAATCAAGCCAAAGCTCAGTTGGCACAATACCGTTCTTATATTCCAGATGCATTTATTAAGCCGACTTATCCACTAAGTGAAGAAAGACTCTAATATGATACGTTTACCTTTACTAGAAAATGTTGACCTAGAGCCTCATTGGAATGATGAACTTGACAACAAACTAGCAATGAAACATAATTTACTTTTTGCCAATGTACATAATAAACCTTGTGCAGCTGTGCAAAAACCTACCCTCTCTTCAGCCTTAAACCATTTCTCAAAACTTGACATAAATTACCCTGTGGTAGAGTTAGATGAAGGTAGTTTTGAACGCCTTGGACATAAATTTAAAGAGATTCAAACAGGTTCTGATTTTGAAAATGTTGACACTACCTCTGATGACATTATTGAAGTTGAATCAGACTTACTTGACTTTATTCAAAACTCACAAGATTTACTTTCAAATGAAGAGTCTGCTCCTGTTGTTAAACTCGTAAACTCTTTGTTTTTCCAAGCCATTAAAAAAGGGGCTTCAGACATTCACATTGAAACCCTAGAGAAAAAAGGAGAAGTACGCCTTAGAATTAATGGTGCCTTAAAAAAACACTTAGATATTGACAAAAATATTACAGGACTTGTCATCTCACGTATTAAAGTTATCTCAAACCTTGATATCTCTGAAAAAAGAGTCCCCCAAGATGGTCGTACACAAGTCACTATTTCAGGTAATAGCTTAGACATTAGGGTTTCAGTATTACCTACGTATCATGGTGAGCGTGTTGTTATGAGACTTTTAATGACTTCTGAAAGTATTCCTACCCTTCAAACATTAGGCTTTACTGAGGATATTACCACCGACTTAAACAGGTTACTAACCCACCCTCATGGAATGATATTGGTGACAGGACCAACAGGTTCAGGTAAATCAACCACCTTACATGCTTGTTTACAACATATCTCTACTCCTGACAAAAATATCATTACGGTTGAGGATCCTGTAGAGTACAATGCCGAAAATGTTAATCAAATCCAAGTTAACTCCAAAGTAGGGCTTACTTTTGCAGCTGGGCTACGCTCTATCCTAAGACAAGATCCAGATATTATTATGGTAGGAGAAATTCGTGATGCAGAAACAGCAGATATTTCTCTACGTTCAGCACTTACAGGTCACCTTTTACTCTCCACACTCCACACCAATGATGCGACTTCAGCCATTTCAAGACTTATGGACATGGGAATTGAAGACTTCCTCCTCACTTCCACCCTACTAGGAGTGTTAGCCCAAAGGCTTACCCGAAAACTTTGTACAGAATGTAAAACACCAACAGCCTTAGCCCCAAGTGTATTGAAAGAGTTAAATCTTCCTGAGGGAGCTTACTTTAAGGCAGAAGGTTGTACTGAATGTGACTTCACTGGTTATAAAGGTCGACAAGCTGTCGGTGAGCTGTTTATTATGGATGATAATGTTAAAGACATGATGCAAAAAGGTTTTAACGATCACCAAATCCGTGCTGAAATGAAAAAACTGGGTATGCGTACCATCGCTGATAAACTGGCAGATATGATGATTGCTGGAGAAACATCTTATGAAGAGGCTATCCGTATTGGGATTATGGAAGGCTAAAATGAAAAGGAAACATAAGGGTTTTACCATTGTAGAAGTTTTAATCTCCATTAGCTTACTCTCTTTGGTACTCATGGCACTTTATAAAAGTGCTGACCTGATGAGAGCGTCTAATCTACACCTTTTTAATTACCTCAAAAAATCAACCAATACCCTTAAAGGTTCAAAAACACTCTACATGGATTTAATACATGCTGATCATAACATTACTATTAGCACTGAAGAAAAGTTTCATAGACTGACCATTGCTAATACCAGCCATTCACTTTATGGTTTAGCTGAAGCAAAAGTAATATGGTTGGTTTATAAAACGGATAATACCTTATTGCGTATTGAAGGAGGGGAATACAGTATGCCTCTTAAAAATGAAGAACGTGTTGAGATTGATGTTATTGCTAAAAATCTTGAACTTTTTAAAATCTATAAAAGTAAGAAAAAAGATAAAATCTTAGCCATGATTCAAATTAAAGGTCAAGACCCCCAACTCTTTATGTCCCAAAACATTCCAGAAGCCCCACCAAAACCTACTGATGCAAATAGAACAAATCCAAATGCCCCTCTAACTCCTCCTCGAGGCGTTTAAAAAGTTGAAAAACTTTACATGGGTCTATCTTCTAACAATTGTAATTTTATTTGTATTTTTTTATTGGGAGGCTTCTCCTCTATCCAAACACTTAAATAATTGGCAAATTAATCTTAGTGCTTTTTTAAGTAGCTTAACACTTAATGAAAACTTGATGGAAGGTAACCGTATCTTTATTAGTAAAAGCCTAACCCTTGTTATTGATAAATCATGTAATGGTTTTATCCCTTATTTTTTCTTTTTAGCTTCAGTTCTTGCCTTTCCTTCTAACATCAAACACAAAATAAAATGGGCTTTTATAGGTTATATTGTACTTTCACTATTGAATGTTTTTAGAATTTGGTTTATTACCCAATTTGTCATGCAAACTGAAAGTAACTTTTCATTCGCACATGATTATTTAGGAAATATTTTTCTTGTTATGAGTGGATTAATATTATTTGTCATCTTTATTAGAACTCGGTGAAACATTAAGCTTATAACTTGTTTCTGTACATTGATCAAGTAAAATATTAAATTTTTCTACTATCGCTTTATGCTCTTTATAAACCTCTAAAGTATTCGATTTGGCTACCTTATCTAATGTTATGGCTAACACTTCTGGAGCATAAGCAAAATAACTTTGATTAATACCCAAGAGACGATTCACACTAATAATAGCTTGACTATAAAGTGCTTTTACTGTATTTTTTAAATCATATGTCTCTTCTTCACTCTTCTCTTTATAAAAATCTTGAATTTCTTTTCCTGAGCCGTTTTTAATTAAATTTGTCAAATTTTTCATACGAAGATCAGAATTTTCTTTTAATTTTATCATCACTTGCTCATGAAATAAACTACGCTGTTCTTCTTCTAAAGACAAATCTATATTCAATGTTTTTTTACTAATTTCTAACAGTTCATTCTCATCTTTTTGAATTACTTGTAGATAAATTTTTTTAGGATCTAAAGGATAATTCTGAAGCAGTATATTTTTTGTATTAAGATTTTCACACTGCATTGATCTAAGATAAATCGTATAAAGTCTAATATTCATAATATATTTTATAAGATTATAATCTTCAGACATCAATGACTTTAGACCTTTTAAAGTGTGTTGATGATGTGCATTTACTATTTGACTATTTGATATTAATTGATTATGCGCTACTAACTTATAAATAAAACCTTCTATATTAGAATACGTTTTTCCTTCAAATTGACTCATAAAAGGTTTCTCTTCAGCCAAATATAAAGAGAGTAATTTGCTAAATTTTTTGTCTTTTTCAATTTTTTCAACATAACTTGTATTTAAAGTTTCCAAAAATAAATTTTTATCTGCTTGTACAAATAAAGTTAATATTAATATGGATAATAATTTATTTTTCATATTTCTCTTTTTAAAATTAATTTTATTATTTTATGTAATTTTAACTTAATAAACAATAATTAACATTTAAATTTTAAAATATGTTATTAATACTTTTAAACAATAAGTAATTTCTACACTTTTTTTAGATAAAATAAATTTAATAAAAAATAATTAATATATTTTCTTAAGGTTTATTTTATAATGAAAAAATTTCTCTTTACATATTGGATAGGTATCATTCTACTTTTTGCATTATTCTACTGGGAGTATTCACCTATTAGTAACATCATCAATAATTATCAAACAAACTTAACCTCATTACTCACCTCATTTTCCCTAGAAGAGGGAATCATGGAAGCACATCGAATTTTTATTACAGAACATTACGCCTTAGTCATTGAAAAGGCTTGTAATGGTATGGTACCTTTTCTCTTTTTCTTGGCATCAATTTTGGCTTTTCCATCTAGCATAATACATAAAATTAAATGGGCAATTATGGGCTACTTATTTATTTCAGCCATGAATGTTTTTAGAATTTGGTTTGTAACCCAACTGGTGATGCAATCTAAAAACAATTTCTCTTTAGCACATGATTATTTGGGTAATGCACTATTAATTCTAACAGGTCTCATACTCTTTACCTCTTTTATAAAAACTAGAAATAAAACACAAGAGGCTAAAGAAGTTGTAACTCAAACAAAACAAACTTTACACAGAACACTCTAAACTCCTACTGACTGAAAATCTGATATAATATTTCCTATTTACATAAATTAGGAAACATTATGACCGTAACCAAATACTCTGCAAGTGGCAATGACTTTATTATTATTATCCGGAAAAAACACAAGGACCGTTCTAAATTAGCAAAACGTCTTTGCCATAGACAAAATGGAGTGGGTGCAGATGGATTGGTTGTTGTAAGACCCCATCAAGAATATGACTTTGAATGGGACTTTTACAATGCAGATGGTAGCCAAGCAACCATGTGTGGTAATGCTTCACGTGCTGTTGCACACTTTGCCATGGAGAAAGGTATCTCACAAGATGGTCAAGCAGAATTTTTAACAGGAGCTGGTGCTATTACAGCTAACGTCAATGGCAATTATGTTACTACAGACATGACAAAACCCATAAGATTAAGTACAGAACTTGAAGAGGATGGTCAAAACTGGTGGTTTATTGACACAGGTGTTCCTCATATTGTTGGTATCCGTGAGAATATTGATAACTTTGACATAGAACAAGCCAAGCGCTTACGTAAAAAGTTTAATGCTAATGTTAATATCTGTCAAATTCAAGATGAAGAGACCTTATATGTACGGACATTTGAACGAGGAGTAGAGGATGAAACCTTAGCTTGTGGTACAGGGATGGTTGCCTGTTTCATTCGTGCTAATGATGAAGAACTGGTTAATGATGATGTTAAAGTATTTCCAAAATCTGGTGATGAACTATACATATCATTAGAAGAAGATATCTATCGATTTGCTGGAGAAGTGAAGAAGACTTTTGTGGCTGAAACCATTGACTAAATAACACAATTTATACACAATTATTATGTTAGAATAATTGCTTTACCAATAGATAAGAAGGAAAAAATAAAATGAAAAAAATACTCACTCTCTTAGCCTTAACAACTTTATTATTATCAGCTAAAACACTTGTTACCGTTAATGGTCATAAAATTACCGATGCTCTGTTAGCTGAAAGTTATCATCAACTTGATGATCAGCAAAAAAATAATCTTCTCAATCAACTCATTAAAGAAGAAGTTATTTATGCCAATTTATTAGCTACTTCGATTGTCAATAATAATCAATTTCAACAAGCTTTTAACCAGCAAAAAGATTTAATTGAACAACAATATGGGAAAACCTTAAATGCTGAACAACTTAGAAGTATTAAGGGTTCAATTGCTGTGTCACTCTATCAACAACAAGAGTTTGAAAAAGCTGTAGTTTCCAGTAATGAAGTTAAAAACTTTTATCAAAATAATGCTGATAAATTTACCTTCCCAAACTCTGTAGAAATAGCCAATATTATTATTCAAGATGAAGCTTCTGCAAAAAATATTTTAGCATCATTAAAAAGCTCCACTAACTTAGATGAAGACTTTCTAAATGCTGCAAAAGCACAAAAACAACATGGATACATGGGATGGTTTGGTAGAGAGTCAATGCCTACTAATCTTTTTGATAAAGCCTATAAATATAAAGTCAAAAGTTTACTAAATACACCTGTAAAAACTAAACATGGCTACAACGTTGTTTATCTATTAAATAAAAAACGTGCTGGTAAACTTACCTATAAAGAAGCACAACCCAAAATTGAACAAATGTTAAAACAGCAACAAGTAATGGAGAAACTAAAATCTAAGGTTGAAAACCTTTATAATAATGCCCAGATTTTTTACTAAATTCAATAAAAATTAAAAGCCATCTAGGCTTTTAATTTCTTCTCTCTTCTATATTCTAAAAATGCTGTTAACAAAATAATAGCAACCCCAATATCAATCATTACATCAGCATAATTAAAAACAGCAAAATCAAAACCACAATGCCAAGCAACATAGTCTACCACACCTTCATGAAGAAAGCGATCATAAACATTACCTAAAGCACCACCCACTATCAGTCCTAAAGCAAATGCATATTGTTTTAAATATCCTTCATAAAAGACATAAGCAATAATTACTGTAATTAAAACCAATTGTATCCATTTTAAATTGTCACCTAAAAAGGCCAACATAGAAAAAGCAACACCCCTATTATAAAAAAGTTCTAAATTAATACAAGAACCTTCCATAATAACAGCATACTCAACACCAGCAACAGCATCCATTGCCCAGTTCTTAATCCCTTGATCAATCACAAATGTTCCAACCACTACCAATACAAAAATCATTATATGACGCATCATTACATTAATGCCTTTTTAAAGAAAGAAACTGTTTTATCCATCATTTTATGTAGCTTCGCTTGTTCTCTACCTTCAAGTAAAATGCGCATTAAATTTTCTGTTCCTGAATAACGAACAAGATGTCGCATTCCAGCAGCTTCAATCTCAGAAAAAAGCTCTTTAACCCCTGTAATTTCATGAATTGGAATTTTATGAGAAATTTTAATATTCACTAACTCTTGAGGATATAAGTCAAATATATTAAAAGCTTCTGAGGCAGTTTTATTGGTTTCTATCATATAGGCAAAAGCTTGTAAACCAGAAACCAGTCCATCTCCTGTTTTAGCAAAATCAGAAAAAATAACATGCCCACTCTGCTCTCCACCAAAATTTGAACCAACTTTTTTCATCACTTCAAGTACATACTTGTCACCAACATCTGAACGTTCTAGTGTTAAGCCATGGGAAGCCAAATAATCTTCTAAGCCTTGATTACTCATTACCGTTGCAACTACTTTATCATTTGCTAACTTTTTTTCATTTTTTAAATGAATTGCTAAGGCACCAATCAGTTTATCACCATCGACCACCTCACCTTTATTGTCAACAATCACAATTCTATCTGCATCACCATCTAAAGCAATACCCACATCAGCACGTGTTTCAATCACTCTTTTTGCTAATGCCTCTGGATGTGTTGCACCACAATTCGTATTAATATTATAACCATCTGGTTCATTAGAAAGCACAATCACTTCAGCACCGAGTTCACGTAATACGGTAGGTGCTACAATATAAGCAGCCCCATTAGAACAATCTACCACAATACGCTTTCCATAAAGTGAAAACTTTTTTGGGAAAGAATTTTTAATATGAACTATGTAACGTCCAATGACATCATCAATACGTACTGAACGACCTATCTCTTTTTTCGTAACAAAAGCACTCTCTATCTCATCCATATCATGAAATATCTCTTCAATCTCAGCTTCACAGTTTTTATTCAGTTTATTACCTTCTGAACCAAAAAATTTGATTCCGTTATCGTAATAAGGATTATGAGAAGCCGTTATCATAATTCCAGCATCACAACGCATATTTTCAGTAATGAATGCAATCGCTGGTGTGGGCATAGGTCCAATCTGAATAACATCAAACCCCACAGAAGTCAATCCTGAAACCAAAGCATTTTCAATCATGTATCCTGAACGACGTGTATCTTTACCTACTAAAATTTTATTATATTTACTTGTTTTTTTTAAATGTATTCCTGCTGCAATGGCTAAACGCATAACATTCATGGCATTGAGTTTTCCCCCAGCCAATCCACGTACACCATCAGTTCCAAATAGTTCCATTAAATTCTCCTAAAAATTGAAGCACAATTCTAACACAGAAAAGATGAATTGGTGTTAAGCCTACCCCAAGGGAATAGCCTAAGCCAAACGCGATATAATACAATCATTTAAAAATCACATCCCGTTACGTATTACAGGATGATAAAAAGGTTAGTTTTGAGTGAAAATTTAATAGGGTACATTGATGACCTAGGAAACATTATCGATACACAAAGTGCAGGAGAAAATCCAGACGCACAAGCCATTGAATATGACAATTCAAAAGCTTCTTTAGAGATTGTAAGACACTCTACAGCACACCTAATGGCACAAGCCATTACCGAACTGTATACCAATGCAAAATTTTTCGTAGGGCCAACAGTTGATGAAGGTTTCTACTACGACTTTAGAGTAGACGAAAAAATTGGTGAAGAAGACTTGAAGAAAATTGAAAAGCAAATGAAAATGCTTATCAAGAAAAAATACAAAATTGACAAGTACGAAATGACTAAGGCAGAAGCTTTAGAAAAGTTTGCCAATGATGACTTAAAACAAGCAGTACTCACTAAAATACCAGATGGTGTTATTTCCGTGTACAAACAAGGTGACTTTGAAGATCTATGTCAAGGACCTCATGTTCCGGCACTTAGATTTTTACACAACTTCAAACTAACGCGTGTAGCTGGTGCTTACCTTGGTGGTGATGAAAAAGCTGAAATGTTAACCCGTATTTATGGAATTGCTTTTGCTGACAAAGAGTCATTAAAAGATTATCTTAAAATGATGGAAGAAGCTAAAAAGCGTGACCATAGAAAAATTGGTGCAGAGATGGGTCTTTTCATGTTTGATGAAGAGTCTGGAGCTGGTCTACCATTTTGGATGCCACAAGGAACCAAACTTAGACAAAAACTTGAAACCATTTTACACAAAGCACACCGTAAAAGAGGTTACCAACAAGTACGTGGTCCAGAAATTTTAAAATCTGACATGTGGAGAACTTCTGGTCACTATGCCTGTTATGGTGACAACATGTACCTTACTACTGTTGATGATCATGAGTATGGGGTTAAACCGATGAACTGTATTGGTCATATTCAGATTTTTAAGCAAACTGGAAAGTCTTACCGTGACTTACCACTAAAGTATTATGAATATGGTGTGGTTCACCGTCATGAGAAGTCTGGTGCTTTACATGGTTTACTTAGAGTACGTGAATTTACCCAAGATGATGCACACATTTTCTGTACACCAGCGCAAATTGCAGGTGAAGTTATTGAGATTATTGAATTTGTTGACTCAGTGATGAAACTCTTTAACTTTGACTATACCATGGAAGTAGCTACTAAACCAGAAAAAGCAATCGGAGAAGATGCTGTTTGGGACTTGGCAACACAAGGACTAAAAGATGCACTTGATGAAAATAATCTTCCATATACCATTGATGAAGGTGGTGGAGCATTTTATGGGCCAAAAATTGACATCAAAATTACCGATGCCATTGGAAGAAAGTGGCAATGTGGTACGGTTCAAGTAGACTTTAACCTACCAGAGCGTTTTGAAGTAGAATATGTCGATGAAGATAATACACGTAAACAACCTGTCATGATTCACCGTGCGATTCTTGGTTCATTTGAGCGTTTTATTGCTGTTCTTACTGAACATTATGCTGGTGAGTTCCCACTCTTCTTAGCACCTACACAAGTTATTTTTGTGCCTATTTCAGATGTTCATGTAACCTATGCTAAAACGCTTCAAGCTGAACTCCTAGACATCGACATCGACTGTGAAATCTATGATAAAAATGACTCACTGAACAAAAGAGTACGAAATGCAGAGAAGCAAAGAGTACCTTATGTTGTCATTGTAGGGGATGAAGAAGTTCAAAACAAAAGCGTCGCATTGAGAAATAGACGAACAAAAGAGCAGTATAACCTTTCTTTTGATGAATTTATGGTAGAATTGAGTCAACAATTAAGTGAAGGTAAAATTTGAGTAGACAAAATAACAAGAACAACCGAGGTAGAAAAAAGCCAGACGACACCATTATGAATGATAAGATTCGTGCCTATGAACTCCGAGTTCTAGGTGCCGAGGGTGAACAAATGGGTATTTTGTCTCGTGATGAAGCACTTCAAATTGCTGATGATAAAGGACTAGATTTAGTACTGGTTTCACCAGAAGCAAAACCACCTGTAGCCAAGATGATGGACTACGGTAAGTTTAAGTATGAGCAAGAAAAGAAGAAAAAAGAAGCAAGAAAGAACCAAAAAATCATTGATGTAAAAGAAGTTAAATTCTCTTGTAAAATTGCTGATGGTGATATTGCTTACAAAGTTAAACATGCTATTGAATTCTTAGAAGCTGGAAAACATGTTAAATTAAGAGTATTTTTACGTGGTAGAGAAATGGCAAACCCAGAATGGGGTGTGGATGTACTGAACCGTGTATGGCCAATGCTTTCAGAAGTTGGTGTTTTAGAACAAGATGCTAAACGTGATGGTCGTTATGTGAACATGTATGTAACACCTCAAAAGAAATTTTTATAACAATAAGTATTTCAAATAATATAATATTTTAAAGAACTAAAAAAATTTAGGGAATAATAACAACAACCGTACCATTCGTTGTCTGTTCCCAAACTTCATCCATATCATCATTTGACATGGCAATACATCCTTCTGTCCAATCAATTAATACATTCATCCAATCTCCATAAGGAGAAAGTGACCATGAAGGTGGTGTTCCATGAATCATAATCATCCCTCCAGCACTTTGTCCTAAAGTTTTGGCATGGGCTTTATCTTTCGCATTAGGATAAGACACATGTAGTGACTTATAATAATCATTAGAAAATTGTCGATAATCTAAAAGATAGGCACCCTCTGGTGTTTTCATATCTCCCTCAACCTCTTTATGCCCCACAGGAACTCTCCCTAAAGTTATGTGGTATTTATTAAAAATTTCACCATTTTGTGACAAATAAAGCATACGCGTTGATTTCTTTACAATAACTTTATCAGCCATCACCATACCCTCAGCCACAATCGAAACTGTCCCCAATATAAACACCAAAACAAAGTGTAAAATCATTATTTTCCCTTATAATTACTAATTATTTTATCTTTTACTTTATCACAGAGGAGCTGAAGTGCCTTAATATCTCCTCTATTATCAATTAAATAGGTCGCTTTCTGTTTCTTTTCTTCTATGCTCATCTGTGCGTTAATACGTTTTACTGCTTCTTCTGAAAAACTATCATCACGTTGAATTAAACGTTCCAACTGTAACGCTTCAGGAATATAAACAACAATACTCTCTTTAATAGGATAACGACTTGTCTCAAAAAATAAAGGTATATCTACTAAATAAGGCTTTTTATGCTTATCCAAAGCCAAAGACTTTTTCTCAATTTCACTAAAAATAAGAGGATGCAACAAAGCTTCTAAACGTAACTTTTCTTTTTTATTTCCAAAGATTAATGTTCCTAATTTCTTACGTATCACTTTTCCTTCATAAAGATATTCTTTACCAAATAAATCACCTATCTTTTCAGCATGTACTTCAAGCATATTATGTGCTATCTTGTCAGCATCAATAATTTCAAAACCATAGCCTTGAAATATCTTTGCCACAGTACTTTTTCCTGTGGCAATCCCTCCTGTTAAAACAACTGCGTAGTCAAATGCCATATTACTCCTTCCTATCAAAAGATATTTTACAATATTCTTTATTGATTTCATCAACTCAATTTATTTTTCTTTTATTTTGAATAGTAGTATAATTTCAAGGTATAAAACTTCAAGGACTTCTATGTCATTTTCACCAACCAAACGCAATGGTACACTCATGGGAATAAGCTTTGTCGCACTCATCTCCATTTTAGCCACCCTACTCTCTCAAACTTCGACTCTTAAAAGCTTAGGTATCTCTCCTCTCGTAGTTGGTATTGTTATTGGTATTATTTTTGCGAACTCCTTGTACCATAAAATGCCAACTTTATGGGAAACAGGTATTACTTTTTCAGCCAAGAAAATCTTACGATTTGCCATCGTCTTTTATGGTTTTCGCATTACTTTTCAACAAATAGCCGAAGTAGGCTTAGAAGGTTTTTTAGTTTCATTCATTATGTTAGCCTCTACCTTTATATTAGGTACATGGATTGGCACTAAAGTCTTTAAAATGGATGAAGACACTTCTATTTTAACTGCATCAGGTGCTGCTGTTTGTGGGGCTGCTGCTGTACTTGCTACAGAACCTGTTGTTAAAGCCCAAGAATACAAAACAGCCATTGCCATCTCTATGGTCGTACTCTTTGGAACCATTTCCATGTTTCTCTATCCTCTTTTACATACCACTGCTATCTTAGATATGACGGCCAAAGAATTTGGGATTTATGTTGGAGGAACCATCCACGAAGTCGCACAAGTAGTTGCTGTGCCAGCATCAGTACCAGGTATTTCCCCAGAAGCTGCTAATACAGCAGTGATTGTTAAAATGACAAGGGTTATTATGATAGCACCCATGCTCATAATACTTGGTATTTGGCTTTCCTATAAAGCACAAAAGTCTGGTGAAACAAGCTCAAAAGTCAAATTGGTTATCCCTTGGTTTGCTGTTTATTTTATTGGTGTAGCTGCATTTAACTCACTAAACCTTGTTCCAAATAATATCGTAGACTGGATAAACGAAATAGATACTTTTTTACTTACCATGGCAATGGTAGCCTTGGGTATAGGTACACGTTTTACTAAGTTTAAAGGGTTGGGTTTAGCCCCTCTTTATACAGCACTCACTATGTTTATTTGGCTAGTTGTTGGTGGTTACTTCATTACTAAACTCATCTGTTATACTTTTTAAAAAACTATGCTAGAATATATCCTATTTCTTTAAAGGATATATTCTATGACAAACCTCTATGAAAAACTTGGACTCTTTTACCTTGGTCGAGATATTGACAAAAAAACCCAAGAAGCCAGTGAGGCTTTAACCCTACTCAAAAATAAAAACTTTACTACCCATGCAGCCATTATTGGTATGACGGGTTCAGGTAAAACAGGTTTGGGTATTGGACTCATTGAAGAGGCTGCCATTGACAATATTCCTTCCATTCTCATTGACCCTAAAGGTGACATGGGAAACTTGCTTTTAACAGACCCTACCTTTACTGCCAAAAACTTTGAACCATGGGTTGAAGATGAAGCTCAAAACAAAAACAAAGATGTTGCTACCTATGCCCAAGATATTGCTAGTATGTGGCAAAAAGGAATTAAAAGTGACCATCAAGACGAATCACGTGTTCAAAAACTGCATGATGTAGAAAAAACCATCTACACACCTGGAAGTTCTGCTGGAGTTTCCATTAATATTTTAGGCTCACTTCAAGCGCCACCACAAGAAGTTCTTAATGATTCGGATACCTTTGCTTCTTATCTAAAAAGTACTGTGTCCTCTTTATTGTCACTCATCAAAATCGAAGCTGATCCTGTAAGTTCAAAAGAATATTTACTCATTGCACAAATTTTAGCGAACAAGTGGACAGCAGGTGAAAACATTTCGCTTGAAGAACTCATCGGTGCTGTTATCTCACCTTCTTTTGACAAAATTGGTGTTTTACCATTAGAGAGTTTTTACCCCCAAGACAAACGTTTTGTACTCGCTACTAAATTTAATGCCATCATTGCTTCTCCTACTTTTTCAGCATGGCTACAAGGAGAGGACTTAGACATTCAAAAACTCCTTTATGATGAAAATGGAAAAGCTAAAATAGCCATTCTTTCCATTGCCCATCTTTCGGATGAAGAACGTATGTTCTTTGTGACCATCCTCCTTAACAAATACATTGCGTGGATGCGTAGACAGTCCGGAACATCAGCCCTTAAAGCCATACTATACATGGATGAGATTTATGGCTATTTTCCTCCTTCTAAAAACCCACCATCAAAAGAGCCAATGATGCTACTTTTAAAACAAGCCAGAGCGTTTGGGACAGGTGTCGTTCTAAGTACACAAAATCCTGTAGACTTAGACTATAAAGGGCTTTCAAACATTGGAACATGGTTTATTGGACGTTTACAAACTAGCCAAGACATTGAACGTGTCATTGATGGTTTAGGAGGTAAAGTGGGTGCTTCTTATTCAAAGTCTGAGATTAAAGACCTCTTAGCCAATCTTCAAAAACGTACTTTCTTTTTAAAGTCGGCACACTTAGAAGACATAAGAGTTTTCTCAACACGCTGGGTAATGTCTTATTTAAAAGGGCCTCTAAAAGCAGCTGAGATTTCAAAGCTCATGGCAAAGAAAAAAGAGTCAACCCCTCAAACCCTTCTCAGTAAAACAGCACACAATGAGACAAAGCAAGAGTTTGTTCACATTGACAAGTCCATTGAACAGTATTATGCCATTGATGTAACGGGTCAAAACAACTTTAGAGCAACCCTCCAAACCAAAGTAGAACTGCACTACTTTAACCAAAGTAAAAACATTGACCAAAATGAAGCCTTATGTCTGAACATTGAACTCTATGAAGATGACAAAGTAGACTGGGAAAATGCTGAGACCTTAGAGGCTTGTCCTAACTATTCAGAAAACAAACCCAGTACGGCAAGCTATAGCCCTTTACCTTCAGAAGTGAGCGAAGACAAGGGACTTAAAAAAACAAAAAAAGAACTTGTAAACTGGCTCTATAAAAACAAGCGTTTAACCCTATACAAAACGACTTCCCCAAGACTGACTTCTAACCCAAGTGAAAGCCTAGGAGACTTTAAAGTACGACTTAAAGATATTTTGGATGACAAAAAAGAAGTTGATATTGAAAAACTGCAAGTGCGTTATGAGAAAAAAGAGAAAACACTCATGAAACGTCTTCAACGTGCCCAAGACAAAGTTCAAAAAGAAGAAGCAGATGCCAGTAAGTCCATGATAGACACAGGAATAGCTGTTCTAGGAGCTTTATTTGGACGTAGTTCATCGGCCAAACTCGGTCGTGCCTTTACCAAAGGAAGCCGTGCCTATAAAGAACGTGGTGATATCGGAAGAGCCGAAGAAGCCTTAGCTGAAGTGCATGAAGATTTAGAATTATTAGCTGAAGAATTAGAAGATAATATCGATGCATTAAGTGACAAATATGATGTGGACAATGTCAAAATTTCAGATGCATCCATGAAGCCTAAAAAATCTGACATCTCGATTGAAGCGCTTTCAATTGTTTGGGTTGTATGATTTTACATACAACCTTTTAGAAACTAAACACTTATCATTCAGCTGTAATTTTTCTCTTTTCACGTTGAATATTTTTAGACTTTGGCTTCTCTTTTTTCACAGTAAGACAAGCTTTTTTTAGCTTATCTGTTTTGACATTATTCAAAATTACTTTTCCAATGCCTTTAACCTCTAAAAGATTATCCACGCTTTTCAATACATTACTCTTTTGATAATTGATAATATTTTGAAGCTTTTTCATACCAATTCCTTGGATACAACCCAATTCTTTGGGAGATGCCTCTTTTACTTGGCTAAGAGATAAAGAGAAAAGTAGTGAAGAGCTTAAAATTAAAGCGAAAAATAGTTTGTGTATCATGATGCTTCCTTATTAAAATTTTGATATTGATGAATGAGTGAAAATATTTCATCACTAATTTCATCAATGACCTTTTTTTGTTTATTATTGTCAATCAGTGCTAAAACGTTCGTGGTATTAAAAAGTTCAAAATTCAATGGCTTTGGTGAATACTTCCAATAATTTTCTTCCCAATCCACCCAAAGAGTATTCACACGTTCTTCTTGATCTCTTTTATCCTCAGTTCTAAAATCAAAACCATAATAAATATGACTACGTAACTCAATAAAAAAATACAAATTATCATCGACTTGATACTCGAAACCAAAATCTTTTCGATTTTTTCTTTTTTTATAATATTTATTCACAGACTTTTTAAGATTTTTTTCTCCATTTAAAGCATAAAACTTAAAAGAATAAACACGATTTAATGCTTCCATTAAGCTTTGCCAAAATTTTAACTGAACCTCAATTTTAGCTTCAATCACAGCTTCTTCAATACTTAAAATTGTTTCTAAATTATTCTTTTCTAATAACATATTTTTGATTTCCATTGTAAAACCTTTCTCTTGGGATTGTTCAGTTAGTTGATTGACTAAATTTAAATACTGAACCAATGTATCACGTAAAATTGGTAATTTTATCACCTCTTTAATACAAGCTTCAATCCAATTACGAATTTCATATTTATAGGTAATATTTTTAACATGTTTTTGCATTTTACTTTCATTAGGGACTTCGTCAAAAAGTGTTAAGTAGAAAAACTTTATCTCTTTCTCTTTATATCCTTGTCCTTTTATCTCTTCATAATAACGACTCAACTGATTAGAATGATCTTCGGTATCTATCTTATTTTCAATAATAATGGCACTTTTTTTAGCAGTTAAAAGAATATCAATATTAAACTTTTCTCTAAATACTTCATAGGTAAATGCATCCTCTTCTAACGACAACTCTTCAAAAAAAAGCTTCAAAAATCGATTACCTTGTTGATGAGAACCATTTGGATTAAGTAATTCAAAAATAAACTTAGAATGAAGATTGACTTCATCATTCGACTTCCGTAAAATAGAAAAAATATTGAAACTATTTAAAGAAAGTTGGTGCAGTTCTTGATATTTTTGATACTTTAACGTTAAATTATCAAGCAGTGTCTCTGTTGTATTCACAAAATTACCTTAAATAAAAATATTAATAAAATTATATCATTTAAAGTTTATAATTAAAGAGTAATGCTTAAAATTATCTTAAATAAAAATGAACCCTTTATTAGCACTTTTTTTCTTTCTTTTTTGTAGGTACTTTTCTAAACGAGTAACAATTAAAGCCTTTTCCTTGTGCTAAATACTTATCATCAATTTGTACTATTTCTTCTTTTTGACTATTGCGTTCGCCTAAATACATACTAACTTGCTGAAATGCATTCATTGCCTCTACGGCTTTACTAAATTTAAAATCTTTTAACTTTGGAAGTAAAACAATTTGACGACTATCAACATTAGGGTATTTTCCAATAAAAAGATAAGGCACTTTATATTTTTCTAACAAGTGAACTCTACTAATTTCTTTAGGATTTAAATGTTTCTCAATATATTGGTAACAATTAGAATTCCCCCAGCCACTAAATTCAATATTTTCTGTTTCTATTTCCTTAATCGGTTTATAGAAACTGGCAATACAATCATCTACTTCTTTCATAACATAACAATAATCACTCTTTATCTCTTTATAAATTTCTTTCTTATTCTTTCGTGTAACTTCACTTAAAACAACCTGCACAAAAAAGTAATCCCTATGACAAAAAACAATCAAATTCAAAAAAATTGTAAACTTATATTTTCGATTATTTTTAGAGAAATGAATGGTAACAAATTGAAGAGCTAATAGAGATTCATCTATGCGCTTAGTCTCACGTTTAAATCTTAATTTATCATCAATACCATAGACCAAACCCATGTCATAATAATCTGAAAATTTAGAAATTATTCTCATGTTTCAACTCCCTAAATTTTTCTCCTTCAAAAACCATAACTGCATCGCCACGTTCAACAAATTTTCCTACTTTCCAGCGATTTTGTATGATACTCTCTAAACTTTTATGTTTCATAAACTCAATTTTTTGTAATAAACGAACTCTGACCAATGCTTTGTTTCTATGTTGACTACGTTCATCATAAGCCAAAGCTACCACAGCCAAAGGAGGATAAATTGCACGTACTCCAGAACAAGTAGTATTAACATGTTGTCCACCATTTTTAGGACTTTTCATACTTTGATAAACAATCATATTTTCATCAACTATTTGTGAATACTGCTCCTCATAACATTTTAATGAAAAATACCAATTTTTACGTTTATGCTTGGAACGAAAAGGGCTTTTAGCCCTCCATAAAATTGTGCCTTCTATGCTAGTAAAAGCTTTATCATTACTCTGAATAAGTAGAGACTTAATACCATTTTTACATTTGGCTTCTTGCTCTTGTATGAGTTCAAACTCATAATTCTTTTCTAAATATTGTTTAAAATGCCAAATGCCCCTGCACACTTCATCTACCCCATTACCAGAACTAATATGAACCAACATCTTCTATTCCTTATACGTTAAAATCGGTCTAAATGTAGCCACAACAATTGCTAATCCAGCTTCAACTAAATCATCAATCACAATATCAATATTTTTATAAGCTTGTGGTGCTTCTTCATACAGTAACTTTTTATCAGCACAAAGTACACGAGAACCTATTGCTGTTCGTTCCAAATCACTTTTACTATATCGATTACGTAATTTAGCCTCTGCTGAACTGCGTTCCCATTTTCTCCCTGCTCCATGAGCTAAAGAGTAATTTGATAAGGCTGTTAGCTCTTTAATCTGGGGTTGTAAAAGGTAACTTAAACTGCCTCTACTTCCAGCAACAATAACTAAGCCTTTGTCTGTTGGAGTTGCCCCTTTTCGATGTAACCAACCATCATTCGTTTTTAAAATACTGTTATGTGCTGTATCACTCACAAAACAACAATACTCACCAAACCCAATGGCTTTTAAAAGTCGTTTGGCAATAATCTCTCGACTTTGAGAGGCATAATCTATGGCTTTATCATGCTTTTTTAAATACGCTTGTGCTTCTAAACTCTGTTCATCTAAACCTTCATTTGGGTCATATTTTCCTGCTACTGTATCAAAAACAATTTGACCAAAAGCACGAGAGCCACTATGCACCAAACAATAAAGTGATGTTTCATCTAAATTAGAATGTCTAAATACACGTTCATCTTTAACTTCATTAACAAGATGCAGTTCTATAAAATGATTCCCTTTACCAATGCTACCTAAATTATACCCAAGGTTAACTTCTTCTTCTAAACGCACATCATCTAAGCTCTCTAACTTGTTTAATCTTTTTTCAAATTTTTCTATTTTTATTTTCTTGCTTTTACCTTTAATCTCAAAAAGGCTCATACCACAACCAATGTCACCCCCAATAAGATGTGGGTAAATTCTATTTTTTGTTAAAACAGCCATACCATTTGGCACACGCCCCACACTTAAGTCAGGTAAACCAACTACCTTTTTAACGCCTTTAAAAGCTGTAATATTTTCTAAGGTCTCTACACTTCTACTGTCTATCCAGTTCCTTGATGATGCGATAATTTTTAATTTGTCCATTTCTCTTTCCCATAACGCTATATAATTTTTTAGTTTGCATTCTTTGTCCATTTTGTAAAATACGTTGATTCATTCTTAACTCCTAAATTTTATTGTTTAAAGTATAATCTATTTCTATGCCGTATTTTGTCCAATGAAAAATAAGAACTTCAAATAGAGAAGTAAAACAACATCAGCATTATGTTATAATCATTGTTATTATGTGAATAACTCACAACTTCAAAAAAAGATTAATCAATGAGACTCAACAAATACATATCACACAACTCTAAATACTCACGACGTGAAGCTGATGCGCTCATTGAAGCTGGTGAAGTAACCGTCAACAAAGTTAAAATGGACAACTTTGGTTATGATGTAAAAGATGATGACCAAGTTTCCATAAGAGGTTTACATGTTAAGCCTAAGACCGAATTGACCATGATTGTCTATAACAAACCAAAAGGAACACTGGTTACCCAAAAAGATGACCGTGGACGAACGACTATTTTTCATAAACTCCCTGGAAAATTTAGACACTTCATTCCTGTGGGACGACTGGACTTTGCTTCTGAAGGACTTTTACTTTTAACCGACTCTCCAAGAGTTGCTGAAGTCATGATGCAAAGTGGATTAGACAGAACCTACAACATTAAAATAGACAAACCTTTTTCACCTGAGATGGAAGAAGCTATGAGAGAAGGTCTTTACCTTGACGATGCACGTGCAGGTGGTCATGAACAATCTAAAATTTATTCCATGGAATTTGCTCCTTTTGTTCACTATGAAGTACGTGGTGTATCAGACAACTTTACCAAACTTCGTGTGACCATTGCAGAAGGGAAGAACAGAGAGCTTCGGCGTTTCTTTGGACACTTTGAAGCCAATGTTCTTGACCTTAAACGTGTTGCTTTTGGAGGAATAGAGCTTAACAACTTACCGACCAATAAAACACGTTATTTTACCCGTCGTGAATACGATGACACACACAAGTACTTAAAAATGGTAAAACAAATAGAAGCACAAGAAGCCAAAGAGGAAGAAGACAGAGTAAAAGCTGATCGTCTTCGAGAAAAAAAGAAAAACCAAACAGAAGATCAAGCACGACGTGCTAAATCAGCTGAAGAGAAACGGCTAAAAGAAGCCAAACAAAAAAACTCTAACCGAAATAATCCTAACAAGAAAAAAAGAGACTAGTCTTGTCTTTAGCGTTAAAATATCGACCAAAAACGCTTGATGATATTCTTGGACAAGAACACCTTTTAGCCAAAGGAGCTGTTCTTCGCACGCTCATAGAAAAAGATGCTTTAATGCACTCATTTTTCTATGGTACTCCGGGTTGTGGTAAAACCACTTTAGCGAGAGTCATTGCCAATGAACTCAAACGCCCTTTCTTTGAACTCAATGCCACTACCCTTAAAGTAGAAGATTTACGAAAGATTTTTAAAGAGTATGCCAATGCCCTTGAAAAACCTCTTATCTTCATTGATGAAGTGCATCGACTTTCAAAAAATCAGCAAGAAGTACTTTTACCGTTTATGGAAAACCATACAGCACTTATTATTGGTGCTTCTACGCAAAACCCTTACTATTCACTGACCTCTGCGATGCGTTCACGTTCACATCTATTTGAACTTAAAGCCATTCATAATGAAGCACTTACCCAACTCTTAGATAGTATTATAGAAAAAGAAGTTATTCACATACCTCATGATGCTAAAGCATTTATAGTTAGCTCCTCTTCTGGTGATGCACGTGCCATGCTCAACTTACTAGAGTCAGCCAAGGTACTAAATGATATTTCATTGGAAAAGTTAAAGTCCATACGTCCCTATGCTTTACAAGCTGGTTCATCAGAGGATGACTCGCACTATGACCTAGCCTCTGCCATGATAAAGTCCATACGTGGTTCAGATGTAGATGCAAGTATCTATTATTTAGCACGATTAGTGAATGCTGGAGAACCTGCTGAATTTATCGCACGACGTTTGGCGATACTGGCTTCGGAAGACATTGGCAATGCCAATCCTCATGCTTTAAATTTAGCTTCATCTACTTTAAACATTGTAAAAATGATAGGTTATCCTGAAGCACGTATTTCACTCTCTCAATTGGTAATCTATTTGGCTTCTTCACCCAAGTCAAACTCTGCGTACATGGCAATTAATAATGCCTTATCTGCCATACAAGCTGGTGAGATACATGCTATTCCTAGCAACATAAAGCAAGACCATAAAGATTATCTTTATCCTCACAACCATGGTGGCTGGATTAAACAATGTTACCTGACAAAAGAAATGAAGTTTTATGAAAGTTCTAAAATGGGGTTTGAGAAGACTTTAGATGAGTGGTTGGGGAAAATTAAGAGTATTTAAACTTTTGTAGGGTGGGCTTCAGCCCACCTTTAAAACCAAAAAAAAACTACTTAGAGTTTTTCTTATCTCTAGCAAGACGTTTACGTACTACTGGATCAAGAGACTTTTTACGAATTCTTACCGAAATTGGTGTAATTTCAATAAGCTCATCATCTTCAATCCACTCCATAGCAGACTCAAGTGTAATTACTCTTGGAACAACCAATTTAATAGCATCATCAGCACCTGAAGTTCTCATGTTTGTTAATGCCTTACCTTTAAGTGGGTTAACATCAAGGTCACCCGGTCTTGCCGACTCACCAATAACCATTCCAGAATAAACTTTATCTTGTGGGTTAATAAACATAATCCCTCTGGCTTGTAAATTAAAGATTGAGAAGGCAACTGCTTCACCATCATCCATAGAAACTAAAGCACCTGGTGTTCTACTCTCAACTTTACCAGAGTATGCTCTATACTCTAAGTATGAATGGTTCATAATACCTTCACCTTTAGTGTCTGTTAAGAATTCATTTCTGAACCCAATAAGACCACGTGCAGGAATTTCAAACTCTAATCTTACAGTACCATCAGGCATTGGTGTCAATTGCGTCATGTTCGCTTTTCTTTTTCCAAGCTTCTCAATAGCAACCCCTTGGAACTCTTCTGGAACGTCAACAACTAAATGCTCAAATGGCTCCATTTTGATACCATTTTCTTCTTTAGTTACAACTTCTGGACGTGCTAGCATAAACTCAAAACCTTCACGTCTCATGTTCTCAGCTAAAATACCAATTTGAAGTTCACCCCTACCAGAAACTTTAAATGAAGCATCTCCCATTGGTTCCATTCTCATGGCAATGTTTGTCTCCATCTCTTTTTCAAGACGCTCTTTAATCTTGTTTGATGTTACGTGTTTACCTTCCTGTCCAGCCAATGGTCCATTGTTAACAGACATAATAACTGAAAGTGTAGGCTCTTCAACGTGCATTGGGTCAAGTGCTACAGGGTTAACTGGGTCACAAACTGAATCACCAACATCAATCGTGTTAAATCCAGCAATCGCTACAATATCACCAGCTTCTGCTTCATCAATGTCAATTCTCTCAAGACCTTTAAAACCAATCAGCTTAGAAACTCTTGATTTTGTTTTTGAACCATCAGCTTTAACCAATAAATACTCATCACCTTTTTTAACTTTACCATTAAATATACGCGTAATCCCAATACGACCAACAAAGTTATCAGAGTCAAGGGTAAATACCTGTGCCTGAGTATCATTGTCTGCTGAACCTTGTGGATAAGGAACTTTTTCAATAATTGCTTCAAACAATGGTGTCATATCTTTGTTTTCGTCTTCCATGTCCCATTTAGCATAACCATCTCTCGCTGCTGCGTAAAGTACAGGGAACTCAAGTTGATCTTCGTTTGCATCAAGTGCTACTAAAAGGTCAAATACTTCATCCATAACTCTGTCTGGATCTGAACCATCTTTATCAATTTTGTTAATAACAACAACAGGAATAAGACCAAAACCAATCGCTTTTTTCAAAACGAATTTAGTTTGAGGCATAACACCTTCTTGTGCATCAACCAATAAAAGTACACCATCAACCATTTTAAGAACACGCTCAACCTCACCACCAAAATCGGCGTGACCAGGAGTATCAATAATATTTACTTTATGGTCACCATAAGTAATGGCTGTGTTTTTAGAAAGAATGGTAATTCCTCTTTCCATCTCAATGGCATCTGAATCCATCGCTCTCTCTTGAACTTCAGCATGTGCTTCGAAGGTTCCAGACTGTTGAAGAAGTTGATCAACAAGGGTTGTTTTACCGTGGTCAACGTGAGCAATAACGGCAATATTTTTGATTTTTTGCATGTAAGTGTGTCCTATACTATAATAATTACGCGAATTATAGCCAAAGATTATTATAGTAACTAAAAAATAAATTTATGTCTTTTTGTTATAAACAATAATTAATATAATTAAATATTTTTTAAGAAAAAACTATATTTTTTAATCATTCAAGAGTTGTTTCAAGCTCTTTGTGTTATACTACTTCATATTTTAATTATATGAAGGAGATTTCACTATGAAATTAACACAATCACTTGTTGCTATTGCTGCACTTGGTACTTTAAGTTTTGCTGGGGGAGATATAAACCCTATCACTGTATTTGATCAAGAGCCTATTGTTGTTCCGGTTGAACCAATTGCTCCACCTCCACCTCCACCTCCACCTCCACCTCCACCACCACCACCTCCACCACCTCCTCCACCTGTTGTCGCTGCACCACTTGACTTTTACATTGCTGGTGGTATTACCAGTCTTTCTGCAAGAACGGGTGATGAAACAGCAAACCCTTTTGGTGAAGAACTTAACCAAGACAGACAACTTGGTGTAACAGGTAGACTTGGTTATAACTTTATGGATTATTTAGGTGCTGAATTAAGAGGTACTTATGGTGCAAGTAAAGTAGATACAGGATATACGAAATTTAAACAATTTGGTGCTTACTTAAAACCAAATTATGACCTTAGTGATGATTTAAATCTTTATGGTTTAGTTGGTGGATCAAAAACCAATGCTGCTGGACTTGCTACAGAAACTGGTTTATCTTATGGTGCAGGTCTTGACTATGATATCTCTGACAACATTTCTGTATTCACAGACTTTGTTAACTACTTAGAAAAATCAAATACACCTTCTCAACTTGGTGTTACACTTGGTGCTGCTTACGCATTCTAAAATTTCTTAAACTTTATACAACCCTAGATCCTAGGGTTGGTCCTTATACTCCCTTTCTAAAATATATCTAAGAATTTCATAATCTAATTTAAGTTTTTATACATATTTTAAAAACTTCCAGGAGATACACGTGAAACTTATAGTTTTCCTTAGCCTATTTTTGTCCACACTTTTTTCAACAACCTTAGATGATAAGTTAAACTTTATTATCCATAACCAACCTGAAATACTTTCAGCCTATGATAATGAACAAAAGCTTATTAAGGAACTGTATAAAAAGAATAATAATAGACCCTTATGGATTGGACATGCCCAAAACTTAAATACATTAAGACAAGTACTTCAGAACCCTTATTTTAACTATAAATATAAAGATTTTTATCAAAGTCAAATTGAACAATATACCTATTTACTACATGATGGAATGGATTTAAATGAAAATAGTGAAGCCTTAAGTACCCTTGATATTCTTTTAACACGAGCTTACATAAAGTTGACTAAATTTATTGTAGTAGGTGATATTAATTGGGAAATGGTACAAGTTAAAATAATGGGGCTTAAAGAAGCTAAAGACATTTCGGCAAATTGGGAAATGGTACGAAAACCTATGCCCTCAACGTCTCAACTTTTTAATGGAATTATCAATCAAGATATAAATGGCTTTTTATCCTCTTTAATTCCTTCAAAAGAACAATATCAAGAGCTTATTGGAACATTAGAGTTTTACAGGAATTTAAATAATTTAGAACGTATTAAATATGCTAAAGATTTAAGACTTGGCGATGAGCATCCTTATATAATACCCATTAAAAAACGTTTAATCCTCTCAGGAGACCTTCATAATAAATATAATACGACAGATGTTTTTGATGAAGACCTTCAACAAGCAATCTACTCTTATAAAGACCGTTTTAAATTAGAACAAAATGCACTTGTAGATAAAGTGCTGGTTTATTATTTAAATAAACCTATACATGAACTCACTGAAAAAATTATTGTAAACTTAGATAAATTAAAAGTTTTTCCCAAACAATACCCTTCTGAATACATTCAAGTGAATATTCCAGATTTTAAAATGAACTATTATAGGAATAATGAATCGCTATTAGAAATGAAAGCTGTTGTTGGTAAACCTGAACGTCCGACACCTATTTTTTCATCTTACATGACCTATTTAGAACTCAATCCAAATTGGAACATACCAGAAAATTTAGTGAGAAGAGACTTAATTGTTGCGCTACAACAAAACCCTAATTACTTACAAGAACATAACATTCATGTTTTTTATGGTTGGAAAAATAAAAATGAAATGAAAAACTTTAAACCTTCAATGCTTTTCCCATATGCAGATACATCAAAAGGTCATATCCCCTACCGATTTGTACAATACCCTGGAGATGATAACGCATTGGGACGTGTAAAATTTATGTTTCCAAATAAATATGCCGTTTATCTGCATGATACAGATAACAAATCACTATTTCAATACCGATATCGTGTGTACAGTTCAGGGTGTATGCGTTTAGAAAAACCTTTTGAGCTTTTAGAAGTTTTAAAATCAAGATTAAAACAAAGAGACATAAATCTTATTCCAAAATATAGAAGCATACTCAAAAATAAAGTGCTAAACTTTACAGAAAAGTTACCCGTACATACAACGTATTTTACTGTCTTTAAACGAAATGGACTGACCTATTTTAGAAAAGATATTTATGAATATGATAAATTTATAAAAGAATCAGAAATTAAAGAGTTTTAATTTTAGTAAAAAGAGTTTTAATTAAACTCTTTTTAGAAGTCTTTTTTGACATATGTTTTTCAATTTCAAATAAGTTTTTTTTACATAAAAGTAAACTTTCATCACTCTTAGGCAAAATTAATTCTTTAATTTTAATTGCTTCTAACAAGTTCGTATATGCAGCATCATAATTAAAAAGATGATAATAACACATTGCTAAACTATTATAACTCTTTGCTGTTTCAGGATGACTAAGCCTATAAAGTTCTACACGTGTTTCTAATGCTTCGACAAATAAAGGAAGTGCCAACGAATACTCATCTGAGGCAGCATAAAAATATCCAAGTTCATGTTGACTTTGTGCCGTTAGAGGATGCATTTCTCCTAACAATCTTTTACGAATTTTAAGCGCTTGCATATAAAAACTAAAAGCTTGTTCCAAGTTTTCTTCTGAAAAATGTATATTGGCTAAAGCAGCATAAACAAGTGCTGAAGGTAAAGATGCTTTTCCAAAAAGTGTTTGATTGATTTCTAAAGACTTTCCATAGTAATCCAGTGCCTTAACAACAACACCATCCTCAAAATAAGCTTCAGCTAAATTCATATAAGAAATAGCTGTTTTACTATTTAACATACCCAAAGCTGATACTCTTAATTCTAAAGCTTTTTTATAAAAGTAAATAACTTTTTTAGTTAATTTTTTTTCTTTATGTATAAGGGCTAATGCATTATAATCTTCAACACTGACAGCTTTTAACGAAGTATTAAAATTGGTAAAGTAAAGACTATTTAGATTATCATGAGATAAAGTAGTAGTATTATTAAGCGATATATTCATATCTAAAATTATCCTTATATATTTCTAATACTATAACTATAGCAAATTTATCCATAATAAGAAACCATTAAATTATAAATATTCTTTAAAAACTCAATATTAAACACTATATGTTTAAAAAAAAATAATAATATTTTTTATAAATATAATTAAATTTTTTTAATTATATAATATTTTTTTTTATTAAAAATAAATTCTTTATCTATTAAGATTTATGTAACTCCTTTTTAATCATCAAACAAGTATAATCCAAAAAAAATTCTATGTTATGAATCTTTAAGCTTTCATGGTGTAGTATGTTCACAGTTAATTAGGACTAAATTTGTCCGATTTAAAATTATGAGTTTAACTCAAAGGAAACAAATGAAAGTTTATTTGGATAATAATGCAACAACAATTGTTGATCCACATGTATATGATGAAATGGAACCATTTTTTGTAAAAAAATATGGTAATCCAAACTCTTTACACGCTTATGCAGGAGAAACACATCCTCATATTAAAACAGCTATGGAAAGAATTTATGCTGGGATTAATGCAGATAGAAAAGACTCTGTTGTCGTTACTTCATGTGCAACAGAAAGTAATAACTGGGTACTCAAAGCTGTCTATTTTGAACAGATTTTAACGGGTAAAAAAAACCATATTATTATTTCTGAAGTTGAACATCCATCTATTATCGCAACAGCAAAATTTATTGAATCAATGGGTTGTAAAGTAACTTATTTACCTATCAATGCAGAAGGTTTAATTGAAGCGAAACATGTAAGAGAAAGCATTACTGACAAAACAGCCATTGTTTCTGTTATGTGGGCAAATAATGAGACAGGTGCTGTCTTTCCTGTAGAAGAAATTGGTGCTATTTGTGCTGAACATAATGTTCCTTTTCACACAGATGCTGTACAAGCTATTGGAAAGCTTCCTGTTGATGTTCAAAGCTTTAATGTTGATTACTTAACATTCTCTGCACATAAATTTCATGGTCCAAAAGGTGTGGGTGCACTTTACATGAAAAAAGGTAAAGAACTTATGCCATTACTCCATGGTGGTTCACAAATGGGTGGTCACCGTTCAGGTACATTAAATGTAGCTGGTATTGTGGGTATGGGTAGAGCAATGGAAGAGGCTGTGAAAGCACTTGACTTTGAAATGACTGAACTTAGAACTATGAGAGATACTTTTGAAGATGAACTTTTAAAAATTGAAAATACGTTTGTCGTAACCTCAAGACAGAACAGAACACCCAATACCATTCTAATCTCATTTAGAGGTATCGAGGGTGAATCAATGTTATGGGACTTAAATCAAGCAGGTATTGGTGCGAGTACTGGTTCAGCTTGTGCTTCTGAAGATTTAGAAGCTAACTCAGTTATGGAAGCCATTGGTGCAGATGAAGATTTAGCACATACTGCTATTAGATTTTCTTTAAGCCGTTACACAACACAAGAAGAAATTGACTATACTTTAGCTACAGTAAAAAAAGCTGTTGCTAGACTTAGAGAAATTTCAAGTTCATTTGCTTATGCTCCAGAAGGTCATGAGAGTGGCTTGGCTGCAGCACATTAAAAAAGTGGTCAGTCAACTGACCTTACATACGGTATAAAACCGTAGGTTCGATGTTATCGAACAAAATTATGATAAAGGAAAAATCATGGGATTAGATAGTTTAGTTGGTGGTACCATCTGGGATGAGTACAGTGACAAAGTAACAGATTTAATGAACAACCCAAAGAACATGGGTGAAATTACAACAGAACAAGCAGAAGAGATGGGTGGTAAACTCATCGTAGCTGACTTTGGTGCAGAATCTTGTGGAGATGCCGTACGTCTTTACTGGGCTGTTAATCCAAATACAGATGTTATTATGGATTCAAAATTTAAAAGTTTTGGTTGTGGTACAGCAATTGCATCATCTGATGTTATGGCTGAACTTTGTAAATACAAAACAGTTCAAGATGCTGTTAAGATTACAAACATTGATGTTGAAAAAGCAATGAGAGACACACCTGAAACACCATCAGTACCACCTCAAAAAATGCATTGTTCAGTAATGGCATACGATGTTATTAAAAAAGCAGCTGGTCAATACTTGAATGTTGATATGGAAAGTTTTGAAGAAGAAGTAATTGTTTGTGAATGTGCAAGAGTAACACTTGATACACTTAAAGAGGTAATTAGACTTAATGACCTTACAACACTTGAGCAAATTACAGACTATACTAAAGCTGGTGGATTCTGTAAATCATGTATCAAGCCTGGTGGACATGAAGAAAAAGATATCTATCTTGTAGATTTACTTGATGAATACTCTAAAGAAAGAATGGTAGCTGGTTCAACCATTGGTGGAACAGAGCCAACAGTTGACTTTACGAGTTTAACACTGCTTCAAAAATTCAAAAAAGTTGAAAAAGTTATTGATGATAACATCCGTCAAATGTTAGTAATGGATGGTGGAGATATGGAAGTTCTTGATATGAAAGAGAATGGTGACATGCTAGACATCTATATTACTTATTTAGGTTCTTGTAGTGGTTGTGAGTCTTCAAGTACAGGTACACTTTTCGCTATTGAAAATGTACTTAAAGAAAAATGTACACCAAACATTAGAGTTATACCTGTATAAACCTTCTTTAAGGTTCCTTTTTTAATAAAAGGGAACCTTATATTGTAGAGTGCTATAATAAAAAAAAGGCTCTAAAATGTACCATCTTCTAAAGTTAATCCCCCTACTATTCTTACTCTCTTGTTCTAAAAGTAACCCTATACCCAAAGAAAACAACTTAGCTAATAATTATGTTGAAGCTTCCTTTTTAGAGAAACTAGACTTTAAAGGTGAAGAGATTATTTCTGTTTATATGAATAATGCTTTTTACTATGTGCGTAAGGATGGTAAAAAAATACAAACACTCACTTATGATAATGGTGCTGATCCCTTTTCGGATGGTCTAGCTAGAACTAAAATCAATGGTAAAGTTGGTTTTTTCAATACTAATTTAGATATCATACTCAAACCAATTTATGACTTTGCCTTCCCTTTTCATGATGGTGAAGCAGAAATATGCACAGGGTGTAAAGAAAAAAAAGCAGGAGAATACAATATGTTAGATGGAGGAAAATGGCAAAGAATAGACCGAAATGGACTGGTAATCGAATAATGTTAAAAACAATTTTTATAGCTACCTCTAGCTTAATCCTCTTAACCTCTTGTCAAAGTCCTCAAAGTAGCACAACACAAAGTATAAAAAATAATGAGCCTTCTTCCATAAATAATCCAGCTGTGAAAAAACATAATGCACTACGTCAACAACATTTTGTAGGTTCCAAGTTAAGTTACAGTTTAAAATTGGAAAAAGAGGCTCAAACCTATGTCAATAAACTGGCTCAAAGTGGTAAGTTTGAACATGACCCTAGCAATATAGGTAAAATGTATGGGGAAAATCTTTATCGACACTCTAGTACACAAAAACCTAATCTCAATAAAATTATACAAAAATGGTATGATGAAAAAAAATATTATGATATGCAAACACAAAAATGCCAAACAAGCAAAGTTTGTGGACACTACACCCAAGTTGTTTGGAAAAACTCTAAACTTTTAGGTTGTGCTTCAGCAAAATACACAAAAGGTTCCTATAAAAATGGCTATGTCACCATTTGTAAATACTACCCTTATGGAAATATACAAGGAGAAAATCCTTATTAATTCCATACTTTTCCTCTAATTTTTTCTAATTTCCTCTAAGCATAATACTTTCTTCTATTACTAATAATACAAAATTATAATTTTAAAATTAATTATAAATATTAATAAATATTTTATAATATTAAATGTTAATTAATATTTATAGTGCTATACTAATTTTAACAAAAATAAATATTAGGAAATATTATGGAACATTTAAAAACTTTATCTTTTACTTTAGTTTCACTCTTTTTTATTGCTTGTGGTAATACAGGTAATGCTCCAACTACCTTAGCAAGTTATAGTAATTATGAAATAGCTGAAAAAACGACCCAAGATGAAATTTTAAATGCCATTAATGAGGCAAGGGCTATCTCCAGAGATTGTCATGATGGCAATGGTGTAGTTTCAGCTGCTCCTGCCTTAATTTGGAATAATGAACTCTATGCATCTGCCTATGAACACTCTTATGATTTAGCTCAAAGTAATACCTTTTCACATTATGGCTCTGGAACAACTTTTGATATTACAGGTTCTAATAATGGAAAAAGTTCATACTTCAATGATCGAATTAAAGCCAATGGTTACACAGGCTATAAAAGCATTGGTGAAAACATAGCAGGAGGTCAAGAAAGCATTCAAGAAGCAGTGAATGCATGGTTAGCTTCACCAACCCACTGTACAAACCTTATGAATGCAAACTTTCAAGAAATTGGTGTTGCTGTTGCCACAAATGCTTCTTCTGAATATGGAATTTACTGGACGCAAAGTTTTGGAACAAAAAAATAATATTTTTTAATTTTTATAAATAATTTAAAATTGAAGATGCGATAGTCTCTTACCGTTTCCTGATTAAGAAGTGGGAGATGATACATATATAAAATAGGAAACTATCTACGGGAGTCACTCGGGAAAAATATTGAGGAAAACATTTAATGACTCTCGTGATAAAAGTATAACCACAGAACGTGTTCCAATCGTGAATAATTGTAAAATTATTAAAAAAATAAAATAATTAATATAATTATGTCAATTTATATTTAAGTTTTAAAATGTTAAAATTAATTATTATTTAATATAATTAGTTATTTTTGATTAAAAGGAGTTTTTTATGTCAACTTTTAGGTATCATAGAAATAATAATCATAGATATAATATTTATGAAAACTTTATAGAAGAAAGCAATCCAAAAAGTTATTACACCCCTTTACGGAATACACTTTTTATCATTGCCTTTATAAGCACCTTACTGATGACTTTATTGCTATCAATTGATTTTTATCAAAAAAAAGAATATCAAGTATCTTATATTTTTTTACCCAATACAAATCAAAAAAACCAAGTTAGTGATGAAATCAGCCCTATGGAAATTACTAAAGTTGTTTCAGACAATATTTTAAAAAAAATTGAGGCTAAAAATATTCTTCAAACCATCAGTGATGAACAACTAGAACTAATTATTCAAAATGTTATGGAGAAAATAAAAAACTCTCCCAATGAAATTACCTACACTCAAAAGTAAGGATTTATTATGTACTACAATTCCAACAGCAATGACTATTATAATTCATATAAAAAAGAACTTGCAGAACTCGAAGCTTACCGAAAAGAAGAAAGTCTTCATAAAATTTTAAAACTCATCCTTTATATTTTAGCCCTAATACTTCTCAGTATTGCCACTTTCTATCTTTATAAATATTTTAATCCTTCACTTACAAGAGAAGATAATGTCATACAAAGGGAAAATATCTTGAGCTATGAAAACACTCTTCCTCAAATTATCCTAGAAGAAGGTGAACTTCCTCAAAGTATTCAATTACGTCAGTCTAATATGCAAACAACACAAAATATTCAACGTAATGCAACCGATACTCAAAAGAGTCCAAAAATTGTCTCAACAATGAGTGAACAAGAAGTAGCTAAAATAGTAAAAGTGATTTTATCACAAATGAATATCCCCAAAGAAGTATCACTAGAACAACAACTAGATGAAGTAAACAATCAAAATTTCAATACCCAAGACTTAGAGAAAACAAATCATTACAATAAAATTGTTTTAACCCATAACGCGTTAACAGAAGTTAAAAATGCATCACTCGTTGAACTCAGTAGCAATCTTAACAGCATTGTTAATGAAAAAATAGATGCACCTTCTGATTATGCGCAAACACTTACAAAAGAAATTCAATTTCGTGAAAATGAGATGCGTGTTATTATTGTTCAAAAAGGTGATACTTTATCAAGAATTGCTAAAAAAGCTTATGGTAATCGTAACGCCTATCAAAAAATATTTTCTGCAAATCCTGAAATCATTAAAAACCCAAACCAAATTTTTATAGGTCAACGTTTACGTATCCCTTCATAGTCACAGCTTCATCCGTCCTTATAGCCAAAGTAGTACTTACTACCTGCATTTCTCTACTTTAGCTCCCTTCCAATCAACATCTTATAAGCACATTATGCTATATTTAGCTCAATATAACATATGTAAAAGGATAGTAAAATGGATTATATGTTTGAAAGTGGTTTTTTAGGAACAAGAGCTCCGTTTTTTATGGACTTTGTCTTAATTATGGTGGCATTATTGCCTCTTTTGGCCTTGGCTGCGATTGTTATGGCAAAAGTAAAGTCTTATAAATTACATGCACGAAGTCAATCTGTGATTTTTATTGTGTCGGTCATTGTCGTATCATACTTTGAGTATGGTGTACGAGCAGGTGGTGGATTTGAAAAATTTATGGAGGGAAGTAATACTTCTCATAATTATGCCCTCTATGTTCTTATTTTTCATATTGCTGTGGCACTTATATCATTAATCATTTGGATTAAAACAATTTGGTCTGCAAGAAAAGCTGAAAAAAATGCTACTTTACCTGGTTCTTCTTCGTTAGCACATAAAAAAGCTGGTCAACTAACTTTTTTAGGTATTTTCATGACCTCTTTTACAGGTATTTGGGTTTATGTATTGCTCTTTATTTATTAATCTATTAAAGAACATATATACCACAATATTTACTTAAACTTTTTTCTAAAGTAGATATCAACACTTTGGGATGGCACTGTTTTTTGATGCTGTCCAACTTCAATCTTAATATTTTTACTCACATCATATTCTAAAATAAATGAGTTACCCTCTTTTGAATTTTCTATAACAAACATGCTATCTTCTTGTACTTTTTTACCTACTTGTACAGCATAACCATCCCCTGTACCATCATCTTTCACAAAAACCCTATCTAACTCGACTTCATAAGCCAAATCCCTTGCTGCTTGATTCATAATAAACAGTTGTGCCTCACGTCCCAAAGAACCTTTTCCTTCTCCCAAAGAAGCTGTTGAAACCCCTAAAAGTAAATACGATAAAATATCTTTTTTAGGGAGTGGTGGTTCAGAAGTAAACGTAAGCTTAGGACGCTTTGCATTGCCATAAATATTAATCGTAATCAAAACATCAGGTAACTCATGCTCCACGGTTAAATCCAAAAGAGGATTAATCTCTTTTCCACCTTGAAATACAATATTAGAATCCACAACTGTAAAAAGTTTTGGTGCTTGTTCTACACGTCCATCAATCTCTTCTACTTTGCCTAACATTACTAAGTTTTTACCAAACTCTTTATGTGCTTTTAGATTAACATCTAACAATAAATCAATATCACGTGTTTTATAATTGGCCTCAACAGCATAAATAGCAAGGTCAATAAAAGTATCATTTAAAAATGTATCCCCAATTTCTTTTTGCTTTTTATCTTTTTTCCGAAGAATAACCACATCATTATCAGAAGAGGGATCTAAAAATTTTGATTCATAAAAAATTCTCATTTTGTCTAAAAAAACAACCCCTGTAAGCTTTTTCTTTTTGCCTGTTTGCACATACTTCAAATCACAATTAAGTCTTGTTTTACCATATTGAGGATAGCCTAAAAATAAATCTTCTATTTGAAATGAAGCTTTCAAATTTTTATTATCACCACTACCTTTAAGTAAAATTTTAGGGTGCATATCCAATAAAACCTTTTTTTCGGCACCCAAATGCACTAAAGCTTTTTGATTTAAATAAAAGCTTTGATTCAATCCTTGTTCTTTAAAACCTGTGGTTTTAAAATTGAATGTATTCATCGTAATCAATTCATTATCATACTCAGCATCAAGTGTTAACCCTTCAATATTAAAGCCTTCTAATGCTAACTTCTCCGATAATAATATTGCCTTTACCTGCTCACCATCAAGCTTAGCTTCTACTTCTACAGCCCCCTCAACAGGAACAATTTCAAAAGGATAAAGTGCTTGAAACTCTTTTTGAAACTTCTTTAATGAATCAATTTTGATGAAAGTATCTATCTTTTTACTTTCTAAATCTCCTTTTGCCAAAACTTGTAAATGTTTAGTTAAAACATTGACATCTAAACCATTAACATCCAAAGAAGCATTTAACTTTGCCTCAAAATTTTTATTAGAATTTAAAAGCCCTTTCAATGAAAAATACTTTTTAGACAAAGTAACTTCACCTTCTAAATCCAATGCTATAAACTGCTTTTTTAATTCAGGAGGAAGCACTAATAACTGAGCTGGATAAATTTTCTCACTCTTTAAGCTAAAATTGATTCCATCATAATCAGCACTATGCGCAAGAAGTTGAAGCTTCTTGCTAGTTAAATTCACTTTAGCACCTTGTTCATTGGTATTAATATTTAAATTAAGTGGTAAAAGTGGTGTTAAATGAATAGAAAATGCATCAAACTTTCTAATATTAACCGTTGAATTACTTACAAGTTCTTTGGGTCTAGCATAATTTCCAGAAAATTGACTGTTAATATTTAAAGCTAAATTACTTGCATCACTCTCTAATGATAAAGCACCTTGTATAAATTCTTTTTTTAAATCCAATAAAATATTATCTGTCTTTAATCTTACTGTTGAAGCTATATCCTCTTTAAGAATGCTTGATAAAACATCAAAATTAACTTTTAATCTATTCATATTACCACTGGACTTTAAATTCAATAACGTATCTTTCTCTAAAGTAATATTATGCTCTTTAAGTAAAGGGTTTAAATAATTTTTATAGACTTCTAAAGTGCTTTTTAGCTCAAAATCAAGTGTATTTTTCACATCATAAAAATTTAACTTTGTTACTAAAAAAACTTCACCTTGACTGACAGACGAATCAAATTTAACACTCGTATTTAATACTGTATCTCCTTTTAAGGGTTGAGTATCTCCTTTTAATTTTAAAGTTTCTAGTGCTAAGCTTAAATCATTCTGTGTTGCTTTAAAGTTTTTAATATTACTGTCAAACGTTACCTTATTCATATCCCCTTTAGCCATAATTTTAACTTCAGGTAGACCATCGATACTCATATTATGCTCAGCCAATACTGCGATTAAAAGAGCTTCCTTAAGTAATTTTTCTTTAGGATTTAATTCTGTGTTGAATTTAAATTTCAGCGTATTATTAATGTCATCAAGCTTTACGTTTACATCAGCATTCATCCCAAATTGAGCAATATTACTCTCTGTGCTATTTTCTAATTTTACTTTTAAGATGTTCTTAACTGCGTTATAATTTCCTATGGCAGAAAATACTTCAGTGTAAAATTTATAGTGCTGATATTGTAAATCTAAAGCCTCTGAACTTACCTTAAAATCAATATTATCAAGGTTTCCATCAGCGTTAATCTTCAACCTTGGATTAGAAAGCAATGTGGCATTATATTCATGAAGAAAAGGCTTTAAAAATAACTGTTCACCTTCAATCGTTCCTAGACAATTAAATGCTTCATCTTTAAACTTTCCTTCCAGTTTTATCTGACTTACATTTGAATCTAAATAAAATTTCACCTCAGCTTTATGCGATTTTTTCATATCACTCTCTACATTAAGAAGTGTTAACTTAGCATAATTAACATGATATTTTTCATAACGTGTATCACGTAAAGAAATACTCAAATGATTAAGAATGACATGTTCAAAAGGTAGACTCGTGTTCACTTCCTGCGCTTTTTCATCTGTACTATGTAACTCAATCAATGAAGTTAAAAAATCTTCATCAATTTGCACTTCATCCAATAATAACGTATCAACATATAAAACTTTATTCTCTAATTGCTCCAAATCAATTTTAACACCCAAGGATTTTGCTTTAATTTGATTTTGATAGTTTAGATCATGTATAACAAAATCTGACAATAAACTTCCCTCTATCTTCCCATAAGAAATACCTTGTGTTTTCAAAGGATGCGCTAATAACTTAAAAAAAGGTGCAGGTACTTCCAATATATAAAATACTAAAAATGACAAAAAAAGTACTAAAAGAATTAACCAAGACAAAAAATGATAACAAATAGCTAATAATTTTTTCAAAATACTTGCCCTATTCCCAAATGTAACGCTGGTTTATTTCCTCTAAAAGGATAACCAAGATCCAAACGCAAAGGTCCAATAACAGATAAATAACGTACACCAAACCCTATAGAGCTATACCAAGCTCCTGAAAAATCATTCACATTTTGTGAAAGTTTGGAGCTATCCACAAATCCAACAATGGCAAAGTTTTGACTTAGATAATAACGTGATTCAAAAGAAGCATCAATCATACTTAATCCTCCTAAAGGATACTCACCACTATGCTCCCCTAGATCTCTATATTCATAACCACGGTTACTCATAGCTCCTCCTAAAAAGAAGTGTTTAAAAGGAGGTGTTTCCTGAGAAATACTTCCTACTTTTATTTTAGTTGCCAAAACAACTGCATCAAAACTTTTAATATAACGTGCTTCAGCCAAAATTTTAAAATAATCGATTTCCGAACCCAACTGTTTCATGGCTTTTTCTAAATAGAGTGAAGTATAATAACCATTTTTAGCATCCATAATAGAATCTCGTTTATCAATAAGCACCCTATAAAAAAGTGAATTAATTAAATAATTACCTGACAAAAAAATCGGTATGCCACTCTCTATCTCAGAATGTTCTAACTGAAAACCAAAAAAATGCTCTAATTCTAAAAATTTTTTGCCCAAAGTAACCCGTTCAACAAATAAATTTTCCACATAAGCATCATAGTCCCATTGACTGTAACCCAACTCATTTAAAAAAGAAAAGTCTCCCAACCATACATTTTCCAATCTGGGATCAAAATAAGAAGTTTTCGCTTCATAACCTCGCTCTGAAACTTGGGCTTGGGTCTCAAATCGTCGTAAGTTTCCAAAAAAATTATGATCAATGTATGCTACCCCTCCTCTGGCACCATCTTCAGTATCATAACCCAAATTAGACGCAAACTCTTTAGTCTTTCCTTCTTTAACCAATAAATCTATGTCTAACATACTAAGACTTGTGTTAAAATCTGGTTCCATTTTAATTTTCTCAAAAACACCCAACCTATAAATATTGTCATAACTCTCTTCAAGTTTTAAAACATTAAAGAGTTCACCCTCTTCATATACAATTTGTTCTTGAATTAAAACATTATCTATTTGTGAACTATTATTTAATTCAGTAGAACCAAAATAATACTTTTTCCCTTTTTCAATACTAAAGTTCACATCTACCTGATAAGCATCAATATCAACAAACGCTTTGGCTTTCAAATGATGTTTAGGATATGCATTTTCTGATAAATAATTACGAATATTATTTTTAGTCTCTGTAAAATTACTGGTTGTAAATTGTTCACCTACAGTTAATAATGATAAGTTATGAAATGCATCCTCTAAGTGAATACTGTTAATCAAAATTGGTTCATTTTTCTTAATATCAATATAAATAGTTTCAGCTTCAATCTGGGAGCTTATTGTACTTTTATAATAGCCTTTACTATAAGTATACGCTTCTAAATTTTTAACAAAATTAGGAACCTGTGAAGATTCAAAAGTAGGATTTCTTTTCCAAAATTTATAAATGGCAGGGTATTCGATATGGCAAATTTTTAAAAGGGTTGTACGGTCAAAGTCACCTGTTAGTAAGTCAATATCACCCCTAAATTCTATGCTTGTTAACGTTTGTGCTTGTACATAGATTGTAAAAAGCCATAAAAATATTATATTTTTTTTCATAACCGAAATAATAACATAGTGTTGAAGAATAACTGTGGATAAATTGTAAAGAAGTAAAAAAATGGTGATCACGATTGGACTTGAACCAACGACTTCTTCCATGTCAAGGAAACACTCTACCACTGAGTTACGCGATCTTTTTTAAAAGTGTGGGATTATATTTTTTTTTGACTTAAATTAAGATTACTCTTTTAAACTCTTATCTACTTTTCGATATTTTACCCTTTGAGCATGGGTTATGGCAATCGCCATGGCATCACTAATGTCTAAAGGCTTAATTTCTTTTTTAATACTTAATAAACGTTTTACCATAAAGGCAACTTGTTCTTTACTTGCTTTTCCATTGCCTGTAATGGCTTTTTTCACTTGTAATGGTGTATATTCATAATAATTACCAACAGATAAAAGTACTTTTAAACTTAAAGCTCCCCTGAACTGTGCAAGTTTAAGAACAGTTTTAGGGTTGTGTGCATAGAAAATATCTTCAATCGCTACCTCTGTGGGCATATGCGTTGAAAATAATAAATCTAAACCTTCTACCAATTCACCAATTTGATGCTTTAAATCCTTTTCTTTGAACTTTAAAACCCCAGCTTCAATTAAACTATACTTTTCACATTCAAATAATAAAAAGCAATAACCTAAATTACGCGTTCCCGGGTCAATACCAAGTATAATCATTCACATCCTTTATAAAATGTGAATAACTTTTTTCACACCCTCTCATAGTCTAATTTTAGCCACTTTTGGATAAGATTCATAAATTTTATTCACATCATTTAAAAGGTAATTATGAATATAGGAAACAAAGTACTTAAAAAACTTAAAGAAGAAATAAGTATCAAAGATTGGAACCGTTATATGAAGAACATTACCTATAGCGAAAAAGAGTCTAAAAATCATATTGTCCAATTTTATGCCCCTAATATTTTACTTGCACGATGGATTAAAACCAAATATGAATTTCAACTCAAACACCTTTTTGAACTCGAAAACAATGTAAAACCAAAAATTATTATCTCTATTAATAAAGATCTAACAAGTCCTAAAAGTAGCAATAAGTCACAACAAAAACATGAGCAAGTCAACCATCATAAAAGTACCATTTTAAACCCCTCTTTTACTTTTGAAAGCTTTATTATTGGGAATTCAAATCAATTTGCTTATACCATCGCTAAATCCGTTTCTGAAAAGCCAGGAACCATTTACAATCCCTTATTTCTTTATGGTGGTGTAGGTCTGGGAAAAACCCATCTTATTCAAGCCATTGGCAATCATCAAATATCCTTAGGTAAACAGGTCATATACACTACTTTTGAGCAGTTTATGAATAAATTTACCTCTCATTTACGCTCACAAACAATGGACAGATTTCGTGAACATTTTAGAGAGTGTGATATACTCATTATTGATGATATTCAATTTCTTTCAGGTAAAGAGCAAACACAAGAAGAGTTCTTTCATACTTTCAATGAACTACACCAAGCAAAAAAGCAAATTATCATCACTTCAGATAGACAACCTCATAAAATTCAAGGCTTAGTTGACCGATTAAAAAGTAGATTTGAATGGGGACTAATGGCTGATATTCAACCTCCTGAATTAGAAACAAAAATAGCCATTATTCAAAAAAAATGTGAAGTCGATGGTATCAACCTAAACCACGATATTATTAACTTCCTAGCATCAAATATGGGTAATAATATTAGAGAAATTGAAGGTGCTATTATTAAGCTAAATGCCTATGCAGGACTTATGAATCAAGAGTTAACTTTAGAGTTTGCACATAATGTTATTAAAGATCAACTCATAGAAAAACAAAAGACCATTTCTATCAATGATATCATTAGTGTAATTTCAAAAGAACTCAATATTAAACTCTCTGATATTACCTCTAAAAAAAGAACGCGTATAGTGGTACGTGCACGACGTATTTCTATTTATCTTATTAGAAAATTAACATCAAATTCAATGCCTCAAATTGCTGTTCATTTCAATATGAAAGATCATACAGCTGTGAGTCATGCCATGAAGAAAATCAATGAAATGTTAGAGACGGATGACAACTTTAAAACATTACTTGAAGAGTTAACCAATAAAATAAATCAAAAATAAAATTAATCAATTAAAAACCTTTTAACTCAAATGTAAAGCTATACTAAAAAAAGATATAATTCAATAAGTGAAAAGATGTGAATAAAGAGCATCAATTTAAAAGTAAAACAAAACCCATAAAATAAGTGTTCAGTAAGGTTATTCACATATTCAACTAGAACTACTACTACTACTACTTATTTAAATAAATAAAAGAGATAAAGGATTAAACAAATGAAGATTCGTACTAGCAAGCCACTAATAGAATCTATACTAATAAACTTACAACCTTTTTTAGAAAAAAAAGATGCCAGTCAAATTACTTCACACGTTTACATAGAAGCAATAAATGAAACCGTTATATTTAAAGCAACAGATGGAGAAATAGGTCTAAATATTAATGCTAATAATATTATTATTGAAAGTGAAGGAAGTTTTACAGCTAATGGAAAAAAACTGCTTGATATTATCAGAATATTAAAAAATGAAGAAATTACACTTGAAATAATTGAAAATAATTTAAATATTAAACAAAAAAATTCAAAATTTAAATTACCTACATTTAATGCTAATAATTATCCCTCTTTTCCACAAATTGAAAATAAACCACAAATTGTATTAGATTCTATTAATTTAATAAAAAATTTAAAAAAAATTTCATCAGCCATTGATAATAATAATCCTAAATTTGAATTAAATGGTGCATTATTAGATATTAAAAAAACAGAAACCAAATTAGTTGGTACAGATACCAGACGTTTATCCATTTCAGCACTTCAAACACAAAATGAAAAAGAATTCTCATTAATTATTCCTAAAAAAGCCATTTTAGAAATTCAAAAACTATTCATTGATCAAATTAGTATTTATTATGATGATACAAATTTAATTATACAAAATGAAAACCATTATTTTTTTACACGCTTAATCAATGGGAATTATCCAGACTATGCACGTATTGTTCCCAAAGAAACAAAATTAAACGTTACTTTACCTAAAAAAGAAATGCTTGAATCTATTAAAATGATTACTACAATTTCTCCAGAAATAAAAATAACTTTTAATCAAGAAAAAATTTTATTTAATTCTTTAACAGCCGATAATATTGAAGCTAAAACAGAATTACAAATTCATACAGGACTAAATGAAAAATTTGAATTAAATGTAAACAGTCGTTATCTTTTAGATTTTATAACACAAGTAGAAGAAAATGAATTTCAAATTTTACTTAATGAATCAACCTTACCATTTGTTTTAAAAGACAAAGAGTTTATTACAGTCATTATGCCTATTATCGCATAATAAAAAGAGGAAAATTATTGATGTCAACCAAATATATTTTTGTTACAGGAGGGGTATTAAGCTCTCTTGGAAAAGGGATTACAGCTGCAAGTATTGGAACAATTTTAAAACATTCAGGGTTTAGAGTAGGTGTTTTAAAACTTGATCCTTATATTAACGTAGATCCAGGAACCATGTCACCTTTAGAACATGGAGAAGTTTTTGTAACAAAAGATGGTGCTGAAACCGATTTAGACTTAGGACATTATGAGCGTTTCTTAGATACCTCATTAACCCAAAATAATAACTTTACAACAGGTAGAATTTATAAATCTGTCATAGAAAATGAACGTGAAGGTAAATACTTAGGAAAAACCATTCAAATTGTTCCTCATATTACCAATGAAATTAAAGAACGTATTGTAAAAGCAGGTGAAAATAAAAATATTTTAATTGTTGAACTTGGTGGAACAACAGGAGACATGGAAGGTATGCCTTTTCTTGAAACCATTCGTCAAATGAAACATGAAATGGGGCGTGACAATGTTATGAGTATTCATGTAACTCTATTACCCTACATTCGTACTGCTGGTGAAATAAAAACAAAACCAACCCAACATTCAGTTCAAGAATTAAGACGTATAGGTATTACCCCTCAAATGTTAATCCTAAGATCCGAAGAACGTATTCCAACAGATATAAGACGTAAAATTGCTTATACTTGTGATGTTGATGAAAAATCTGTTATTGAAGCCATTGATGCCCCTACCATTTATGAAGTTCCATTAAATTTTATGGCACAAGATATTTTAGAGCCTATTGCGAAGGAACTAAATTTAGGTGAACTTAAACCAGACATGCAACTTTGGGGTGAATTGGTACATAAAATCATTCAACCAACTAAAAAAACAACCATTGCTTTTGTGGGTAAATATTTGGATTTAAAAGAATCATACAAGTCATTAACTGAAGCACTTATTCATGCTGGTGCTCATTTAGATACTAATGTTGAAATTAAATGGGTAGATTCTGAAAAAATCCAAAATAATACAGCAAGACAATATTTACTTGATTGTGATGGTATTCTTGTTGCAGGTGGTTTTGGTCAGCGTGGTATTGAAGGTAAAATTGAAGCAATTAAATATGCACGTGAAGAAAAAATTCCATTTCTAGGAATTTGTTTGGGTATGCAACTTGCCATGATTGAATTTTCAAGAAATGTATTAGGATTAGAGGATGGAACTTCTGTAGAGTTCAATACAGAAACAGAAAACCCCATTATTTTCTTAATTGATGAATTCATTGATGCCTCTGGTTCACGACAAGTTAGAACATCAACCTCTCCAATGGGTGGAACCATGCGTTTAGGTGAATATGAATGTGATACCAAAGAGGGTTCAAATTTACGTGAAGCTTATGGGGCTTCAACCATTTTTGAACGTCATAGACATCGATATGAAGCCAATCCAACGTACCGAGAAGCGTTAGAGCTGAATGGTATGGAGATTACAGGTGAGTCAAATGGATTGATTGAGGCTGTTGAAGTAACTGATCATCCTTGGTTCTTAGGGGTACAGTTCCATCCAGAATTTACTTCACGATTACAGAGTCCAAACCCTTCAATTGTAGCTTTTGTAAAGAATGCTTTAAATAGGTAAAGTTACTATTAATTTCGTTGGCTTTAGCCAACGTCCTTTAAAACAAAAAGAATATGTATGCCCTACCCTAAAATAACTCCCCAAGAGATAGATCAAAAACTGCAAAAACGATTTTTAAAAGATGGTCACCTCTCTTTAGCCAATTTGCCTAAACCCTCAGAATTTAAAGATATGGACAGAGCCGTAGCCAGAATAGTCAAAGCCATTCATACAGGTGAAAAAATCATGCTCATTGGTGATTATGATGTAGACGGCGTTGTCTCCACTACTTTAATTAATATGTTCTTTAGAGACATTGGGGTGGATTTAGCGTGGATTATCCCCAATCGTTTCAAAGATGGTTATGGTCTTTCTCCTAATCTTATTCCTAGAATTGAAGGTTTTGATTTAGTATTTACGGTAGACAATGGCATAGCTGCTGTTGAAGCTGCGAAGATGTGTGAAGAGATGGGCATTGATTTGATTATTACCGATCACCATATTGTCCCTGCTGTTATTCCTGAAGCGTATGCTATTGTTGACCAAAAACAAGCAGATTGTCCTTTTCCTTATGAAGAAGTGTGTGGTGCCCAGATTGCCTGGTACCTTATAGCAGCTCTTAACAAGGCTTTAAATGCCAATGTAGACATGAAGTCATACCTTGGCTTGGTGAGCATTGCTATTATTGCAGATATGATGCCTCTACAACATATAAACCGTGCCATGGTTAAAGCTGGTTTACAGCTTCTAAATCGTTCAGAACTTCCAGCCATAAAAGCCTTTATGGAGAAGTTAGACAAAGTGGTGTTAGATGCTGAAGATATTGGTTTTCAAATTGCACCTGTGTTAAATTCAGCTGGACGTATGGATGATGCTAAGTGGTCTGTAGAGTTTTTGTTAAGTGCTAATATTTATGATGCAAGGATACGTTTAGATAGATTAAAAGATTTTAATGAAAACCGAAAAGCCATTGAACAAAAAATTACGGATGAAGCCATAAACCAAGTAGATATTAATGATGATGTACTCGTAGTGGTTGGTGAAAATTGGCATGAAGGGGTAGTGGGAATTGTTGCTGCGAGAGTTGGACGACGTTTTGAGAAGCCTTGTATTGTGTTAACAAAAAGTAAAATGGGAGAACTTAAGGGTTCAGGACGTAGTTTTCATGTTTGTAACCTTTTTAAAATAACCACAGCTTGTCGACCCTTGTTAAATAAATTTGGAGGACATGAGGCTGCCATTGGACTTAGTTTAAATGTTGAGAACTTAGAAGTATTTAAACAACAAATTCAACAAGAGTATAAAGCTGAGGAGTATCAAGAACAGTTACTTGACCCAGATATTTTAGGAGAATTAAGTTTTTCACATATAAGCTTTGACCTTGTGAATAAACTTAAAGTTTATGAGCCTTATGGTCAAGGTAATCCAAGAGTAAAATTTATTAGTAACAATGTACTCATTGAAGATGTGAATGAAATGGGAAAAGAGAAAGAGCATCGACGTTTTACCTTTTCACAAAATGGTTTTACCCAACAAGCCGTACTTTTTAAAACCAAAGAAGTTTTTCACATAGGGCAAGTTATTTCTGTCATTTATGGTTTGAATGAGAATCATTTTAACAATAGGGTTACGTTACAGTTGATGGTTGAGAAAATATTATAAAATCTTATTTTCTTACCTATACTACTACTGATTGAACAATGCTTTTTATCTCTTTATAGTCAACCACATTGTTCTCACCTGCTACTTTGTCAAAAGAGGTATAGCCCAATTCATTAAAACGTGGTTTTAGGTTGTTTGGAATTCTGTTGACAAAACGTTCATACTCTTCACGTTTCATGCCCACTTTAGCATCTAAAAATTCTAAATCTTGTGCCACTCTGGCAATAAGCACTTTTTCATTTTCTTTGCTAATGTTTTCCA
>CACVAU010000091.1 GCA_902727915.1 uncultured Sulfurovum sp.
TATCGGTCTTTGATTTCACCTGTAATGCTATTATTTTCAATGAGTTCTTCTAAAACTTTATAGTTTCGTTCACTGTCTCCAATGTTAAAGAGTTTCATAATGGCTTTGTAGTCACTCGCTACATTTGAGTCTAACATTTTTGAAGGAATTTTACAGCGTTTCATATCATATTTTGAGATAAAGTAATTGACCAAAGTAGCATTATAAATTCGTTCATTGGCGTTCATGTTAAAAAGATACCCATTGTACCATGCTTTTATTTTAGTTAAAAGTTGTTCTTGGTCTATGTTTGAACAAACTTTATAAATAGAGTTTTTTAAAGCGTAGTTTACTTCTTCTTGGGTAAACCCAGCTAAAGCATTAAATTGTTCTGCATTTGAGATATTACTGACAATGTTAAATCCTGAACTCAAACTGTCCAAAGTTATGGGCGTTACTCCTGTAATGAACATCTTTTGAACAGTGCCTTGACCTGTAGCTGTTTTTAAAACTTCATAAAAACTTCTTACAAAACCACCTTTTCCCACAACTTTTAAAAAGTTTTCCATACTGTAGGCTAAAATGGCATTGGCAAAATGGTCATATTCATCTATTAAGATATAGATATTGTCATTTTTGATAATTTCAAAAAACTCTTTCATAATATCTGAGGGTTCGCTAATATTTCTAATACGTTCAATATGCTCTTTCTTATACGCATAAGTATCTAAATATCTCGCTAGACTTACCTTTACATTGACGATAAAACTTTCTTTAATTTTAGTGATTGTTTTGTCTTCAACTTCAATCCCAGAAAATTCAAAAAATAAAATGCGAAAGCTATTTTTTAAAGGCGTTGGATTTTGACCAATATAGGTATTAGAAAACATGGCTTCAAACTCATCTTTGCTATTTTCATCATAATAATATTGTAAGGTAGAAAGAAAAAGAGATTTTCCGAAACGTCGTGGACGTAAAAAGATAAGAAAACTTTCATTTAAGTCTTCCAGTGTTTCTATAAAGGTTGTTTTATCGACATAAAAATAATCATTGTTAATCTTTATTTTTTGAAAATTACTTTCACCATATATTATTTTTTTCATCTTTTACCTTTTAAATTCTCTTTTAGTAAGTATAGCCAATTGAAAAGTGTATGCGTAAAGAAGAACCAAGACAAATCATAACTTTTCTAAAACCAAAGTATTAAGCAGAAGTTTGGAGTGTATTTCGCCCAAAAAAATTTGGGAAAAATAGTTAACCGTCGCACGTCACGTCGTCCATCGTTAGAGAATTGGGGAGTAACTTCCTTTTTCTCAATAGCTTCAACAGGACGGAGACCCTTATCCTCTCTATATCTTTCGACTACAGCTATTTTCTTCTAAAACTCCCAAATACCAACATGCTTCTATCTCGGCATGTTTCGTAAGTTTACGGTTACTACCAATCTATTGTTCCTTGTTATTTTTTCTACTTGGCGTATCTATAAACATAAAAATAGACTTAGCCCAGACAAGAACACACAACCTTACAAAAAGGTCACGGAAGATTTTTATGGTATGCATGTAAAAAAGACCCCAAGCATTTAGGGGAATAGTGAACAATAAAATGTGTAGGCTCAATGAGATTTAACGAAAAAATCGTTAGAATTCTGCTGAGCCTTGTGCTTGTTGAGTGAAGTCGTTAGTTTCGAAGCTTGGGGACTTCACTCATCCTACTTTTACAACCTCTTTTAAAAATCTTCAAAAAAAGCTTTATCGTGTGTATTCTATAATGAAAAATGTTAAAAATAGTTTAGTTGGCTGATTATTTTGGGAATTAGAATTTTTTAAAATTTAACTAAAAAATGCATCTTGGATTACTACATTTCAATCCCCTTTATGTCGGGTCAATATATAAAAAACACATAGTTTCAGATGTCGATACACGAAGGTTTCAATCCCCTATATGTCGGGTCAATATTATTTAAATTATATATTTTTGTTAAGGAGATTGGAAGTTTCAATCCCCTATATGTCGGGTCAATATCATTTCGGCTTCTGATCTTAATGAGCTTTCAGCACTGTTTCAATCCCCTATATGTCGGGTCAATATGTGTAATGGTCAAGTATCTCGCGCATATTAAAAAAAGTTTCAATCCCCTATATGTCGGGTCAATATGAAGGTAAAATAGGCATCTTATAAAACAGTAGCTTGTTAAATCGCCTATATTTCGGCTTTTTAATTTTTTTTTCCAACCAATTGAAGGATTATATCATAATTCGTATTTTGTGTGTTTTTTGTTTATGCTAATCGTCACAACTCTTCAGTAAAAACCCTAACTTTCCTAACCTTAGCCCCCTCATCAACACAAGATATATTATGAACAGTGGGTGAAAGGTATTTGTAAATAGGTTTTCCAGATGCTCCAACAATAGGCTCTTCATTGTCTATAAGCCAATAAATTTTACTCTTTTCTTCAAATGAAAAACACTCTAGTTTAGTTTTTTTTAGCTCTTGTGGAAGCAGGGCATTGTAAGTGTAGGTTTTGTCATGAATGGGACTGGTGATGAGGGGTTTATAGTTTTTCCACTCTTTATAGCAAGGATGATTACTTAATTCGTTGATAGAAGAGATGCTTCCTTGTTGTTGTAAATAGGAGAGTACTTCAGCACGCATGGTATGACACTCATTTTTTGGATTTATGCTTGTTATGACTTGGTCTTTAATTTTTTGTTTACAAGTTCCTAGTTGTATGGCATCTTGACAAATGTTTTTGGTCTCAATACCTTTAGGTTTTTGGAACCATGTTTGTTTTCCTAACATTCTAAAAATTTTAAAAAGTGTGGGTGAAGCTGTTTTAAGTCCTGTGGCATACGCTCCTTCGTATTTTTTAGAAGCAGATCCTGAAAAGTTACCATACCAAACAGCTACGGTGTACTCAGGGGTATACCCTATGGTAAGCATGTCTTTAGCGTGGGCAGAGGTTCCTGTTTTGAAAGCAATTTTATTCATCTCTTTTATCTGTCCCCATGTGGAAGAGAAAGAGCGTCTTGGGGCATTGGCTAGGATGTTTGAGACTAAGTAAGTGGCTTCTGAACTTAGTAGTTTACTTGGTTTTGGGGAAGTTCTGTTTTTTAAATAAGATGCTTTTTGGTACAAACCTCCATTGGCTAACATGGCAAAAAGTTCAGCATTGTTTTTAATGGGAAGTCCTAAACCTCCTAAGGTAAGTGACGAGCCATAGTAAGACTTTGCACGGTTCAATGAAGTGATGTTAGCTTCTTGAAGGAGGGTGTAGAGACTCTTCTTTTTTAAAAGTCTGTCAAGTTCAACAGCAGGAATATTGAGTGAAAGTTGCAGGGCTTCTGTGGCTGATACTTCTCCCAAATACTCTTTAGAATAGTTCATGGGTTTGTAGCCATCTATGAAAAGAGGGACATCAAAAAGTTTTTTAAGAGGGGTTATAAGACCCTCTTCTAAAGCACGGACATAAACAAAAGGTTTGAGCGTTGAACCAGGGGAGACTAAAGAGTTTAATCCATTGTTCTGTCCTCCATATTTTGTGTCGTAAAAGTCTTGGGATGCCACATAAGCAATGATGTTCATGCTTTTGTTCTCAATGACCATGGTTGCCCCATTATGAATGTTAAAATTTTTCAGTTCTTTAACTTCAGCGCTTATAAGGTTTTGTACGCGTTCTTGTAGACTCATTTTAATAGTTGTATGAACAGCACCTTCTTTTTTAATTTGTGCCGTTAAGTGAGGAATTTTGTTAGGAAGGTTTTGAATGTTCACTGTGACAGACTCTTGCTTTGCACGTTGATAGTCTTCTTCCTCTAATAAGTCAAGTTTTTTGATACGTTCAAGTAGTCTATTTTTAATGGGGTTGATGTTTTGCTTATTGTTTTTAGGACGGTTGGCATTAGGGTTTTTAGGAATGCTGGTTAAGTAAGCCACCTGAGAAAGGGAGAGTGAAGAGGGAGGGAGTTGAAAGTATTTGAAGGAAGCAGAAGCGAAACCTTCTACATTTCCCCCATAGGGAGCGTTGTTAAGGTAGAAAGTTAGAATCTCTTCTTTAGAGTATTGCCACTCTAATTGAAAAGCTTGAAACATCTCAATGAGTTTTTGACCAAGGGTACGAGGTTCATTGTGCATCATACGCGCAACTTGCATGGTAATGGTGGACGCGCCTATTTTTCCTTGATTGCTAAGGTTAAACCATAAAGCACGAATGATGGAAAAAGGGTTGACCCCAAAATGTTCTTCAAAATATTGATCTTCATAGGCAAGTACTATTTTTTTGACATTTGAATTTAGGGTTTCTTTTTTTATAGGGATGCGTAGAAATCCGTCAGTGCTTAGTTTTAGGGCTATGAGGTGATTGGCATCATCATAAATGAGGGTGGATTTTGGTTTGTTGAGTCGGTCTGTGTTTAGGGGGAAGAGGTAGTTTAAAAGTAATAATATGAGCAGTATACCTGTAAAATAAATTAGACTAAGTTTGAATTTTTTCATATATTATCCTTAAGCTTGAATTGTAATGGTATTTGGATAAAGAAATTCTTTTTTACTGATGGTGATAAAGTGTTATTTTTTAAGTTAAAACTTTATAAAATAAAATAATTAACTATAAATTTCTTATCTAAGGACGCTTTATGCAAAAAATCATTCAATTTCTTTTTCTATTTCTTTTTTTATTTTTAAGCACTTCTCCACTTCAAGCCATAGAGGAAAATAAAATTCCTCCATCCTTACTTCAATGGAAAGCATGGGTGTTAGATGATGTCAAAGAGAAAGATTGTCCTATTAATTATACAACAGGTACAGCTCAATGTTCATGGTTTTCAGAAGTTAAAATAATGTTAGAGAATCAACGCATTAATTTTTCGATGAATGTACGTTTGTATAAAGAGAAGACAAAAGTAAAGCTTCCTCATGCGCATTTGAGCTGGGTAAAAGATGTTTTGGTTAATGGTGAAAAAGGGCTTGTACTCGGTGAAAGTGCTGAGTTGTTGTTAGATAAAGGGGCATATGAGATTACAGGTGTTATAGAACTAAAAGAGGATGTTAAATATATTCAATTACCTAAGAATATTGCTTTGGTTTCTTTCTCAAAAAATAGTCAGCTAGTATCCAATGCTAAAGTTGATGCCAATGCAAGGCTTTGGTTAAATCAAGAAAAGCGTGATGCTTCTGAAAAAGGGACTTTGGTGGTTTCACTTTATCGTAAAGTACTAGATGGACATCCATTAAGGATGCAGACCTATTTACATTTACGTGTTTCTGGAAAAATGCGTTCAGTTGTTTTAGATGGAATCTTAGTGGAAGGTTTTTTACCTACTGCTGTTAAAAGTTCTTTGAATGCAAGTATCACAGAAGATAAAAAATTAGAAGTGGAAGTAAAAGCAGGTGAATGGACAGTGGTGGTTGATACCTATAATCCTAAAGATGTTCAAAGTTTAGAAAAGCCAAGTTATACCTTTAATTATGCGAATGAAGAGATATGGACATTTGAGTCAAATGTAAACTACCGAACGGTTGAAGTTGGAGGAGTAAGTGCCATTGATCCATCTCAAACAACGCTACCGAAAATATGGAGAAAATTACCAGCTTATTTGGTTGAAGAGGGAAAACAGTTTAGAATAAAAGAGTTGTATAAAAGTGCAAAACAACAACAGAAAAATGAGTTGGCATTAGAACGTAGAATGTGGCTAGACTTTGATGGTCAGGGTTATACCATCAGTGATAGCATTGATGCCACCATCTCACAAGTTCGTCGTTTAGAAGCGACAAATATTTTAGATTTGGCTTCTGCTTCTATCAATAATCAACCAACATTAATTACTACTTTAGATAAGAGTGAACAAAAAGGAATTGAACTTCGTGAACCAAATATGAACATTACAGCATCAAGTCGTTATGAAGGGGAAGTTGGACTGATTCCAGCAAATGGTTGGGATGAGAAATTCTCTACAGTGAGTACCCTGTTAAATCTTCCTCCTGGATGGCGACTTTTTGGTGCTTTTGGTTCAGACAATAAAACCACAGCATGGTTAGAAAAATGGAATTTGATGGATATCTTTTTAGTTTTATTATTGGGGATTGCTATTTATCAACTTTATGGTTTAAAATGGGCTGTTCCTGCAACACTCTTTTTAATTTTACTATGGCATGAAGAGGATGCCCCAACGATTGTGTGGCTTTTTGTGTTAGCTTTGGTTGCCATACTTCGTGTTGTGAGTGAAGGGCGTTTGAAAAAAGTCTTGCAACTTTTTATGGCTGTTACGGTGGCGATGGCTGTATTACAAGTGTTGAGTTTTGCTGTTTATGAGATACGAACAGCATTATATCCTCAACTTGAAAAAGAATATTATGATAGTTTTGTTGATAATAGCTATTATGAAACGAAAGCCGATAAAGAATTTCAACAAGAAGTAGAAAATGATGTATTGATGCAAGATGAAGTTCTTATGTCTTCCAAGGTTACACAATCTTATCGAGGTAAAAATGCTTATGCTAAAAAATTAAAAGAGAAGGACTACTCACAGATTATGCAAAATCGAATTGACCCCAATGCAGTGGTACAGACAGGCGTAGCCAAGCCTAAATGGGAATGGCATACTCATCAGTTTTCTTGGCAAAGTGGAGTGGGAAGTGCTGATCGTTTAGAGTTATGGTTAATCTCTCCGATGATGAACAAAGTGTTAAAGGTACTGAACATAGTAGGCATGTTGTTTTTACTTTATATGTTTTTACGTGAGTTTGGGCGTTCAATGATGCCAAGTATTAAAGAGAACATCGGTTTAGGACAGACGGCAAAAATGGCACTGTTTATCTCTTTGTTAGCTATTTCACCGAACACCCTTAAAGCAGAGGTTCCTTCTGAAAAGATACTTCTTGAACTGAAAGAAAAGTTGATGGTCAAGCCTCCTTGTTTACCTCATTGTGCCTCGATGGAGCAGTTAGAAGTTGAGATAAATGATGAATTTATGCAGGTTAGCATGAACATTTCAGCTGTTCAAGAGATAGCTGTACCCATTCTAGGTAATAGAAACAGTTGGTTACCAGAAAAAGTTATGCTCAATGGTAGTAAAGCCATAAGTTTGAATCTTGATAGCAGTGGTGGACTTTGGGTGATGTTAACTAAAGGGGTACATGAAGTTGTATTAAGTGGTAGTATTAAAGGGCATCATCAGATTATGCTCCCATCACGTTTAGCCATTCATAATTTTAGCTCTAGTGTTAACAATGCCATGTGGCGAGTAGGCAGTGATCATAAAAGTTATGTTGAGATAAGTAATTTAAACATTGAAAACCAAAAAGCTAAAGAGGCAAGTAAAATAGAACCTTTAGTAGAGGTGGAACGAACATTTTATTTTGGTCAACGTTGGTATGTTGACACAAAAGTAAAACTTTTAAATAAGATAGATAAACCTTATAGTTTGATGTACGATTTACTAGAAAGTGAGTCGATACTCAATAAAGAGATAGAATTAAAAGACAATCAGGCTGTTTTACATTTAAGCAATAAGAAACGTACTTACAGTTGGCGTTCTTCTTTGCCAATTACGAAAGCATTGACGTTAAAAGCAAGTCAGCAAAATCAACTCTTGGAAGTATGGCAGATGGATATTGCTTCTATTTGGGATATGACTTATCAAGGAATTGAACCTGTAGAACAGTTAAAAGTAAATGACGCATTGATGCCTCGTTTTAAGCCTTGGCATGATGAGGTCTTAACGCTAAATTTAGAAAAAGCCAAAGCTGTTAAAGGTGAAAATTTAACCATTGAGTCAAGTAAAGTTAAGCTTTCTCAGTCAGGACGTTATCGTGATGTTACTTTAGACTTAAGTCTTAAGAGTTCACAAGCAGGGCAGTATATTATTAGTTTAAAGTCAGTGACAGAATTAAAACCCACTGTGATAGATGGTCGAACACATTACTTAAAAATTAGTGATGGTGAAGTTTCGATTCCTTTACAAGCTAAAGCCCAAAAAGTAAAACTTTCATGGCGTGAAGAACGTGGTACAGATGTTCAGTATGATTTTTCAAGTATTGACTTAGGAAAAACAAGTACCAATAATACGATTCAACTGACCTTAGCTCAAAATCGATGGATACTTTGGACAAGTGGACCGATATTTGGACCAGCCGTTTTACTTTGGGGGGTGTTGTTGGCTGTATTACTGTTTGCTCTTATTTTAGGACGTATTAAAGGCAGTCCTTTAAAAAGTAGAGATTGGTTGTTATTGGGTGTGGGTGTTAGTACGACGAGTATCATGATTATGTTACCCATAATCATTTGGATATTTCTCCTACGTTTTAAGGAATTTAAAGGAGATGCTTTATTGGGCTGGAAACGTAATTTTACTCAAATTTTGTTAGTAATATTAACTTTGATAGCCATTGGAACGATTATAGGGGCTGTATCTTTTGGGCTTTTAGGAAACCCTGAAATGATGATAGCTGGTAATAATTCTTATGGGAATCATTTGGGTTGGTACAGTGACCGTATTGCTGGAACAGTACCTGAACCTAGTGTTGTTTCGGTTTCTATTTGGTATTATCGAGCCTTGATGCTACTGTGGTCAATTTGGATAGCTTTTTCTCTCATTAAGTGGTTGAAATGGGCATGGGCTGTTTTTACTCAGGGAGATTTGTGGAGTAGTAAAATAAAAAAGGAGATTAAAAAGGCATAGATGCTTTAAAGTGGGTACCTATTGAAACAGTTTTTAATATAAACAGAATATGTGTTGTATTTTATCACAATCTATCCACGTATAGATGATACTATTGAGCTTTATGAAAGAGAGATGATTATGAAACAAATTATAGTGATGATAGTAATGAGTAATTTATTGTTAGCAAACGTGGGTATTGTTAAAAATATAATAGGTAAGGTAGAACTTCAAAGGGCGCAGAAAGTGCTTCTTTTACATAAAGGAAGTGCTGTTAATAATGGGGATATTATTATGACTAAGTCAAAAAGTTCCATAGGGATAACCTTTGATGATGGTACACGTTTATCACTGGGAGAAAATGCAATTTTTGTGATTAATAAATTTAAAGTTGATCCTGCTAAAAAAGAGTACGATGTTGATTTAAACCTAAAAAAAGGTAAGGCAGTTTTTTCTTCTGGGAAAGTAGGAAAACTGGCTCCTGAGTCTGTGAAGTTTCGGATTCCTGAGGGCATTATTGGTATTCGTGGTACTAAATTTGCTGTAGAGGTTAAGTAGATGAATTATAAATTTTTACTAATAAGTTTACTGGCTATGATGTTTATAGGTTGCTCTAAAACAACGGTTGTATTGTTGGACAGTGGAAAGAGTCAAAATGCTATTTTAGTGAGTAATAATCAGGGTGAAACAAAGCTTGATAAAGTTGGTAGCTATGTGGATATGGTTGATAAAAATAAAAAAGTTAGCAATGTTGAAGAGATGTCAAAAGATGAAATAGCATCAAGGTTCTCTAAGGTATTGGAGATGACACCATTAAAACCAATTACTTATATTTTATATTTTAAACCAAATTCAACAATTTTAACTGAAGATTCTAGTGTTACACTCAAAAAGGCTTTAGCTTCCATTAAAGAACGTGCTCCTTGTAGTGTTGATATTATTGGGCATACAGATACCGTTGGCTCACATAGTGTTAATGCAAAAGTTTCTTTAAGTCGAGCAAAGGCGATAGAAAAACTGGTCAAGCAAGAGAAATTAGAAGTTCTTGCTTTGGTTTCTAAAGGTTTTGGTGAAGAAGACTTATTGGTTCAGACAAAAAATAATGTAGCTGAAGCCAAAAATAGAAATGTTGAAATTTTTATTAAATAGTTGATGTTCCAATTTTCCAAAAGTATTATTGTCATTATGGTTATTTTAATAATGCATTTGTACTTTTATAATAGTGATTATATTAAAAAAGTTGACTATAAGTTATATGATTTACTAACCGTTGTTGTTAATCATTTTAAAGAAGAGAAGAACTCTACTTACAGTGTTGTTGTTGACATTGATGAAAAAAGTATTAGTGAGTTTGGTCAATGGCCTTGGTCCCGAATTATTGATGCACAATTAATTAATTCTATTAATAATATGTCCCCTTCAGCCATAGGTGTTAACATTTTGTTTCCTGAAGAAGATAGGCTTTCTCCTTTATCCATGCAAAGTTTTTATGAGAGACATTTTGATATGAAAATTGATTTAAATGTTTTAGCTCCTAATCTCCGAGATAATGATAAGCTTTTATCTGAAGTGATTAAAAATTCTAACACAACGCTTCCTCTTTATTTTCAAAATAAATTTTACTCAGCTGAACATTGTCAAATCATGAGTTATAAGAATAATATTTTTGAAAATATTGAACATGCTTTTCCTGTGGAAGAGCTACTTTGTAATCATCCTGTGGTTCAAAATAATGTTGAAAATTTTGGTTTTATTAATGCATGGAGAGATAGTGATGGAATTTTAAGAAGGGTACCTCTTTTTATGAAGTATAAGAATGAGGTCTTTCCCTCTTTTGCTTTGGCAACCTTATTAAGTTTGTATGATAATATCTCTTTAGCTCAAAATGAAGAGAGTATTTTAGTCAATTTTTTATTGAATCGACCAAAAGTAATTTCTGCATCAGATGTTTTACAAGATAAAGTTGCTAAAGAAGATATTCAAGGAAAAATAGTTATTTTAGGTTCTTCTGTTGTGGGCTTAAATTCAAGTTATCGTATTGCGAATGAGACTGATATCTCTAATAGTATGATTCATGCGATGTTAGTAGATAATATTTTAACCAACACTACATTGCATCAACCAGAACAGTATAAAATTATTAATATTGTTCTCTCTTTTTTCCTTTCATTTATTATCTTTTTATTGTTGTCGAAGAAGCGCTACTTCCATATTGTGATATTGCTTTCTGTATTACTTACTTCGAATGTGATTTATCTATTTTTGAGTTATTTAGAGGGAATTTATATCTCTATGGGTTATTTATGGGTTTCATTTATCTCTTTTTTCATTCTTTTAATCATGTATCATGTACGTGCTGTGAATAAAGAGCAACAAGAACAAGAGAAGTTTTTAATTCGACAAAGTAAATTAGCGTCGATGGGTGAGATGATTACCCTTATTGCACATCAGTGGAGACAGCCTCTATCAGCGATAAATGGCATTGTTCTTAACTTGGATGTGGACTATCGTAAACAGAAGCTTGATAGGGCGCGTTTTGATGATTATTTAGATGAAATAGAAGGCACCACAGCTTATTTATCTAAAACCATTAGTGACTTTACAGACTTTTTTTCAAAAGATAAAGAAGCACAGCTATTTAGTTTGAGTAAAGTAATTGCGCAAGCGAAACATTTATCGGCACTTTCTTTGGTGGAAGATGTTTCTATTATTCATCGAAACAATGAAGATATTGAGATTAAAGGATATGCTTCTGAATTGGTTCAATCACTTTTAGTACTTTTAAATAATGCCATTTATATCTGTCAAGAAAAACAATCCATTATTGGTGAGGGAAAGGTGGTAATTGATATTAAAAGATTAGAAAAAAGTGTCATTATATCGGTTGAAGATAATGGGGGAGGGGTTCCTAAAAAAGACATGAAAAAAATATTTAATCCATATTTTACGACTAAAGACAAACAACATGGAACAGGATTGGGACTTTATATTTTAAAGCTCATTGTAGAAGATAGTATGAATGGTAAAGTCTCTTTACGTAATGGTAAAGAGGGGGCTATTTTTAGTTTAGAGATTCCCCTGAATATGAAGTAGCATTAAAGCCACTTCGCTTGATGGTTGACGATATAATCCCCTACTCTAAATGAGTTGGCATAAATAGTCCAAGTATAAGTAACGGATCCCCCTGTAGGCATGAATGAACCGTCTGTAACAAAAAGGTTTTCAACTTCATGTGCTTGACAATATTTGTTGAGTACTGATGTCTTAGGGTCATCTCCAAATCGACAGCCACCTGCTTGTAAGTTTGGTGGTGGAGCTGAAGAAATGGATGATTTTATATCTTTGGCACCCATCTCTTTTAAAACATTTTCAGCTTTTTCAGCTAAATATTCACCTACCTCAACATCTCTTGCATGGGCACCAATACGTATGTTAGCCACAGGAACACCATAGGCATCTTTATACTTTTCATCTACGGAAACAAAACAGTTATCAGTAGGTAGCCAGTCATTAAAAATCTCAAAATTTAACTGCTTGGTTTTGTTGATTTTATGATAAATCTTGTCTTGAAGCTCTTTACCCCAAAGCAGTTTTCCATTGTGAAAACGTTGACTTGTAGCTCTTGTCATAGGGTTGGCATGTTGGAAGAGAAAGTCAACAATGCCTCCTTTTACTTCTTTACCATCTTCTTGATAAAAGTACCAATCACAAAGACTTCGGTTAACAAAGAGTCCTTCTTTCATGAGTTCTTTTAGTTCCATTGAGTTTGCATCAAATTGACCAGAACCAATACCTCCTCCTGAGAAAATTAAGTTTTTACCTACTTGTCCAGCATTGTTTGCTAAACCATTGGGAAATGCTTTAGATTTGGAGTTGAGCAATAGACGTGAACTTTCTACAGCTTGTCCAGCAACAATAAAAATCTTGGCTTGAATACGCTTCTCTTCTCTAGTTTTAGTATCAACATACAGTGCCTCAACAACTTTTCCTTTTTTTTCAACAAGTTTTTTAACAAAGGCATGGGTTATAATTTTAAAGTTTTTTTTGTTTAACATAGGTTGTAAGAGTGATGCTCTTGCTGAGCCTTTTGCCCCAGAAGAACAACCATAAGAACCACAATAGTTTGAGTAGTAACAGTTAGTCCGTTCTCCTTTTGTTTTGGAAAGTATGGCACGAGGTGTTTTGTAAGGAATATAGCCAAGTTGCTTACAGGCATCATCTATTTTGGTAGAGATAGGATGTTCATCTAAAGCTGGATAAGGAAAGTTTTGTGTACTTCGTGGTTCATGGTGCTTAAAGTGTGTTACTTCCCCTGAAACACCGACTAAACGTTCGACTTCTTCAAAGTAAGGTTCAAACTCATTATAGTCACTAACCCAGTCAACAACATTGGCACCTTTTATTGCACCATAAGTTGATTTGAGTTTAAAGTCTTTTGGTTTCATTCGGTGGAAGTATCCTGACATAAAGTTTGATGAACCTCCAACAATGTTTCCATTAAAGTAAGTACTTTCTGTTTTACGAGTAGAAGTTTTTTCCCATTTTCCATGATTTAAAGATTCAATGGTATGGTAGGCATCGTCAAAAGAAGGAGTGACTATTTCACGTTTACAGTAGGCTATTTCATCTTTAGAGAAGTCTTCTTCTTTGTAGAATCCTCCACGTTCTAACATTAGCACAGTCATACCAGCTTCGACGAGTTTATGTGCAACACCTGAAGCACCAGCACCTGTACCAACTATACAAACATCATACCTCATATTATTTCTCCTTGTAAATTCTGTGCATAAGGTACTTGTGGTTGGGGTACACCAGCATTATGGTTGAGCCATTTCCATCCAGATTCATTTTTATTACCACCATAAATGGGACTGGCTAAAAGTGCTTCAATGGAAAAATAAAGTACAAATGAAACCCAGTTTTGACCAATGTCATGGTCATCTACAAATTCTCTTAGTGTTTTATCTTGTTCTTGTGGATTGAGTGTTAAAAAGTTATTATATTCATTCATGAATTCTTGCGCACCATGGTTTAAAAAGCGTAAATCTGAAGCTAGAAAAGAAGAGTGTGTAGAGACATTAGCAAGGTAGGCTGTTGCTCCAAACTCTATGGCTGAAGGTGCTGTTAAACCTTTTGGAAAAAGTACTTCTTGAACAGCTTCTAAGGTTTTAAATAAATCTATTTTTATGGGTGTTTTGGCATTTTGGGGTAAGAGTGCTAAGGCTGTTCCAGCCAAAACACTGGAAGCTATAAATACTCGTCTGGTTATTGTTTTCATGTAAAAAGTATAGCCAAGAAATATGTAGAGTTTATAATGATTTTTGCATTTTTATAAAAGAAAAAATTATTTAAATTTGTTTATAATCCATTTAATTTGCTGAGCTATAATTTAAAAATAAATTTAATATAAAGAAGAAAAACTATGAAGATAATTGAAAAACTAAGATTCATTAGTGGTACGATATTTTTAGTACTTTTTATTGCTTTAATGACAACAAAGTTAATATTTATTTAATATAATATTAACTAAAAAATAAATTATAAAAATTAAATGAAAAAAGAGTTGAGATGTTAAAAATATTAATGTTAGAAGATGATGAAGTTATTGCTAAACTATTGGTGCGTTTCTTAAGTCAGTATGCACAGGTAACCCATTTAATTTATCCTTTAGAAGCGTTAGAGCTTTTAGATGAAGAGAAGTTTGATATTATTATTTTGGATTTGACGCTACCTCAACTGGATGGTTTGGAAGTGTGTAAATTGATGCGAAAGGTATCTTCTGCAAAAATTATTATTTCTTCGGCACGTTCAGATATAAATGATAAGCTCTTTGCTTTAGAGAATGGGGCAGATGATTATCTTCCTAAGCCTTATGATCCTCGTGAACTTTATGCACGTATTAAAATTCTACATGCAAGACAAAGTACGCTTGATGACGCTAATTCCAAGTTTAAACTTGATACGACAGAGTGTACCATCTCTTATGAAGATAAAATTTTAGATTTAACCATGGCAGAATATCAAATTATGCAACTTTTTTTAGAAAATAAAAAACAAGCATTTTCTCGTTCAGATATTGCCAATTCTGTTAATTCACATCGTTTTGATTCAGGTTTAGAAAGTATTAATGTTTTGGTTGGACGATTAAGAAAAAAAGTTGAACCTGATTATAAGCGTCCAGTATATATTAAAACAGTGCGAGGCTTAGGGTACAAGTTTGATGAATAGTTTGATTTTTAAAGTTAAATTATTAGGAGGTGTGGTAGCGATTCTTATTACGATTATGATTTATTTTGGTATGGAGTATGCCATTACTTATGCCAAAGGACGTGAAATTACCAATTCAATTCTTCTTTATAAAACACTCAAAAAGGGAGATACTCATAAAATTCAAAGTTATTTACAAACAAATCATTTAAAAGAAATTAGTTGGGGGGAAGTAGAAGATGTTTTAGCTGAAGCCTCTTTTGTAATTGAAACACCTATTTATAGAGAAGTATTTGAATCAGGAAAGATTGCCCTTTATACACATAACAATTATTATTATTATAGTTTTAGTATTAATGATAAGCTACATTACTTCAAAAACTTGAAACGTGATGATAATTATATCTTATATGTTTCTTTGGCTGTTACTTTACTACTATTTGTGTTGTTGAGCATTTATATTTATATTATTAATGCCATTAGACCCATTAGACAGTTGTATAAAAAAATACATAACTTTGCGAATAAACGTGAAAATTTAATTGAGGAAAAACAATTAAAAAATCAAGATGAAATAGCATTGGTCTCTTCAGAATTTGATAAAGCCGTAGAACGTATTGGCAAACTAGAAAGTACACGTACACTTTTTTGGCGTAACATTATGCATGAATTGAAAACACCCATGACACAAGGCGTACTCATGACTCATATGTTAGAAACTAAATCTCATGAAAAAGAACAGCTCTTAAGTATTTTTGATAGAATGAAAGAGCAACTTAATAAGCTTAAACAGTTAGAACATCTTTCAGCTGATACTTTAGAGTTGGAGTTAGAAGAAGTTAATATGATTAATATTATTGATGATATTCGAGACATACTTCGAGCTGATTATTTAGCCATTAATTATAAAGAAGTATCTCAGACATTTAAACTTAATAGTGAACTTTTTTCAATTGCTTTAAAAAATTTAATTGCCAATGCTTTAACCTATTCACCTGATCATAAAGTTTGGATTCAACATAAAAATGATTCACTCTATATAATTAATCAAGGGCAGTCCTTTACCTCTACTTTTGAAGCATATACAAAAGCTTTTGTACGTGAAGATTTGAGTAAAAATGGTATGGGTTTGGGACTTTATTTATCCAAAGAAATTTTTCTGAAACATGGCATTAAGATGAAATATAAATATTTTTATAATCATCATATGATTATTTTAAATATGAAAAGTATTTTGGTATAAAAAATATCTTTGTTTATCATTTGTTTATAAAGTATTTAATAAAAATTTAAACTTTTAAAATATAATTAAATTCAAATAAAATATAAAGGTATGAAAATGTCAAAAAAGATTAAAAGAATTTCTGTGGCTGCGCTTATGGCGACAACGCTATTTACAAGTAATTTAACAGCTTCATCACATAGAGAGGCCCCAGCCATAACAGAGAGTCCAAAAGTAGATTCAACAGATTTTTACATGTTTAACTCGTATGAAACAGGTAGAACAGGTTATACGACATTGATTGCAAACTATGTTCCACTACAAGACCCACAAGGTGGACCAAACTACTTTGCCATGGATCCAGATGCTGTTTATGATATTCATATTGACAACAATGCTGATAGCGTTGAAGATTTAACTTTCCGTTTTCGTTTTACCAATACTTTAGAGGGTGGAACAGGTAAGACCTTAACCGTTGGTGATAAAACACTTTCTATTCCTTTAAATGCATTAGGCCCAATTTCCTCAACCGATACAACTAATTTAGGACTTAAAGAGAGTTATAAATTAGAGTTAATTAAGGGTGATAGAAAAACAGGAACGAAAAGCACTTTGGCTTCTTCATTAACAAAACCTTATGACAATGTAGGAAATAAAACTTTTCCTGACTACAAAAAGTATGCAGACAGTCACATTCATTCTGTAGCAATGGCTGGTTGTTCTGCTGGAAATATGAAAGTCTTTGTGGGACAAAGAAAAGAGTCTTTTGTTGTCAATCTTGGTGAAACTTTTGACCTTGTAAATTATGTTCCTGTCGATAGAAGTTTTGCACCTTTTGCCACAGCTGGTATTGAACAATTAGATACCAATGATGATTTAAGAACTAAAAATATTACTTCCATAGCCATTGAAGTTCCGACTTCTTGTTTATTGTCTGATGCTACTAAAACAACCATTGGTGCATGGACAACAGCTTCTCTACCACAAGCTAGAATTTTAAGACCAAAAGGTCAGTTTGATAAAAACTCATTACAAGGTGGAGCTTTAACACAAGTATCACGTTTATCTAACCCTTTAGTAAATGAGGTTGTTATTGGTTTAAAAGACAAAGATTTATTTAACACTTCTGAACCGAAAGATGATACACAATTTATTGACTATGTAACAAACCCAACATTACCAGTGATTTTAAATGCATTGTTTTTAGATGCAGTAAATAGTGTGACTGGAGCAGGTTTTGCACAATTAAACCCAACAAACTATCCTCGAAATGACTTAGTTGCTGCCTTTTTAACAGGGGTTGAAGGAGTTAATAAAAATGGTTCTGTAGGTGAAATGTTAAGATTGAATACAGGGATTGCAGCTACGGCTAAAGCGAGTCAAAATGCCTTTGGTGTGGTTGCTGGTGATTTAGCTGGTTTCCCAAATGGTCGTCGTCCTGGTGATGATGTTGTTGACTTGGCACTGCGTGTGGTTATGGGTGGGTTATGTCATCCTGTAAATGTTGATTTAGATAAGAGTGGAACAGCTGGTGATGCTGGAGATGTTTTAGGTCTTTGTAGCACAACAGATGCTGTAACAGGTACCGTACCATATACAGATGGTGCACCAATTAATGCGACATATTTTGATGATACGTTTCCATACTTAAAAACACCACTTGCTGGTTCTCCAAACTAAGGGGTAGATGATGAAAATTTTAAAATACTTACTCATGACATTTTTTGTCATGGGAATGTTTACAGGTTGTCCACTTGATGATGATAATAATAATTCGAGTGGTACAACACAGTTTAAGTCAGATGTTCAAAGTGTGCTTGCTCAAAATGAGGATGCTGAACCATTAGAAATTACTGACACTTTTGATGATTCAACAAGCTTTGATTCATTACTTTAATATAAAAGAGGTATTTTTTACCTCTTTATCTTTTTTAAGGAATAAGACTTGAAACTTTTATTACCATTTATACTATTAACAAATTTAACCTTCTCTAAACCGTTTATCCCCTCTAATTTTAATAATGTGATTCATACCCTTGAAGAGAATCAAGAAGCTCAAAAAATTACGCTTTTACTCAAACAAATTGCATTAGAACCTGATAACTTGGTTTTGGTCGATAGACTATTAAGTACCTATATTCAAAGTGCTAAAAAGAGTGGCAATAACAGTTATATTGGTTATGCTGAAGCTTTTGTAGCTCCTTATTTGATTAAATATCCTAAAGTCTATCATTTAAAAATGCATCAAGTAAATATTTTACAATACACCCATCGGTTTGATGAAGCACTTAATATACTTCAAAGTATTATTGTAACAACACCCCAAGAGGCTGAATCTTATCTGGTTAAAGCAAGTATTTACCAAGCTAAAGAAGATTTTAAAGCATCATTAAGTACTTGTAAACGATTGATTTTTCGTTCGTCTCATCTTCTTTCTAGTACGTGTATTACCACAGCACAATCGCACTTAGGAAAGTTAGAAGAGAGTTATACACTGTTACAAGATGTTTATGCTAAGGCTGAGAATGAAGACTTGAGTGAAAAACTATGGGCATTAACTTCTTTGGCTGATATGGCACATCGCTTAAATAAGCCAGAAGAGAGTTTAGCTTATTTGGAAGAAGTTTTAGAAAACGACCGTAACGATTATTATGCTTTAAAAAAAATGAGCGATATCTATTTACTAGAAAAAGAATATTTAAAGGTTAAAGAACTGTTAACAGAATATCAACATATTGAAGCGCTTTTTTTAAGACAAACAGTAGCAAGAAGTAAATTAGGAGACTCTATTCTTTTGGAAAAAGAGAATTTAAAATCTTTTTTAGCCCTTTTAAAATTACGTAATGAAACAGCGCATAAAGAAGATATACCATATTTTAGGGAATTAGGACTATTATGAGAATTTTATTTTTTATTTTATTAAGCATTAATCTTTATGCCCACCAAACCAGCTTATCACTTTTAAATGTCCAAGTAGAAGAAAATAAAATTTTAGGCTCGTATAAGGTTTCGTTAGAAGATGCACAACTATTGGTTAATTTAGATAAAAATTTTAACCGTGAGATAACATGGCAAGAAGTACTAGCAGAAGAGCAAAATTTAGTGAATCAAATTAAAACGCAGTTCTTCATTAAGGTGAATGAAAAAGGTTGTAACGTAAATTTTGAGCCTGTTCAGCTTGATAAGTTACATAGTAATACCTATTTACATTTTGGATTTACTTCAGTTTGTGAAGAGAAAATAGATACTTTAGCATTAAAATATACGCTTCTTTTTGATAAAGATAGTATGCATAAAGCTTATGTAAATGTACAAGAAGGTGAAAAGACACATAATTTACTCTTTTCAAAAGATAATTTTGAACTTAAAATTGATTTAAATAATACATCTACCTTTAGTACTTTTATGGAGTTTATTAAACAAGGTGTTATTCATATTTTTATTGGTATAGATCATATTCTTTTTTTAGTGGCACTACTTTTACCTTCGGTACTTTTTATGCGTGAAAAACAATGGCATGGAAATAATTCTATACAATCAACATTTAAAGCTTTACTTTTTAGAAGTAATAGAGAATGGTATCCGAACAGTTCTTTACATAAAACGCTTATGAATGTTCTTAAGATAGTAACAGCCTTTACTGTAGCACACTCGATTACCTTAACGCTGACTATTTTAGGGTATATCTCATTGGATTCATGGATTGTTGAGTCATTTATAGCTTTTTCAGTCATATTGGCTGCGATTAATAACATTACAGGCACCATAGAAAAACGTCTTTGGGTATTGGTCTTTGTCTTTGGACTGATTCATGGTATGGGTTTTGCATCAGTTTTAATGGATTTAGAGTTACAAGAAAGTTCATTGCTAACAGCTCTTTTTGGCTTTAATTTGGGGGTAGAACTGGGACAAATTGCTATTGTTACTTTATTGGTACCTGTGCTTTATCTTATAAGAAATCAAAAATGGTATCAATTTCTTGTTTTATATTTTGGTTCATTCTTAATTATGCTAGTGGGTGTTCTTTGGTTGTGGGAAAGAGTTTCAGAAGGCTTAGGACTTTAAAAAGTCCTTCTGAACTCATAGAAGTTTTTGTAGACTTTTAGAAAAAACAACATGTTTATCTAATGTTTATAAACAATTTCTATTATGTTTTATTTCATGTTCTATAATACCTTATAACAAAAAACAATTCAAGGATATAGAATGAAAAATTTTAGAAAAACAACAATCGCAACTTTAGCCCTAATAGCACTTAGCCAAACAATTTCGGCAAATTACACTATAAACAACTTTGAGACACTAGACGTAACAAAATTTTCATCGGTATGGCAAGAGCTTAATAAAAATAATAAAAGAGACCAAGCACATTTAAGTTCATATATGAACAAACTTTTAGACAATTCTCAAAAAGTTGCTTATGAAGAGTGTACACCGTCTATTGATGTTAATAGATTTTCATCTTTATGGCAAGAGGTTAAAGTAAATAATAATAATGCTGTACATCTAAGCACTGCTTTTAATAGTACGGCTACTGAAGTTATTTGTACTGTTTCATAACCGTCACAAACTTATATACCAATGTTTTTGGTATATACTAGCCCATAAAGTTTCAATCGTTGTCTCCTCATCTTAACTTATTTTTTTATTTTTTATGGGCTAGTGTATGTTAAAAAGTCTTTTATTTTCATGTGAGATAATTTAATTATCTACTGAAAATAGAGGGAAAATTTAAGTTACTCTTTTTTATTTAAGCTTTATCTTCATCAAATTCTCAGCTTTAAAAAAATTAGTATCTATTGATATTTTGACTTTCTTCTATTATTTTATTTTCCTTGGTTATAATCTAAATATCTACTGGAAATAGGGAAATAGCATGTTAAAAATCACCACAAAACTGGACAACTCCATACCAATTTTTGAACGCTTGGCAAAAATTAAAAAGCTTTTTTCTTCTTCGGTAACTTTTTGGACAGTTGTTAGCCCTATTTCTCTTTTTATTTTATCGCAATTTATTGCTTTGGCTTGGAATGAAAAACTCTCCGAGATAGTTAGACTATTTGTCAAAGATGCTCCAGAGTGGGTACAGTTCATCAGTGAATTGGCAATTAGCTATTTTGAAAAAGGTGCTGATTGGTTCTATGTGGTTGGTGCGTTTTTATTGATTTTTCTTTTTTTAGTAGCAAAATATTTGGATAGAGAGGGTGTTTCAAAAGATGATATTGAGGAACTTAAAAACAATAAGAGTACTGAAAACTACTTGATTCAACGGATAGGACAACTAGAAGCACAACTGTTACAAGCCAACTCTAGTGAAGAAATAGAACGCTTGGTAGATGAGGTAAGTAGTTTAAAATTACAACTTTTAGCATTACAGATAGATGATAAAGTTATTGATGAAGCACAAGGTATCATAGAATTAGAGGCTAAAGCAGGGATTCCTAAAGCACTTGAATTGATAGAGAAAAACAATCCTAAAAGTCAAGTAGAGAAGTTACGTGAACAAATGGAAAAACAGGCAAAAATCTCTCGTTATAAAGCAAGCTTATATGAGTGGATACATCAGTGGGAAAAAGCAGAGAGTGCTTACGAAGAAGCCATAGAGTTTGCTCCGAATTATGACAACTATTTTGGCTATGCTTATTTTTCACAGGTCTACCGAGCAGATTTTAAACAAGCAGATAAATTTTATAGAATGGCTTTAAATAAAACAGAGTCATTAAGTGATAGAGCAACTATTCTAAACAACTTAGGAAATTTTCATTCAAAAGACAGCACAAAACGTGCCGAAGCCTTGGCGATGTATGAAGAGGCATTGGAGGTACGAAGAGTCTTAGCCAAAGAGAATTCCAAAGTCTATTTGCCTGATGTGGCAGATAGTTTAAATAATTTAGGAAATTTTCATTCAAAAGATAGCACAAAACGTGCCGAAGCCTTGGTGATGTATGAAGAGGCATTGAAGATATATAGAGCATTAGCCAAAGAGAATCCTAAGGTCTATGGAAGAGACTGTGCCAATACTTTGGTAATGGGTGTTTATTTGTTTGGGGCAAATAAAATGCAATTAGATGAAGCTTTAGAGCTACTTGAACCTTACCCTGATAATTATGAAAATGTAGGTGGGTTACGTCAAATTATTTTGGAATTAAAAGAAGCACGGTAGGTTCGATTTTATCGAACACTTTTTATTCAAGATATTATTATAAGTTCGATGAAATCGAACCTACGGAGTTATTGAACCCTTATCTTCATCAAATCCTCAGCCCAAATAATATTGCCTTTGTAGTTCTCTCGAATAAGCTTTAAGCTCTCTTCTTCTGAATCATAAGTACGTTTCATTCTATGGGAAAGCACAAGGTTTTTAACTTGTGCTTTTGAAGCTACTTCACCAATGCGTTTTGGGGTGATGTGCAGTTCTTTAGCGTAGTGACCAGCGTGTTGGGCAATGGCATGATGAACGACTAAGTAGTCTACTTTGTGGGCTAAGTTAATGAGTTTTTCACTTTCAGCTGATGTGTCACCAGCAAACACAATTTTTTTGTCACCGATGCTTAGGCAATAAGCAAGAGCAGGGATTTTGGCATGTTTAACCCCAGCCATGCCTACGATGATGTCTCCGTAGTTGTGTGAGTTATAGCCTTGGTCAAATAGGTGTGGGACAATCTGAAATGAGTCGCTTTGTTTGGTTAAGATGTCGTCCATGTAGCCATAAACACCATTGCTACCAAAGAGACGTTCTAAATAGACTTTAATGTTTGGGAATTTACCAGCTGAAGTTGTTCCTAAGATGGGAAGAACAGCTGTTCTTTTGGAGAAAAAACCAGCTTTCATAAACGCAGGTAAATCAGCAGCATGGTCAATATGTAAATGGGTTAGGGCAATGAAGTTTAAATCTTCTATGTTAGCACCAGACTCTGCAAAACGGGTAAAAGAACCTCCTCCAGCGTCTACCATGGCTTTGGCTTTGCCATCTATCCAGACCAAGTAGCCACTGGAAGCACGTTTAGAAAATTCAGGCCCACCTGAACCTAAGATTTGTAATTCGATGCTTTGAGCGTAAAGAAAAAAAGGTAAAAAAAGTACAATAAGTTGTTTCATTATTAGCGTCCTTAAGTGAGTAGTACTGTAAATATAACATATAGTTTGTTTACTATTTGTAATATGATAAAATATGCGCAAATAATAGAGTATAAGGAAAAAGTATGGCAAAAGACCACTATTTTGATATTACAGCCAAGCTGGACATGATGGAGATGAAAAATGCTGTGATTATGGCACAAAAAGAGGTGAAAACACGTTTTGACTTTAAAGGGGTTGTGGCAGAAATTAAGTTGAATGAAGCAGGGAAAGTTCTTTCTTTAAGTTCTTCTTCGGAAGATAAAGTGGACGCTTTAAAAGACATACTCATTTCAAAGTTAATTAAAAGAAACATTGCTAGTAAGTCACTTGAAGAGGTAAAAACAGAAGGGATTTCTGGTGGTAATACGAAGATTATTTATAAGATTGTTGATAGTATTGAGAAAGATGAAGCCAAAGAGATTGTCAAAGCCATTAAAGCCATGAAGATTAAGGTAACACCTTCTATTCAAGGTGATGAAGTTCGTGTAACTGGGAAAAAGATTGATGATTTACAGGCTGTGATGACAGAGGTTAAGACGCTTGATTTAAAAGCACCTCTTGTTTTTGGAAATTTTAAATAGGTTTGACAATGTCAAACCTATGTGTGAAAGCCTAAGGCTTAGTCACAGTGTCCACCACCACAACATCCACCTGATGGAGCTGCTGGTGCAGGTTGACCCATAGTAATGCTAAAGTTGTCACCAGACTCACTTAATGCAAAAGAGTGCTTTTTACAAAATCTTGTGTTCATGTGATTTACCATTGCTTGTGCTTCAATTAAGGCATCATCTTTAGATTCAAAACTTTTATTGTTTTCTAGGTTACTTCTTCTGAAACATCCACATTCTCTGTCTATGTTAATTGTTGACATATAAATCCTTGTTGTTATTTTTTTGGATAATACTTGATTATGCTTAATATAATCTTGGCTTTTGGTGAAAACAGGAGAAAGAGGGTTTGAATTATATAATAATGTTATTTTGATACAAGCGTATCGTCAGTTTTACATTTTAAAAATATTTCATATTGAAATATTTTTATCTATTTATAATAAAAAATATTCTATAATGAAATTAAAATAAAGGATACTCATGAAAAATGAACTTAATAGACTAATTGGTAATCAAAATGAAGAACTTGCACTTACTTTTTTAGAATGTGAAGGTTTTTCAATTGTAGCACGAAACTATTATGCACGTAAGTTGGGCGAAATTGATATTATTGCGATACGAGATGGGGTATTACACTTTGTAGAGGTTAAATCTTCTCAGGCTGACTTTGACCCTGTTTATAACTTTACAGCGTCAAAACAGCGTAAAATGATTAATTCGGCCTACTATTACATGCAAACACATAAGGTAGATATGGAATTTTCAATAGACTTGCTTTTAGTACGTTGGGGTGAAGTAGAGTTTTTAGAAAATATCACGATGTAATTTATAAGTTACTTCGGCTTAACAGCAATACTATACTTACCTCGACTTCGTCCTGAGCCTGTGGTAATGGTAAAAGGTATTGGATAATTTTGTTTTAATGTTCCCTTTTCAAAAAGCCAAGGAGCTGTAAAAGGCTCTGGAAAATTACCAATACCCATAAAAATAAAATTAGATAAGTTTTTGTCTTTTTTAATGTGTTCAATAATCATCTTTTTAGCATAGCGTTTAATTTTTTTTAGACAGGATTGACACTTACTATCTGTGGAAGAGTGAATGTTTAAGTTTAGTTTTTCAGAGTAGTAAGTCAAAAAATCTTCTTCACTTATATTCCAGCCTTGTAAAATATTTTTATTTAAAGGAAGTTTTTTCTTTTTTTTATAATAAACAGAGGCACCAGCAGCCAAGATATTACCTTTAAAGAGTTTTTGGAAGGTAGAGGGTGCTATTTTTAAGATTTGGTACTGAGTGGAATGTTCTTGCTTAATTGAGACACCAGTATGTGCTACGGCTTGTAGATTGAACCTTTGTATATCATCTTCATTTAAAAAGTAGTGTTGAAGTTTGAGATAATGTTGGGGAATGAGACCTTTAGCTATGAAAGCATCAGCTTTTGCCCATATTTTTCGTTGATTTATTTTTCCGTATTTTTGGTACTTAACCCTAATAGCATAATGATGACTTGGATTTAATTTTAAAGTTTCCCAATAAGTTAGTTTCTCTTTTTGGTTAAGCAGTTTGACAAAGTCTATCTCTTGTTGTTTTCCTAAATTGATTTTGGCAATTTTTTGTATGTCTTTTTTAAGACCACCCCATTTAAGTTGTATAACACCTCGTTTCTTTTCTGATTTCTTTTTGCCTTTTAGGTTTCGATTCCATGCTTGGAAAGTAAGTTTACCTATATGCAGTACTCCTCTTGCATTATGGTTACTAACCCAATCAAGTATAGCAGTACTTTTACAAACGACTCCTTTGTTAACTGTACCATAATAGATAAATTCAGCTGAAGATTGTGAGTTTATTCCTTCGATTAAAAAACGTTGGATTAGAGGTTTTTTAAATTTATCAAAATAACTTTGTATTTCTTCTATAAGTTGAGGGTTTCTTTTTTTAAATGTTCTCGATGAAATTCTATGTTGAATTGCACCGTGACCATTTAGGGTACCATCTGCCCAAATAAAGCGTTGAAGATTTTCTTTTATTTTGGGATTAAGGGCATATTCTTTTTCTAAAAATTTTAAAAAAGAATCTAAAGGTTCTTGATGAATACTATTTCCTTTACCCATTTTGATAGAATAGGTATGTGATTCAGTGCCGATTTGGATTTGAATATCACTTTTATGATTTTCTGTTAAAAGTTCACATTTAATGGGCATATCATAATGTTTAAAAGTACTTTTAATAAGATTTTTAAGGTTTTTGTTTAATTGATAAAAGTATTTTGTATTTAAAGCCTTAACAAGACCTTTTTCATTTTTGAAACCATTGTTTTTCAACTTTTCATTCCTTTAGGGGTTGCGTTCTATAACAGATATAAACCATAAAAATCAGTATAGATGCTTATCTGTATATTGTATAATATAAAATGTATAATAAGATTTATTTTTTAAGAAAAAATTAAAATAAATCACTTTTTACTATATTTTTATAAAATTAATTGCTATAATATTCCTATGAGAGTTACATTATTTTTCCCTTTTTTTAGTGGCTCTCATACGATGACTTTTAACTTCATAAATTATATTCCCTATTTCCCTAGACTCATTAAAAGAGACTGTTGAGAGTTATCGTAAACTTCAAAGTATTCTTAAAAATTCTCATTTTTTTTAGCTATAATAATTTAAATAAGCATTTTAGGACTAGACCTTGAAATATCTAATAAATTTTATAGAAGCAAAAAACGTTAGCAAAGCAAAAATTTTCCCCCATTTAAAATCTACACGTCAAGAAGCAAAGATTTTACAGTATATCTGTCGGCGTTATGTTAAAGGAATTGAAGAAACAGCTGTACTTGATATTCTTCAGGATAACTTTGAATATGAGAGCTATGATTATTTAAATTATCTTTCTGTTATTAAAAAATTAATGGACATGGGCTGGATTGTTCAAATATCTTTTGGACAGGTTAAAGTACAGGAAGTTTCACAACTTGAAATTCTTAATACATCGGTTGCTCCTACCATGAGTCTTTTAGGTTTACTTGAAGAGGGTTCATTGGAAATTTCTTTACCTGATATTAAACCTTACACTGACCATTTAGAGTATCTACAAGATCAGTTTGATGTGATTGAACTTGTCCATAAAATGGCTACTTCTAAACAAGGTTTTCTTGAAAATTCACTTTCTGAGGGTCGTTTGAAAAGTAAGTTATTATTGCTTTCTGGACGTATTGTTGAACGTTTGAAGATTACTAAAGAACCAATTATGGTAGAAGAATTTTTTAAGAAACATGCTTTTAACGAGAAAGAACAGCGAATTTTTTTAGCACTTTTAAAAGAAGAATATTCTGGTGGAGAGGGTCAGTTTCGAGACATGAATACCCTTATTGAGATTATTTCAGTGGATGAGTATGATAAGATTAGAAATCGTTCATTACTTGAAGATGGTTCTAAACTTATCAATAAGAATATTATTGATTATGAGGAGATACTCAATATGTTTGGGGGAATATCACGTTCTTTTTATTTACAAGAAGACATTTTACAAAAGATGATTCATCCCAATAAAAATAAAAAAGTCACAACGTTAAAACTTGATAAGTTAGTCGAAGAACAAGAGCTATTTGAGTATTTGGAACCAACGACAGATTTAAGTGATGTTGTATTGCATCCAAAAACGCGTAAAGTTTTGAATACACTCATTAAACAAGTTGACAAAGGGGTCTATGAGAAACTCAAAGCTTGGGGCATAAAAGAGAAGCGTAAAGGGATTGATGCTCGTATTATCCTTTATGGACATCCTGGGACAGGAAAAACCATGACAGCAGTCTCTTTAGCCAAAACGTTGAAGCGTCCTATTTTATCTTTTGATTGTTCTAAAATACTCTCAATGTATGTTGGTGAGAGTGAAAAGAATGTACGCAAAATTTTTGATGATTTTAAATTATTAAGTAAAAAAGCCAAAGCAGACCCTATTTTACTTTTGAATGAAGCAGATCAGTTTTTAAGTTCAAGAACACAGGGAACAGGTTCTTCAGCTGATAAGATGCACAATCAAATGCAAAATATTTTTTTAGAGCAGATTGAACAGTTTGAAGGAATATTAATTGCGACGACGAATTTACTTGATAATATTGACAAAGCATTTTCAAGACGTTTTAATTATAAGATTGAATTGGAAAAGCCAGAAAAAAAACAACGAACACGTCTTTGGCATTTTATGTTACCTGAAAATGCAGATTATGAAGAAGGTTTTGATGTGGATGCTTTAGCACGACATGATTTAACAGGAGGACAGATAAATCTTGTGGTACGCAATACAGCTTATGTGGTGGCTGTTAGAGATGAGAGTGTTTTTAGTATGCAAGATTTTTTATCTGAGATTGAAAAAGAGTTAGGTTCTTCTTTTGATGCAGAGAAGAGTATGGGTTTTAAGGTTTAAGATGCAGAAGATTTTTTTAGTTTCCATGTTTTTATTGAGCTATTCAACGGCAGCCGTTGTGGTACCAGATGATTATCTCATGTCAGATGATAAAGCATTAACCTATGTTTATACGCAAGAGCATGTTCCTGTTATTGCAAAAATGAAAGTCTACCAAGAAGCTTTAATGGATGGTTATGAAAAAGAGTTTGGCTATAAGTTAGATGATAAGATGTATGTTGGTTTAGCATCAAGTAAAAATCAAATAGCCAATGGATTTTCAACACAAATACCTTTTAATTCGCAAATTCTTTATGGAGCTGGAGCTACTTATATTGATTATTTTTCTAGCTCTTCATGGTTAAAAACCTTATTGATTCATGAGACAGCCCATAATTTTCAATTAAATCCTAAAGAAAATTTTTTATCTCAAAGTAGTCACAAGCTTTTGGGGAATACCCCTGTCTCTTTTTTAGCTTTTATACCACTCTTTCCTATTCCCAATGTATTAGAAAATAATTTTATACTTGAAGGTAATGGGGTTATGAATGAGTCACGTTTTGGTAATGGTGGTCGACTTTTTTCAGGATATGCTTTAGCTGAATTATTGGCATTGGTTCAGGCTGATGGCATAAAACCTGAACTGATGATTAATCCTACTTTGAGTTTTCCTTATGGTGAAAAATTTTATTTGGTTGGTGGATTTTTTCAGCAGTTTTTAGTAGATCGATATGGGATTGACAAGGTTAATGGGTATTTTAAAACCTTTGCGACACAGCCTTTTCCTTTTTTTAGTTCTGCCATGTTCAAAAAACAGTATGGAAAAACTTTTGAACAGTTGTTGGCTGAGTTTGTTGATGAACTTAAGTTAAAACATGAAGCTTTTAAAAGCACAGAAGGAACATTGTTGACCAGAAGTGAAACTTTTGTGCCATTAAACAAGCAAAATAATGCAATCTATACTTTAATAAGTGACAATAAATCAGCACCTAAAGTATTTGAATTAAATATAAAGACGATGACTTCAAGTTTTGAAGAGGGTGCATGGCGATTGGGAGAACTTGTTAAGAAAGAGGGTGCTTACTATTCTCAGGCTTCAGGAAAAACTTCTCCTACAAAAATAGAAATGGGGCTTTTTGATAAAGAGGGGTATATGAAAAAAGGCTTTGAAGGAAAAGCCATTCAAGGATTTACGGCATCAGGTAAAGAAGTTTATTTTGACGTAAAGCAATCGATAGAAGCACCACAGGTTTATGTTGATGGTAATTTTTATACCGAAAGTCACTCTTCTGTTCATGTTGACCAAGAGAACTTATACTATTTTAAACAAGAAAATGCAACGCGAACTTTGTATAAAAATAAAAAAGCATTGGTTGCTTTTGAAGGGCATTATGGATTTGTCACCGATGTGGATAGTGAAGGTGTTATTTATTTTGTTGCCTCTTCTAAGCATGGTAGCAGTGTTTATCGTGTTCGAGCAGGGGTTATAGAACGTGTAATGTTTACAGATGATGTGATTGATTTCAAATTAATTGGAGATAATCAAGCTTTTGTGGTGACCATAGATGCTAAGGGTTATGCTTATCGAAAAGTAGATTTACAAAGGGTGGAGACTGCTGAACCTTATAAAATTAATATTGCTCAAAATGGTCGTTTAGCGCCAAATCTCCGAGAAACTGATTTTTTGAGTCCTAAAGAAGTGTTGTCATCAGAATCTTATAATTCATTGAAAGCGTTAAGTTACAGTTCTTTAAGTCAACTTTTATCTTATGAGGAGAGTCGAGGTCTTGGGGTGGATTTACAAGCTAATTTTGCTGATCCACTGTTACAAAACTCTTTGGCACTTGTTTTATCACATGATGACGACCGAGATATTTTAGGACTGCGTTATGATAATCAGGTTCATCAACTTGAATATGGTTTTGCTGGGTATAAGCTGTTTAAAAATAATGAAAGTCAAACAGTTGATAAACGCGAACATGGTTATGATGCTTATTTACGGCTTCCTTTTATTAAGAGAGGGTATTGGGATGCTAATTTGATTTTATCTTATACAGAAGATTATGACACGATATATCGAAAACCTTTGAGTTTTGCATTGAATGTTCTTAATGCCAAACATTTTGCTTATAGTAAATATGTTAATGCCTTAAATGCACTTTCATTGTTTGGTACTTCTGACAGAGAGGTAAATCTTTGGGGTGGAACGTATGCTTTTAAACAAGGGTTGGCAGGACAGAGTTATTTAGGGCTAAGGGCTACGTATATGAAAAGTAATGAGGTGAATTTTTTAGAAGAAAAGGGCATTGAACTTAGAGAGGGTCTAAGTACATTACAGTCTGATAGCGCAACATTAAGTGTACCAAGTTTTTCTTCCACACTTTATGCCAAGGAGCTTAATATGGCTGAATTATCGTTGGCGAAAGTTTTTGATGGTTCTTTATATTTCTTTTCGTTTCCTCTCTCTTTACAGCGTGAGTCATTGTATGTAAAACAACGTAGGTATGACATAGATTTTTCTGATAGCATACAAAGAACTTATTATGAACGTATTGTGGGAACTGAGTTGGATTTAGTACTTTTTAATAAGTTAGAGTTTCCTTTACGTTTAGAGTGGATTAACAATGAAGACGTTGTGGATAAAGATAAGTTAAGGGTATTGATTGGGGGAAGCTTTTAGGTCTGTTATTAATTATTATAGTTCTATTATATTTTTTTATGTTAAAATATTGAAAAATATTAAGGAATTTATATGAGAACATTTAAAATTTTATTAATGCTTATGGTGGTTTTCACATTAGGGTATGCTGATGTGAATAATACTAGCAATATAATTAAAAATACAAATATAATTACAACAGAACATAGTCTGGAACCTCAAACCGATGATAAGGTAAATCCTGACCTTTTAAATACTTTACCTGCTGTCAATATTTTGAATTTATCAGGAGTGGATTATAATGGCATTGAAATAGAATGTTTTAGAATTAATACTTTACCTAATAGTGAAGCTGGAATATTGTATCTGGAAGATGGAGAAACAGCCATAACAAGTGGTCAGTTCCTAACGCTTAAAGAAGCAAATGCCATGCATTTTAATCCTGATGAAAACTTTGAAGGTAATGCCACTTTCACTTATGCTTCTGTGGATTCAAATGAACTCGTAGACAGTACTCCAGCAACCGTAACCCTTCCGATTGTGGCTCCTGTAGTTGCTCCTGCTATGGTTGATACTGAAAATAATGAGAGCAATGTTAATAGCAATATTAATACAGATACAGATACAACAGATCATTTGATACATGATGAAAATTGTGCATGTCAAAGTTATGAAGAGAGTGTTCCTTCTGTCTCAACTTTTGGACTTTTATTGATGCTTCTTTTAAGCATTTGGATAACACATATTCATCTTAAGAAAGGGCTTTAATTTTAAATGAACGTCGGTGAATTTTACAGTAGCCATGTGTTTTAATGGCTGTAATATGTGCTTTGGTTCCATATCCTTTATGTTTTTCAAAACCATAAAGGGGGTAGTGTTTGGAAGCTTTAACAATGGCACGGTCATGGGTTACTTTTGCCAAGATACTAGCAGCTGATACTTCAGGTATTTTTCCATCAGCTTTGACCATGGTGTTAATGCCCAAAACACCAAAGGTTTGATTCCCATCAAAGAGATAAACTTGGGCTTCTAAATTTTCCATTATTGTTTCTAATCCTTCAGCTAAACAGTAGCTTAGTCCAAGATTGTCTATCTGTTCTGCTGAGAAACTGACAATATGATACAGTGTATTTGCGATAATTTTAGGGTAAAGAAGTTCTCGTTTTTTTTCACTGAGTACTTTAGAGTCCATAAGTCCTTCAATCTCATTAAGTAAGATAACACCAGCAATGACCAAGTCACCTGCCAATGGTCCTCGTCCTGCTTCATCGATTCCACAAAGTTTATGCATTAATTATCTCCTCAATAAGTTCTAAAAATTCTCTACCATAGCGTTCAAATTTTATTTCACCAATACCATGTACTTCAAGCATTTCTACTTTGTTTGATGGCATAATATTGGAGAGTTCTTTAAGTGTTTTGTCTGAGAAAACCACATAAGGAGGTACTTTATTCGCTGAAGCAATTTCTTTACGTAAGGCTCTAAATTTGTCAAAGGTTTCAACTTCATAGTCATCAAAGTAGTTAACTTTTTTCTTTGTACTTTTAGTCGTGAGAAGACGTGATTCTCTAATGTCAACTTTTTCATGATTTTTTAAGATATTGATGCCTCGGTCTTTTAAATAATAGACATGATATTCGCCAATACCTACAGCGCCTAGTTCTAAAAGTTTATCAGCAATGCTTAGCCATTGGGCTTTACTGTAATATTCTCCAATGCCATAAACAGAGAGTTCATTATGTTCATTGCTTAAAATACGTTGTTCTTTACTCCCACGTAATACATCCACGACATAGTGTAATCCAAATGATTGTTTTGTTCGGTAAATTGTTGACAGTAATTTTTGGGCATCTATGCTGATGTCTATTTTATTTTCATCAGGGTTAAGACAGTTATCACATTTGTTTACACAAGCATTGATGTTGTCATGAAAGTAGGTGGCTATTTGTTGATGTCTACATGATTCAGAATTAGAAAAACGTGCAATGGTGGTAATTTTTTCAAAAGCATTCTCTTTGTATGGAGAGTCTGCTAAGTCTTCAATAAAAGATTTTTGTTGGACAATGTCGGCTGTAGAAAAGAGGAGGAGGGTCGTTGCCTCTAGTCCATCTCGTCCTGCTCGACCTATTTCTTGGTAGTAATTTTCTAAGGTCTTAGGTAAGTTCATGTGTACAACAAAACGAATATTTGATTTGTCAATACCCATACCAAAGGCAATGGTTGCTACGACAATGTCAATTTCATCAGCAACAAACTCTTTAAAAACATTGTTTTTTACATCAGTAGGAAGTCCAGCATGATAAGCTGCTGCCTTGTAACCTTTTTTTTGTAGATAATTGGCTGTGGTTTCAGTTTGCTTTCTGGAAAAAGCATAAACAATACCAGCTTCATTTTTATGATTGTCAAGAAAGCTTAAAAGTTGTCTTCGTCCATCACCTTGTCGATGCTTTCCCATAATGGTAAGGTTTTCTCGAAAAAGTGAGCCTGTTACAACTTTGGGCGTTTTAAGATTGAGATTGTTTAAAATGTCTTCACGTACCAATTCTGTGGCTGTGGCTGTAAAAGCTGCAATGGTAACTGTTGGGAAAGAGATTTTAAGTTGTGAAAGCATCCGATAATGTTCTCGAAATTCATGCCCCCATTCACTCACACAATGTGCTTCATCAACAACAAAGAAGTTAATATTCAGATCAAGTAAAAAAGTTAAAAAATAGTCGTTCATTAAACGTTCAGGAGCAACATAAAGAAGCTTTATTTGATTGGCTCTTAGTTGTTGTTCTATGTGTTGAGACTCTTCAAGTGTTTGCATTGAGCTTAACATGGCTGCTGATATGCCATTACTTTTAAGGGCAACGACTTGGTCATGCATTAATGCTAATAGTGGAGAAATAACAACAGTTACACCAGACATAAGCAGTGAAGGTAGTTGATAACAAAGAGATTTTCCTCCACCTGTTGGAAGAATCATCAATAAGTCTTGTTGATTTAAGATGGCATCAATGACTTCTTCTTGTTGTTCTCTAAAACGTTCATGTCCAAAATAGTGTTGTAGGGTCTCTAATTTATTCATCTTGATATGGTAGCTAAAGCTTACTTGAAAAGTAAATAATCTTACATATTGCCATAATTTTGTTTATTTGTGAAGATTCTAGGCACTATTGAAATATTTATGTGAAAAAAAAATGCTCTTAATAAAAATAAATAGTATAAAGTGTTTAAATATTTAAATTTGTTCCTGAAGCGCTTAAAAAAGTATCATATTCTTAAAAATATTAATTTACTTACCATTTGCTACTAAATTGTATGTTAAAGTTTTAATTAATATAAGGAGTAAAGATGTTTAGAAACATAATATTTTCTCTCTTCTTCATACTAACAATGTTAGATGCCAATAGTATTGAAAGTGAAATTGGTATTAACATAGGTTTAAATTCTACTAAAAATGAAGATGGAAATAAGTTTAAAAATCCAAGTATAGGACTATTTTATCAAAATAATAGATATGTTGTTTCACCAAGGGTGGATCTTGACTATACAAAGGTCAAAAATGATTATGCAGAGGGGCTACTGAAAGCGTCTATAAATGGTGTATATGAATATGAAAATAGTACATACACTACGCCTTATGCTTTGGCTGGTGTTGGTTATGAGTATGTACGTGGTGAGACAGAGGATGTATTTGAAAGTCGTCCTTTTGTTCAAGGTGGTGCTGGTGTGAAGATAGAGTTAGATCAAGGTTTTAAGGCACGTTTTGAAGGAAAAGTACTTCAGGTTATTGGGGGGAATAACGAAGATAATGAATTCATGTTAACAGCTGGTGTGAGTATGCCCATTAATGCCAATGCTAGAAAAGAGCTTAAGCAACCATCTACACAAGTTGTGCCAAGACCAAGGGTAGTAACACCTATACGTGATATACGACCAGTAGTGAGACAACCTCAATATGTACCACCAAGAGTAACACAACCAAGGGTACCTCCTATGTCCAATAATCGTGATGAGTGTCCCATTAAAATATCAGCACCAGATTTTGACCGAGATGGTATTGCCAATAGTGTTGATCAATGTCCTTCAACACCTTGTAATTTCAGTGTTGACGCTTATGGTTGCCCTGTGAAAACAACTTTAAAAATTAATTTTCCTTCTGGTTCAGCTGAGGTTGGTTCAGAAGCGCAAATACGTATTCGTAATTTTGCACAATTTCTCTTAAATAGTAAGGGAAGTATGGTCAATATTACAGGACATACGGACAGTAGAGGTACAGCAAGTCGTAACTTAAGACTCTCTCATCAACGGGCAAATGCTGTGGTACACTTTTTAAGTACTTATGGCGTAAGTCCTGCTAGATTACAAGCTTTTGGAAAAGGTGAGAGTATGCCTCTAGCTTCAAATACAACAGCCAATGGACGAGCAAAAAATCGTCGTATTGAAGCTGAACTTTTTTACCCTAAAGGAAGATAATTATGTTAAAAATAAGAATGATAATATTATTGATGATTTCAATGTTGCTTTTGGCATCATGTGGTTCGGATAGAGCTGGTGGTAATACTGATACTTCAGGCGTATTAGGGGCGCTTGAATTAGACAGTGATGGTGATGGTTTAAGTGATGCCGATGAAGAGAATATTTATGGTACAAGTCCTGACAATAATGACAGTGATGGTGATGGTTTGTTAGATGCTGATGAGATACGGTACGGTACAAGTCTTGATAGCAATGACAGTGATGGTGATGGTCTTTTAGATGGTGATGAGATACATATTTATGATACCAATGCTAGTAATCCAGATACAGACAATGATGGACTAAAAGATGGGGATGAAATAAAGATTTATGATACGAATGCCAGTAATCCAGATACAGATAACGATGGTTTAAATGATGAGGATGAGGTTAAGACTTATGATACGAATGCCAGTAATCCAGATACGGATGGTGATTGTCTTTTAGATAGCTTTGAAATTAACAATTATCATACTCAAGCCAATAATGCTGATACAGATGCTGATGGTGTTGAAGATGGTTTTGAAATATATGGTAGTTTAACTACGTCTTGTATTGCTACACCTGAGACCTTAACTATTGGTGAGAATCCAACACCTGCACAAGATAATCTAACGAATCCTGATGTTATTGATGCTTTAGATCCTACAAATGATAGTGATGGTGATGATTGGGCTAATATTAAAGAGTTAAATTGTACAGGGGGAAATGGAAAGGATGTGAACCAAGAATGTCATTCTATTTCAGATACAGATGAGGGAAAAGCGTTGGCTAATTATGGTTATGCGTTTATTCCTGGTGGTTTTGATGTTGATGGAGATGGTATTAACGAGGGTGGTTTTTGGACATCTGTGTATCAAGCAACTGCAAGTTATGATGATGATATAGCACAAAAAGTGATTATCTCCAATGCCCTTATTAAAGATAAAATAGGGGCTAATTTTCAAACGTATATGAATAGTAAGGTAAAAATTATTAATACTGCTGATAGACTCTTAACAGGGTATTCTTCAGATGTTTTAAGTGATTCTAGTGATGGATGTAAATTAACTTTTAAACAAACTGAGCTTTTAGAAAATAATGGAAGTCGAAAATCAACACATCCGAGGTATACAGGGGTTACCCCATATATGGCTTTAGTTGAGTTGGATTATGTTAAGTTTTTTGATACCGATAGTAATGAATTGGGCGTAACGATCAAGATGTTAAGTAACAAACAATATGCACATATTTTAAAGTTATTAAAAAAGGATAAAGAGGTTAATGGGGAAAATAATGTCAGTTATGTCCCTCTAATTAGAAATGGACTTTTAGGTATTGATACAAATGTTCCTTTGGTTAGTTATAGTTTGGAGATAAAAGAGTTTGATGAAAATAATAGAGAGATGGTTAGAGATGTGATGAAAATGGCAAATGATCAAGGTGACTTTTTTCAACAAACTGATATTCAATCATGGTGGGAAGTTGGAAATACAGAGCTTACAGGAGGCAATAATAATCGTGGTGCAAGTACACATGACATAGGCATGGGAGCAGGGTTGACCAGAGATGATAATGTCATGCTGGTACGAGGGGGAGAGCTTTTAGATTTACGTTATGGACTTTCTGGAAAAGAGTCTGGTTCAGCTGGGATTAGTTTTAGAGCAGCTACTGATTATTTATATTAATAAAGTTGAGGAATGCATAGAATGACAAAGAATTTATGGAATATTTTTTCATTAACGATTATAAGCTTCTTTCTTCTAAGTTGTGGTTCGGATAGGGCAGGGTCTGGTTTTACTCCAAATGTTGCTGGTGTGCTTGAAAACATTGTTGATAGTGATGGTGATGGAATTCCTGATTTAGTAGATGCTGATGTTGATGGTGATGGTATTGTCGATAATGGAATTGATACGGATGGTGATGGTATTAAAGATGTAGCTGATGCTGATGTTAATGGTGATGGCATTGTCGATAATGGAACTGATACTGATGGTGATGGTATTAATAACGCTTATGATAGTGATGATGACAATGATGGTTTATCTGATGATAAAGACCCTAATGACTTTAATCATGATACCGATGGTGATGGAATTCCTGATGGGGCTGATGCCGATGTAGATGGGAATGGGGTACTTGATAATGGGGTTGACAGTGATAATGATGGCATTAGGGACATTAGTGATGTTGATATGAATGGTGATGGCATAGATGATAATGGGGTAGATAGTGATGGTGATGGTATCAATGATGCCTCTGATACCATTGATAATCGTTTAGACAATGATAATGATGGGTTACCTGATGCCATTGACCCTAATGACAATAACCGAGACAGTGATGGTGATAATATTCCTGATGGTTCTGATGCTGATGTGAATGGTGATGGCGTTTTAGATAATGGTATTGATACGGATCGTGATGGGGTTAATGATTTAAATGATATAGATGATGATAATGATGGTATTTTAGATGATGTTGATGTGAACAGTACTAATCCTGATAGTGATGGAGATGGTATTCCTGATGGTGCTGATGCTGACATGGATGGAGATGGAAACCTTGATAATGGACAAGATACTGATGGTGATGGTATTAATGATCGTTCAGATGTTGATGTGAATGGAGATGGTATTCCTGATAATGGAAGTGATGCTGATGGTGATGGCATAAATGATGCGAATGATTTAGATGATGATAATGATGGTCTCAGTGATTTGGCTGAAATACATTTAGGCACAAATCCCTTGTTAGCAGATACAGATGCTGATGGTATTAATGATTTTAATGAAGGCATTGGTGATGCTGATGCTGATGGAATTATTGATGCTTTGGAATCGACTATTGTAGACACAGATGCTGATGGGGTATTTGATGATAAGGATGCAGATAATACCAATCCGAATAATGATAGTGATGGTGATGGACAAGTTAATATTAAAGAGATAGAGTGTGAGGAAGGTGATCCATTAGATCCTTCTAAACGTTGTTTATGGATATTTGAAGAATCTGGCAGTATGAAAATGCTTGATGATGGGTTTGTTTATATTCCAGGTGGTTTTGATGTGGATGAAGATGGCGTTAATGAAACAGGTTTTTGGATATCAAGGTATCAAGCCAGAGAGACAAAGGCAGAGATTTCTTCTGTTGAGGTTATAAACTTGGTGGGTAATTATAATACTTTTATTCATCAAAACTTTAATCTTGCTAATACCTCAGAAAACTTAGAAGGATACACGGGAGAAAATTTAGTGGATACCCTTAAAGCCAAAGTTTTAACTTTTGGCAATGCCTATGCACAATTAAATCCTAGAAGTTCTTCTATGGCAGTCTATTTGGCTGTCGTAAGTCTTAATAAATTTGAAAGTGCTAAAGCGCTAAGCTTACCTACAGAGAAACAGTATAGTCAAATTACAAAATTGTTAAATGCCAATGTTGCTAAAGGTGGTGATGCTACAACCTTAAAAAATAATCTTTTAGGTATTGATAAAAATATACCAATTAATAGCTATAGTGATAAAATATATGAGTTTGGGTTAGGTCAAAAAGAGTATTTAAAAGAGTTACTTTGGTTGGTTGATACAGGTAAAACAGTTAAATTTTCATTAGATCATATTAGCACTTGGTCGGAAGTTGATATGGATAGGATACGCTATAACAATACCAGTCCTGATTATGGGGCTAATAGTACCTTAAATGTCGGTATGGGGGTTGGAATTTTTAAAGATAATTATGCTGTTATGGTACGAGGAGGAAGCTTTTTAGATTTATTACAAGGCACGACAGGAAGTGATTCTGATTTACCAAATAGTACGAATGGGATAGGCTTTAGAGGAGCAACAAGTTATTTACCATAGGTAACGTAAAAAGAACTGTTCTGACGTTCTTTTTTACATTAAGTTTTGTTTGTTTTAAATGAGAGTAATATACTCTCAATTAAAGTTTTACAAGGAATTTATTATGATGAGTATCCCTCAACCAGCATTTTTTATGTTCAAATGTCAACAATCTGCACCCCCTGGAATGCCAAAACCAAGTTGTGTTACAGAGCAAAACCCAGAGTCAAAAGAACTTATGCAACACTTATCAATGACACTTATGAAAAAAGGTATTATTGGTAATGTTCAAGCCATTCAAACAGGATGTTTAGGACGTTGTCTTCAAGGACCAGTAATGATGGTAGAACCAGGTCATGTTATGTATGTTCAATTAACAAAAGAGAAGATTTCACGTATTATTGATGAGCATATTATTGGTGGAAATGTTGTTGATGAATATGTTATTCCTGAACAAATGTGGGGTGAAGCCATTGACCCTGCAACCCAAGTTAAGTAGTATTTTTTAATTATATATATTAGTTAATTATATTAATAAATTTTTAAGTTAAAGTGAACCAATTACTCGTTATTCTTTGAGACTTAAATAAAAAATTGAAAAAGCTAAACCAGTCGTGAGGCTGGGACAGAAAACCAAGGGACTCTTTTAACCTAAAAGAGTCAGCCTAGTTACCAATAGTAGAGTGTTAGAGATTCCCTCCTCCCCCACTATTTTCAAGAGTTTTATTTTAATGTTAATACTTAGGATAATAAAATGAAAACAATCAAAAGACAATCAAAAACTACTTTAGCACTTACAGCTTCTTTAATCATGATGGCACAGATCCATGCAGGTGATATTACAAATACTTTGGCAGATACAAATGACTCTGTAGTCTTTAAGCAGGGTAGCACTGAACTGATGAGAGTTCAAGGTGATGGGAATGTCGGAATTGGAACCACCACAGCAAGTGAAAAGTTAAAAGTGTCAGACGGATCCATTTCAATTGCTAGTTCAATAGATGGAGACTCAGCATACGAGTTTGGTAATAATTATGGACAAATTTATTATAATGCTAGTACTGTGGGAGAGACGAATCGTGGTATTTATTTTCAAGAGCAATTATCTGATCAAAGAGGATTTCACTTTTTAAACTCTAGTGGTACTGAACTTATGAAAATTATGGGTAATGGTAATGTAGGTATTAGCACAACAACGCCAACTTCAAAACTTGATATTAACGGTACGCTAACTGTTGGAGAATCAAGCGATATTCAGTTGCATAATAGTGCAGGCAATAGTATGGGCGCTGGACCAAGAGAACTTTTTAGACTTTCACAACATCTACTAGTAACTGGTGGTACATTTACAGTTTCTGCTTATGGTGGTTCTTATGTTCATAGTTCTTCTTGGTCATGGACTTCCAATCATCATGCATTAGGTCGTGGTATGTTAACAAAATTAAGTAGTGGGCATTATACAGATATTAATGTTACGCTGGATGTGGATAGTGGTGGAAGTGCGATTGTAAGTGCTGATTTTGGACAAGCAATGAATTATAGGCTAAGTGTTAATAAGACAGCAGGTAGTAATGGTATAGATGTTAGTAATGCTGGTACTGATTGGACAACGCCTAATACGGGCTATACTAGAGTGGCAAATGTAAGAACAAAACCAAATTCTTTTCAAAGTGAAAATGCTTATTTTAATGGTAATGTGGGAATTGGAACAACAGCTCCAAGCGAAAAGTTAGAAGTAGTAGCTAAGTTCTTAAAGATTACTAATGAAATAGGTGGACAGTCAGGTTTAAGACTTGATAATAATGTAGGATTAGGTAAAGAATGGAGAATTCTTTCTAATGAAAATGGTACTTTTCAAATATCTGATCAAGATACACCAGCACATAGAATAACAATATTAACAGATGGTTATGTTGGAATTGGAACCACAGTGCCAAGTGAAAAGTTAGAAGTTACAGGCAATATTAAAGCTACAGGTAATATTAAGGCTACAAGTCTTGTTGGAACAGGAAGTGCTTTTGCATGTATTGATGCTGATGGTCAACTTTATAGAAGTGCTGTAGCTTGTAATTAAGAGAGTAAGGTAAAAGAGATGAAAATAAATAAAATAAAAATATCAAAATCATTGTTTGTTTGTACTTTATTACTTAGTTCAACAAGTATGAGTGCAGATACAGTCTTAGGTTCAGGATCTACAGAAAGTATTGCTGCTGGTTCCTCAAGAAATATGGCTTGTCAAAATTACAGTATTGCTACTGGAGCAACACTTGATACAAGTTCAGGTGGAATACTGGCAGAGGTTAATACTTTAAGTATTGATGGAACTTGGAATGTTGGTACAGGAAAAGTTTTAGAACTTGCTTCATGGACAAATAACAGTACCGTCATAGGTACACTGACTCAAACAGGTGCTACTCCAAACATAGTATTTTCAACAACATGTGGCACTATTTCAGTCACTGGAACAGCTGACACGGATAGTGATGGTTTTACAGACTTTGAAGAAGGTAATGGTGCTGTAGCCAATGGTAAAACATTGGATGTAGACAATGATGGAATTTATAATTTTCTTGATTTAGACAGTGATAATGATGGTGTGAGTGATGCCAATGAAAAAACAGCTGGTTCCGATGCGTTAAATGCAGCGATTACCCCTACGACTGTTGCAATTTTAGAAGACATCGCAGGGAATGTTGATAATACTCCTGTAACAGCAACACAGTTAAATAGTGTGGTTGGTGTTAGTAATGCTTTAACAGGTGTAGACTATTCTACAGCATTAGCAAATGGAACATATGTCGATTCAGCTAATCCAACTCCAGCTGAAATTCAAGCAGTTATTGATGCTGAGAATGCTTCAAGTGTCATAATAGACACAAATAATGCAGAGCATTTAGCCATTCTAGGTGTTTCAAAAGTAGAAGTTGATGCATTACTAGCATTTTACAATGATACAAATGGTACAGGTTGGACAAATGATTCTAACTGGACGACACTTTCACCTGTTTCAGATTGGAATGGGATTAGCGTGAGTAGTGGGGCTGTTACCGTTATTAATTTATATGCGAATAATTTAGCTGGAACACTTTCTTCAGAATTAGGAGACTTAAGTAGTTTAGGACATTTAGCTGTACAAACAAATAATTTAACAGGAAGTATTCCAGTAGAGCTAGGAAACTTAAGTAGCCTAAGTTATTTACATTTAGCTGTGAATGAATTGACAGGAGAGATTCCAGTAGAATTAGGAAACTTAACGAGTTTAAGTACATTGGCTTTATACGGTAATAGATTAACAGGAAGTATTCCCATAGAGCTAGGGAATCTTACTATTTTAAGTCGATTGTTTTTATATGATAATCAATTAACAGGAAGCATTCCACTAGAATTAGGAAATCTAACGGCTTTAACGCATTTATATTTATATAGTAATCAACTAAGTGGAAGTGTCCCATCAGAGTTAGGAAACATAACGGCTTTAAAGCATTTATATTTATATAATAATCAATTAAGTGGAAGTATTCCAAGTGAATTAGGAAACTTAAGTAATTTAGAATCTTTACATTTTTCTTCTAATCAGTTAAGTGGGATGATACCTATTGAACTTGCCCAATTAGATAAATTAAAACGGTTTATATTTTCTAATAATAAGTTAGAGGGAAGTATTCCTAAAGAACTTGGGAACTTAACTTCGGTTATAGAGTTGTCTTTACATAGTAATGAATTAACAGGAAGCATACCAAGTGAGTTAGGTAATTTAACAGGTTTGACTTCTAGATTAGATTTAGCTAATAATAATCTAGTAGGTTCTGTACCAAGTTCATTGGCTGACCTTAAGGTGAATACTGGAACACACTCTTACCATGGGTTAGATATTTTTGGAAACAAGTTAACCTTTATTGATATTGAGCCAAGTTATACAGCGATTATTGCAGGAGCAGAGATTAATGGAACAAGTCAACTTAATGGTTATGATATTTCTGCACAACAAGTTGTAGACAGTAACAGAACACTAGCCTCATTAATGAGCGAGGGAAACTTAAGTATTACCCCAGAGTACATAGTCAACCCAAGTGGAAATGACAACTATCAATGGTTTAAAGATGGTATAGCCATAGTAGGGGCAACCAGTAGGGTTTATACAAAGAGTGATATTACGGTATCTGATTCAGGTCTTTATACCTATAAAGTAAACAATACTCTAGTGACTCAGTTAGAGCTAGATTCTCATGATGCTTCAGAAGGTATTACTGTAGAAGTAATCGACATTAGAACAGCAGTTATTGAAGACATAGCAGGAAATTCAGATACTACACCAGCTACGGCAGTAGAGATTAATGCAATTAATGGAGTAGAAAATGCTATTACAGGTGTAGACTATTCTACAGCATTAGCAAATGGAACTTATGTTGATTCAGCTAATCCAACTCCAGCTGAAATTCAAGCAGTTATTGATGCTGAGAATGCTTCAAGCGTAACAATAGACACAAATAATGCAGAGCATTTAGCCATTTTAGATGTTTCTAAAGTAGAAGCAGATGCACTTATAGCACTTTATAATGATACCAATGGTACTGGTTGGACAAACAGTACTAACTGGGCAACACTTTCGCCTGTTACAGATTGGAATGGGATTACTATTTCTGCTGGGTCAGTTACAAAAATTGATCTTGATACTAATAATTTAGCTGGAACAATTCCTGTAGAGTTAGGAAGTCTTTTAAGTTTACGGTATTTATATTTATACAATAACCAATTAACAGGAGAGATTCCCAAGGAGTTGGGGAACCTTTTAAATTTGGAGTATTTATATTTATATACAAACCAATTGACAGGAGAGATTCCTAAGGAGTTGGGGAACCTTTTAAATTTGAAGTATTTATATTTATATACAAACCAATTGACAGGTAGTATTCCTCTAGAGTTGGGAAGTCTTTCTAATTTAACGCGACTTTATTTACAATCGAATCAATTAACGGGAAGTATCCCTGTAGAGTTGGGAAGCCTTTCTAATTTAACACGACTTTATTTACATGTAAATCAATTAACAGGAAGTATACCAGTAGAGTTAGGAAACCTTTCAACATTAGAGTATTTATATTTACATTCAAATGAATTAAGTGGAAGTATTCCAACAGAATTGGGGAATCTTAATAGTTTGATAAGATTATATTTACATGTGAATCAATTAACAGGAAGTATTCCAGTAGAGTTAGGAAGCCTTTCAACATTAGAGTATTTATATTTATATTCAAACGAATTAAGTGGAAATATTCCAATAGAGTTGGGAAATCTTAATAGTTTGATAAGATTATATTTACATACGAATCAATTAACAGGAAGTATTCCAGTAGAGTTAGGAAGCCTTTCAACACTAGAGTATTTATATTTATATTCAAATGAACTAAGTGGAAACATTCCAACAGAGTTAGGAAACCTTACAAGTTTAAAATATTTATATTTATATGCAAACGAACTAAGTGGAAACATTCCAACAGCGTTAGGAAACCTTACAAGTTTAAAATATTTGTATCTATATTCAAACGAATTAAGTGGAAATATTCCAACAGAGTTGGGGAACCTTAGTAGTTTGACAAGATTATATTTATATGCGAATAAATTAACAGGAAGTATTCCAGTAGAGTTAGGCAACCTTTCAACATTAGAATATTTATATTTATATTCAAATGAACTAAGTGGAAACATTCCAACAGCGTTAGGAAATCTTACTACTTTGACAAGACTATATTTACAAACAAATGAATTAACAGGTAATATTCCACCTGAGTTGGAAAACCTTTTAAACTTAGAGTATCTAAATTTGAATGACAATGCATTTACAGGAAACATACCTACGGAATTGACTAATTTGTCAGAGTTAATTTCATTGTATCTTAATGGAAATGAGTTAGAAGGACAAATTCCTGCTAGTATGGTTAATATGACAAAGTTAACAACCTTAAGTCTTTCAAACAATAAGTTTAAGGGAGACTTCCCTAGTTGGATAGGTGATGTTGTGAGTTTGGAAAACCTTTATGTCAATACCAATAACTTTACATCATTTCCTTCAACATTAACAAATTTGGCAAACTTAAAAAGACTTCAAGCAGGAGATAATAACCTAACAGGTGAGATTCCAACATGGATAGGTGACATGCCTGCATTAACTGATCTATATTGGTACTTCAATAATGTTACAGGTGAAATTCCTAGTTTCTTAGCCAATTTAAATTTAAAAATATTACATCTTGCTAGTAACCAGTTGAGTGGAGAAGTTCCTTCATGGTTAGGAGATGAAGAGAACTTAACACACTTAATTCTATTGCATAATAGTTTTACAGGGGATTTACCACAATCACTAACAAATTTAGATAATTTAACGACATTATATATTGACGGGAATCCTGGTTTAAATGATGGTGCTCCAGCATGGTTAGAGGGTATGTCAAGTTTAACAGCATTAAATACCTCTGTTTATGGTAGAGAGATACCTAGCTACTTTGCGAATATGTCTAACTTAACGTTATTAGGTGTGCATACTGATGCCGGTCCTATGCCGACTTGGTTAAAAGACATGCCTAATGTCACCTATTTAAGCATTGCTGCTAGTGAAGGAATTTCTCCTGTATTAAAAGAGATGGAAGGTTTGAAATATCTTTACATAACATCAAGAGATAAAAGTCCTTTAAGTGGAGAAATCCCTACTTGGCTTGGTGATATGACTTATTTAGAACGTTTAACGATTAATAATACAAACATAAGTGGAACAATCCCAGATGAATTAGGACAGCTAGTGAACTTGAAAAGGTTAGTACTGACTCAAAATAATTTAAGTGGAGAAGTTCCTTTAGCCTTAAGAGATTTAAAGAAAATAGATGGTGTTCATGACTACCAAGGTTTAGATGTTTTTGGTAATAAATTCACATTTTCTGATTTAGAACCAAATTATGTAGCCATTGTTAATGAACATGGAATAAGCATTGAGGATGGTTTTGATTATATTACGAAAAAACATGTTTCTCGAAGTGATAAGTATGGTGCAAAACATTTTTCACAACAAGCAGTAGATACAAATCAAAGTATGGATTTATATACTGAAAGTAATTTAACCATAACACCAGAGTTAGCAGAAAATCCAAGTGGAAATGACAGTTACCAATGGTACAAAGATGGTGTAGCTATTCTAGGTGCAACTGATAGAGTTTTTAGTAAAGAAAATATTACTATAGCTGATTCAGGTCTTTATACCTATGATGTAAATAACTCAATAGTAATAGGCTTAACACTAAAGTCACATAATGTGTCAGAAGGTATTAGCATAAATGTCGCTGATGTTAGAACAGCAGTGATAGAAGATATTAGAGGAAATACAGATGGTGTACCAGCTACAGCGACAGAAATCAATGCGATTGAGGGTGTAAGTGGTGCAAGAGAAGCGATAGATTATTCAGAAGCATTGAAAAATGGAACGTATCTCGATTCTATTAACCCAAGTATTGAAGAAATTCAAATGGTCATAGATGCAGTGAATGCAAATATTGATGGGTTAGAAGCTGTAAAAGAAGACATTCTTGGGAATATTAATGAACAAGTAGCTACAGCGACAGAAATCAATGCAATTGAGGGTGTAAGTGGCGCAAGAGAAGCGATAGATTATTCAGAAGCATTGAAAAATGGAACGTATCTCGATTCTATTAACCCAAGTATTGAAGAAATTCAAACGGTCATAGATGCAGTGAATGCAAATATTGATGGGTTAGAAGCTGTAAAAGAAGACATTCTTGGAAATGCGAATGACCAAGCAGCTACAGCGACAGAAATAAATGCGATTGAGGGTGTACGTGGTGCAATAGAAGGTATAGATTATACAACAGTGTTAGAAAATGGAACATACCTAGACCTTGAAAATCCAACAGTAGCTGAGATACAAACAGTGATTGATGCTAAAAATAGAGAGATATATCTAAACTCTGCTTCAGAAGATAGTACATCAGGGGCAATTTTAAATGAGCGCGTAATTGTGGATGTATTTGCCAATGATAATTTAGATATTTTAGATGAAAATAGTATTAAAATTACAGGAACACAAAAAGCAGGTGAGCGTTTAGTGGTTGAGGGTGAAGGAACATGGAGCATTGAGGATGGGAAAATAGTTTTTACTCCAGAAGAAGGTTTTGTGTTTGATCCAACAGCTATTTCCTATTCATTAGCAACCAATATGGGTGAACGATTAGCCACAGCAGAAGTAGAAGTTAACTATGTAGGACTGTTACGAAATGACCTTGAACTAACAACAGACTTTGGAACAGCTATGACCATAGATGTTCTTAAAAATGATAATGGTGATCTCAATGTCAGTACGGTAGAAATTGTTCTTCCTACAGGATTTAGAGAACAACATGAAGATGCTCTGTTCTCCAAAGAAAACAGTGGTAAAATATTGTTTGTTCCTAATCAGGGAACTTGGCGTGTGAATGCTGATGGAAGCATTAGTTATGTAGCACAAGAAGGTGTACCTTTAGTTGAACCAACACCTATAAAATACAAAGTATTCGATAATGCGCAAAATGCATATTTAGTAAATGGAACTATTTCAATTCAGAAGTCAGTAGTAGCAGATGCCAATGCAAATGCTGATTGTCAAGAGTTTCAGAATGTACCAACCTTTTCATCGTTAGGTTTAGGATTGATAGCATTACTTGGAACAGTTTTTGGACTATTTTTCTTAAGAAAAGAAAAATAATGAAATGAATTAAACCGTTACAAAAAAAGAAAGTGAGTAAAAAGCAAGTGTTTTATAATACTTGCTTCGCTTCTTCTTTTGTCTTCTCTATGGCTATTAAAACAGCATCCCAAAATTTTATACGTGTTTTGATTGCATGAATGGCTGTTTGCTTAGCTTCTTCAATTTTTTTAAGGTCATTATCACAAAGAATATCAAGCATACGTAGTGATAGTGGTCCATGATGGTCTCCATCAAGCTCTATGTGACGCTCTAAATAGTGATGAAAAGCAATGGCATCTTCCCTCTTAATATCCATTTTTTTCAGTAAAGCACGGAACATGGTTGGAATAATATGTTCTCGTCCAAAAGCAAAAGCAGCAGCAATAACATGAGGCTTATTACTGGCAATAAAATCAAATGTTGTTCTGCTAAATATTTGTGCAGGTATGAGTATATTTTGACCTGTTAAGGCTTGGTTAACAGAAGTTTCTCGCACGTCTTCAATGAATAAATTAATACGTTTTGATGCATTGGTTTGGACTTCTTCCATTGCCAGAATATAGAGTTCAAAATGGCTAGTATAACTAATGCTTCCATCAGCCAAAGGCAGTGCCTCATCTGATTCTTCTTCAAGAACAATATCATTAATAAATCGTCTAATCATAGGATCACCATGTGGCATCCAAGGCATGGTATTTGGAGCAAATTCATTTTGGAGATATTTCACAAGGGACATAAAATCCCATACGGAATAGATATGATGTTGCATAAAGATTGTTAAATCATCAAGACTTTTGACAGCATCATAAACAGGATGTTCCGACAGTTGTTTTTGTAATTGCGTGATTTCTTCAAGGGGAAAGAGAGACATAGGGTATTGACCTTATAAATTTTTTTTATACTATAGATTATTACTTATAAGTAGCTTGTATATTGTTTTTAATTAAAAAAATCGTACTACTTACTTTATTTGTATGTAACTTTTGTTCTATTTATTTTAGCCTTGAAAAGAAAATAATTGTATGAAGTTTCCGTAAATTTTAATTCGCTATAATACAAAAAATAGAGAGAAAACGATGTATAACTCTATAGGAGATTTTTTATGAATATTACCATGCTCTATAGTAAACTTCACAGAGCGACAGTGACAGAGGCAAACTTACATTATGTAGGTTCTATTACCATTGATCAAGAGTTAATAGATGCTGCAAACATGCGTGTGGGTCAGAAAATAGATATTGTTAACATTAACAACGGTGAGCGTTTTTCAACCTATATTATTCCTGGAGAAGCTGGGAAAAAAGAGATGTGTTTAAATGGTGCAGCTGCACGTAAAGTACATGTGGGTGATAAGATTATAGTTATTGCTTATGCATCTATGAGTGAAGAAGAGGCAGATACATTTGAACCTAAGATAGTTATTTTGGAAGATGACAATAGCATCGCCCAAGAATTTAAAGGACTTAATTAATGTTTGAAAATATGGACATGAGTAAAATGGCTGATATGATGAAAGAACTTCAGTCAAAAGCACAAGAGATGGAAGAACAGTCTAAAAATGTTAGTATGACTGCTAAAGCTGGTGGTGGTATGGTAGAAGTAACAGCCAATGGTGCCAATCAGATTACAGACATTACGATTCATGATTCTTTAATGGATGATAAATCTGCATTACAAATTTTGTTAATGTCAGCAACCAATGAAGTACTCAAAATGGTAGAAGACAACAAAAAATCTCAAGCCATGGGCATGATGGGTGGAATGAACCCATTTGGTGGAAATTAAATAAAACTACTGTAGGTGTGACCACGTCACACACCTAATCTAAATCTTGATTATTCCCAACACTATTATTCTCAATATTTGGTTTTGATGTGTGACGTGGTCACACCTACGATTAATAATTAGGAATATAATACATGACAATCGTTAATTCTATCGAAGAACTTTATACCCAAACAAAACAATTTAATGGCTCAGTAGGTTTTGTCCCAACCATGGGTGCGTTACATGAAGGGCATTTGTCTTTAATTAGAGAAGCAAGAGCCAAAAATGACTTTGTGGTGGTTTCTATTTTTGTGAATCCAACACAGTTTTTAGAAGGTGAGGATTTAGATGCCTACCCAAGAAAAGAAGATGCTGATGCCAAAATTTGTGAATTAGCAGGGGTAGATGTTATTTTTATGCCAAATGCAGCAATGATGTATGAAGAAGATGAACTAAGTATAGCAGCACCAGCAACAAGAGGGTTTATTTTAGAAGGTTCAAAACGCCCCGGTCATTTTGATGGTATGTTACAAGTGGTGATGAAACTTTTAAATCTCATAGCCTATAACAAACCAACAGCTTTTAGAGCCTACTTTGGTAAAAAAGATGCTCAACAATTGGCACTCATTACACAAATGGTAAAAAACTATTTCATCAATGTAGAAATAGTCCCTTGTGACATTGTTCGTGATGCTGATGGTTTAGCACTAAGTAGTCGAAATGTCTATTTGAATAAAGAGGAGAGAGTAAGAGCCTTAACACTTTCTCGCTCTTTAAAGAAAGCCACTGAATTGGTCATGCGAAAAGAGTTTGAAGTCGTAAAGACAAAAGAAGTAATGGCAGAGGTTTTAAAAGAGGTAGATGTTGAGTACATTGCTTTGGTGAACCGACAGTTTCAGGCTATAGATGAGGTTGAGATTGGTAATACCATTATTTTAGTGGCTGCTGGGGTTGGGAGTACTAGGTTGATTGATAATTTATGGATTTAAAATATAGGTTAGGCATCTTTAATCTATAATAGTTTATACTTAAACTATAAACTTTATAAAGGCATAAAATGACAGTAACAGCAAAAAATTTAAGATTTAATATCTCAATGCTTTTTGATGTGTTGAGTAAAGGTGAAGATGTTCTTATAACTTACCGAGGAAAAGCAAAAGCAAAACTTATCGCTTATAATGAGTCATCCAACGAAGAAAAAACAGACAGTATTTTTGGAATGTGGCAAGACCGAGAAGAAGATGTCGACACCATGGTACGAAATATGAGACAAGGTCGTAACTTTGGTTTATGATAAACTACTTGATACTGATGTACTTATTTGGTATCTTAGAGGTAATCAAAATGCTTATGATCTTATTCATAGTATTGGAGAGTTTGCTATTTCTGCTGTGACTTATATGGAATTGGTTCAAGGAATGAGAAACAAAGATGAACTAAGAGCCTTAAAAAGAGCATTGAAACAGTGGAGAGTAAAAACTGTTTATATAAATGAAGAGATTTCAGCACAAGCACTTTTTTATGTTGAAGAGTATTTTTTAAGTCATTCCATGCAACTAGCTGATGCACTTATTGGAGCAACTTGTGCTACGCATGGAATGACACTTTATACAGCTAATGATAAGCACTATAAAGTGATTAAAGAGTTAGATATTTCTGTTTTTAGACCATGAAAGTAAATTGATACTTTCACTCTAAACCAAACTCAAAAGCACTACCAACAAAACAGGTGGTGTAACCATCAACCCAAACTTACTATACTCCCAGAAACTAATCTTCACATCTTTTTGTGCTAAAGTGTGTAACCAAAGTAGGGTTGCTAAACTTCCAAATGGAATCATTTTTGGATGGTTATGTATTTTAGGAAGCTGAGAGACTTAGTACTGTTTAAGGATTTGATTTTTAAGATAAAATTACTTATCATTTGTAAAAATTGTAGCTATAATGATAAGTATAATTATCACTATTTGGCTGAGAATGAGTACTTTTGTATGAAAGCCGTAGAAAAAGCAGGGGTAAAAATTCCAAAAATACAACTTTCCAAAAATGCAAAGTTTCTTTTGGTGGAAAAGTTTAACTACTCGAAAGAAAAAGATGAGTTTTTAGGTTTTGAAGAGATGTTAGTACTACTTAGAAAAAACAGAGAAAAGAAGTATTCAGGAAGTTATGAGCAGATAGCTAAAGTCATTTACAGTGTTACGACTCACTTGCTTATTTTTTTAAAAAAATTAAAATGTCAGTATCTAACCTCATAGAAGTTAGTATTTTTTTGGGTTCATAGAATTGTCCTCTAATAGCATCAGAAAAATTATATTCATCTTTCATCTTCATAGTCATCATGTTTTGTTTGTTCTTCAACACTTTTGATAACTTCTCTTTTCCTTATTATTTGCTTTTCTAGCAGATATTATTCTAATGATTTTTTCTCCATCATTGGAAAAAAAATAGGTTGGCAACAACTAAAATATGGTCTTTTCAAATTTTATAAAAATCGTCTAGCTTAATGTAATGACAATATTAATATAATAGGCAGGAAACTTTGAACTTTAAGATGGAACAAAAGAGAGAAACTAAGTACGATTTTATGAAGTGAAAGAAGGGGAGTTTTTGTTTTTGAATGCTCGTATTTATAAATGATTTTTAAAAATAAACTAATTTTTTTGAAGAATATCATTGGGATAGTTTTAATATCTTTTTGGGTCTATCATATTGTCATGAGTATTGATTATTTGAATAATATTGCTGGAATGGGTGACTCTATGGTCATTATTAGTAATAGTATCTATTCAATAGTTTCTCTTTTCTTAGGTACAATTTTTATCCTAATAGGTGCTAGACTGCTAAGCTTTTCGGTTGCAAATATATATCTGATGTTATTTGGTTATTGTTCTGTATTTATTTTTAAAAATATATGGTTTTATGGTCTAATGAAGGAGTATAATTATTATTTTAATCATACTGAGTGGGATTATCTACGTTATTCAAATTATATCATTCCATCTATAGAGGTACATCTTTATGGACTATTTTTTATATGTCTATATTTATATTTGGGTTTGACAAGTAAATGAATAATAAAAAAAGTACCTTATGAATTAAAAATCCTTACACTAAATTCATAAAACTTGAATGAGAGCTTTTGATATAGACCTAATAGGGTTTAAGCTATAATTGAAATAAAAAGGGGTGTTTGATGCAATTATTTTTTTCAACTATTTCGGAGCTTATAGAGAGCTTTAAATTAAAAAAAATTACTGAGCCAAAAATGCAAGAGTATTTGTCCTTTGCTCAAAATAAACTGGAAGAGAGAGAAAGTACTTCATTGGGGTTTTTTAAATTAGCAAATACTTATGAGAATGTTAATGAAAAACTTATGTATATTTTTTTAGAAAATAAAAAAGATATTTCTGCTGATGACCTGAAAGCTTTAGGTGAACATATTGATAGACAACAGAAAAATAGTCAAATACAACGAAAGGTTCTTTATCAATTCATTATTTCAGTAATTTTATTAGGTATTTCTATACCTCTAATTTCAAATCCAGAGTTAAAAGAGTTTGGGTTTAGTACTATTGGAATGGTTATTGGCTATTGGTTAAAATGATATGGGAAAGAAAAACCTATGGCGTTTATCGACTATTCTTGTTATTTTAGTATTTTTTACAGTATTAACTTCTACGATACTTCTTATTCCTTGGGGATATTTTAATAAAGAAAAAAATAGCATTGAGTGGCTGATGTTTATTGTAAGTACAGGTTCTCTATTTTGGTCTTTTCTTCTTTATAAATTTTTTCTTTTTTATCAAAATAAACAGGTTAAGAAAAAGTTAAAATATACCAACTTATTTAATTTTACAGACGATGAAGATACTCATAAAGTTATAAAAATTTTAAATGAAAAAAACCTTCATATCTCAAATATTGAATATAGAGTTGATGGAGATACTAGTTTAGAGGATGATTCAAATCGTCAACTTTTAAGTAGTCCTGTAGCTTTAAACTTTCAAGGAAAAAATATTGTATTAATACCAGGATTCTTTTTAGCTCGTTTTAGAAGATATCCTAGAGTATTTGCCTCTGTTTTGACACATGAGTTGGCACATTTTCATCATAAAGATCTTGCTTTAATTCATAAGGTACAACTTTTTCTTAAAGCAGTTATTATTTTATTTACTTTATCTTCAATACTCTTACTTACTACCTCTATCTATGCTGATATTAAAATTGAGTTCAATAATATGATGCTTGCTATTCAAGCATCTATTATTGGTAAAAACTATTTACTTTTTCAAGGCTTGGTTCTTGTTTTACTGTTGGTTATTCATAAACAGTTAGAGATTTGGCGAGAGGCTCAAGCTGATGCTGAGTCAATTAAATATTTTGATGAGAATACACTAATAGAAGCTGAAAGGCTTTTAAATATAGGAGAAAAATCTATTAGAGCAACTTCCTTTCATAGAAATAATTTAAAGACGCTTACTCCTACTTGGGTTTTTATTGCTGGTGTCGTGATTGCTCTTTTCAATCATCGATTAGCAGGTACTATGAGTTATTTTTTTCAGATAAATAATCATAGTGATTTATTGGATATTGCTAATGCATTTAGTAATATATTATTATTCAGTGGATTCTTTTATATTTTAATAAGCTTTTTTAAAAATATTGAAATAAGAAATCGATATTTTATGAATCTTATTTTTAACAATACATTACTTCTTCTTTTGGGAAGCTATACCACATTTCTTTGCTTAGAAACATTGCCTCATATTATCTCTTCTTCTATGATGCCAGATGGTTATGATTATATTTTACGCTATGACCCTCTCTCATCATTTATAAGCTCTTTACAGGTTTTTATTGTTAATACAGCTATTATTCTATTGGTCTTGATAAGTTTGTTAATTGGATATATTCAAAAGAAAATATCACTTGGATTTTTTATAGGTATAGGGTTTTTAATTGCTTTACTATTGGAACGAGAATTCTATCCTGATTTATGGGAGGGCTGGTTAAGCCCAATTCTTTTTTCACTTATATTTATTTTACTGTATATTTATCGAAGAGAAAATCTTATCTATTTGAATGCAAAATCTTATTTATTATTCTTTTCGTTTATTGTCATCAGTTCTCTTGATTATTTTGGTTTAACAAATGTCAATCATTTTTCCAGGGTTCAAATGCAGTTAGGTAATCATTCTTTACTCAAAGAACACAATATATCCAAAAGTATTGGATATTATCGTAAAGCATTAGAATTAAGTCCACATAATTTAGATACAACGATATTATTAATGAAGCTTTTGGGAAAAATGAATGAAATAGATGCTGCGATTGAGCTTGGGACTAAGGCTAAGGTTAGTGCAAATTATTTTGAAGCATTTTGGAATAAACGCTATGAGTATTATGTTGTAGCTGGTAGTTTAGGATTACAGCGAAAGACAAAAGTCGATTTAATTAACAGTAAAAAATATTTTATAGAAGCAGTGTATCTATATCGAAACAATTCTCGTTTAGAGGAAGGGCAAAATATCTCTAAAACATTGTTTTATAACTTAGTTTGTGTAGAAGCTCAAATGAAAAATTATCAAGATGCTGGTATTTATCTTTTAGAATTTATTACGTACTTTAAAGATAGAGAGATTTTTAATGATACTGATTTAGTCCTTCTTGTTAAGAATATTAAGATGGCTAATACCTTATCTACTAATCGTTTGGATTATCTCAATAAGCTTTTTAAGCGTATTAATTATCAATATACTTTTGTTGAGACTAAAACATTATTGGCTATGAAGCAAATTACTTTTGAAGATGTTTTGTTTATTTTGAAGTTACAATTAAATAGATGAAAAAGCCTATTTGTAAACCATAGATTTTGACAAATAAGATAGAAATTTTTTCTACCTTATTTATAGTTCTTAGACCAACGTCAAAAGCACCACTAACAAAACAGGTGGCGTAACCATCAATCCAAACTTACTATACTCCCAGAAACTAATCTTCACATCTTTTTGTGCTAAAGTGTGTAACCAAAGTAGGGTTGCTAAACTTCCAAATGGGGTCATTTTGGGTCCTAAGTTACATCCGATGATGTTGGCGTATACCATAGCGTTGGAAAGGGCATCGTTTCCAATGTCTTTTAAGGCAATGTCCATGACCATAATGGTTGGCATGTTGTTCATAATGGCTGATAGAAAGGCAGAGATAAACCCTGTTCCTACTACAGCTACGACATCCGATTGGGTATGTAAGGACTGTAAAACTGTTGTTAAGTAGTCGGTTAGTCCAGCATTTTTAAGTCCGTAAACCACAATGTACAGACCCAATGAGAACCAAACTACTTGCCAAGGAGCGTCTTTTACAATTTTGACAGGCTCAACGGTTTTGTATGCTGTGGCAATAAGTAAGAAGATAATTCCCCCACCTAAAGCAAATACAGAGATAGGAATGTTGTAGTGGTCACCGATGAAGTATCCAGCCAGAAGTAAGCCTAAGAATCCCCAAGCCAAATAGAAAAGCTCTTTGCTTTTTAGAACAGAATCAGCAGGTTTAAGCAGGTCAATGTCGACTGTTTTAGGGATGTCTTTACGTAAGAAAAAGTATAAGACAGCAATGGACATGGCAACACTCACGACAAAAGGTAAGAACATGTTGGCTAAGTATTCACTAAACCCAATGTCATAATAGTTTGCTGTAACAATGTTGGTTAAGTTGGAAAATACAAACGGTAAAGAAGCAGAATCGGCAATGAATCCACCTGCTAGTAAAAAGGCTAAAATGGTTTTAACATTGAGTTTTAGTATACGCATCTTTGCTAGTAAAATAGGCGTTAAAATGAGGGCTGCACCATCGTTCGCAAAGAGTGCTGAAACGACTGCCCCCAAAAGAATGGAGTAGACAAACATCTTGACTCCTGAACCTTTAGAGAACTTTGCCATTTTTAAGGCTCCCCACTCAAAGAACCCTATTTCATCAAGGACTAAGGAGAGAATGATAATTCCGATAAAGGCTAAAGTGGCATCCCAAACAATGTCCCAAACGGTAAAGAGGTCATCATAGGCTACTACACCTAAAGCATAAGCAACAATGGCTCCTATGACGGCTGTGGTTCCTATTTGTAAGCCTTTGGGTTGCCAAATGACAAATATGAGCGTGATTAAAAATATACTACTTGCTAGTATCATCGTTATATCCTTTATTTAGTGGGGGAATTTCAAGTTGGAGGTGTTGAATCTCTTTTAAGATGGATTGACGAAAAGCATCAAGAGGAGAGCGAATGGAGTAAAAAGCCCAACGTCCTTTGCGTTCAACACGTAAAAAACCTCCCTCTTTTAAGATTTTGAGATGACGAGAAACACGTGACTGAATCATCTCAAAAGAGTTTTCAATGTCACAAACACAGACTTCGTCATGTTTGTCGATAAAATGCAAAATCCGAACACGGGTTTCGTCATTCAGTGAGCCGATGGTTTTTAGAAAAATATCCATTAGTTATTGACTAGAGCTTTTCTTACTTGGGGAAGAAGTTGTTCTTGTATTTCTACATACGTTGCTTCAAATGCTTCATAAGCTTTTCCATCTGGGTCTTCAAAAGAGATATGAAGTTTAGGAGTTGGCTTCTCAAAAATAGGGCAAGTTTCATGGGCATGGTCACAAACAGTTACAACTAAATCAAACTCTATGTGGTCTAAGGTATCTAAGGTTTTAGAGTGGTATTTGTCGTCCCATTCATTGTGGGCTTCTAAAACTTTTTTGGCATTTGGGTTGACACGACCACTTGGTTTAACACCAGAACTATGTGCTTCAACACCTTCTAGTTGAGCGTTTATTAAAGCTTCAGCGATGATACTTCGACAGCTATTTCCTGTACAGAGTACGAGTACTTTTTTGTTCATTATCTTTCCTCAAAATATTTTGAGAAGTGTAGCTAAATAAATCTTATATATCAAGATATGTTGATGTATAAGAATTTTAAAAAAGAGGTGTTATTTTGTATCCTCTTTTTTACTTTTAGTTTCTTCTGTAGCCTCTTCTTTGGGTTTAAATTTTTTTGTAATGAGTGAGGTAATCATAATTGCTCCATAGAAAACACCAAAAAATAGTCCAATTTTTATAATAATATCCATTAAACTCATACTAGTTCCTTTAGCTCTTTTTGTTCTAGTAGAAAGCTTTGGTCACAGAGTTCTGCCATTTCTCTGTCATGAGTTACGAGTATGAGGGCTGCATTTTCTTTTTCAATGTACTCTAGTAAAACATCCATAACAAGTTTGGCTGTCTCTTTGTCTAGGTTCCCAGTAGGCTCATCTGCAAAGATGATTTTAGGTTTTTTAGAAAGTACTCTGGCGATGGAGACACGTTGTTGTTGTCCTCCTGAGAGTTCACCTATCTTTTGTTGCATTAGCTCTTTAATTTCAAGGCGTTCTAGTAATTTTTCATCAATGCTTTCGTTTGAAAGTATGGTCGCTATCTCAATATTCATTAGAGTTGTCATGCCTTTAAAAAGATAGTGTGATTGAAATATAATCCCTAAGTCATGCCGACGTAAGTCTTCAAGTTTTTTTTCAGATAGTTTGTAAATATTTTCGTTGAATAAAGTAACTTCACCTTCGTTTGGCTGAATAAAGGTTGAGAAAATATGTAAAAGGGTTGATTTACCAGAACCACTACGCCCCACAATGGCAATGCTCTCTTTTTCTTTAAGGCTAAAGTTAATGTTAGAGAAGAGTTCGTAGTCAAATGAATGGGCAATATTGGTCGCACTTAATAGGGTGTTAGACATGTTTCTAGTTCTTTGTTTTGAAATTAAAAGATTATATATAAACTTTGGTTAGAGGCGTGGTAAATATGTTAAAATAAAAATATGACAGAGATAGCAACTATAATAATTTAACCCAAATTGCTAGTTAAACGCCAATGTTTGACTAGTGAAAGAAAGCTTGAGAAACTTATCAATTCCATAAGCTAAAATAAACAATTTTAGCTTAACTAAAAAGCCACCAATAGAAGAGG